>DASXFN010000086.1:0-133473 GCA_036489565.1 Terriglobales bacterium
TCACCCTTGCTACCACGAAACTGTTCCTTGGGGACATAATATACCATATTGGAGACAGTTAAGTTGCGGGCGCTGTAGCGACGACCTTGCATGAGGCACATGCCTTGCAGAACCAAAATTCCAAAACTGAGGCACATTCTCCCAAGTTGTGCTTGCCGACATAGCCGACCGTAGGCGGTGGCCACCCAAGCCCAATTTTGGCTTGAGGGGGGAATGAGTTTGAGTCATATATGGGCGGACATTTTCCAATTCCTCACACGCCGACAAACGCGTTATGTGCTGCCAACCGCCGGTGACGCAGGATTTTGTAGGACAATGTTCTAAGAAGTTGCAAACGCAATTCTGAGTTTCTGTGGAGGACGATGCATTTGGAGGAAGTACTCATAATCGGGAATAATCTGCCGGAGACCGCTTACCACGAAGCCGGACACATCATTGTGGCCACTGCACTTGGATTGGACTTGAGGCCGAAGGGCATCACGCTTTGGGAAGCTGGGACTGACGTGATGGACGGATTGGCAGGCTATTGGGATCACGAAACCGATTGGGATAAGAACTTGCAATCTGTGCGTGCAGGACAGATCGCTCAATGGCGGAAATTTCCCAATGCCGACACTAGCGGAGCTAAACCCGACAATGATTACTTCTTCAACGTTGCGAGAGAACACTTTCCCGGTAGCGTTGTCAGCGACCTCTGGGAAAGCACCACCGAGAAAGCCCATGCTTTACTTCAGTTGCATTGGGCTGCCGTCGTTGAAATTGCCGAAGCTCTTATAGCGGCTGACTGGTTGCCAGTGCCCGAGAAGGAGCACCCCTTAGCAAAGCGAAAGAAACGTCTTGATGGGAAACAGCTTATGGAGATATTGGTCAAACACGGCATTTCGGCGCGAGTGCGACAATCAGTCAATGCCTAAATACCGCCGTGGAACATGACTTCGCAGTCGTCGCCTTTCGCGAAGCCAAACGGATCCTGTTTTGGTGAGAAAACACTATCGGGGTCGTAGCCGAAACGACGGAACGATTCGTGCCGCAGCAGCCAAGCGAAGAACGGATACTCGTCACAGAGTGCTTCGGCGACGGGATGAGTTGCAATCACTCCTGCGCTCTGAGTGAAGTGCTTGGCGAGTTTGACGGCGTGCGTTGTTTTGATTCGATGGAGGTACGGAAACTTGGCGTGGCCCAGCTTTTCTTTTGTTTTCTGCCGACATTATTTTCAACTGAGGGTGCCCTATCCTTTTCGCGCATTTGGCGAAAGGGTGGGAGGCAAATCTGTGCGCATCTCTCCGGCCGCTGTAACAATCGAGCGAAAAGCAACGGTGGCTTTCCAACCGGGATCCCGTCGAAAGAATCAACGCACGGCGGGAAGAGTCAAAGACCCCGCCCTTCGCAAAAGAGGCGAAAGGGCGGGGCACCCGGCTGCCGCGGAGAGTGTGAAAAGGGGCCCCATTTGTTTTTCGTGCGTGTTCCCTCGGCGGCTAAAGCCGCGATATTTTATGGTCTATCGGCACGACTGAAGTCGTGCCCTTCCCGTCGGCGGGTGGCCCAGTCAAGCTCGATGTTGGCTTGAGTGAGAATTAGGAATGTATTCAAGCCCGATACTAACAGGAGATATTTTAAAAAATCCCCACACACCGAAAACCGCGTTGTGTGGGCCACTCGCCTCACGTCCTGATTAAGGAAGAGCGATTGACCCTGCACTAGATCAAGAGGGTTTCTGCGCGGCACGAAACCGTACGTCCATAAAGTGCTTCGGAACGCCATTCTCAGCCGGGGTCCTTGCGAGAAACGCCTTCGCCGACGCGTCATGTTTCAGGTGGGCATCCAAGAAGGTCAAAGTATAGAGCGCAACCCAGCCATAACTCGTGTTGGCATCGTCCCGTCCGTAATCTGCTATTTGGTTTTCCGCAAAGCGCTGTGCGCTCTCCCTGCGTTGAAACATCGAACTGAACTCGGGGTGTGACATGCCCAGCATATTCACGGTAAGGAGATCGCCCTGTATCCAGGCGTTCAGAATATTTGGACCAATTTTGTCTGCCGGAGGAACGTCGTCGTTTTCCAAATTTTCAAGGCTCACATTTCGCGTGAAGAAAAGAAGCGGGATGGTCATTCGCTCCGGGTGAATGTCCCCGGCCCTTTTCACGAGACCGGGGAAATAGCGCATGCTGCCGTCCAGGGATACCAGGGCATCGATGCGAGGATCGCGTGCCGCTGCAAACAGGCTCGAAATACCTCCCCAACTCCAGCTGACCACAGCGACATTGGAGGAATCCGCGTCGGGAAGTGACTTGGCATAACTGATAAGAAAAGAAATGTCGAGGGCCTGCGCATTGATCCCAGCCAGATCGTCCGTCATGTCGCGCGTTGATACTCCCATCGACGGGCTTGCGAGAACCACATAGCCATGACTGGCGAGATACTCGCACAGATCGGCATTCTCCCACGAAACGGAGGAATCGCTGGGGGCGTAGATAAGAACTGGATAGTGCCCTTTTGCCGGCTTCGCATCCCGCACCGCCCACAGCGGGATATCAAACGACGTCTTCAATAGCGAACGCCATCGATTCTGTTCAGGACTGGGCGCGTCGAAGTGGATCTCTGTGTCGGCAAGCTGCGCATAGTCGCCGACCGTCATCGGTTTGCCTGTGCTTCTCAGCGATGGATACCAGATCAACGTTTGCAGTGGACGGACATCATCGCCCGCAGAAAACTTTGACGAGTTCTTGGGAGAAGCCGGGTAAGTGCGTGAGCGATCGTACTGATCGACGGCCTTCAAACCCACCGGATACGGCCCCGGCTTTTGCAGAAATCGAAATGGTGATGTTTGGGAGGTTGCGAATAAAGAACCAGGGCATACGCACAACGCGATGGCAATGAAAATCCTCGCTGTCAAGATCTCGGTTCTCCCATCTCTGCGCGTGAAGAGCCCTCAGGTTGATTCACTATTCGGCAGCCAATCAGCCCTACGTCGTGATTGCCGCGTTTAATTCTTTCTATCTTAGCGCTTATGGAAGTCTCATCCACGGCAGGCAGCATCTCTGCAGAGGTGCAATGAATTCGGCACGCGGGTGGCCCACTCAAGCTCGATGTTGGCTTCAGTGGGAATCAGGAATGTATTCAATCCCCACACTAGCAGGAGACGATTTTTAAAAATCCCCACACAACGAAAACCGCGTTGTGTGGGCCATCCCTGCATACGTTTTTGTAGATGTAACATACCTCCATGATCCGTACACTGGCGATCGCTTCATTCTTGGTGCTTTTTTCTTCCGCCCCTAAGACGATGGAACAACCGCTGTTAAGGATTGCGAATTGGAGATTGATCCGAGCCAGCTTGCGGCTTATCGAGACGCGCTTAAAGAAGAGATTGCTACTTCTATCCGCGTCGAACCTGGCGTCCGAATCTTATACGCGGTCGCCGTGAAAGACCATCCGACGCAGATCAGAATCTTCGAGACGTATGCGAGCCAAGCTGCCTACGAAGCGCATCTTCAAACTCCACACTTCAAAAAATATAAAACCCAAACGCAGGGCATGGTGAAATCTCTGAAACTTATCGAGACCGAGCCAATTCTGTTGGGTGCGAAATAAACAACGCCATGAAAGCAAATCGAACTTCAAGCGTGTGGCGGACAACCTGGCGGCGCAAGATGCCGCAGGCCGTGCGTTCTGGCATCGCCCGTGCTGGTCGAGATTGGACGGCGAGGACGCCCCGTCGCCCCATCGAACAAATGCGAAGTCATTCGCGGACACGAGTGTCCGCGCCACACAGAATTTTTTCTGGAAGAGTAGTGCAGGCCCTTGAATTTGGCGGGGGAGTTGTTCTATTCTGCGATTACACCGGAGAGGAGGTGGTCTGATGACAAGTTCTGATTGTAGTAATAGATGTGGGAATCAAAGACCAGGTGAGGTGGCTGAGACTTAGGGCGGTTGCTCTAAGAACCTTCGCAACTCGACCGGTGAGTAGGATTGGAACCATCCGGCGTAAAGGTCGCGCCGGTGCTTCGATGCAAGAACCCGGAGTTCGCAGAAGTGGTTACACTTTTTAGAGTGACCACCTCTTGGTCAATCCCAAGCAGTCCGCCGGAACGGCCCGCGGCTTACAGAGTGCGGGCCGTTCTGTTTTCTGGCGGCTCAAGCCGCGGTAGTTTGTGGGCCGCTGCGCCACGACTGAAGTCGTGCCCTTCCCAAAACCGATCTGCATTAAACCAATCTGCATTACGAAAGCAATTTTGTGAGACAGTCGAGTCAATTCAGGATCCGAAGTAAGCAGGGCGTCTTTGATTAAGGTTCTGATTAAGGCCGACTAAGGCTCCTAGTTAAGTCTCCCGGTAAAATTTTCGGGATCAATCATTGACGCCTAAGTAGCACTCCGTAACCTTCCCGGAAAATCTTCTGATTTGCCTGATTGTGCGAATTGTTTGCTGCGTACATGATTTCTTCGTGGTTCAGGGGGCCCGGCTTTCCAAGCTGGGCAGGGGGTCTCTGTTGAAGTATGGATACACATAAACGCGTGCACTTGGTTCGCAGCCATCATTTGTCTTATTTCGCTCTTCCCATTCTTTTTCTTTTTTCCTTTACGGTCGTTGCTTCCGCCTCGCCTGTGATTACCGTGCTTTCTCCTAAGAGCGCTTCCGGGGGATCTCCGGTTTTTTATGAAGCCTATGCGGTCAGCGCGGGGTGCAGTAAAGGCGTTTCCTCAATGCGCATTTACACGGCGCCGGGGGTGATTGCGTATAAGGCGAGCGGCGGGCACCTGGAAACATTCGTCAAATTAAAAGCGGGAAGTTACAACACGGTGGTGCAGGCCTGGGACAATTGTGGCGGGGTGTCCAAGACGGCGGTGCCATTGAAGGTGAATTCCGCGGCTGGCGTGACCGTGTATTTGCCCGTGGGCAAATCGGACAGCGCGCCCGTCCACTTTGCGGCGTCGGCGCAAAATCCGGCGTGCGCGAAGGGGATGAGTGCAGTGCGGATTTACACGGGGCCGGGCGTGAGTCCGTACACAATGCCAGGCGCGCAGCTTGACGCTTACGTCGCGCTGCCTTCCAAAGGCTACGTGCCCGTGGTGCAGGCGTGGGACAACTGCGGGCACGTTTTCAAGTCTTCGTTTTCGCTTGCCGTCTCTGGCGGGAGTGACGGCTACCTTTACGGCTCGTACGGGACGGAGGACAAAGGCGTTGTGCAATTGAATATCGCCGCGGACGGCACCATGAGCAATCCGAACGGCAGCGGCGGTCCGCCGTTGTATGCGGCAGCCGGAGCGTTCTCAATGGCCGCTGATCCGGGCGGATGGTTTGTATATGTTTCGGCGAACAAAGGCATTTATGGTTTTGCGGTGAATCCGAAGAATGGTTCACTCACCGGGATTGCGGGGTCACCGTTTGCTGCCCCGCAAGCCACTTTGGCCATGGATCCCTCTGGAAATTTTCTTTATGTCACGGCAAACAGTGCCATGGCAAACAGCATTACAACATACCGGATTGATCGCTCCAGCGGAGTTTTGACGCCGACAAAAAAGACGACGACGATTCCGCAGGGAAGTGGCCAGTTTACGATTTCAAACCAATATCTTTACCTGCTGGGTTCGTCGCAGCCGATGGAAATTCTGGGATACGCGTTGGACGCTAGCAGCGGAGCTTTGCGCGCGGTCCCGGGCAGTCCTTACAAGAGTCTTGGCGAGGCGACGGCCTCGGGAGGAACGCAAGGTGGGGCGAAAGAATCGTTGCTGGTCCTTGCCTCGTCGAACGAATATCTTTTTGCCGGGGCGGACGTGAGCGGCTCGGATGAAATCAACGGGGAAGTATTCACGTATGTCATTAACAACAGTACAGGAGCGCTCGCGCCGATTTCGCGGCCGCCGCTTTTGGCTCCGCGGCAGAACCAGCAGTTAACCAACGTATGGGCGGACCGGCAGGGAAAGTTCGTGTGGACGATGTGGCAAGATACGGCTGACGCGAACAGCAGCGTTGCGACGTACGACGTGAAAAGTGACGGCAGCCTGGTGCCGACGGGTTTTGTTCTGAGCACTCCCTATGCCGGCGCGTTTAATTTTCTTCATGAGGACGGCACCGGTAAGCATTTGTTCAGCTTCTGGCAGGGCTCGGGGCAACAGGGCGAAGCGACGTGGGACGTTGTAAATGGAGACCTGGTGATGGCTTCCCATGTGGCACTGGAGCAGAGTTTTCCGTCGTTTGCATCGCTCGCGATGCAGAATTTGGAAGCGGTGGTGAGGAAGCGTCCGAATTGATGTTTGCAGGTTGAGCAATTTCAGCGCGGCCCTAAAGGGCCTTGTTATTTGTTTTAGTTGCGCGGCTCCTAAAGAGCCGCGTTTCCACATCGCGAAGGTCGCTGGCAAGCGCATGAGCGAGTTGTTTTTCATTTATTTCCTCTAACAATTGAATTTTCTTCCGAGTCTGCCGATGGGATAGGCACTGCTTGGGCCGAGGTGCGGCCAAATCCTGCTCATTTGAGATCGGAGTTAGCATGAGGAAATTACGGAGCGGAGCGACGGCCGCATGGATCAATTACGCGATGTGCGCACTTTTGTTTGCGCTGGGTTCATTCGCGATGGCCACGCCGGACGAGGGAAGTTCTGCTACAAAAACGACCATGGCGAGCGCGAGCAGCGATGTAGCCGAGGATTCCGTCGCTCCTCCAGCGCAGAAGTTGCAGCCGCCGTCGGCTGCGAAGCCGCGGGCATTTGAGTCGGCAGGGAGAATTGGAATTGGAGTGAAGGTCTCATCGCTGGGCGTGGGATTTGAAGCGGCGGTTCCGGTGATGAGCCGTGCAAATATTCGCGCGGGTTTTAACCTGTTCAATTACGACCGCACCTTGAGTCAGGACGGCGTGAGCTACGTGGGGAAATTAAACTTCCGTTCCAGCGAGGCTTATTTTGACTGGTTTCCGTTTGGAGGCTCGTTTCATTTGAGCCCCGGCGTGATGCTTTACAACGGAAACAAGATCACTGCGGACGCGTCGGTACCGCCGAATCAAACTTTCAGCTTCAACGGGCAGGACTATGCCAGCGATGCGAATGATCCGCTGACGGGAGATGCGAAGCTGGACTTCAGGAGAGTGGATCCGGCATTTGTTTTGGGATGGGGAAACCTGGCGCCGCGTGGGCGCAACCACTGGAGCATCCCTGTGGAGTTCGGCGCGGTTTACCAGAATGTGCCGCGACTGCTGCTGAATTTTTCCGGCAGCGCATGCGATGCGGGCGGAGTGAATTGCCAGCCAGTCGCCGGGGACGCATCATTCCAGAGTAATTTGCAGGCGGAGCGGAACAAGCTGAACCACGACCTTGCGCCCTTCAAGTTTTATCCGGTGATTTCGATTGGGTTCGGATATAAATTCTAAAAAACCAGCGCGGAAATCGTTCTACACCGCCAGCGAATACTACCGTGGCCGGAGCCTTTTTCCATTATTGCCCCCACTTGTCATACAGTGGCCGAATCCCCCACTAGTCATCCTGAGCGGAGTCGATTTTCGCGCTTACGCGAAAATCTGTGTCAAGGACTGCGCGAAATTCGCCGCCATACTTTAGAATTTTCATCAGAGGCCTAATGGGCAGCGCTCCGCACATCGTGCGCCTCTTCACATTGCATGTCCTACGAAACCGCCATCGCGCGCATGTATGCCCTGGGCCATGAACTGGCCCAGACGCCCTCGCACAAGTTCGAACTGAAGCACATGCGGATCATGTTGAGCGCTCTGGAACATCCCGAGCGACGCGTTCCCGGAGTGTTGATTGCAGGCACGAATGGCAAAGGATCCACTGCGGCAACTCTGGCGGCCATTCTTCAAGCCTCCGGCCTGCGCACAGGCCTGTACACTTCGCCGCATCTGGTGCGCATCAATGAGCGCATTCGCATTGATGGCGCAGCCATCACCGACGATGAATTCGCATTGCTGCATGACATGGTGGACCGCACCGCCGAGCGGCTCGTGGCTGAAGGCGAACTGCCCTGGCATCCCAGTTTTTTTGAGATGCTCACAGCCATGGCCTTCGAGCACTTTGCCCGCAAGAAAGTGGACATCGCCGTCCTCGAAGTCGGCATGGGAGGACGTCTCGACGCTACCAACGTGATTGAACCACGCGTAAGCGTCATCACCGACATCTCTCTCGATCACCAGAAATTCCTGGGAAACACTGTTGCTGAAATTGCCAGGGAGAAGGCAGGAATCCTTCGCCGCAACGGAGTTGCGATTTTGCTCCCGCAACAACGAGAGGTCAACGACGTTATTGGCAACGCTGTGCTCGAACTCGAATCACGCGCGGTGAGTGCAGTTCCGTACGTGCCGCCGGTGAGTCCGGGGAGCGATTCGTATCTGAAAGGCGCCGTCGCTCGCTATCCCTTGCAGGTGATGGGCGAAGAGATCACGATCGAAACGCTACTTCTTGGCCGCCATCAGTTAAGAAATATCGCCCTCGCCATCGCCGCGGCCGAAGAATTAGCCAATCAAGGATTTCCGGTGACGGCAAAGAGCATCGAAAATGGAATTCGCCAGACCCGCTGGCCGGGACGGTTCCAAATTCTTCCGGCCACATCAGAAATGCCGGAGATCATTTTCGACGTAGCCCACAACCCTGCTGGAGCGTGGGCGTTGCGCTCCACGCTTTCCGCGATGTACGAGGACCGGCAGCTTACATTTGTTTTCGGCGCTATGCAGGACAAAGCCATTCGCGAAATCACCGAAATTCTTTTTCCCATCGCCGCTCGAGTGATTCTTACTTCGGCGGACAATCCGCGCTCGGCCACGCCCTCTAGCATCCGCGAGGCATCCAAAAGGATTGAAGTGGAGATGGAAGACGCAACCGATGTGCCGGCGGCGCTCAAGCGGGCTAAAACAATCGCTGGGCCCGGCGGCGTGATTGTGGTTACCGGCTCCATTTATATTGTGGGAGAAGCCATGCGCAGCCTGGGCGTGAGGGTTTGAGCGGTGGCACATCATGACGGAACGTTCGCCAGTCGCGGAGAATCCTGAAGGCGAAAGCCTCGAAGGCTTGTCGTCTTCAGCGGCAGCCGCCCGAGAAAAACCCTTTAGCGACCGGCATAATTTTCTTAGCCGCTTGCGATCTTATTTCTTCCTCGATCTTCTTCTCTGGTTCTACACCATTGTCTTCGGGCTCGCTTCCATCCCTTTCGGATTCTTCGACCGCGACGGCCGCATCCTGCATGGCTTTGCGCGCGCCTGGTCGAAGGCCATCATGAAATCCATCTTCTCGCCCATGAAGGTCACTGGCCTCGATAAGATTGATACCTCAAAGCCCATTGTGTACGCAGTCAACCACGCTTCGGCGCTTGATATTCCAATCCTATATGCGTTTCTTCCTTTTCATTTCCGCATTCTGTTTAAGAGTGAGCTGCTCTCCTATCCCATCATCGGCTGGCACCTCAAACGTTCCGGCCAGATTTGCATCAACCAGCAGCAGCCCTCACGCTCGGCGGGAAATATTCGCACTGCGCTGAAAGTTTTGAAGGCAGGCATGCCGCTGGTGATCTTCCCCGAAGGTGGACGCACTCCCGACGGCGAAATCAAACCTTTTCTGCCCGGAACTTTCTTCCTGGCCATTAAAACCCAGGTGGATGTTGTTCCGGTCGCGCTCGTTGGAACGTTTGATCTACTGCCCATGAACACCTACCACATCAAATGCCGCCCGCTGGAGATGCGCGTGGGCGAGCCGATCTCAACCACAGGGCTTACTCTTCGCGATATGGATCAAGTCTCCGCGACAGTGCAGAAGAAACTGGAAGAACTTACCAAAAAATAGAAGTTCTTAGGCGAGTAGCAGATCTCGCACCGCTCGGTACTTATCGGTAAAGATTTTCATGGATGTTCCACGTAGAACATAATGTAAATACAATAATGAGCGTATGTATATGTATTCCATGATGCCCTAACTTCTTTTGATTGCTGGAATTGGGCGCCATGTTCCCTGGGTAAGGCAGCCGCCAGCAGCATAACGGCGCCGGCGAAGGCGAGCGTATCCACCAAATAATTGAATGCGTTGGCGATGTCGGCCGGGTTAGCAATTTCAATGGGTAAGCATACGAACAAGAAGGATTATTAAAGAGCTGATATACATGGCGAGACTGCTACGGCGACTGCAACCGCGACAACCATATCGCTATAAATTACGCAGTAAAGTTCCCGCAGGCAATGACCACTTTAGAAGAGTGGGCCATAACCACTATTCGCAGGCTCGACATCCCAGTGGGGTGGGAAGTGATAAGCCGCAGACGAGTAAAACATTAAATCGCACCGCGCCTAAGTGCATTGCCGATTATTTACTCATTTAAAAATCGGCTCACCATCAAGATATTTCTTTTGATAGTGGGCTTCATGATTTCGACAGAGCTTTATCAAACTAAAAATTCTGCGATTATAGAGCTATGCTGAAAAGTTCAAGCCCGAAGCGCGATTTCATGAAAGTTGGACGTGCCATCGTCGAACACTCATTATGTGCAACGAGGCGTTCAGAAATAGCGAAAAAAGCTGCTTATAAGCCCCGGGAACAGGCGCGGAATTATTCGCATACTGGTAAAGTTTTTTATTATTGTAAATAATCACAATGATGTAAATTTTGTTGCATGAATGTCCATTTCTTGTGATAGAGTTTTGCCATGGCAACGACATTCGAACCATGGGTAAAAAACTCTGCTCTTACTGCAGAAAGGTTGTCACTAATTGCAACCGGACTGCGTGAAGTTCGTGATGATGCCTTGAATTCGTATGAGCCTCTTAAGGGTGAAACCGTGTGGACGTTGGGCTCATCGAAGTATGAACGCTCAAAGCACAAGATCAAGCAAATGGCCTTGGAAAACCCTAGCTGGTTCTCACTGATTCCAGACGGCTCGCCGATGCGATGCACCTTTGGAATTGAAGGCATACCAATTCGCTACTATCACCAAGTCCCTGAGTTTGATCCGCCACAAAAGTACACTGTTGCGACGGAAGGGGAAAGAATGCATCACCAGTTGTTGTTCGAAGCCGATGGTGTTCCTTTTCGCTACATGCTATTTCGACTTGCGATTGTTGATGACAGAATGGGAAAGGTTAGCTCTGTTACGCTAGTTGAATTCGATGACACAGCCACTTCGACCAATGAATATCTGATTCCTTTTGACTTGGCACCTAGCAAGATAATTCCAATTCAATCTCCAGTAGTTAATCTTGAACGCGTTACGGTACAACCTTTGGAATCCGAACAACCTGCATCACGAAATGAAAATGAAAAAAACGATAAATCCGGTACAGCTGCAAAGTGATCTATTGTGGGAACCTAGGCAGGTTTTTTGGGGTGCACGTCTCCAGATTGCCAGAGAGTTTAAGGAGCTTACGCAAAAGGCACTTGCTGACAAAGTTGTTGCTTCTCCCGCATTGATTTCACTTTGCGAGGCTGGAATAAAGACTCCATCTGTTGATCTGGTACAAGCATTTGGAGAGGTTCTCGGTTTTGAGACGGAATTTTTCTGCCATGAAGTTGAAGATATGTTTTTTGAAGAACAATGTAGCTTTCGTCACAGACGGTCTGCTCAAGAACGTGTAAAGGCGAGAATTAGAGCACACGCTACTCTCATCGGCATGGTAATCGTACGACTACGTTCGCTATTAAAGTTCCCCGCGCAAAATATTCCTCATTTCCCATTGTCGAAAGGCACAGCATCCGAAGTCGAAGAGGCTGCTGAGGCGTGCCGGAAATATTGGAATCTCGGAATAGATGGGCCAATTATGCAGATTGGTCGCGTTTTTGAACATGCAGGGGTCGTGATCGTTCCCCATCTCGTTAAGACTACAAAAATCGATGCATTTTCAAGAGGTGGTCAAACGGCGGTGATTTTTCTCAATAAAAGTATTCCTAGTGCATCGCGCTGGAATTTCGATATCGCCCATGAAGGTGGGCATCTGGTCATGCATCCAGGTATCGAGACAGGGAGCATCGAGACTGAGCGTGAAGCAGATCGCTTCGCGAGCGCATTCTTGATGCCACGAAAAGCTTTTGCGCGTGATTTCTCTACCGGAGATGCCGCAGATTGGAAGCACATTTTTGCGATGAAGCGTCGATGGCAAACGAGTGCGGCAGCAATTATTAGACGAGCATACGATCTGGGATTGATTGATGCTGTCTGTTACCGGAAATCATACAAGCACATGTCGTTGAAAAAGTGGACGGTGAATGGCGAACCGGAAGAGCCCGCTTTTACGGAGCCGGAAATTCTAACCGATGCTCTCACGTCACTTGGTACACGCGTGAAAACGACGCTTGAAGAACTACGGCAGCAACTTCGATTCACGCCTGAAACTTTTAAAGAGGTGACAGGTGTCGTCGTACCAATAGCCAAGCTTAAATTGTCTCCTGTTATTCCATTCTCTAAATGATTTGACCTGGCATCATAACCGCTCAAGCATAGTTCAGTCTGCGAAACGGCTAACAATGAAGCAGAAAAAACAGGTTATGGATGATCTCGTCTATTTGCGCACGACCGTCACAACTGACGCATCCGGTCCGCTCCACGCCGCAGCTCCTTCGTGTTTCAGAAGATGCGCAGCGTCATCCCAAGTTAGGTTCGTGAGTTTGCCGCCGCTCTTCTCGTACTCGTAAGAGGTGCCGTCGTCCTGAAAGAGCGTGAACTTTCCGTTCGCTCCCGGATACACCCGTACCGCCGCGATCGACTGCGGCTGCTGTGCGCTCTGGACTTCCGATCCAAGCGGCACAATGCTACCCGCCTTCACAAACAGCGGCAGCGTATCAATCGGGGCATCCGCCACAATTGTTTGCCCGCCATGCAGCCGTTCATTGGTCCAGTAGTTGTACCAGTCACAACCCGCTGGCAGATATACCGTCCGGTGCGTCGCGCCCTGTTCTGTTACCGGAGCTACCAGGAAAGCCGGACCATACATATATTCGTCGGGAATATTCGCGGCCTTCGGGTCATCCGGGAAATCCATGAATAGCGCCCGCATATACGGAGCCCCGGTCTTATAGCTCTGGTATGCGACCGAATATGTGTACGGCAAAAGCTGGTAGCGCAGCTTCAGATACTTTGCCAGGATCGGCTCCGCCTGCTTGCCATACGCCCAAACCTCGTTGTGCTTTCGCTCTCCGTGCGCGCGCATCACCGGCTGAAACGCGCCCCACTCCCACCACCGCACAAACAGCTCGGGATAATCCTCATAGTTCCCGATCGTGTCGCGCACATCTGATCCGTCAATCAACGGCTTGTGTTCCGCATGATATTGAGGAGAAACCCGTGGTGAGAAGAATCCAGCGATGTCCGTGTCCCAGTACGGCAGTCCGGTCGCGGTAAAGTTCAGCCCCGCCGGAATCGAACGCTTCAGCATGTCCCACGTGGAAACGATGTCGCTCGACCAGAACACGGTGCCGTTGCGTTGCGCACCGAGGTACGCGGCCCGCGCCAGAATCATTACCCTACGGCTGTCCCCAAAATCCCGCCGGAACCCTTCGTACACCGAAGCCGTGTGGAAGAGCGGATACGCATTGTAAAAGCGCGTTCCCGAGCCAATAAAGAAGACATCCTTTGCCGGATCAACATCCGGCTCCGTTTCGTCGAGCCAAATGTAATCAAAGCCGTACGGTTTCACGTAGCGGTCGCGAATCTTTTCCCAGAACCACTCGGCCGCCTCAGGATTCGTTGTATCAATATTCGGGCCGATGACATGTTTGTAGCCCCCCTCATCCGGCTTTCCGTCGGGGGTGTGCACCAGCCATCCTTTATTGAGCAGCATGTCGTAGAACTGAGTGCCCTCGGAAAAGTGAGGCCAAACGCTCAAGAGCGTATTGACGTCCATGGCATGAAGTTCACGATTCATCGCGGCGGGATCCGGCCAGCGCTTGGGGTCGAGGTCCATTTCGCCCTGCCTCGTCATGTTGAGGAAGTCCACGACAATCACATCCAGCGGCAACTTCTTCTCGCGATATTCCTTCGCCACGTCCAGAATCTGTTGCTGGGTGGGGTAAATCGCCTTGCTCTGAATGTAGCCGTAAACGGCCCGGGGCAGCATGTGCGTGACGCCGGTCAGCAGCCGGTAGCCCTCATAAATCTCGTCGCTGCTTTCGCCCGCGATGACAAAATACGACACGCGGTCACCGACCTCTGACGACCAAACATTCTGCCCGTTGAAGCCAAGGTCCACTGTCGTTTTTGATGGATTGTCCCAGACCAGTCCGTAGCCCCGAGTCGAAACCATGAAGGGCACGCAAACGTCCTCGCCGCCAATCGCATTGTAGTCATGCCAGCAACGGATCTCGTGGTCCCGCAGATCCATCCAGCCTTTCTGCTGCTGGCCCAATCCGTAGTAGTGCTCATCGGCGCCTGAGTCGAAAACCGCGGCAACACGACTACCCTTTGCGCCAGCGTCCAACTGAGCGACTTCCGGGCGTTCGGGCGTCATGCTCCAGCCGCGCATGTGCAGCAAGGTCTTGCCTTCAGCGGTTGTCACCACGAGTGAGTCGTTGGGCGGACGATGACCACCTCCGCCGCCAAAGTAGATATCGCGCAACTGGCTGTTCAGGGCGTCGAGCGGCATGGGTTTCGGCAGATCGTCACTCGGCAGGTTCTCCGGCGAGACGCGAACCACCATACGCGCCGATCGATAGACGTCGCCTTCCGCATCGCTTTCGTGCGTCCATCCCGCTGCGGATGGCTTGCCAATAAACCCATATCCCGGATCGCTCGTTGCCATGGCCGCGTCCGTGCTTATCGTCACCCGCACAATATTCGGAGCGTAAGGAACGAGCGAGATCACGCGTCCATCGCGCTTGAGCACCAGCGGACCATCCTGCGCCATCGCCGCCGTGCCCAGCCACAGAGCCAGAAGGAGAAATCCCAGCCCGAGCCCAAAAAAATTCCGGATGAAACGCTGCCCGATGCGAAACTCGCGAACCACGCTCTCCCGATTCTGCAACAACCAAGAAGTGTGCATTTTTCTCCTACGCGGGAATGTCTTCTATGCTTACGGCTCCTGCCAATCGAGCGAGTACACATCGTAGGTTCCGGCGTCGCGGAGCAGCAGCGGCGAATCATCCGGCGCGACCGCTAGCGAATAACCGTAATGGCCCGTAGGGGCAAAGTTCTTCAAATCTACGATTTGCTCTACTTTGGCGTCGCTCAGGCGGACCTTGAGCACGGCGCCTGTTCTTGGGTTTCCATCGAAAACAATTAGGGACTTTCCATCTTTCGACCAGTTCAGCCAGCTAATCGTACCTGTCATCAGTTGAACCCATTTCTGCGTTTGCAGATCAAACACCGAAAGGACTCTCTCGTCGCTCGATAAAGCGGGAATATAGCGGCCGTCGGGAGACCAGCGCGGGGAGAAGAAGCCTTGCGAATCCGGCAGTGTGGAGACCTTTCCACTCTTCAAATCAAGGATGCGCACTGCTGAAGCAGGGTCATTAGCTTTACCAGCAAAGACGACCTTGCTCCCATCCGGCGACCAGTTCGGGTCCTGTTGCGTACTGGGATCGTCCGGCAACAATTGCCGGGGACTTCCTCCGTCGGCGGATACTTCATAGATTCGGGATGGCTTGCCTGTCGACGTTTCGTAGAACAATATCTCTTTGCCGTCGGAGGACCAGCGGGGGTTGTAAGCGTAATCGGACGAGTAGGTCAATTGCAGGGGATCGCTCCCGTCCGCTTTGCTGCGCCACAGGGCACCCTCGGGATAGGAAACGTAGGCTGCCCATTGACCATCCTTCGAAAAGGCCACGTATTCCGCTGAGATGCCTGCGAGAAAAGGCACGAACCCGTGCGACTTTAAGTCGTAACTCATTAACTGGCCGCGGGTCGTCGCGCCCACAACAAAAAGCTTCTTGCCATCCTTGCTGGGAATAGGGTCCCACAAAGCCATTGGACTGGAGGTCAACTGGACGGGCTTGGGTTCGGGGCGAAGCCACGCGCCCTTTTGCGGAAGAGTCCAAACCTGGTTATGCGACAAAAATACGAAATATTCCCCGTCGGCTGTCCAACGGCCGCAACAGCCGGACACCATGCGACGCAAGTTCGTCCCATCTGCTGAAACTTGCCAGATGGATCCCGCATTCGTATTGAAATTGACCTCAGTAAATCGTAAATAGTCGCCATCGGGCGACCAGACTAGAAACTGGACCACGTCAGTATTGTTCAATGCCACTAGTTTGTGGGATCCGGTGCCGTCTGCATTCGCCAGGTATATGTTGCTCGCGTCGCTATAAGCCAGCCGCTTGCCGTCTGGAGACCAGTCGCCGCCGTTCCCGACCAGGTCACCAAGCCGGCGCGGGGAACCACCCAGGATGGGCACAATCCAAAGAGGCCCGGTAGGAGAAACGCCCTTCCCGTCCACCGCTAGAAGTTCCGACCCATCCGGCGACAAGCTGCGAGCAGACATGTTCGCCGAAGGCAGAATGGATAACTTCTGTGGCTCGCCCCCCGCGACGGACATTTCAGCCAAGCCCTTGCCGAAGACACCCATGTAAAGCCTGGAACCGTCCGTGGGGCCCAGCCCTTTGGGCTGGCCGTCATGGGTAAGCTGGACGTAATTAGAAAGAACGGGCGGCGCCGGAGGCTGCATCCGGAAGTAAGCGAGCGCCGCAGCAGCGGCGAGCACAATCACTACAGCCACCCCGGCCAATGCAATTCCCCTGCGCTTTGGCTTGCTGCTCTCGTGAGGATGGATGCCTGTAGGCGATGCGATGGCTGAATCCGATAATGCTTCCAGCGCGAAAGCCAGATCAGAGGCCGACTGAAAGCGCTGCTCCGGGGCCTTTTCCAGGCAGCGGCGCACGACGCGCTCCAATCCCGGAGGCACGCTCGGAGTAAGCTGCGAAATCGCCTCCGGTTCTTCGTTCAGGATCGCGCTCATCGTCTCAGCCGACGTCGGCTTGCGAAATGTTTGTTTGCCCGTCACCGTCTCGTAGAGAATCGTGCCGAAGGCGAAAATGTCGGAGCGATGGTCGGCAACCTTTCCTCGTACCTGCTCAGGGGACATGTAACCCACAGTCCCCACCACCATGCCAGGGTCGGTTCCCTGCGTGAGAGTATTCATCTGGCCGGTGTCATCTTTTGGCGGCGTCAGCTTCGCCAGCCCAAAGTCGAGAATCTTGACCCGTCCGTCTTTCGTGATGAAAAGGTTCTCTGGCTTCAGATCGCGATGGACAATGCCTTTGTCGTGCGCCGCGGCCAAACCGTGCGCGATCTGCACTTCGTAATCAATCGCCTTGCGCAGTGGGATTGGCCCACGCCGCATCCGCTCCCGCAGCGTCTCGCCTTCCAGCAACTCCGACACCATGTAGGAAAGGCCGTCGTGAGTCGCCATCTGGTACACCGCCAGAATGTTGGGGTGATTCAGCGACGCTGCCGCGCGCGCCTCCTGCTCGAAACGCCGTAATCGGTCTGGGTCCGAAGTGAGGGCCGCAGGCAGGACTTTGATGGCGACTTCGCGATCGAGTCTGGTGTCGTGCGCGCGATAGACTTCGCCCATTCCGCCCGCCCCCAGCGGTGAGCGGATTTCATATTGTCCAAGAATCATTCCTGCGATCAGCGTCATGGCGGGCAGCGAGAATTATACCTTTATGAAGCGATTGTCGGCGGATAAGACCCGTGCGGCAGGTTAACGCAAAGAATAAATGCGCTCGCAGCGCATTCAGCTACCTTTCGCGACAAAATCTTTTTTGTTTCCTGCCCACTGCCGCCCAGCAAGATCCACAATCAGCAAAGCAACCGAGACGCTCAAAAGAGGGCCCGCTATGCTGAAAACGGGCCGTGCGACGGCAGCGCCCGCATCTTGGGCGTTGTTGTGAAATGCCGTAAATGCGATGGCCACTGAAGACGTTATGAACGCCGCCGTCACCCATTCATGTGGCAGACGTTTCAGCCGAAACAACCCAAGCGGCAGCAACCACGCGAAGACATACCAGAAGTTGAGATCTTTCAGAACAGCGAGTGCAGTTGCCGGGCTAGCGACGTTCGAGCGCAACATGCCGGCATAGGTCCAGGGAAAAAGCAGATGTCCATTTGTAAGTGTCAACGCAGCCGTTAACGATGCTGCACCGGCCGCTGCCGCCGCCATCAGCCACATCACCTGTTTCCCTGGCGATCCCTGCCGTCTATTCAAAATCATCCAAGTTGCCGCGAATACCAGCGCAAAGGGAAGGAACGTTTCTTTAGCGAGCGAACCCAAGGCAACAATGAAAGGGAGGAGCAAGAACCATTCAGCGGACAACGCCCACACCAGCGCCATCAGAAAAAACGCTTCTCCGGAATCCACCAGCCCCGCCAGCAGCAAATTCGGAACGGCAAAATTAAGCAGATAGATCGCTGAACTCGCCATGGCGATGTGCGGGCCATCCATGTTCCGGAACACCATCACGAATAATAAGAACGCCGTACCGGAAACAAAAAAACTGTTCACAATCAACAAAGCAAAATTCGCGGGATCCCATGATCCCACCCGTCCCACGGTCGCCCGGAATATGGGCCGCGCAAGATGAGGGACCAACACGCGATGCCGGAAATGAATGGCAACGTCTCCCTCGCTTCTTACCATTTTCAAATACTCGGAAGCATCCGGATTCGCTTTGCCTGGGTCATAGCGATTCAAGGTGGGATAACCAAGCCCGAAGCAGATCAGAAAAAAGAAACTCCACAACATCGTTCCAGTCGCGAGCTTCGAAAACGATTTGCTGAGCATCGTGGAAGAGTGTACGCGAAGAGGATGACGTCATTCTCGGAATCCAGTTGCAACAAAACCTCTTCTCACGCATCCCATTTCAGGACGATTTATAAATGCCTCGAATCCCGCCTGCTGACACGCATTTGCCAGCGTCGAGATCTCGAAGCCGAAGGTGTCGAATATGAACAACATGCTGCGCGCGATTATTTTTGGATTGCCCGATCGGTTTTCAACTGCCCGCTGGGTAGCGCTCCCACTGCGCTTGATCGTTGGATATGGCTTCATGGAGCATGGCTTCGCCAAACTGTCCCGCGGGCCGGACGCCTTCACTGCCATACTCTACGCGTTGCACGTTCCCGCGCCCCATTTCATGGCGTGGGTCACCATCCTCACAGAACTTTTCGGCGGCTTGGCAATTCTCTTGGGAGCCTTCGTGACTCTGGCCAGCATACCCATGGCTGTGCTTTTATTTGTGGCCATTTTTACCGTGCACCTGCCCTACGGATTCAGTTCCATCAAGCTCAAAGCGGTGACCGCTGCCGGTGCACAATTCGGCCCGGTCGGTTATGAATGCAATCTTCTCTATCTCGCATGTCTGGCGGCCCTCGTTTTAGGTGGTTCCGGGCCGTTTTCGATTGATGGGCTTATCCGGAAGTGGAGAACAATCGAGCATTGAACAATCGGACATTACAGAAGCTATCTCCATGTCGAACATCGTTAGAAGCCATCCCATAAATCCTTCGGGAAGGGCACGACTTCAGTCGTGCCGCCGAAGTCCGTGAATGCAACGGCTTTGGCCGCTGAGGGAGCGGGCATGTTTCTCGAAAACGTGGACCAGCATTTGTCCAAATTGCCATGAAAATGTCCATGTCCGAAAACCGCTAGCTCGGCGACCTCAACGATGAGAAACTTGTTCTCGCTGGATTACTGACATGGAACTACCAGACAAAGAAACCTGCTACCGCGCCCTCGAAAGCCGCGACCCGCGCTTCGACGGCCTGGTATTTGTCGCGATCAAATCTACGGGCATTTACTGTCGCACCGTTTGTCCGGCGCGTACCGCGAAGTACGAAAATTGCACATTCTACGGATCAGCCGCAGCCGCGCAAGAGGCCGGCTATCGCCCCTGCCTGCGTTGCCGTCCTGAAACCGCGCCCGAACTTGCCTCCTGGCGTGGAACATCGAATACAGTCTCCCGTGCGCTTGCTCTTATATCTGATGGCGCTCTCGACGGTGATGGCAAAAGTGTGGACGCGCTCGCGGAACGCCTCGGCATCGGCGAACGTCAACTGCGCAGACTTTTTCTGCAACACCTCGGGGCCTCGCCCATCGCAGTGGCGCAAACGCGCCGCGTGCTTTTTGCCAAGCAGCTTATCCATGAAACGCAGATGACCATGACGGAAGTGGCGCTCGCCGCCGGATTCAACAGTCTGCGCCGTTTCAATGAAGTGTTTCAAAATCTCTTCCATCGGCCCCCCAGCGCAATACGACGCAAGTCGTCAGCAAATCGCGCAAGCGCCGACGCGGGCATCACCCTTCGCGTGCGTTATCGCGCCCCCTACGACTGGGAATCCATGCTCAGCTTTTTAGAGAAGCGCGCCATCCCCGGAGTAGAAGTCATAGAGATAGGTAAAAATAAAAAGAGTGGTTGCTATCGCCGAACAGTTGAAATCGACGGCGCCGTCGGGACGGTCGTGGTGGCGAACCTTCCGCAGTGCAATAGTGTAAGCGTCACCATTCACTTTCCCGTCGTGAAGGCGCTGCCAGCGATTGTGGCTCGCGTGCGCCGTCTCTTCGATTTGGGCGCCGACATCGAAACCATTGACGCTCATCTCTCCCACGATCCGCGTCTCGCGCCGTGGGTAGCGCTTCGTCCCGGACTGCGCGCGCCCGGAGGTTGGGATGGATTTGAACTTGCCGTGCGCGCAATTCTCGGCCAGCAAGTCAGTGTCTCTGCCGCGCGCAAGCTCGCGGGACAACTCATTCAACTCCACGGCAAACCTTTGCCGAAAAATCCAGGCAATCATCCCGGACTGACCCATACGTTCCCCAAGGCCAAGCGCCTTATCAAAGCGAAATCCATTGGATTAGGCATGCCCGCAGCGCGCATGAAAGCGCTGCAGGCCTTGGCCCGCGCCGCTTCTGACGATCCCAATTTGTTTCGTCCCTTCGGAACCATCGAAGAGGCCATCGCCCTTCTGCGCAACATCCCCGGAATCGGTGAGTGGACGGCGGAATATATTGCGCTGCGCGCCATCCGCGAAATGGACGCCTTCCCCGCATCCGATGTCGGGTTACTTCGCGGCGCGTCCAAACTTGACGGCGCGCCTGCTACCCCGAAGAGCCTGCTTCGTCGCGCCGAATCGTGGCGGCCATGGCGCGCGTATGCAGCGCAACATTTGTGGGCCGCTCACGCTATGGAAAAGTTGAACCCAGAAATTTCTCAAACAGGAGGAGAACATGCCTGAAGTTATTCACTTGCTCACCGACGAAATCGAAACCCCGGTCGGAACTATGATCGTCGTTGCCGATCATGAAGGAAATCTACGCGCCGTGGATTGGACCGACCACCGCGAGCGCATGCAGCGCGGCCTGCGGCTGCACTACGGGAAAGACGGTTACAGCCTTTCGCCGGCCAATAATCCCGGCGGCCTGTCAGATGCGATGAAGCGCTACTTTGCCGGAGACCTCTCTGTGATTGACAAGCTGCCGGTGAAAACCGCGGGTACGCCGTTTCAGCGCGAGGTCTGGAAGGCGCTGCGCGCGATCCCGTGCGGCAAGACGCTTTCCTACGGGCAACTCGCCAAGCAGATTGGCCGCCCCCTCGCGGTAAGGGCCGTCGGTCTCGCCAACGGATCAAATCCAATTGGCGTGGTCGTCCCCTGCCATCGCGTGATCGGAGCAAACGGTTCACTCACCGGATACGGCGGCGGCATGGAGCGCAAGCGTTGGCTGCTGGAGCACGAAAGCAAAGCCGCCAGCTAATGGCGGCTTCGCATGCAAAGCGAATTTCACAGCCCGGCAGTCGCCCGCGTATTCTATTTTCGCTATGAAAATTCTGATATCGGGCGCGGGAATTGCCGGCCCTACCCTCGCATACTGGCTGGCCCACTATGGCATGGAGCCTACCATTGTCGAAAAATCTCGCAATTTGCGAACGGGCGGTTACGTCATTGATTTCTGGGGGGCGGGTTTTGATATTGCAGACCGCATGGGCCTCATACCGGAAATCCGCCGCGCCGGATACATGGTCGAGGAGGTCAGAGTTGTAAACCGCAACGGAAAACGCGTGGCGGGCTTTCCCGCGACAGCATTTTGGCGCGCCACGGGCGGGCATTATGTGAGCCTTCCCCGCGGGGACCTTGCCGCGATTATCTTTAACCAGCTAGCCGGGAAAGTTGAAACCATTTTCGGCAACAGCGTGGCGGCAATAGACCAGACCGCAAGCAAAGCCCGCGTGACTTTCGAAAGTGGAGAAGCGCGTGATTTCGATCTCGTCATCGGAGCCGACGGCCTGCATTCTCGGACCCGCGAGTTGACCTTTGGCCCGGAAAATCAGTTTGAAAAATATCTGGGTTACAAAGTCGCTGCTTTTCAGGTGGAAGGTTACCAGCCAAGGAGCGAACTGGTCTACATGATGTACACCGAAGTCGGGCAACAGGTCGATCGCTTTGCTATGCGCGACAACCGAACCATGTTCTTGTTCGTCTTTGCGGACTCGGAAACGGATGGAGCGACGCTCCGTGACGTTCAAGCGCAAAAAGCACTCCTGCGAAAACGCTTCGGAAACAGCGGATGGGAATGCCCACAGATTCTTGAAGCTCTCGATGCCACGAACGATCTTTATTTTGATCGCGTTAGCCAGATAAAAATGGGCGACCAACCGGGGTCATGGACGCGCGGACGCGTCACGCTGCTTGGCGATGCCGCCTTCTGCGTATCGTTTCTGGCTGGACAAGGTACGGCATTGGCAATGACGGCAGCATATATTCTGGCCGGCGAACTTCACCGCGCGAAAGGAGATTACGCGAAGGCCTTCGCGCGCTACCAGCAACTCTTTGCGCCTTTTGTTGCGAATAAACAAAAAATAGCCCTGCGCTTCGCTGGCACATTCGCGCCCAAGTCAAAGTTCTCCATGTTCTTGCACAATCAAGTCATGAACCTTCTAAGAATACCGTGGATCGCGGACTTGGCCGTAGGCCGCGATCTCAGCGACAGAATTGAGCTTCCTGAATATAGGTAGGGCTTTACGCGGCCAATCCACATTCTTCTACCTGCCGCTTCTCCTCCACTTCATCCGATGCATTCCCCGTCTCTGTCTGCGGCTTCCCTCATGCGCCTTCGGTCCCTGCGATTTGTCCGCCGCGACCTGCACCCAACCTTTCTTCGGATCGAGCACGGATATATATCCTCCAGCGGCCAACTCCAGCGCATCCGTAACACGCCGTTTGAAGTCCATGCGGTCGGCATCGGTAGGCTCAAACCACCCCGGCGTCACGAAATCAGATAGCAGTACGCTATCAATCTCGTATCCCAGCGCATCCGCCTCCACGGCGTCGCAAACCTCCAGTGCGTAAATTTTCTCGTCCGATCCAATCGCGCACCAGTTGATCCAAGGGTCCGCCAGCATCTCCAGCAATTCGTGGCTCAACGTGACCGTCCACGAGGAACCGCTCTTGATGTCGAGCCCTGCGAACACCTTTCCCAGCGGAGTTCCCTGGCTGGTCATCTCGTGATAACCGAGCGCACCTGCCTGGTCCGGATCATCACTCAGCACAATCTGCCACCATCCATTCGTCAGCCCTTCATCCTTCGCCAAGAACGTGAGCACGCAATCCAATTCCCAATACGTTTTAAAATCCTGGCTCACCTGCTGCTGCAAAGCTGGCAGCACCGCCTCCACCTGCGCATCCGTCAGGCAAGTGGAAGCATTCGTAACCGCAATCACCGGCAAACTCATAAATCACCCTCAATATTTTTTGGATAGTGAAATGTATTGATTTTTTAAGTTGTCATTCCGAGCGCATCGCACGAGGAATCTGCTTTTAGGCCACAGTCTGATATTTCGGGAAGGGCACGGCGTCAGTTTTTAAGCCTGCCCTGAGCGAAGTCGAAGGGTGCCGATAGGCCTCGAAATTAGAGTGGCTTTAGCCGCCTAGGTGGAAGAACAACAAAGTGTCGAGCGCCGGACATTCTATCTGGCGACTAAAAACTGTGGGTGCTGGCGGGTTCCCCATTCAAGCCTGGCTTTGGCTTGGGTGGGGATTTCCGATAGAACGCAAACCAGCGCCTAAAAATTAGGCAACCCCGCCGCTGAAATAAAAACAGCCCCGTCAGGGGCGAAATGCGAAAGCCCGGCGCGTAAGCGCCGGGTAAGCATTCGAAAAAGAGCAAGTCCCGAAGGGACGGCACTATGAGCGAAATCACCGAATCGCGCAACCCGCCAACGCCGCATCCAGCGCCACATTCCCCGTCGGAGCACACACCTGCTGGTTCCATTGCCTCTTCAACTCCTTCGCGCTCGGAATGCTTATCTGCCGCCCTTCCACTCTCCGCGATACCGCGCCTGTCGTTTGCGGAATCAACGCGGCAAAACTGTTCACCGTCGCCAATATCAAATTCACCGCCGTGGTCACTCTTCCATTCAACGTGGGATTGCTTATATGCGCTGTCTGGAGCAACGCGGGAAGGCTTTGATTGACCGCGCTGATTTCATCTTGAATCTTCTGCAGAGTCGCGGCATCCGGATTCGCTTTGTACTGGTTGTACAAACTCTGCAACAAATTCAAGTCCCGGCCCGCTTCCGCCGAAACGTTCTGTATCGCCGCCGCTTCCGCAGGGTTCATCTGCTGCCCCGATTGCAGCGCCGTTACCAGAGAGGCAATGTTCAAGGCCATCTGGGTAAGCACCGGCAAATCGGCCAGCGCCACGCTGATCCATTGCGCACTGCATCCGGTTGTGATCATCGAAGCTATCAACGCTGTTGCCAAAAGACACTTCTGCCATGAATTCGACCGCATAAGAACTCCTCCTGAGATTTGTTTGATTGAAGAAAAAAATGAACTGAAGAGAGACAACTGCAAATTACCCTGGTAACCCAACTAACTTGTCATCCTGAGCGTAGTCCGATCATTCGCTTGCGAATGATCGGACGAAGTCGAAGGATCCCTACAGCAACAAAAAAAGCCGCGATTTCTCGCGGCCCATCGGCAAACTTAAACTTAATTCAAGCAACCTTCTCGTACGCACCCGCAACCCGCAAAATCATCCCTTCATCAAAATGCCTGCTAAATATCTGCAGTCCAATAGGCAGCTTCTCTTTCGTTTCGCCGCAAGGAATGGAAATCCCGGGAATGCCCGCCAGGTTCGCCGTCACCGTGTAAATGTCCGCCAGATACATAGCCAGCGGATCATCCACTTTTTCGCCCAGCTTGAACGCCGCCGTTGGACACGTTGGTGTAACGATCGCATCCACTTTCGTGAACGCCTCTTCAAAATCGCGCGTCAGCAGCGTCCGCACTTTTTGCGCCTTCAGGTAGTACGCGTCGTAGTAGCCCGCGCTCAACGCATACGTCCCCAGCATGATGCGGCGCTTCACCTCCGCGCCAAATCCCTGGTCGCGGCTTCGGCGATACATCTCCGTAAGCGATCGCACGCCCGGCGCGCGAAATCCATAACGCACGCCGTCAAAGCGCGCCAGATTCGACGACGCCTCCGCGGTCGCGACAATGTAATACGCGGGCACCGCGTACTTAGTGTGCGGCAACGAGACTTCCACAATCTCGCAACCCAGCCGCGCTAATTTCTGTACCGCGGCTTCCGTTGCCCCGCGTACTTCGCCGTCAAGGCCCTCGCCCAGATACTCTTTGGCGATGCCAATCTTCAATCCCTTCACCGGCTTTTCCATCTCGGCGAGATAATCCGGCACCGGAATGTCCGCGGAAGTGGAATCCATCGGATCGCGTCCGGCGATCGTCTGCAACATCAGCGCCGCATCTTTCACGTTTCTGCCGAATGGGCCAATGTGATCAAGCGATGAAGCGAATGCAATCAATCCATACCGCGAAACGCAGCCATAGGTGGGCTTCAATCCCACCACGCCGCAAAATGATGCCGGCTGTCGAATCGATCCGCCAGTGTCCGAACCCAAAGTTGCCACCGCCATGTTCGCCGCGACTGCGGCCGCCGATCCGCCAGAGGAGCCTCCCGGCACGCGGCTCAAATCGCGCGGATTGTGCACCGGCTTCCACGCGGAGTTTTCGTTCGACGAGCCCATGGCAAATTCGTCGCAATTCAATTTGCCCAGCACCACCGCGCCAGCCGCTTCCAGCCGCGCGACTGCGGTGCAATCGTAGGGAGGAAGATAATTTCCCAGGATTTTCGATCCCGCGGTCGTCGGCACGCCGCGCGTCACCATTACGTCCTTAATCCCTACCGGAACTCCCGCCAGCGCGGGCAGCTTCTCGCCCTTAGCCGCAAGCACGTCAATCTCGGACGCCTTCGCCATCGCGCGATCTTTGCAGAGCGCGAGGTACGCACCAATCTGCGGATCATCGCTTGCGATCTTTGCATAATGCGCCTCTGCGAAAGAGGCAGCGGTTGCTTTGCGCTCCTGAATCGCAGAGCGAACTGAATCGATTGTGAGCGAGCTTAGGTCCATTGATCTTTAGACTGATGGACAGTTTCTAAGAGCTGATGCCGGGCTCTGAAAATGCAGAAGTTAGAATTCAGAATGTAACCATTTCGCTATTACTTCTGCATTCTAAATTCTGACTTCTGCATTATTTTTCAATCACTTTCGGCACTTCGAAAAATGTCCCATCGGAATCCGGCGCGTTCGCCAGCGCAACTTCATGTGGAAGCGATTTGCGCAGTCCTTCGCGCACGTCCTCGCGGCTGGCGTACATAAAGCGTTCGCTGCCTTTTTTGGATGCATCCGCTCCGAAGCGGTCCGAAACTTGCGCCATGGGCGGCACGTTCGCGGTATCGAGCGCGTTCAACATGTCAATGTGCCCAAGGATGGAGTTGAGATCGCGCAGCATGCGCGCGCGTTCTTCTTCCGTCAACTCAAGATTCGCGAGTTCCGCCACGTAAGCTACGTCTTTTTCGGTGACTTTCATGGGCTGATTAGGACCGGACGACGTTCATTCCCAAAAACGCGGAAACGCTGGCGCAATGTGCAACTCTATTTCTAGAGTACTACTTCCAACGGGGAGAATGGGACACGGCGCCGGGAAATATATTCGCTTTAATCTCATCTGGTTAGCGAAGATCCGCCCGTCCGGAGGGCTTGACAAAATTCGCAGCCCCATCCGGAAACGCCCACTCCGTCACCCAAGAGGCTAAGAAAACGCAGCGTGGCCGTTCGCCCGCCGACAGCATTAATTCGGCAGCAGCCCGCCCGCCGGCGCTTCATCTTTCGGAATGACCACAGCCGCCGCCACGCGATCTCCCGGCTCCAGGTTCAGCAGGCGAACGCCTTGCGCGGCGCGTCCAGATTCGCGAATCGTGCTCGAATCCATGCGGATAATCTTTCCATAGTGGCTAATCAGCATGACTTCCGATTGCTCGGTCACCTGCGCAATGCCGGTGACCTTGCCGTTGCGCTCGGTCGTCTTCACGTTGATTACGCCAGAGCCGCCGCGGTTTTGCAGGCGGTACTCTTCGGCTGGCGTCCGCTTTCCATACCCATTTTCGGTCACGGAAAGAATCAGCGAGCCTTTGATGGGAATTGTTTCGTCGGTCGCGATCTCGGAAATCCCATCTTCAGTGACTCCAGCCTTCTCTTTGGCCTTCCGGATGGCGGCTTCGGCTTTCTTCGCATCTTTCGGCGTCGTGGCCATGCCAACAATGTAGTCGCTTTTGTCGAGACTCATGCCGCGCACGCCGTAAGCGGGTCGCCCCATGGAGCGCACGTTCTCTTCGTCAAAGCGGATCGCCTGCCCATCGTGCGAGGCCAGAAACACAATCTGGTTGCCGTCGGTCAGCGTGACGCCGACCAGTTCGTCTCCCTGGTCAATGCCAATGGCAATAATGCCGCGCGACATCACATTGCAAAAGTCTTTCAAGTCAGTCTTCTTCACCGTGCCGTTGCGCGTGGCGAAGAAAATGTATTTGCCCTCTTCTTCCAGATTGCGGACGGCCAGCATGGTGCGCACGGTCTCGCCTGTCTGCAAGCCGATCAGGTTCCCCACGTGTTTGCCCTTGCCCGCCGCGCTCACGTCGGGAACCTCATACACCTTGAGCCAATACACGCGCCCCAGGTTGGTGAAGACAAGAATGTAGGCGTGCGTTGAAGCGATGAACAGATGCTCGACGAAATCTTCGTCGCGCGTCTTCATGCCCGTGCGCCCAGTGCCTCCACGGCGCTGCTGCCGGTAGGTAGAGATCGGCGTGCGCTTCATGTAGCCGGAGTGGCTTACGGTGACGGCCACCTGCTCGTCGGCAATCAGATCTTCCAGGCTGATTTCCGCCGCTTCGTCTTCAATCACCGTGCGGCGTTCGTCGCCGTATTGCTTTTTGACTTCTTCCAATTCTTTGATGATGACGTTGCGCAGCTTCGTTTGCGACGCAAGAATGGATTCGTACTCGGCGATGTTCTCGCGCACTACGCCCAATTCCCTGGTGATTTCATCAATGGAAAGCCGGGTAAGGCGATGCAGTTGCAGTTCCAGGATCGCTTCGGCCTGAATGGAGCTGAACCGCTTTTCAGGATCAAGCTTGGGGGCACGGCCCGTAGTATTGATGTCAATCTTTTTGCCGGCAAAGTAAGCGACCAAATTTTCGCGGGCCTCGCCACGGTTGGCGCTGCCGCGAATGATGGCGATGACGTTGTCAATATGGTCAAGCGCAGTCCTGTAGCCTTCAAGAATGTGCTCGCGGTCTTTCGCTTTCTGCAACAGGAAGGCGGTACGGCGGCGCACCACATCCACGCGGTGATCAATAAAATGCTTGATCGCCTGGATCAGGCCCAGCTCTTTTGGCTGGTTGTTGACCACAGCCAAAAGAATCATGCTGAAACTCTCCTGCATGGAGGTGTGCTTGTACAGCTGATTCAGCACCAACTGCGGTTCTCCTCCGCGCTTGAGTTCAATCACGATGCGCATTCCATCGCGGTCGCTTTCATCGCGAATGTCGGAAATGTCGTCAATAATTTTGTCGTTCACCAGTTGCGCGATGCGCTCAATCAGCCGCGCTTTATTCACCTGATAAGGAATTTCCGTAACGATGATTGCCTGGCGGTCTTTGTTGAATGTTTCAATGGAGGCTTTGGCGCGCATCATGAAGCGGCCGCGGCCCGTTTTGTAAGCGTCCAGAATTCCCGCTTTGCCGTGAATAATTCCGTAAGTGGGGAAGTCCGGCCCTTTGACGACCTTCAAAATTTCCGCGAGTTGCGCGCCGGGATTGTTCACCAGCATGATGGTGGCGTCCACGATCTCTGTAAGATTGTGTGGCGGAATTTTCGTCGCCATTCCTACTGCGATTCCATCCGAGCCATTCACCAAAAGGTTGGGAATGCGCGCTGGCAGAACGTCCGGTTCCACTTCGCTGTCGTCGTAGTTGGGGCGGAAGTCAACCGTGTCTTTCTCCAGGTCTTCCAGCAAACCCATGGAAACCTGCGCCAGCTTGGCTTCGGTATAGCGGTCGGCCGCCGGCGGGTCTCCATCCACCGAGCCGAAATTTCCCTGCCCAAAAATCAGCGGATAACGCAAGCTCCACGTTTGTGCCAAACGCACCAGCGCGTCATAGACGGCCAGGTTGCCATGCGGATGGTACTTGCCCATCACGTCTCCCACGATCCTGGCGCATTTGCGGGTGGCGCGGTTGGGCTGCAATCCCATTTGCTGCATGGTGTAAAGAATGCGGCGGTGCACGGGCTTCAATCCGTCGCGGACGTCGGGCAGCGCGCGGCCGATGATCACCGACATGGAATAGTCGAGATACGACCGCTTCATCTCTTCTTCAATATTGACGGGTTGAATGCTGGCCGCTCCGGGAATGCCGGAGCCATCTCCGCCGCCCGGCGGAGGAGTCAGCGGAAGTTCGGGATTCTGGTCATCTGCCATAAGAAAAGTCTTCTAATTCTGAACTCGATTTGCAAGCAATTTTGCGGGAATCTTTAGGCGCGCTTATCGCCGCGCGAAAATCTCGTAACTCTTTGCATATGCTGGGATTATGGTAATGAGAACTGTCTAAATTATAACATGTAAACCCCCAAAAAACGGGGGCGCAGGAAGTGACTAACAAGGGCCGAACACGGAGTGAAACGGCTAAACTACGGCGGATTTAATCGCAACCCTCCGCTTTGCTTTTCTGGAGGGACGTGCTGCACCAACTTTTTGCCTTTCAGATTGGCGATATCAAATTGAGGCTGCCCCACGCTTCGCGCGTTTCGAAGCGTGGGCACCACTGACAATTGGCATCAGGAGATTTTCAGTGACAGGTGCGTATGGAATCGAAGTCCGTGGGCGCCCACCCTGCGAACCCCGCGCAGGATGGGGCAGCCGTTGTTGTGATGGCACAAAAAATCAAAGATGGGCCAGCCGACGGCAAAAGCGCCGATGCTGCCGAGAAGGATAAGGTGTCGTCCCTGCGGGACTCGCTTTTTCGATTCTCGTTCCCGGCACTTACGTGCCGGGCTTTCACATTCCGTGCCTTCGGCACTAGAGCGGTGGGTAGACGCGCCTCGGGCGTAAGAACTGATGCGCTCTGAAGAACAGAATATTCTTCGCTTCATTTTTTCTTCGGCAAGCTTTTCTGTGAAGGGTCAAACAACGAATCGCTCAGGTTCTGGTTGTACTGCACCATGCTAAGAAAGCGCTGGTTCGACATGTCTCCGTTGTAGTAACGGGTGACAGTGTAAGGCGTCATGATGCCTTGCGTGGGCCTGTAATTGTCGTAGGACTCTTCTTCCACGTTGCGCTGCTTGTCGGTCGGGTCGCGCCAGCTGAAACTTTTCTTCACCGGCAAATGCGTGTCCACGTCGAGGTAGATCGTAATCGCGTCATCCTGCGCATTCATGATGGTGATTTGGTCCACGGTCTTGCTTTCCGCGACCGTTTGTCCTTCATAGAACAACGCGATTCCCGGCTGCGTGAGCCAGTGGCGCAGCACCCAATCCAAGGCGTACGGTCTTCGCTTCCGGTAGCTGGCTGCATCCTTGGCATCCTGGTTCTGCGCGCCCTTATAGGTGATTTCGATGGCTCTATCGCCGTTATAAAGCTCCACTACATCGCGTTGCTTGGTGAGTTCATAACGGTCCTTATCGGGATATTTATAGAAGCGCCAGAACTCCAGACCCGCGCTGTTGGGTTGTCCCATGTGAAAGCTGTAAGTGCGGCCCTGCTGGCTGATGTCCTGAATATTGAGATACGCCGGGCCGCCTAACGCCGCAATCGCTTCATTCAGAAGAGTCCTGGCCTTGAGCGCATTCGCCTGCGCGACTGGAGATGTAGGAGCGGAAGTAGTCGCTGGCGTGGATGTCTGGCCCATCGCAGGAATGCACAATACAAGCAGCAGGATGGCCAGAAGCTGGTTCATTCTTATTAGTTTAGACGCTGGACAGGCCATTGTAGCTGCACGCGAAATTACCGCATCCATTATCCGCCTCGATGAAAGGCGCATGCCTTGCGGCTCGTATTGTTTACGGACAGTGGCTTTTTATGTGATCAAGACAGGCTGCGGAGTATACGGCCGCTATTCGTTCGGAGCGTAGTACCCGTGGCGGCCGCGAATGCGCAGGCCTTTGTGGTTCTTGGCCAGGATTTGCACGGTGTGGAAACTGCCGTCAGGGTTAAATTCAGGCGGGCGGAAAGACAAGGAATACTGGCTGCGCAGTTCGTCCTGGATTTTGCCGAATGCGTCGGCCACGTCGGTCAACTGGAAGGGTGTGTAGGAGCGGCCTCCGGTTGCGTCGGCAATGCGCTGCAATACTCTGTCACCTTCGCCGCCCTTATCGGTGAGGTTGGTGCTGATGGTGTACACGACCACTTCAGCGCGCTGTGCCATCTCGATCGCTTCTTCCCGCGTCACGTGGCTCTGGTTGTCATCGCCATCGGTTAAAAGAATGATCGCTTTGCGCACCGGTCCCGGGTGGGGTTCCTTCATGAGCTTGTCGCGGCAGGCGAAGTAGAGCGCGTCAAAAAGAGCGGTGCCGCCGCCGGGGCGCAACACGCGAATCCCCTGCGAAAGAGCCTGCGCATCATCGGTGAAATCCTGCGTAACCTCGGGCGCAACGTCGAAGCCAATGACGAAGGCCTTGTCATATTTTCGCCGGATGGTGTCATTCAAAAATTCAATCGCAGATTCCTGCTCGAACTTGAAACGTTCGCGGATGGAGTTGCTGGCGTCAATCAACAGTCCGACTTGCAAAGGAAGATCAGTCTCGTTCTGAAAGCTGCGAATCCGGTTTACCGGCCGGTCGTTGTCGAGAACGCTGAAATCTTCTTTTTTCAGGTCCTTCACATAACGCCCGTGCCTGTCCATCACAGTGAAAACCCAATTGACTTCGTTGACCCTGCGGGTAATGGTGGTGTCGGAAGCCGTTCCGTCGCCGGCTTCGAGAAGAGAGCCATCCACGCCGTGGTCGGAAGATTTTTGCGGGGCTTGTGCGTTGTTCGTTGGCGCTGGAGAAGCTGAGCCGTTCGAGTCTTTTGAGGAGGCGTTTTTCGCAGCCGCATCTTTTGCAGCTTTGTCTTTTGCCTGCTGCGCCGCTTGATCTTTCGCCTGCTGGGCGGCTGCAGCTGCTTGCGCCACTTGTGCTTTCGCGCGGGCCTGTTGCTGCTCTTGCTGAACCGTGGCGGAGGGCGCGGCGGGCAGGTTGTCCGGGGAAGTCTGTGCGCAGACCGGCAACAAAAACCATGCCAGCCCTGCGAGAACCAAACTGATACTACGAGCCCTCATTCTTGCTTCCATTATACCTACTCTCCACCCTGGCCAAAAACTCGTCTAACTCTTGTGGCAACGGCGCGGCAAACGATAGCGCTTGCCCGGTGCGGGGATGGGAAAATTCGAGCGCCGCCGCATGCAGAAAATTCCGTTCCAGCGAAATCGTCTGCCGTGACGCTGCTTTATTGGGCCGCAACTCGCGGGCCGCGCCGTATAGGGTATCGCCCACAACTGCGTGGCCCAGCGACGCCATGTGGACGCGGATCTGGTGCGTGCGTCCGGTGTCAATTTTCACTTCCAGCAACGTGAACTTTCCAAACTGCGAGTCAATCCGGCGAGCGACCTTGTAATGAGTGATGGCGTCGCGCCCGCCCTTCAATCGCGTGGTCATGCGAACGCGCCGTATGCGATCGCGGCTAATACTGCTATTCACGGTGCCGCGCTCCTGTTTCAGCGCTCCGTGCACCAGCGCAATATAGGTCTTTTTAATTTCACGGGCGGAAAATTGAGCGCCTAAGCGGCGATGCGCCTCGTCATTTTTCGCCACAATAATGAGCCCGCTCGTAGCTTTATCCAGGCGATGCACGATGCCGGGGCGCAACTCTCCGCCGACCGCCGACAATTTTCCGAAGCGATGCAATAGCGCGTTCACCAGCGTTCCGCGATTTCGCTCGGCTTCCGTGGCCCCAGCGCCGGCGTGGACCATCATTCCTGCCGGTTTGTTGACCACGATCAGGTCATTGTCTTCGTAAATAATTTCCAGCGGAATGTCCTCCGCCATGGCGCGCAGGGGCGGAGGCTGGAATGCGCCGAGGACGGAGATTCGTTCATCTCCGCGCAAACGCAGCGAGGCTTTGGCCGGCGCGTCGTTGACCAGAACTTTCCGCTCCGCGATCAACTGCTGCACGCGGGCGCGGCTGGTTTCCGGCAGATGCGCGGCGAGAAACTGGTCAAGCCGCTTCCCGGAATCTTCAGCGGCTGCACGGAGCGAGATGGGGAACGGGAGGGTCATATTGCAGAGCGCGGCTTCAACTCGAAAAATGACAATTAAGGATACATTGAACCGCAGGATCCATCTCACCGCATTACAGGCAGGACTTGTTGACTGGTAAAATTGCAGGATCCCAAAAATGCGAGTTTGTCATGAAGAACCACGACGTAGCCGTGTTAATCATTGGAGCGGGCCCCACTGGGTTAACGATGGCGTGTGATCTTGCCCGCCGCAAAGCTTCATTCCGGATTATTGACAAAGCTTCTAAATTTTTCATCGGTTCAAAAGGCAAGGGCCTTCAACCAAGAAGCCTGGAGGTTTTCGATGACTTCGGAATCGTTGAAGAAATACTTCGTCTGGGGAAATTTCATATCCCGTTCCGTGCTTATGACGGATACAAAGTGCTTGGGGAGAAGGACATGCACGAGGGCCGCTATCCGACTCCGAACACTCCATATGCGAGCTCTTTGATTGTCCCGCAGTGGCGCGTTGAAGAGACGCTTCGCGGTCTTCTGCAAAAACAGGGTCCAGCCGTCGAGCTCTCGACCGAACTCGTTGCCTTTGAACAGGACGATCAGGGCGTGACCGCCACGCTCAAGCGTACTGACGGGAACGAGATTGTGCGATGCAAGTATCTCGTTGCCGCGGATGGAGGGCGCAGTTTCGTGCGCAAGTTTCTGGAGGTCCCTTTTGAAGGTGAGACATGGAAAGACGAGCGGATGTATGTCGGGGACGTCCGATTGCGCGGGCTGGATCGCGAAGCCTGGCACTCATGGCCGCAGCATCCCGACGGTTGGCTCGCGCTTTGTCCATTGCCTTCGACGGATTTGTACCAGTTCCAGGCGCAGGTGCCTCCCGGAGAAGAACAGGAACCTTCACTTGAACTTTTTCAGGAGATCGTAAACAAGCGGACTGGCCGCACCGATATTGAACTGACTGACGCGCCCTGGCTGTCCCTTTACCGCGTGAATGTTCGCTTGGTGTCCCGGTACCGGATGGGACGGGTTTTTCTTGCCGGGGATGCGGCGCATGTTCATACTCCAGCGGGTGGGCAGGGGATGAACACGGGAATTCAGGATACCTACAATCTTGGCTGGAAACTGGAAAATGTTTTACGCGGCGCCCCAGCGTCCCTTTTGGATACCTATGAAGAGGAGCGTTTGCCGGTTGCGGCCAGCGTGCTTGGCATCAGCTCGAAGCTTTACAAGCAGATTTCCTCGCAAAGCGACGAAAGACTGCGGCGGGACGCGGTCACGCTTCAGCTAGGCATTTCCTATAAAGAGATGTCCTTGAGCCAGCGGTCCGGCGATGTACAACTAAAAATTTCTGCAGGCGACCGCGCTCCCGATGCTCCAGGACAGAGTGCGGCGGGAGAGCCGATGCGTTTGTTTGATGTTTTTCGCGGGCCCCATTTCACGCTATTGCGGCTGTTTCCTGCAGCGAACGCGCCAAACAATGGCGAGATGCCGATGGCGGTCAGAAGGCTCGATGTGGTTGCTTCGGCAGCACGCACAAATCCGGCAGACCAGCAGCCAGTATTTATTGACGCCTCCGGTCACGTTGCGGAAGCATATGGCGGCGGAAAAGGTGAGCTTGTTCTCGTCCGGCCCGATGGTTATTTAGGTTGGATCGGGGCCACGCAGACGATGCCCGAGCTTCATGCCTACCTGGGCCGCGTGTTGGCCGCGAAATAATGAAGTTTGCGTGAGGTACAGTAAGAGCGCTCACCTTGTCGCAGGAACCACAATGGCTTTCGGCGCGGAACGCAGCCACCAGATAAATCCCCCGGCCAGCACCAGGCAAAGGGCGATGAACTGGGTGCCGCTCATGATGTTCCCGAAAAATTCGCCGCGGCCTGGGTCGTTGCGTATGAACTCAAGAAAGAAGCGGGCGATGCCGTACAAAATCAGATACGCGGCAAGGACCTGCCCATCGAACTTTTTGTGCTTCAGCATCCAGGCGAGAATAAAGAAATTCGCCAGCTCCACCGCGGACTCAAAAAGCTGCGTAGGTTGGAGAGAAACTCCAAGAGGCGTATCGGAAATGGAATTCGCCAGCGGATTCGTAAATGTGACGCCCCAAAAATGACTGGTGGGTTTGCCAAAGCAGCATCCGGCGGCGAAGCACCCCACGCGGCCAATCGCGTGGCCGAGTGCCAGTCCGGGGGCAAAAGCGTCGAACATCCTAAGCGCGGGGAGGCGATAACGGTGGATGTACCAGGCGGCCGCGATAAATGCGGCCAGCAGCCCTCCAGAAAAAACGCCGCCCGCCTGCATGGTGTCCCAACTGAAAATCTCGCGTGGGTTCGCAGCGTAGTAGTGCCAGTCCACCAGAATGTAAAGAGCTTTCGATCCCACGATTCCGGCCAGCACCGTGGTAATGCCGAAATTCCAGGCGTGGTCGCCGTTGATTCCCTGGCGTTCGGAAAATTTCACACTGATCAAGAGCCCAACAAACACGCCCAGCGCGACGAGAAATCCGTAGGTGGGCGCGCGGAAACTTCCGATATGAAAGAGTGTGGGAAACACTATTAAATTGGATGCAAGCAGCTGGGAATTCGCACTGTGCAGTTTAGCAGGAAGCGGTTGCGTAAGGACAGCCGCTCTCGGCTGTTCGCCTTTCTGCAGAAGGCGATGGAACTGCGGTCAGAATGACGAGTTCCGCTAGCTTACAGGGATCCTTCGACTGCACAGATGATTCGCGCGCGAATCATCTGACTTCGCTCAGGATGACAACATTGAGAACATGCGAGGCGCAAAAGAGTAAAAGCCGACCCGCTTTGCCGTGTGGTAGGCCGAGAATGAACCCGCATTACACGGTGGGAACCCGCCGTGACCCATTAGGCATTTCCGCATGGCGGAACAGCACACCGGATCGTTATACGAGTCGAGTCCCCGTTCATTCGGCATTGGTTCAAAAATCGGTTGCTACCATCACCAACCTAACAGGTCGGCCTTCAGTTCCCGATGCTAGGCAAAACCGCTGTGATTAGCAAGTACCCGAAGGTAAAAAGATGGCAATTGGCTTGCCAGCGGGATTACCAGAGTGTGAATGAAATTAGAGGAATGTCGAAAGAAAGCGTGAAGAATGTCGAGGGCTATCCTGCCCGGCGTTGGCTCTTGTCTTTATCTTTGTCCTTGAGCACTTCGTCCAACGCATCGGAGAGATGCTGCGCGCGCTTGGTATATTCCGAGCTACCGTTGTCCTGCGTACGCTTCATGCTTTGCAATTCATCAGCAATGTTCAGCGCTGCCAGCACCGCCACGCGCGAGGTGTCCACGGTGTGGGTCTGCTCGGCCACGGCGCGCATTTTGGAATCCACGTAGTCGGCCAGCTTGAGGATATATTCCGGATCGGAGCCGCGCAGGTTGTAGGGCTGGTCGAAGATTTCCACGCGGACGCTGTTGTTGTTCGCGTCTTTGGTGGGCGGTTGTTTGGTCGCAGTTGCCATTCGAGCACCTTCTTAAGCGATCTGCTTTAGCGATCTGCCTGCACGTTCTTTCGATGTCGCGGCTGCCTAGCTCGCTGCCTGCTCCGCCGCGATTACGTCAATCTGCTTGAGCATTTTTTCCACGCGGCCGCGGACTTCTTCGCGCTCCTTGCGCAGGCGGATCATCTCGCGGCGCATGTTCTCAAACTCTTCCTCGCGCTCTTCCATCTGCGCGCGCAAGCGCTGCGCATCACGCTCCGCTGCCGTTCGCCCTTCGCGCGCGGCCTTGTACATCTCAATAGTGCGATAAACCTTCTCTTCCAGCGCCACAAAATCGTCGGCGGGAACCTGAGCAGATACCTCTTCAGCCAGTCGTAAGGACATGATTGCACTTCTTTCCCGGAAGAATTGAAAACTTGAGCGAAGTATAACGCAGAATGCTGTGGATGGACACGGAACAAGCGATGGCTATTCGTACGAAATCCAACCCCAATGTCATCCCGAAGGCTCAGGAGCGGGATGGCATCTCAGGAAGCAGCTCCTTCAAAGAACATCTATCTGGAGTGGGCCACCCCCTCGGCATAATGATCCGGAAATTTCCGCTGAGTGCAGCATGCTCATCAGATACCGATGGTTTTGAGCAATAGTCGCAGACGGGGTTTACTTGCTCCTCTGTAACTCCCGATAGGCTTCGCTCTTGGAAATTCCACGCTCTTTGGCGACGGTCTTCAGCGCGGCTTTCTCGTCCAGATTCTGCTCATCCATGATCTTCTGGACGCGTTCTCGAATAGTTTCTTGAAGATGAACTGTGTCCGGACCTTCCGAAGCTTTTCCGATCAGCAGCGTAATCTCGCCTTTGACCTCGCTGCGGACATTCAACTCTTTGAGAATGTCCGATGACGAGCCGCGCAAAAACTCTTCGTGAATCTTGGTTAACTCTCTCGCAATCACAATCGGACGCGCCGGCCCAAGCACGGCGACAATGTCCTCTAGTGCTTCTTTCAGGCGGTGCGGCGCTTCGTAAAAGATTTCCGTCTGCGACGAGGCCCGGATATTTTCAAACATCTTTCTTCGCTGGCCACTTTTTGGCGGCAGGAATCCGTGGAATTGAAATGAATCGGTGGGCAGGCCGCTTGCTGCCAGTGCTGAGATTACCGCCGAAGCGCCCGGAATCGGCGTAATTTTTATGCCGTGCTCGATTGCCAGCGCAATCAGCCGGTATCCCGGATCAGAAATTCCTGGCATTCCCGCGTCCGTTACCAGAGCAATGCGCTTTCCAGCTTCCAGTTCTTTTACCAGCTCCGCGGCGCGGCTGGCTTCATTTTGCTCGTAGTAGCTGATGGTGCGCGTTGAAATTCCAAAATGGCTCAGCAGCTTTTGCGTATGCCGCGTGTCCTCGCAGGCGATCAAATCCACTTCTTTCAGTACGCGCAGAGCGCGCAGCGTGATGTCCTCAAGATTGCCGATGGGGGTGGCCACCACGTATAGGCCCGGCTGCAGGGCGGCGTCGCCGGATGAAACTTCCGGTTTCATGCAGGGAGTCTAACACTTCAATATTTGGCGCCCGGCCCGGAGCGAAAGCGCCGAAGCGCAGCGTGTACCTAGATCCTGTTAGAGCAATGGGCTTTGACGCTGCGGATTTGCTGCTGCTAGACTACTCATTCGTAACCCATCTTCCCGAGGAATCCCCGTGCGAGCAGAGACCCGTCACCAGATGAAAGAAGACCGCTTTAACCAAGTCACCATGCAAGCATGGGACCGTCTGGTGGAGTGGTCGCTTGCCAACCGCATGCTGCTCATTGTGATGATCGCGGTGCTGGTTGTGGTGATTTGCGGCGTCTTCGGTGGCTGGTATTACCTCGATCAACAGGACCAGCAAGCCAGTTTGGAGTTGAATAAGGCCGTGCGTACCATGAGCATGCCGATTCGCCCGTCGGGCATGCCCGCACAAGCGGATTATCCCAGCTTTGCTTCTTCGCAAGAGCGCGCCACGGCGGCCAATAAGCAACTGGAAGAGGTTGTTTCCAAGTATCCTCATACCCGCTCCGCCGATTTTGCTCATTATTTTCTCGGCTCAACCGCAGTGGATTTGAACAACACGTCCGAGGCCGAGAAGGACTTCCTTTCGGTATCGAATTCGTCAAACGATGACTTGGCCGCTTTGGCGAAATTCGCCCTGGCATCGGTGTACCGCAGCAACAATCGCGCCAAGGATGCGATTGGCCTTTATCAGCAGCTCATCAGCAAGCCAACGCGCTCGGTCGGCAAGGCTACTGCGCAGTTGGAGCTAGCGGCCGCTTACCAGGAAAACAATCAGCCGCTTGATGCTAAAAAGACCTACATGGAAGTGCAGAAAGACAATCCAAGCACTCCATTCGCACAAATGGCCATGACAAAGCTGCAAGACCTGAAATAGTCCAGAACTCTAGTTTTCACTCCTTTGGTAACCCGGTCGCCGTCATTCCAATTTTTGCTCATCTCTTGCAGGGCTTGAGTTTGCAAGCCTTTACAGAGCTCCGACACATTCCGCTGGCTACCCACTTTCGTTGTTGATCTTCGGTGACGTTCTCAGATTTTCCCGCTGTTGCTAACGTAGCAATCCAGTCCAGGGGAAAGGCCTGGCTGATCTCGTATGGCAAACACTGGAAAGACAACTCAATTCAAGATTTTGTACGGCGAAGGCAACGAGCAGGTTTTGAATGCTCAGGCGGAGTCCATGCAGAAGGCTGGACATAAGGTGGAAAAGGCTGGCAATCGCAAGCTGGTCGAAGCGCTATTGCGCCATGAATCGTTCGATCTCGTCGTCCTGGGGCCGACCCTTACCCGCGACGATCGCCATCATCTTCCTTACATGGTGAAAAAATCTCATCCTGGCACGCGGGTGCTCGTTCTGCACGCCGATGGAGGCCGACATCCCTACGTGGACGGCAACCTGGACACTGGGCATCGGTTGGAAGAGTTATTGGAGAAAATCACTTCGCTGCGGGCTGTGGCTGCTACGGCCGGTCGCTGAAGCTTTGGGATTTTAAGATAGAAGATCTTTTTCCAGAAGAAACGAAACGCGGGCAGCGATTAGCTGTCCGCGTTGATTTTTATGGCACGCTTCAGTCGGCCGCCGGATGCGCCGAGTCCGCCGTGTCTTTGCTGTTCTTCTCGCTCAGCAGGGTTTCTAATTCCATCCGCGCTTTGGCGCGCAACATGTCCGCATAGCTTAGAGCGGACTTCTGATGTTCAGGAGTCAAAGGCGCAACCCGCACCGCCATCAAGGGCGCGTCACTATCTAACATGCGCACCAGTCGTTGGGCGCGCTCAATCCGGAAATTAATTGAAAGCATGGGCCACCTCATTCAAATGGATTTGGTTCGACGATTTTCCATTAGATTGCCGCCGAAATCGCCTGTGCACAAGTCTCACTCTGGATTCCGGGCGACTGCAAGAACGAACAGCGCTAGGATTTGACCATCTGTTGCTGCAACCAGCTTTCGAGTTGTTCCCGGGAGTTCATGGCGAGTTGAAGAAAGCGAAGGCCTGCGTGAATATCGCTTGTCCAGGCGAGTTCAGCCTGGGCGGAAATAGCGATATGTTCACCGGGCAAAGTAAAAGTTGCCGTGAGTGATTTGTGATTTGGGAAGGGATCTTCCAAGCAAATCGCCATGCCGCCTTCACTTATATTGGTGGCAATCACGCTTCTCTGGACGCCGTCAGGGAAGGCGATGCCGACATTTAGTTCCACCGGATGCCGGAAGTAGCGGCGCCGCTCGCGCTCCATGAGCCCCAGCGCAGCGCTGAAACAACGCGTGGCGTTCAAAAGCGAAATTGGCTTTTGCAAAACAAAATTCGCGCCGCATTGGAAGGCCTTCGTAGTAGTGGTTGTTCCATTTAACAGGGCGAAGGCGATAGACCGTTTGTTACTCGGGCTCTGGCGCAACCCGTGAAGCACTTGCAACCCGCTTTGCAGATCGTCGCAATCTACAATGACTGCGTCAAAGCGGTCCGCCGAGAGTCGCTTTTCCGCTTCGGCTTCCATGCAGATTTCCAGTTCAATCGACAATTTTTCCAGCGCTGGACGGAGTACGCGAGTCACTTCGGTATCATGGGTCAAAAGCAACGATTGCAGGTGCATATGATCTTCAAATGCTAATAGCTGCGCTTCGCGCGCGAAATATCACGAAGGTCGTAGCCATCGTTTTTAAGTTCTAATGTTCTTGGGATTGGGCGCTGGCAATTGGAAAATGTGGGAACTCAATATGGAAAAACTCGTTTATCTGTCGTTGGGTTCCAATTTGGGAAATCCCGAAAAGCAATTGCGGGATGGCATCGAAGCATTGGCATCCCACGGCCAGGTCACAAAGGTTTCGTCTTTTTACCAAACCGAGCCCGTGGAACAAGTCGCGCAACCGTGGTTCACCAACTGCGCGGTGGAGATGAAAACCGAGAAAATGCCCCGTCAGTTGTTGGCTGCCATTCTTAAGCTCGAAGAGGCGATGGGCCGCAGGCGCACTCAAGACAAAGGTCCAAGAATTATTGATATTGATATTCTGCTGTTTGGAAATTCTATCGTTAACGCGCCGGGCCTTAGCATTCCGCATCCAGCCATGCATCAGCGTCGCTTTGTTCTGGAACCGCTAGCGGAAATCGCGCCTGGGATGCGTCATCCGCAGTTGAAGCAGACCATCCGCGAATTGCGCGACGCCCTGCCCAGCGGCCAGGCAGTGAAGAAAATCACCCATCGCGCAACCACGCCTAAGGAAGAATAATGCTTCCGCCGGATTTCTCCGGGCCCACCACGGCGGTTTCGTGTTCCGGAAACTGATGCATTAGAAAATCAATAAACGCCCGCGACTTTGGCCGGCCTGAGGTGCGTGCATATGCCATGCGCACCAGAAAAACCAGCGCCCGTAAAATTTCCGGATCGCGGAGCCGCACATAGCCCATGTGCTTTTGCTCAGTCTCGCGATACTCGCGCACCATTTTTTGCATTTCGGCGGAGACTGCCTGCTGGCGAAGATTGGGCACCGGAGCCTCATAATGCAGGCCGGAGTGCACCAGCGTTTCATACGACTTTGCCAATGACGAGAGCGCTCCGATCAGATCTTGATCGGTGAGGTTCCGATCTGTCCTGACAGCCTGGGTGAGCGCGAAGCTTAAGCCAACGATTAAATGTTCATGCTCGTAGAGGAACTGCTGCCCGATTTCAACGCTTCCGAAAAGTGCTTCGGCGCTGACATCGCCCGCCCCGCGCGGCTTTTCATGCTGCCGCGACTGCTGTAGATACACGCAGGAACTGGGACAGTCGAGAGTTACTTCGCGTTGCTCACCGCAACACTGGGGGCAAATCTGACCGTGGACTGCCGGACAAAATCGCTTTTCTTTTCGGGTCTCGCAAAGGGCGCAACTCACTTCGACCGCCTCCAGAGCAACATTATGACATGTGTTCGTTGATGCTCTGCTGCCGCAAAACCCGCTGAAATTCGCGGTCTTGGCGTAGTAAATGGCCCGAAAGGGCATTTTTTGCGGGCTTCAGGGGTATCAAGTTAGAAAAACCGCATGAAAACTGATCAAAACAGTGCTTTTTCCACAGGAGCGATGGTGTAAGATGCGCCAGTCGTTCCAAAAAAATCAGACTTGCAGGAGGGAGAATTTATGGCATCAGGCATGACAAAGACACAGCTCGTACGCCACCTGGCGGAAAAGCTTGAGACGAACAATAAAACAATTGCGGCTTTCCTGGAGCATCTCAGCGACACAGCGGTGAAGGAAACCAAGAAGAACGGCGTATTCGTCGTTCCCGGTCTCGGACGCCTCGTGAAGGCGCATCGCAAAGCCCGCATGGGACGCAATCCCCAGACTGGCGAACCGATTCAGATCAAAGCAAAGACCGTGGTGAAATTCCGCGTGGCAAAAGCAACCAAGGACGCCATCGCGCCCAAGAAGTAACTTAGGTTTACATTGCGATTTTGAAGGCCAGCTCCTGTAGCTGGCCTTCCGCATTTTCAGGCACGCATTTCTGGTAAACGAAATCTGCGTTGCTATTCTCCTTCGTCAATAATTGCTTCTGCTTCTATCTCCACCAGCATCTCCGGGGAAACCAGGGCGCTCACCGCAACCAGAGTCGCAGCTGGACGGATGTCCCGGAAGAATTCGCCATGCGCCCGGCCAACTTTTTCCCAATGCGCAATATCAGTCACAAACATTCTGGTCCGCACCACATCTTTCAAACTCGCCCGCGCCTTTTTCAATGCGGATTCAATGTTCTTGATGGCCTGTACGGCCTGGGCATAAGGATCACCGATCCCGACAATTTTCCCATCGGCCCCGGTGGCGGTCGTGCCGGAGACATGCACGTAAGGCCCTGTCCTCACCGCCCGCGAATAGCCGACAATCGGCTCCCAGGGCGCGCTACTCGAAATGTTCTCTCGCTTCATTCCAGCTCCTTTCAGGTGATGGGTCAACGAATTACGCAATGGCAGCCGACAAGCGCAACTGCCAGCAAACACCCGCATGAAACCTTATGCCGGCTTCTACTCTCTAATAGATCAGATGAACCACGGCGCGACTTACAAAAGTCACTTGCGTTGTACTTGCAGCTGCGATAAGAAATCCCAATACGGCCGATTGTTTCATGAGTAAGCTGGCCAGTGGGCGGGGGGTCTTATGATTCCGGAAGCGGAACCGCTTGAACAATTTTTTCTTGAGTTAGTGGGGCGGCGTTATGCGGAAGAGATAGGAATTCGCGATCCGCGGATTGTCAATTACGTTGCGTCTCTGCTTGCTGAGTTCTGCGACGCAAAGCAGTTGTTCAAAACTGTCAGTGCTTCGGGAAAACCTATCCACGATGTCGGCGAAATGCTGATGGAATCGAATCCTGTGTACGGGCCCGCTCCCTCGTTCGACCGCGAACGCCAGGTCAGAAAACATATCGGAGACTACACGTTGTTTTTCGCCGGGATGTTTCCCGAGAGCATCAATCATTTTCGCCTGCGCCACAATCGCCTGGAAAATTTTGTGGACTGGATGAAGGCGGGCAAGGAAAGTTACTACATTGTTTCTAAATTCGAATATTTTGAATACGCCAAGGTTGCTCCGCTATTCGCCACACTCTCGCAGAATTTCGAACAATGCGTGTATGGCCTGAACATGGTGAAAAATGACCTTCGCGAGATGCAGCATCCGATCGCGCGTAGTACTGGCGAAATGTTGATGTAGTCGCCTGGCTGACTACAATTGTCGTTGATAGAAACTCAACGCTGCGTCTCCTTGCACCAGTCTGCGCGCGCGCCGGAACTGGCCAGGATTTTCTCCCGGGTCAAACCGCTTTTCGTGTTCTGCAATCACAACTCCATCCGGCTTCAGCACCCCTGGCTGCGCGAGAGAATTCATCACTTCTGGGTAAGCTTCGCGCATTCGATAGGGGGGATCGAAGAAGACAAAATTGGCGGCAACGTGATCGTTCGCCAGTGACCTGAGACCGCGCAGCGCATCAAGTTTCACAATTCTGAAATTCTGCTCGACCTTCAGGGAAGCCAGGTTTCGCGCGATCAGTTCAGATGCCTGAGCGGATGACTCCACAAAATAGACCATCTCCGCACCGCGGCTTAGAGCTTCAATTCCCACCGCGCCCGTCCCGGCGTATAAATCAATCCAGACAGTACCTTCCAATGCCTCGGGATTCCCCGCAGTCAGAACATTAAATAGAGTTTCGCGCAGCCGGTCGGAAGTAGGCCGAATCTCCATTCCTTTAAGGGAGAGCAACGGACGGCTGCGATATTTTCCCGCGATGACTCGCATATAAGGTAAGACCTGGACTAGGAGCAGCGCGAGCGCGCGATGTCGGCGAGCGCTTCAGTCAGCGAGCGAGAACCGTTCAAAGACGCAGTGCGCCGCAATGTCATCCCTTGATTCTCGGCGAATTTCCTGAACACCACGTCAATATCGTAGAGCACCTCCACATGGTCGGCCAAAAATCCGACTGGTTGCAACAATACTTCCTTATGGCCTGCCTGACTTAGACGCAGGATCTGTTCTTCCACGGCAGGCCCGGCCCACGGCCCTCCTGAGGCTCCCTGGCTTTGAAAGGCGAAACTCCACTGCTCTCGGCGCAACCCCGCTGCAATCGCAACCAGGGCGGCGGTTTCTTTTGCTTGCTGGTCGTAAGGGTCGCCTTGTTCAATGGTGCGAACGGGAACGCTGTGCGCGGTGAAAATAATTGGCGCGGCGTCAAATGGAGGAGCGGTTCGCGCCGCCCGCAATTCCTCAGCGAAGGCTTTAATCAATAAAGAGTGATCATGCCACGATTCCACGAATTCAATCGCGAACGACGGCTCATTCTTCATTACCGCTGCGCGGTAGAGTCCGACGCTGGTGCGGGAGTTTTGCGGCGCCAGGCAAATCACCACCGCTCGAGTCACTCCATCGGCGATCATGGTGCGCACCGTATCGTCAATAAACGGCTTCCAGTTCCGCATCCCCACATACACCGGAAGCTGCAACTCGGCGGCTAGCAACTCCGCCTGTTCCCGTGTGAGATCGGTGAGTGGGGAGCGGCCAATCAAACCATAACGATGTTTGATTTCTTCCACCACCTGGGACGGTAGTCCACGGCCTCCTGTAACGCGCATCAGGAATTCCGGCACGTCCTCCACCGATTCCGGGCTTCCATGCGCAAGCAGGAGAACTGCATCTATTTGAGTATTCGACACGTGATACCTAAATTATCCAGCAGAGTATTGCTGCACAAATTCCGTCAAAGCTTTTACATTTTCCACCGGTGTTTCCGGCAGAATGCCGTGTCCGAGATTGAAAATATGTCCCGGCCGCCCATTGGCTTGCCGCAAAATTTCCGTCGCCCGGCTTTTCAGTTCACGCCATTCGGCAAATAACAGTACAGGATCCAGATTTCCCTGCACTGCGCCCTTTATTCCCAAGGCTTGCCAGCCTTCATCGAGCGGAACGCGCCAGTCCAGTCCAATCACATCGGCGCCAGTTTGCTTCATCCACTTCAATAACGTCGTCGTCTCTGTACCAAAGTAGATTACCGGCGCGCCAGATTTTCTTACGTTTTCCACCAGTTCGCGGGTCCGCGGCAGAACGTAGCGCTGATAGTCCTCAACGCCCAGGCACCCCACCCAACTATCGAAAATCTGAATTACATCCGCGCCAGCGCGCACCTGCTCGACCGCATATTCGGAAGTCACAGACACCAATTTGCGCAGCAGCTCGTCCCAGACTTCGGGCGAGGTGTACATCATTTTTTTCGTTTGCAGATAATTGCGTGATCCCCGTCCTTCAATCATGTAGCTGGCAAGGGTAAACGGCGCGCCGCAAAATCCAATCACCGGCAGACGGTCGCCAAAATGCTTTCCCACCAGACGAATGGCCTCTGAAACATATCCCAGTTCGGCGGCGCGATCGGTTCGCAATCGGGTGACGTCTGCCTTGTTCTTTATGGGATTTTCCACCACTGGCCCTTCCCCATTGGCAAAATGAAAGGGCAGGTCCATGACCTCGAGCGGTAGCAATAGGTCGGCGAAAATAATGGCTGCATCCACCCCCAACGCCTCCGCGGCGGTAATTGTGACCTCCGCCGCAAGCCGTGGGTTCTTGCAAATCTCAATCAGCGAATGTTCTTTGCGGACGGCCCGGTATTCCGCCATGTAACGGCCCGCTTGTCGCATGAACCATACGGGAGTACGGTCCACAGGCAAGGCTTTGCAGGCTTTTACGAAGCGGGAATTGGGGGCTGGCATGAGGAATTAATGTAGCACTTTCCCCGGAGCATTCGCTTTGCACTTAGTGCGACGAAGGCGGATTTAAATAATCGTCCAGGGATACGTCGAAATACATCAGCTCTTTGTCATTGGCGTCACGAACGCCCGTCAGGTAGAAATGCCCTCCCGCCAAGGGGGCTGAAATTCCGGAAATATCGAAAAAAAGAAATCCTGCTTGCGTCGTATGAGGTTCGACCGCCATGGCCGCAAAGCGCGAGTTGTGGATCTCATCCCGGATTTCCTGGCGAAGGCCACCCTTCACCTTTCTGGTCGGAAAAGGAAGTGGTGATGGCGCAGTCTTGGCCGAAGGACGTGAAATGCGGCGGGCCAGGTCGTCTTCCGAGGCGGGCTGCATTTTCGTCCGGTCTCCCGTCACGTATTCGGGCTTCACGTCCGCCAGGGAAATTGCCTGGTCGCTGTCATTGGTAATGACCATTAACACGGGCAGGAAACCAATTTCGCTGTACTTTTCATTGAAAATCTTCGCCTTCTCCGGCGTGTCGTAGGGGTCGAGAGCAACCGTCACCCTTTCCGTGGAATGTTCATCATGCGCGGCATATCCCTTCGCGGTGTGCGTCACAGGCATGGTGAAATCCTTAGCCGCGAAGGCTGATAAAGCCAAAATACCGATCACGCATACCGTGATGCTTATCTTTTTCATAAAAGCTTTTCGTTGCTCAAGGTTTGTTCGTCCCACTTCTAATGCCCGGCTTGAATGCCAATGATTATAGGATGCAAGCCGCCCGGCAAATGGTATTCAGAAATGCTATTTCAAGTCTAGTGCGGACGGCAGGCCACTCCGCGTAGAATGGCCCTTCCCTCATGTACCTGCTCTACAGCTTGCTTTTAGCTTTTGCCCTTGTCGCCGGGATTCCGTTCTGGTTTTTCCAGGCCATTCGCCATGGAAAATATACCCGCGGGATGGGAGAAAGATTTGGCCGCGTCCCTGGCAGGCTACTGAAAACTCCGCATCAACCAACCATTTGGATCCACGCAGTTTCCGTAGGGGAAGTACTCGCTATCAGCAAGCTTGTAACTCAGCTTCAAAAGGAATTGCCTCAATATCGCACTGTTGTTTCCACTACGACCGACACTGGACAAAAACTCGCCCGCGATAAATTTGGCGAAGCAAACGTCTTCTACTTTCCCCTGGATTTTGCTTTCTGCGTTAAGCCATACCTGAAGGCATTGAATCCCGATTTGCTGGTGATTGCCGAGACTGAGTTTTGGCCGAATTTGCTGCGCCTCTCAAGGCAGCATGGAGCATCCATTGCCGTGGTCAACGCTCGTATTTCCGACCGCTCTTTCCCCGGATATCGCCGCTGGCGCGGATTACTCACACGCATTTTGCAGAATGTGAATTTGTTCCTTGCGCAGACAGACGAAGATAGCCGACGACTGGCCGACATTGGTGCTCCCAGCAGCCGCGTGCAAGTGAGTGGCAACTTGAAGTTTGATGTTGCCGCTCCCGCTGCTTCGGAGATTGTTCAGCGGCTCCGCGAAAATTTCATACAGGCCAAGGCCGCACCGATTTTTGTCGCGGGCAGCACGGTGGATAGTGAGGAAGAAGGCCTGCTATTGCATGCTTTTCGGAATGTTCTTAACAGCCATCCCGCGGCGGTCATGGTTCTCGCGCCCCGCCATCCCGAACGCTTTCCGGAAGTTGCTGATCAATTGCGCGACTTCGGCCTTCCCTTATGGCGCCGTACGTTGTGGCAGCAAGAACAGATACGCGGAGGAATTTTCCTGCTCGACAGTATTGGAGAACTGGGGTCGGTATATTCTTTAGCCGATGTGGCTTTCGTGGGAGGCAGCCTGGTCCCTCGCGGAGGCCATAACATTATTGAGCCAGCGCAATACGGCGTTCCGATTATCGTGGGCAACCACACCGACAATTTTCGCGACATCATCGGACTGTTTCACAGCCGGGATGCGGTAAGAATTGTCGGCCCCGCCGAACTGCCTCTCGTTTTGCTGGAACTATTGTCCAATCCGGCGGAACGCGCCGAACTTGGCCGCCGTGCGCAAGAAACTTTGCAATCGCAAATGGGAGCTACGCAAAGAACCGTCGCATCCTTAAAGAATTTGCTTTTCTCTACATCCCCTTCGGCGGGCGCTGTATGAGTGTTCTCGGCTCGATCTACGGAAGCGCGGCCTATGCGCGCAACGCTTTGTACGATCATGGCCTGATCCATCCGCGCAACCTTGAAGGTCCAGTCATTAGCGTGGGCAATCTGAGCGTGGGCGGCTCCGGAAAGACTCCATTCACCATCCTTCTGGGCAAACTCCTCAAATCCCGAGGCATAAAATTTGACGTTCTTTCCCGAGGCTATGGCCGCGATACCCGAGGCGTATTGCTGGTGGATCCTTCCGGTTCTCCCCGCGAATTTGGCGATGAACCGATTCTGATTGCCCGCACCTTGCAAGCGCCGGTGATCGTGGGCAAAAGCCGCCATGAAGCCGGCTTATTTGCAGAGAGGAAATTTGGCCCCCAACTGCATATTCTGGATGATGGCTTTCAGCACCGCTCTCTGGCCCGCGATTTTGACATCGTGTTGGTTTCATCCCGCGATATGGACGACGGATTTCTACCTGTTGGACGGCTTCGCGAACCGCCGTCATCTTTGCGGCGCGCGGACGCCGTGGTAACCGCGGACCACCTTAGTCAAACATTCCTTCTTCATCTCAACAAGCCGGTGTGGACGATCCGGCGAGGCATTGCTGTGGAGGCACCGCCGACACGCCCCATCGTCTTTTGCGGAATCGCGCGTCCGGCCATCTTCCTTTCCCAACTTCGGGCTGTGGGTATTGAACCTGCCGGTGAAATGCTCTTTCGCGATCACTACCGTTATGGCCCGCGCGATGTTCAATCCTTACAGAAACTGCGCGACCAACGGCAGGCAAATGGCTTTATCACCACTGAAAAAGACGCAATCAACGTAGGCGAACAGTTGAGCAGCCTAGGGCCGGTCACTGTCGCCCAAGTCACCATGGAACTCGAGGAGTCTGCTAACGCCGTGGATACCATGCTGCGGATGATTTCCTCACGAAGTACCCGCCATGAGAAAATCCTTTCATCTCATGAATAAACATCATCCTCCTAAAGAAGCCGATCGTCTCAAGAAGATCGTGGAGTCTTTTCCCAACGTTACCGTCACCGTGCTGGGTGATCTGGTCGCCGATGAATTCATCTTCGGAGAAATTTCGCGCGTCTCCCGTGAAGCTCCCGTGCTGATCTTGAAGCATAAAGAACGGACAATCGTCCCGGGCGGCGGTGCGAACGCCATCAACAACCTCGCTGATCTCGGCGTTAACGTGTTGCCGGTTGGCATTGTGGGAGATGACGAAGCCGGAAGAGCGCTTCTGAAATACTTCCGCCACAAAAAGATTCCCCTCAGCGGAATCCTTAAAGACAAAAGCTTTCCTACCGTCACCAAGACGCGAGTGCTGGCTGGGTTGCCCCACACATGGCGGCAGCAAGTCGTCCGCCTGGATAAAGAACCGGAAGCCGAACCCAACCACCACTTGAGGCGCGAGTTGGTGCTGGCCACGCGGCAATATACACGGGCTTCGGATGCACTGCTTCTTTCCGATTACGGCTACGGCGCGGCAGCGCCTGCGATTTGGAATACGATTCGCGAACGCGGACGCTATGATCGCCTTCCGGTCGTGCTTGATTCGCGTTACCGCATGCTGCAATATTCCGGCATTACCGCGGCCACTCCGAATGAGCCGGAAGTAGAACACGCGCTCGGCGCTCGCATTGGAACAGATTGGCGACGACTTTGCGCCGCTGGCGAAAAAGTGATGACCAGGATGAAGCTCCAGTCCCTGATCATTACTCGCGGGCGCGAAGGCATGACCGCCTTTTCGCAGGAACACAAACCCGCTGACATTCCAATTTCCGGTTCCGATCAGGTCGCGGACGTTACCGGCGCGGGCGATACAGTGATCGCCACCTTCACCGCAGCGCTGGCCGCTGGCGCGGACGCCCAGGAAGCAGCGCACCTGGCCAACTACGCTGGCGGATTGGTTGTAATGAAGCGTGGAACGGCTACGGTGTCGCAGCAGGAATTGCTGCATGCGGTCTCGCAATCCACACCAGCGATACGAGAACATTGAAATCCGCGCTCCCATCAAAAGTTCTGGACCGCCCGGCATTGCTGGAACAGATTCGGGCATGGCGCCGCTCGGGCGAAGCGATCACTCTGGCCAACGGATGTTTCGACTTCCTCCATGTCGGGCACGTCCGCTATCTGCATGCCGCTAAAGAATTGGGTGGCAGGCTCGTGGTAGCGGTCAATTCTGATGAATCTGTCCGCGCGCTCAAGGGCGAAGGCCGCCCTCTTGTTCCCGCGGAAGAGCGCGCCGAACTCCTGGCTGCCCTTGCGGATGTGGATGCGGTGGTAATTTTTCCGGAACCCGACGTCCGTGCTCTTATTCATGAAATTCATCCCGATGTACAGGCGAAAGGGACCGACTACACGGCTGACTCAGTTCCGGAACGTGACGCTGTTCGCCAATACGGAGGCCGCGTCGAAATTGTTGGCGACCCCAAAGACCACTCCGCGACTGAAATGATCCGCACCCGGCTCGACCGGCAATCGCGGTGAACATGGCAGCCGACGGCGGCTTAGCTCCGCGCGACGTTCAAAAAATACTGGTTGTTCGCCTTGGCTCCATGGGGGACATAATTCACGCGTTACCAGCCGTGGCTGCTCTGCGGCAGGCTTTTCCAAATGCGAAAATTGGGTGGGCTATTGAAGAGCGCTGGGCGGAATTGCTTTGCTCCCCTTCTGCCGGGCATGCTGGCCCGCTCTCGCCGCAACACCCGCTGGTGGATTTGGTCCATACCGTCAATACGTTCGCGTGGCGCTCGAACTTGCTTTCCTCACAAACGCGCCGCGAAGTAAAGGAATTAAAGCGAGCATTGCGAATAGAGGAATATGACGCCGCGATTGATTTTCAAGGTGCGCTCAAGTCCGCTATGATTGCGCGCTGGGCTAAAGCCTCCGCAATTTATGGGTTTTCTGCTCCACGTGAAAAACTTGCGCGGAGGTTTTATTCTCAAAAAGTCGAGGTTGCTGGAACCCATATTGTCGAGCAGAATTTGTCTCTGGCAGAATCCCTTGCGCAGGAGAAGCTGAAGATGCCGGGGTCGCTGCTTCCGCGCGACGCGGTGGCGGAACAAAAAATGCGGCAGTGGCTTGAGGAGCACAAAATTTCCGGCTTCGCTTTACTCAATCCCGGCGCCGGTTGGGGGGCAAAGCAGTGGCCCGCTGAACGATACGGCCATGTTGCCAAACAGCTTGCTGCAAATGGATTGAGTTGCCTGATTAATTTCGGCCCGCGCGAAGAAACGCTTGCGAAAATTGTTCGGCAGGAAAGTGAAGGAACGGCGCAGCCGGTAAATTGTTCCATTAGCGAACTCGTCGCACTCACCCGCCACGCCCGCTTGTTCATTGGCGGAGACACCGGCCCCATGCACCTTGCCGCCGCGCTCGGGGTTCCGGTGATCGCGATTTTCGGTCCGACCGATCCCGCCCGCAATGGCCCGTTTGCCACTCGCAATATTGTACTCAGAAACTCGGCCAGCCCAACCAGCTACTCGCACCACGATAATGCCGACGAAGGGCTATTGCAGATCAGTGTTCAGGATGTTCTCGCCGCCGCCCGTGAACTTGCCGGGAGTGTCGCATGAAAAATAAAAATTCCAGCCGTTGGTCTAAAATTGCCCGCCGCATTCGCGTGCCCCTCGGATTCGCATTTGCCATTCTGTACGTCTGGCTTGCCAAGCCAACCAGGGCAAGCATCGCCGTCGGATGTATTGTTGTCGTGATCGGTCTGCTCGTGCGGGCTTCCGCGTCGGGCCATGTGCGCAAGAATGAACAACTCGCCATGACCGGCCCTTACGCGTATACGCGCAATCCGCTTTACCTTGGTTCCATAATTATCGCGGTGGGATTCGGCGTCGCCTCGCTCAACGTATGGATTGCCGCGATCATCGTCGTCTTTTTCCTTGCCGTGTATCTCCCGGTGATTCGCAACGAAGAAGAATTTCTGCGCGTTAAGTTCCCTGAGTTTGAAGACTACGCCGCCAGAGTTCCACGCCTTCTGCCCCGGTTCACTTCGCTAAGAGGTGCCGGAACATTTTCTCGGGAGCTATATCTCAAGCACCGTGAGTACAACGCGCTCATCGGAGCGTTGGTCTTGCTCGCAATCCTCATAGCAAAATTGTTTTGGCTGAGAGCGGCGCACTAGATTTATTGCAGACGGAATCTCTCATGAATGAGCCGTTGCAAGCGGGGCTTGTAAAGCAGGTCATAGGCAAGTTCCTTGTCCGGAAACATGGCAAGCGCAGCCTGTTTTGCCGCAGCGGCCATATCCGCAGCTTCCTCAATCGTCAGGTCTGGATCTTGCCCAATGACCGACATCACCATGCTGATCATCAATTGCAACCGGCGGATTTTCTTGCCTTCCTCGGCAAGTTCGTTCGCGCCTTGCGATCGTTCGAATTGTTGCTGGATATCCATTTGCCAGACTCACAACCAATCGTAACTATTAGACGAACCAACCCGGCTCTGCGTTGCAGGTTTTGTAGCCTCGCCATACCTGAAACATCGCAATCACGATTGCCCGCATCAGAGGGTAGGAACTAATAACACACGGAATTCGGTATATTTGATTCTGCGTCTCAGGGAGGCAATATGGCCAGTACCAGCAGCAGAGTACCCAATCCGAACGGAAAGCTGGTGCAAGTGTTCGACAGCGACGAGGAATCAGAAGTTATGGTCGTACGGGGACTGCTCGAGTCCTCCGGCATTGATTGCGATGTCTCTAACCTCGAGGCCCCACAGAATATTCTTCCCGGAGTTGGCGGCGTGGTGATTTTGGTGCGCGAGGAGGATGCCGAAGCAGCTCGCGCTATCATCGAAGCTGGACGCCAGTCCGCGGGCCAGGATGCTACTGAGGAACCGCCGTCTGCGGAGTGACTGCCTGTCCGTTCAAATAAAACGTAACCGCTCCGTCTAAATCGGTGCGATAAGTTTTCACGCCCTCTGCCGCAAGCCGATCCAATACCTGCGGCTTCGGATGTCCGTAAACGTTGTTCGCTCCCACGGAAATCACCGCAAACCGCGGCTTCACGGCGGCCAGCAATTCTGGAATGGTTGACGTCGCGCTGCCGTGGTGCGCAACCTTCAGCAAGTCCGCCTGCGGATTTTCATGCGCAATCTGCTTTTCTGTTTGCTTCTCCGCGTCTCCCTCAAGCAACGCGGACGTGTTTTCGTATGTGATTTTCATTACGATGGAATCGTCATTCTCGCGGCGCTTTTTCGACACGACGCCTGCCGCCGGAGCTAAAAAGCGGATCGCCGCTCCGCCAAAATTCAACGAATCTCCTGCCTCATGTTCCACTACTCGAACCCCCAGCAGTTGCGCCTCCTTGACCAGGGCATCCATCTCGGAGGAGTGCGTATTTTTCCCAATCCACAGCTCCCGTGGATGAAAATTCTCCAACACGGCATACATTCCCCCAATGTGGTCGGCATGGGGATGCGTAACTTCCACCGCATCCAACCGGCCGATCCCGCGCGACCATAGGTAAGGGGAAACTACTTCCTCTCCAATGTCGAACTCCGAGTGCATCCATTGCGGCATTCCGCCGGCGTCCACGAGCGCGGTATGGCCGTCGGGAAACGCGAGAAAAAGCGAGTCGCCCTGGCCTACGTCAATGGCGGTCACTTCAAGAACCTTTGGAACAAGTTCAGGGCGAGGCGGAATTTCCGCCACCCAGAAGGCGCTGGCCGCCAACAGGAATAATCCCGCAGTGGCAAATAGCGTGCGGTGCCGCGCTAGTAACATCGCTAAGCTAAGAGCGCATACGGCAAAGATAATCGCGCCGAATGCGGGAGTTGGCACCCTTAAATCGGCGACGCGCAGGTTGCCCAACAGATGAATTGTCCCGGTGATCGCGTCGAGCGCAAGCGACGCCAGCAGCGCGGGAATTTTTGCCAGCGCCAGCCACGCATAGCCAAGTCCAATGGCAAGAACCGCTGCTGGCATCATGATTTCCGTCAACGGCAGCACCAGAATGTTCGCCGGGAGCGCAGTCACAGTCACTCGATGAAAGTAGAAGGCCATGGGCAACGCCATGCCCAACTGCATAAGCAGCGAGATGAATAAAATTTCGCTCGTGGCCAGCGTGATCCGCGCGGCGCGCGCGAGCGCCGAGATGGCAAGGCGATATCCTGTGAATCTTCCTAACCGGGAGGCGATTAGGCGCAGATCGAGGCGGAATTGCGCAACGATGGGCGCGCAGACCCTATCGTACGCAAGCGCGTGGATTTGCCGCGCGCCCCGCGCGAAAGGTTGCGTTGTTCGCTCCAGCAAGGGTACCCCTACGCCCGCGATGACCAGCACGCACAAAAATGTCATTTGAAAACTTGCGCCGAACAATGCATGCGGGTCGGCCAGCAACACGCCCAGCGCGGCAATGCCAATCGCGTTCAGCATGGACCGCTGCCGGTACAACAACCGCGCTCCCAGAAATAACGCACACATCAACGTCGCGCGCCACACCGGAGGCCCAACGTAGGTCAAAAAAGCGTAAGCGGCGGTCACGACAATCGCCAGCAGACTGGCCATTACCTCATTCATATGCAACATTCGCCGCAGTACCCAGAAGCTGACAAAAGCCAGAATTCCCACATTCATTCCTGAAACTACCAACAGGTGATAAGTTCCTGTGCGCTGAAAGTCCATGCGCGATTCATGACTTACAAAACTTTCATCGCCAATCATCATTGCGTCCATCAAGTCGGCCTCCGCTGGACGCCACAGTGCGTGGATCATGCCAATCACGCTGCGGTGCGCACGCGCCCGCCATTGTTCCAGCCGGTATCCCACGAACCCCTGAAGCGCCTGAATCTCATCCGCTTTCGTCGAGCCGAGCACGGCAATTCCGTTCTCGTTTAAGTAAGCTTTGTAATCGAATACTCCCGGGTCGCGGAAGTTATGCGGAGGGGAAAGTTTGGTCACACATTGAAGCCTCTGACCATATTGAAAAGTTATATGTGCCGCATCATCGGACGCATATATACCCAGCCGCACGCCCGCGCGTACGGGAAACGATTTTTCTCCCACGCGCACCTCTTCGGTTTCCAAATCCAGCAACTGACGGATTTCTCCCCGCCCGCGCTCCTGCCAATCGCCTTCACGGACCACGTGGGCAATAATCGTTACGCTCTGGTGATTGGAATACGGAAGAATCTCCGTTCCTGGGTTTAGTGGAGGCCGGACCTCCACCATGAATGCCCCGACAGAAAACACCGCAATCAGGCACAAGGTGCGTGCGAGGTCTGTCCGCCGCTCGCGGAAACACAGGCTCGCAAACGCTGAGATCACGGCCACTGCCAACCACCAATTTGGCGGACTCGCAACGTAGGTTCCGCCCATAATCCCCAAGGCGAAGGCCAGGGCGGCCCAGAGCATGGGCTGCCGCTCGGCGAAACGTGAGCCGCTTTTCTGGGGGATTGATTTCATGCCCGCGAAGGAAGGCTATCGCGATAGACGAAAGACGCTCTCCAGGTGGAACGTCTGCGGAAACAGATCAACGAAGTGCGCCTGATCAATGCGGTAGCCGGAAGCAAGCAGCGCGCGCAAATCGCGTGCCAGCGTCGCCGGATCGCACGATACGTACGCGATCTGCGGTGCGCCTAACTCCACAAGCTGCCGCACAATCTTTTCTCCCAGCCCGCTACGTGGAGGATCAACCACCACGTAATCAGGCCGCGTGGATTGCGCCTTGGTTAAATATTGTTCCGTCGTGGAACGCACAGCCTTCACATTCAGCGAGGAATTGTAGCGAAGGTCGGCATGGGAAATCGGTGACGCTTCAACCGCAATCACCTGTGTAAAACTTCGGGCCAAGTGCGAGGAAAAAAGTCCTACGCCCGCGTATAGATCGAGCGCCAGTTTTCCCGACCGGCCATCCGTCACGAGGTGCACCAGTTCATCCGGCAGGTAACGGTTCACCTGGAAAAATGCTCCCGCGCTCACCTGGAACGCATTGCCACCGATGCGATAAGTGATGCTTCCGGAACCCGCGCTCGCCAACAGCTTCATTTCATCGGCGAAAGCTGTTTTCTTGATCGCGCGAAAAGCAACGGCTCCGGAAACTTCTGGAATACTGCTCTGTAGTTCTGCGAGAAATTTTTCCATGCGCGGGGCATCCGCTCCGACACAATAGACTTCCGCCAGAAGTTGCGCATCCTCGGCGTCCGCAAAGAGTTCAATCTCTTCCACTTCTGCCGGGACCTTGCCCGCTCTTCCCAACTCCCACAATTTCACGATTGCCCGGTTAATCGCTGGAGAACTAATCGGACACTCCTCCACCGGCAACAATTCGTGCGAAGCGAATTTGTAATATCCCAGAGCAAATACCGGATTCGTCCTGACCTTCAGCCGCGTGCGGTTGCGATAGTTCCACGGAGGCGAGGGGTGGATATGAATCTCTGCCGTCAGTTCCACCTTTCCCACACGGCGCAAATTTTCCTTCAGAATCTCCGCTTTGATCTGAAGCTGGTGTTCGTAGTCGGTGTGCTGATACTGGCATCCGCCACAGCGCTGAAAATATGGACAGCGGGCTTCCACGCGTTGCCCGGAAGGCGCCAGCAATTTTTCCATCTTCCCTTGGGCAAAACCGCGCTTATCGTTGCCCAGCGTAGCTTCAATCTGCTCTCCCGGCAGCACGAATGGAACGAACACGGCCTTGCCGCGACCCTGCTGGTCAGCAGGCAATCGCGCCAGCCCGTCTCCGCCATAAATCATTTTTTCAATGGTAAGTTGCATGGTTAGTTGTAAGTCGAAACCCGCGTAAGAATAGAGCCCGCGTGGCCCTTACTCTCCCAACTTCTCCCCGTTCTGCAATCTGTATCCGTGAATAAAATCCCGCGTCGCCATCCGCCGCTTCCCCTCAGGCTGCACTTCCAACAATTCCAGCGCAGTGGCCTGTCCGCATCCCGCAAACAATTGATCTCCGCTCGCCGTCAATTCCGCTTCAGCAATCTTTTGCTCCACAACTCTGGCGGCCCAAACATTAAGGCTCTTCTCCCGAAAGCGCGTAAACGCTCCAGGCCAAGGCTGGAATCCGCGCATCCGGTTATGGATCTCACTTGCTGTGTTTGAAAAATCAATCCGCCCATCTTCCTTCTTCAAAATCGGGGCCAGGGTTGCCCGCGCATTGTCCTGCGCTTGCGGTTGAATTTTTCCCGTGCTCAATCCATGCAGAGTTTCCACAATCAGATCTGCCCCAACCGCCGCCAATCGCGGAGAGATTGTCTGCGCCGTATCCTCTTGCATCACCGCCATCTCGCGCTGCAGCAGGATATCTCCGGTATCAAGCCCCGCATCAATCCGCATGGTGGTGACGCCAGTAACGCGTTCGCCCTTCGCAATCGCCCATTGGATCGGCGCCGCGCCGCGATATTTCGGCAGCAACGATGCATGCAGGTTAATATTCCCCATCGGCGGCAGATCGAGCATCCACTGCGGAACAATCCGTCCGTAGCCAACTACAATCACCGCATCCGGCTTTAGTGCCGCAAGCTGCGACTGAAACTCTTCGTTGTTTTTGATTCTCTCCGGTTGCATAACCGGCAAACCCAAACGCAACGCGCTCTCTTTCACCGGGGAAAGCGTTAATTCCATACCCCGTCCCTTGGGACGATCGGGCTGTGTCACGACCAGGCGCACGCGAAATCCGGCTCCCACAAGCTTTTCGAGTGTAGGAACGGCGAATCGCGGCGTGCCACAAAAGACGAGATTAAGAGGGTTTTGCACTTCAGACCAAATCTTGGATTTCAGGATTTTGCGATTACTGAATGGTTTGATTGAGAATCGTGCGAATTGCCCGAATGCAAGCAATAGACAGAATTACTCAATTACACAATTACCAAATTACCCAATCTCTACCACTCCCCCGCCTTCATCAACTTGCGAATCTTGCGCTTCATCAAATCCCGCTTCAACGCGCTCACGTGGCTAATGTAAAGCTTGCCATTCAGGTGGTCGATCTCGTGCAAAAACGCCCGCGCCAGCAAATCTTCGCCAGTCATCTCATACCACTTTCCCTTGACGTCCTGCGCCCGCACCGTAACTTTTTGCGCCCGAGTCACGGACTCTCGAAAGTCCGGCACGCTCAGGCAGCCCTCACTCTGCGTCTGCTTGCCTTCGGTGTGAATAATCTCCGGGTTCGCCAGCACCAGCTTGGCATCCGGATCTTCCTTGAAGGTCACGTCAATCACCGCGAGGCGCTTTGAAATCCCAATCTGCGGCGCGGCCAAGCCCACTCCATGTGCCGCATACATGGATTCAAACATGTCCTCCACCAATTTTTTTAACTCGCCATCAAACACGGTGACCGGCTCGGCAGGCGTTTCCAGCACTGAATTTCCATATTTCACGATGGGATAAATCATTCGCTCTGTCGTCGTCGCGCTCAAAGTAGGATGTTCAGCAAGTTCCGCAAATGAAATTGAAGATCAAATAAACCGGGACTAACCGCTTAAGAACAAAGTAACCGATCAAGCCGGAGCAAAACTAAAAGTTCTTCACCTGCTCTAAATAACCTTGCAGGTTCCGCTTGGTCTCAACCATCGAATCGCCGCCAAATTTTTCCAGCGCGCACCGCGCCAGAGTCAGGGCAACCATGGCTTCGCCAGCCACGCCAGCCGCCGGAACCACGCACACGTCAGAGCGTTCATAAGCCGCCTTCACTGGTTCCCGGGAAGTAAAGTCCACCGACTGCAACGGACGCCGCAAGGTGGAAATCGGCTTCAGATACCCGCGCACGCGAATTTCCTCGCCGTTCGACATTCCGCCTTCGATGCCGCCCGCGTTGTTTCTGTTGCGAGTGAACTCGGATGAAGCCTTGTCGTATCCAATTTCATCATGCACAGCTGACCCCGCGGAATAAGCCGCCGTCACGCCTACGCCAATCTCGACGGCCTTGACCGCCTGCAGCGACATCAATGCGCCAGCGAGCATTCCATCCAAACGTTCGTCCCACTGCACATGCGAGCCAAGCCCCGGAGGCACGCCTTTCGCAACCACCTCAAATACGCCGCCAACCGAGTCTCCCGTGCGCAGCACCTTGTCCACTTCCGCCTTCATGCGCTGCTCGGCCTCAGGATCAGCACAGTTGAGCATTACCTCCTGCTTGTCCCACAGAGCGCGAATCTGTTCCCATGGGACCTCCGCCGTCAACGTCGCCGCGCCCACAGCAATCACGTGGCTCAACACCTCAATCCCTAATTCCTTCAACAGCAACTTCGCCAGAGCGCCAATGGCCACGCGCGCCGCAGACTCCCGCGCCGATGCCCGCTCCAATACATAGCGCGCGTCCGAAAAGTTGTATTTCAGCGCTCCCGCCAGGTCCGCATGCCCAGGACGCGGCGAGGCCACGCGCTTGTGCTTGGCCATGTCGCCTTCGCCCACCGGCAAGGATTCAGTCCAATTCTTCCAGTCACGGTTCTCCAGCAGCACGGCTATTGGCGACCCTATGGTCGCGCCATGCCGCACGCCTGACAATATGTGGGCTTTGTCGGTTTCAATTTTCATGCGGCCACCGCGGCCAAAGCCCTGCTGCCGCCGCCACAGCTCGCGGTCTAAAAAATCCTGGTCAACCTTCAATCCGGCAGGCAACCCGGAGAGGAAGGCCACTAGACCCTCGCCATGAGACTCCCCAGAAGTGAAGTATCGAAGCATCGCCTTTGGATTGTATCTGATCCGGTGGGCAAACCCCGAGAGGGGAAGGCCATCTAATCAACGATTTACAGCGCGACTCGCGATTTGCGACAGCATTTTTACGCTATTTGCGTGATTTGCTCCACAAATCAGAACAGAAAGTGCAATTCGATGGCGAAAAGACCTCCCCAGGTGGCTCGAAAGAAGACCAGCCTCAGTCGCGAGTCTGCCCCATCGCGCCTCCGTTCGTCCCAATCCAATGACCCAGAGCTCTCACGCCAACTTCTGCGCGCAGAAGAAGAGGAACGCAAGCGCATTAGCCGCGAACTGCACGACGAAACCGGGCAGGGATTGATGGTATTGCGGATGTATTTGCAAAGTTTGACTGCGGAATTCGAACGGGGCGGAACCCCCGAAAAGTTTCAGGAAGCATTCCAGCTTTTGGACCGCACCATCGAAGGATTGCGCCGCATCATCCGACGGCTTTCCCCGCGGGTTCTGGAAGAGATGGGCTTGCTCGCCGCAGTGCGGCGCGAAGCCAGGGAACTGAGCCGGAGCACCAGCATTGAATCCACGCTCGTTTTACCGGAAACGGTGACGAAACTCGATCATGAAAGTGAAATCGCGATTTACCGCACCGTGCAAGAGGCTTTGCACAACGTCGCCAAGCATGCCGGAGCAAAGCATTTGCGTCTGGAAATCAGCCAGACGCGCACGGCCATTCGCATTGTGATTGAAGACGACGGAATTGGCTTCCCCACGCGCCGCCAATTCACGCAAGGTTTTGGCCTGCTGGGAATGCGCGAGCGGATTGCCGCGCTGGGCGGGAACGTTCGCATTCGTTCGCTCCCGGAAAAAGGCACGCGAATCTCCGTCACTTTGCCGGTGCATTCGGAAAATTCTATAGACAAAGACGATGAAGGAACCACAAATTCAGTGAACTGTGAGCGCATACATGGAGCTGTTTGAAATGGAACGCGGTGGCAGAACTCCAATCCGATGCATACTTGTGGACGACCATACCCTCTTCCGTGAGGGATTGCGGCGCATCCTCGAGGCCGAATCTGATATTCAAATCGTGGGCGAGGCCAGCAATGCGTCGGAAGCGGTGGCCCGCGTCCGCGAACTTCATCCCGACGTGGTTCTCATTGATATCGGCATGCCTGGAATGTCCAGCTTTGAAGCGGCACGCGTAATTAGCCGGGAATCCAACGGGACCAAACTTATTTTTCTCACCATGTATGAGGATGAAGAGTACCTTCTCCAATGCCTCGACGCCGGAGCTTCCGGCTATATTTTGAAAGATGCGCCTGGTCCAAAGCTTGTGACTGCGGTTCGTGAAGTTTCTCAAGGGCGCAAATATCTAAGCCCGCAAGTCCTCGGTAAGCTTGTGGATGATTTGCGCGCCCGCTCGCAAGGCCCGCAAATCGTCTCGCGCAGCTCCACGCTGACTCCGCGTGAGCGGGAGGTCGTAAAGCTGATCGCCGAAGGCAATTCCGTGAAGGAGATCGCCGCGTTGCTGGGCCTGAGCGTAAAGACGATTGAGGCACACAAATTTAACTTGATGCGCAAACTGAATATTCACAACAAAGCGCAGTTGGTCACTTATGCGATTCAGAAGAAGATTGTGAAGATGCCGGCCGGAGCGTAGTGAATGGAGAATGCAGAAGTAAGAATGCAGAATGCGACAGGGTAAAGAATGACGGCGCAATACGATTTTCAATTCTGCATTCTTAATTCTACATTCTCCATTTTCGATCAGGCGTAAATCCCGCGCTGCCGTATCGTATAAGCCACCCGATCAATTGCCAGCATATAAGCCGCAACCCGATTATTCACATTGTGTGTTTCTGAATATCGGACCACATCTTCAAACGCGGCCTTCATAATGTGCTCAAGCTGATCGTTGACGGCCGATTCTTTCCAGAAATATCCCTGGCGGTCCTGCACCCATTCGAAGTAAGAAGTCGTAACGCCGCCAGCGTTGCAAAGAATGTCAGGGATAACGAACACTTTTTTGTCCGCGAGAATATCGTCGGCCGCAGCGGTTGTAGGGCCATTGGCGCCTTCAGCAAGAATCTTGCATTTCAACTGCGCGGCGTTGCGGCTGGTAATTTGATTTTCCGTCGCGGCCGGAATCAGGATTTCACATTCGGTGATGAGCAATTCCGCCGGATCAGCCTTTTCCGCTCCGGTAAATCCTTGAACGGTACCATTGCGCTGGCGGTGCTCCCAAAGCGCGCGGAGATCAATACCGCTGGAGTTGTACAGTCCGCCATCCACCTCAGCAATGCCAATGATTTTGTATCCAGCCTCCGCCATCAGATGGGCTGCGTTCGACCCCACATTTCCGAAGCCCTGCACAATGACGCGCGTCTGGTCTGGAGTTAACCCCAGCTTCTGAATGGCCATATCGCAGGAAATCATGATGCCGCGCCCCGTGGCCTCGCGACGGCCTCGCGAACCGCCGATATTGATGGGCTTTCCCGTCACAACCGCTGTCACCGTCTGGCGCATGTGCATGGAATAGGTGTCCATGATCCAGGCCATGGTCTGTTCGTTGGTATTAATGTCTGGCGCGGGAACGTCTTTTTCCGGGCCAATAAACTCGACCAGTTCCGCCGTATAGCGTCGGGTCATGCGCTCCAGTTCGCCTTGCGACATCTTATGCGGATCGCAAATAATTCCGCCCTTCGCGCCGCCGAAGGGAATGTTGACCACAGCGCACTTCCAGGTCATCCAACTGGCAAGCGCGCGAACTTCATCCAGCGTCACATCAGGCGAGTAGCGCAGGCCGCCTTTGGCCGGACCGCGCGCGATGGAGTGCTGCACGCGAAATCCCGTATAGACTTCCAGCTTGCCGTTATCCAGGGACACCGGAATATGAACAATAATCTCCCGCGTGGGATAACGAAGGACTTTCTGCAGACCTTCATCGAGATTCAGTTTTTGAGCGGCAAGATCGAAGCGGGCGGCCTGCGCCTCCCACGGATTGATTTCCTGTTCGAGCGAAACGGTCTTCATTGCACTCTCCGGAATGGCTAAAGCGTGAGATGCTGCCAGCGCCGGGATGATTGCCCGGGGTGGTCGAGCAGACGCTCCAGTATAGGCATCGCGCAAAGAACGAGGCAACCAACGAGAGGACGTAGAAACCGACCGGCCGTTTAGCTGAGTTCAAAGTAGGAAAGAGGGGAAATAAGACCTAGCTTAGCGGCGTTGCCTTCGCGAGGGCTAAACGTTCTTGTCCTCGCGAATTCTTGCCCGCACGAGCCATGCGATGGATAAGTGTTATCCGTCGCGCTGTACTACTTACTCGCAATATAGTTTCGCCGATCTATAACTACAGAAATTTCCCGATAACAAAAATGCGGGTTCAGTAGTCATCATGAGTGAGCGTCTTCATGCACCGCAAAATTCCTCGGGCCATTTCCTATGAGATTTCCCAGTTCTGTTTTAAGGCTCAGCCTTCCTTGCATTCTATTTTTTAGTACTTTAGGCGTTTTGGAAGGTTGGGCGCAAAGCTGGCCCGTTTCAGGTCAAAGTGCCGCCGATCTTCGCAGTCAGCCAAACGAAACGCAGATCAGTCCAATCAACGTCAGCTTGCTGTCGAAGAAATGGGTGTTCACTACCGGCGGAGATGTTTCGGCGACCCCCACCGTCGCCAGTAATGTTGTTTACGTGCCGGACTGGTCCGGACATCTGTACGCGATTGACGCGCAAACCGGCGCGACGATCTGGTCCCATCAAATTGCCGAGTACGACGGCGTTTCCGGCTCAGTTGCAAGAGGAAGTCCTGCGATTTACAACAATGAACTCATCTTCGGAGACCAAGCTAAAAGCTCGCACAACGGCGCCAGCGTGATGGCGGTGGATGCATCCACCGGCGCACTGCTTTGGATCACAAAAGTTGAGACTCATCCCGCGGCCATTATCAGTGGGCCTGCCGTTGTAGCTGGGAGCACCGTGTACGTTGGAGTCTCCTCCGTTGAAGAATCCTTTGCCGACCAGCCCGGTTATGATTGCTGCACTTTTCGCGGCAGCGTTGTGGCCCTGAATGCCGCGACCGGAAAAATCCTTTGGCAGACCCACGTCATGCCGACGGGCTACAGCGGCGGTGCCATTTGGCAACAACCCGCGGTGGATATAACACGCGGGCTTGTTTACGTGGGCACAGGAAATAATTACTCCGTTCCGGCAAGCGTGGAACGTTGCGAACAGGAGAATCCCGGCGACGCGAGCTGCACGCCTTCGAGCGATTACTTTGATTCAGCGCTTGCCCTCGACATGAACACCGGTGCCGTCAAATGGCACAAACATCTTTATGGATACGACGTCTGGACCCAGGCTTGTTCGGCACCGAAGCAGGGCGTTACTTGTCCTGATCCTACCGGGCCGGATTACGACATGGGCGGCTCGGGCCCAAATTTGATTGGAAACATTGTTGGTTTTGGACAAAAGTCTGGCATCTATTGGGCGCTAAATGCCAGCAACGGCGTGCTGGTTTGGAGTACAGTCGTCGGCCCTGGAGGAACGCTCGGCGGAATCCAGTGGGGCACCGCGAGCGACGGCAAGACAATCTACGCAGCTGTCGCCAATTACAGCAAACATTCCTATCCCCTAGTCGCGGGCCAGACCATCAGCTGGGGAGCATGGAGCGCACTCGACGCGACCACCGGAAAAATTCTCTGGCAGACTCCCGATCCTACGAGCGGCGCGATCGACGAATCCTCATTGAGTGTGGCGAATGGAGTTTTGTATGCAGGCTCGTTTGACTCAGCCGGTCACATGTACGCGCTGAATGCTGCGACCGGCAAGGTGTTATGGAGCTTTGCCAGCGGCGGATCCGTTCTTGACGGCCCTTCGATCGTGAATGGCATCGTCTATTGGGGATCAGGTTATGCGAAAGCAGGCGGCGGCACAGGAAATAACAAACTGTATGCTTTCGCGCTCCCCGCCGTTCCGGTTGTGACCGTCACTTCTCCGGCAAACAATTCGCAAGTTGCTTCGCCGGTGGATTATGTCTCTTCCGCCGCCAGTCCGACCTGCGCAAAAGGAATCGCTGCAATCAGGATATATACCGCTCCCTACGTCTCCGCCTATACGGTGGACTCAAGTCAGCTGAATACAAATATCTCTCTTTCCCCGGGAACCTACCAGACAGTAGTTCAGGCTTGGGACAATTGTGGCGGAGTTGGAAAGACGCCGGTGACGATCACGGTGAAGTAGGGTTGCTAGCGAAGATATTATGTTGATGGCGTGACGAGCCCGCCGACTTAACGGATTCTTTCACTGCTTCAGATTTTTAGCGGAGGCCCAATGACTTCCATGCCGTGGCTTGCGAACATCTGTCTCAAAACAACTTCCGGATTGGCCGGAATGTCCTTGCTCATCCTACTCATCTGATAGAAAAAATCTTCCATGCTGCCTGCTGGCTGCCAAACAATCAGCATCTGCCCGGGGCCGTCGCTGATCTTGGCGAAGGTATGAGGGACTTTTCGCGGGCCAAAGGCGGAATCACCCGGGCGTAAATTAAATGTGCTTTCGCCTACCCGAAAAAGAAACTCGCCCTTCACCGCATAAAACCATTCATCTTGCTCATGGTGGACGTGGAGAGCCGGGCCGCCCTTTGCCTCTCGGAACGTGTCGTAGATGCAGAGATCACCGCCCGTGTCCTTGGCCGAAACCTTGCACTCAAACCGCCCTCCCATTACCAAAAGTTCTTCTTGATAGCGCGCTTTTCCAGATTCAACTTTAAAGCCTTGCTGAGGCCGGACTTGTGGAACTGTTTGTGCGACCAAGGGAAGTGCGGCTGCTGCCAAAGGTAATTGAAGGAAATTGCGTCTTTTCATAGGAGCTACGCCTCGGGTGTTGCGAAGTTTAAGAGGGAGAATACTACACTGGCAGGGACTGTCACTCTATCCGGATAAAAAATACTCCTCGAATCTTCTCGAGACACTAAAAACTGGCTATTCTTCGGTGTCGAAACATGTGTGGGAAGACAGCGATTGGTAACAGAAGTAATTTGCCGTTTAGTGGGGAAAGAGAGACGCTGTAGCAAGCGTTCACCCGAATACTCGCCATGCAACGATCCAGTCCAATTTCGATCATCTATCTAGCGACAGCCGCAGCGTGCTCTTTGCTCATGCTCGGTCGCTACGCCTTACACCTTAATCTCCATCCCCTCAGCAGCCGCCCGCACCTTCGGATAGTAATTGCTCGCTTCCTTCACCACCTTATCAATGCATGCATCATTGTGGTCAGGATCATGATGGTAGAGCACCAACTCTTTCGCGCCGCTTTCCATCACCACGTTGATGGCTTCGCGCCAGTGGCTGTGTCCCCAGCCCCGCTTGCGCGCTTCGTATTCTTCGGGTAAATATTGCGCGTCGTACACCAGCACATCCGCGCCCGCCGCCAGCTTGCGGACATTCTTATCGAACTGCGGATCGCCAGGCTCGTTGTCAGTGGCATACACAAAGACGCCGTCTTTCGTTTCCAGACGAAATCCCAGACACCCCTGCGGATGGTTCAGCCACAAAGTTTCGACTGTAATGTCTCCAAACTGAACGCGTCCCTGGTCCACATCGTAAAAGTTTCGCTGCGCCTTCATCTCATTCATATTCACTGGAAAATACGGCGCGGCCATCTGCTCTTCCATCACCCGCTTCAACCCGCGAGTGCGGGAGGAAGAATGGAAAGAAAAGCGGCTCTCCGCTTTGTCGTAGAGAGGCCCGAAGAAAGGGATACCCTGAATATGGTCCCAATGAAAGTGGGAGACAAAAACGTGCGCATCCACCGCATGGCCGTTTGATTCCCGCTCCAGTTGTTGCCCCAGGGCGCGGAAGCCCGTGCCGCAATCGAAGATGTACGTCCCCTGACCAGTTCGCACTTCCACGCAGGAGGTATTGCCTCCATAGCGGAGGTTCTCCTGTTGAGGAGTTGGAGTCGAGCCTCTGACGCCCCAGAACTTAATCAGCATCGTGCAAACTTTTTACAAGTTCCTTTCTTGCATCTTGCTCCGGCACTAGCGCTTTCGTCAATTTCCGTCGAGGTTCCCGCGCGATTTCGCCTCCCCCTCCAGCTCGGAATCCGCATGCCCGCTATAATGCAAACTCTTGTTGTAACCTAAATAAGCAACCTGAACACGTAACTAGAAGCACGCAAAGCACCCGAATATGCTTCGGCCCGATTACAAAGAATTTGCCCGCCTGGCGCGGGAAGCCACGCTCGTTCCTGTAGCCAAGTCCGTTGCCGCGGATTTGCTCACGCCCGTCTCCGCATTCCTCGCGGTCGCGGCGAAAGAGCCGGACGCCTGCCTGCTGGAATCCGTCGAGCGCGGCGAGCAGATTGGCCGCTTTACCTTCGTCGGCGCGCGCCCTTACATGCAGATTCGGACACGCGGCCGCGAAATTACCATTCAGCGCGGCAAACGTAAAGAGCACTTCACCGGAAGCGTGTTCGAAGTCCTCAAGCAGCAATTGCGAAAGCATCGTCCGGCTTCGGTCCCCGGGCTTCCGCCCTTCACCGGAGGCGCGGTCGGCTACTTCGCTTACGATGTCGTGCGAAACCTGGAAAACATCGGCGAGCACGCGAAGGACGATCTTTCCATCCCGGATTGCATCCTGATGTTCTTCGACCGGCTGCTGGCCTTCGATCACCTCCGGCATCAAATTCACATCATTGCCATGGCCGATGTATCCAGCGAAAGTCCGCGCCGTGCTTACGATCGCGCCGTTGCCGATATAGCTGTTCTGGAAAAAAAGCTGGAGCGCGGCTTACGGCCGCTGCACTGGAAAACGGTCGCCGCCAAGAAGAACCCGAAGCTCAAAGTCCAGACAGGCACCGATCAAAAAAAGTTCACGCAAATCGTGAATCGCGCCAAGGAATACATTGCTGCGGGCGATATTTTCCAGGTCGTGCTTTCGCAGCGTCTGAATTTCATCCCCGAAGTTGCTCCATTTGATATCTACCGCGCCCTCCGCGCCGTGAACCCTTCTCCCTACATGTATTTTCTGCGCATGGGAGACATGCATATTCTCGGGTCATCTCCCGAAATGCTGGTCCGCGCCACCGGCAGCAAGCTCGAATACCGTCCCATAGCCGGGACCCATCCGCGTGGCGCCAACGAGGCGGAAGATCTTCGCCTGGAACAACAAATGCTCCACGATGAAAAAGAACGCGCCGAGCATGTAATGCTCGTGGACCTTGGCCGCAATGATCTGGGACGTGTAAGCGAGTACGGCTCCGTGAAGGTCAACGATTTGATGTATGTGGAGCGCTACTCCCATGTCATGCACATTGTCTCCGCGCTGGAAGGAAGATTACGCGTCGGCATCGACGCGCTGGACGCCTTCGCGGCCTGCTTTCCCGCAGGCACTCTGAGCGGCGCTCCCAAAGTGCGCGCAATGCAGATCATCGAAGAGCTGGAGCCGACGCGGCGAGGGATTTATGGCGGATCGGTTTTGTATGCGGATTTCGCGGGGAACCTGGATTCCTGCATCGCTATCCGCACCATGTTGATGAAGGGCAAGCAGGGGTATTTGCAGGCTGGTGCGGGGATTGTGGCTGACTCCGATCCCATTAAGGAATATCAGGAATCTCTGAATAAAGCTCGAGCAGTATTGAGGGCCGTAGAAACCGCGCGCGGCAGAAACTGAGAGCTTGATTACAAATCGTCGCGCGCCGGGTCTAAACCTACATGTCATTTCCAGCGAAGCGGCCTTCGAGATGGATCGCAGCGGCAGTCGTAGTTCTAATCGCAATTTTTCTGGTTGAGCTTCTGGTGCCCGCCCGGCGCCAATCGCAGGTAATTGACGAAGCCTGCCACATTTATTCCGGTTACAGTTATTGGACCAAGGCGGATTTCGGGTTGAATCCCGAGCATCCGCCGCTGGTGAAGCTGCTGGCGGCGCTTCCGCTGCTTCCCATGTCTTTGAAGGTCCCCGTCGCGCCGCTCCCTGTGTTTTTCAAGTACTTAGAATTTTTAGGCGGCAAACAATTTCTTTACTCCAACGATGCTGACGCAATTCTGTTTCGCGCGCGAGCGGCTGTGTCATTGCTCGCCGTCGCACTCGCATTGCTTATATTTGCAGCAGCTTACGAAATGTTTGGCGTGACCACGGCTTTCATTGCGCTCGTGCTGTGCGTCTTCGAACCGAATTTGGTGGCGCACGGCTCGTTTGTGACTACCGATGTTGGCGCGGCGATGTTCCTGTACGCCACGGTTTACGCCTTCTATCGCTATGTCAAGAATCCGTCCGTGGGGCGGCTTGCGGTAGTCTCGATCGCGGCCGGTCTGGCGCTGGCGGCGAAGCACTCTGGAATCCTGCTTTGCCCGATCCTGATATTGCTGGCCATTGCGGAAACTGTGCGCGCCGCAAAAAATCGCGAGAGAACTTCCGCAAATATCGCAGGACAAATTTTCCGCCTTGCTGGCTCGCTTCTGGTCATTGCCATCGTTGGCCTGGGAATTTTGTGGGCCGCTTACGGCTTTCGATTTCAGGCACGACCGTCAGGATTGGCGCTGACGCCGTCGCTTCAGGAATATGCCGCCGAACTGGAGAATCCGAGTTCAGCGAAACCAGTACTGCTGGCGGCCCGCTATCATCTACTGCCCGAGGCGTACCTGTATGGATTGATTGATGTTAAAAATGCGCCGCGCTATTTAAATTCTTTCCTGTTTGGCAATCTTTACCGTCACGGACAATGGTTCTATTTTCCGGCAGTCTTCGTCATCAAATCCACGCTGGGATTCTTGCTTCTACTTTGCCTGCTGCCGGTCGCCGTCATCATTTGCACACGAAATTATCAGCGGGAGTTTTTCTTTCTCGGCATCCCTGCAGCCATTTATTTCGTTGTCGCAATGGCTTCGGGCTTCAATATCGGCGTGCGGCACATCCTGCCGGTGTATCCGTTTTTGCTGGTGCTGGCCGCTTTCGTGGCGGGCGAACTGATGCACAAGAACAAAGTCTGGGCAGCGGTGGCGTGCGCTCTAGTGCTGTTTCACGTCGTGTCATCCATTCGCGTGTTTCCCAACGATTTAACCTATGCCAATGAGATGTGGGGCGGTTCGGCAAAAACTTACAAGATCCTCACCAATTCCAACGTGGACTGGGGGCAGCAACTCAAGGCCACGAAGAAATATCTGGACCAGCGGCACATTCAAAATTGCTGGTTCGACTATTTTTCCTGGGCGCTCGTGGACCCGCACTATTACGGAATACCGTGCAAACCGTTGCCGGGATATTTGAGCCAGGCCTTCGATGTTTATCCGCCGGCAGCTCCCGCCAAAATCAGTGGAACGGTGCTCATCAGTGCGGATGAGCTTGCAGGCGAAGGATGGGGGCCGGGCGAATTAAATCCCTATCAACAGTTCCAACAATTACGACCCACCGCTCTGATCGCGAACAGCATCCTGGTTTTTAACGGAGCCTTTGACATTCCGCTGGCGTCGGCGACCAGTCATGCCTTCGCGGCCTTGCAGCTATTGCAAACTGGACAACCCGACAAAGCGCTCGCCGAAGCGCAAACAGCAGTGGCAGCCGATCCGAATTCCGTTGCGGGTCAAACAGTTTTGTGCCGGGCTTTAATGCAGCTAGGAAGAAAAGATGAGGCCCATGAGGCCTACGTTCGAGGAACGAATTTGGCGCACGCGATCCATCCGGAGTATCAGGAATATTGGTTGTGGCTGCTGGAGAGCAGTGGCGCGAAGTAAGAATTCGGCAATTGGCCGTTGGCCATTAGCACTTGGCGATCAGTAAGAGCTATGGGGAACGAAATCCTGGGACGCCTTCGAGCTTTAGGAATTAAATCGCCAGAAAATTTGCAATGAGCTTTTTGCCCTCGGAGGTGAGCACGCTCTCCGGATGGAACTGCACGCCTTCGACAGGATATTTTTTATGCCGCAGGCCCATGATTGTTTTCGTTCCATCGCGTTCGGTGGTGTAAGCGCTGATTTCCAATTCTGACGGAAGACTTTCCTCTTCGACAATCAATGAGTGGTACCGCGTCGCGGTCATGGGTGAGGGCAAACCCTTGAAGATAGTCTTGCCATCGTGCTCAATTTCACTGGTTTTGCCATGCATCAAGTAGGGCGCGCGAATCACTTTTCCGCCGAACGCCGCGCCAATGCTCTGGTGTCCCAGGCATACGCCCAGCAGCGGTACCTTCCCCGCGAATCGGTGGAAGAGTTCAATGCTGATTCCCGCTTCCTGCGGCGTGCACGGCCCCGGCGACACCAAAATGCGTTCCGGATGCAACTCCTCGACCTCATCCGCGGTCACTTGATCGTTGCGGCGGACTTCAACCTTCGCGCCCAGTTCTCCCAGATATTGAACGAGGTTATAGGTGAAAGAGTCGTAATTATCGAGGACGAAAACCATAAAACTGATATCAGTTTATCAGGGGGCTTGCCATTAAAGTTATTGTGACCGACTCCAGTTCATCGCATCACTCGGCGTTTTCTCATTCTTACCCCATGTCCAGTACATGCCTAGGTAGACATAGTTCTCCGTTTGGCCAGCTACCGAGTGCCCATAAGACAACAGGAATTGTTCGCCGGGATGATGTTTGAAATGGTAATACCCACCGACGTCTATCAAGGTGGAGGCTTCTGTTTGCGCAGTTGCAAATCCTTCTTTGCCGTGGGCGAAGACTTCTGCACCCAGCTCAAGCCTCTCATTGATCTCCCGTTTTACGAGCCATCCAGTGTAGAGAAAGTTTCGATAATCAGTTTGGGGCATGACCTGATAGCCGCCACCACCGTCGAAAAGCCATTTCCCCTCATTTTTCTGCAGCCAGATTGGAAGCTTGTACCAGACCTTGCCGACACCAAGGCCACGATCAAAACTTCCTGTCGGCAATTCAAACATCGGGAAGCTGCCGATTTGCGGGATGTATTTAGACTCCTTGATGAAAGCAACCTTTGCCCCCAGCTCCATGTCGGTCAAACCGAAGGCACTGGGTCCCGCTCCCGCAGGCAGATAAATAGGATTATTTGAAGGGTTGATGGATCCCCAAGGCAATACAGCATGCAATTGCAGCCGCGGAAGAGCACCCCAATTGAACTCAAATGCCGGCCCAGATGAGTCCATCTCGATTGGAGTGCCGTCAGCGCTACCGAAAATGTAAAACTCGTAGTGTTTGTAATCGACCGGAACCGGATCGTCCGTCTGAAAGGGCGGCCCTTGGGCCCATAGAAGTGGGGCATGCGTCCCGAACAGAATGAACAAGGCCACAATCAACCCTATATGGGGACGATTCATCCGGTCTCCTGAGCTTATGAGCAGCCACTAAATTCAATACTTTCTAGAGGCACTCTTCCTTGTAACCGGGTGCCTTTTTATACGTGTTTGCGAATGGCTACTCTGTATATTTCGTTTTGCGATTTTCTAGAATCTTCCTTGATGCAAATCAAATCAGTCTGGCAGTTTGATGCTGCCGTCGGCTTCGACGGGAAAGAACGGGTTCCACGCAACCTCCCATAGAAACCCATCCGGGTCAGAAAAGTAGCCGGAGTAGCCTCCCCAGAAGACATCCTGCGCGGGCTTTAGAAGTTTGGCTCCAGCTTTTTGCGCGTCCTCAAGAACGGTGTTGACCTCCTCGCGCGTGCGGGCGCAGTAGGCAATAGTGAATCGGCGAAACCCGTCACCCTGCGCGGGAACAGTCGCATCTTTGGCAAGCTCATCCGATGGAAACAGGCCCAGCGCCATTCCTCCCATCTGAAAAAACGCAATGTCATTGCTCTTTGCCATGGACCTGCGCCATCCGAGGCGCTCATAGAATTCCCGGCTGCGCTTGAGGTCGGATACCCCCAAGGTGACGATGTTCATGCGCTGTTCCATATATCCTCACTGTGCGGCTGCAATCTCGATTAGGTTAAATCAGGCATCGTACTGGAAATCTGTTTTCCTCCACAAAAGCAGATTCCTCGCCGCGCCAGCGCCTCGGAATGACAAGACCTTCCGCAGAATTTTCAACCGGAGGCACTACTCGGAAATAGAACCGCTTGACATGAAGCCGTCAAAAAGCCATGCTTACATCGCCTTACAAGAGGCTTATGGCCGAAGCCAAGGAAGACAAAGAAAAACGCAATACCCGGCGCTTTGCCCTGCGGCTTCCGGTTGCCGTAAACCAAGCCAACAATGGAAGCGAAGCCGCCACCACTCGCGACGTAAGCGCTCGCGGGGTCTGTTTCTATTTGGACTCCTCCGTCGTCGCCGGTTCGCCAATTGAATTCACCCTGACCCTGCCGCCGGAAATAACCCTTACCGAAAGTATTCGGGTGCGTTGCAAAGGCAAGGTAGTGCGCGTGGAGGATGAGAGTTCGGACAAGAAAATCGCCGTCGCGGCGATCATTGACGAGTACGAATTCCTCTCCGAATCCTGATGCCGCAAACCCACACGAAAGTGCCGGTTCACTGTTTACCTTCTTCACTCGCGCCGCTGTAAGTGATATCGTTTTTACGTCATCTCCTCTCAGCAATGAAGTTCTTCTCGCATTCGATTCATCGAAAAGTTCAGGTGGTGCTGTGCGGCCTCTTGTTCTGCGCTTATCTTCCCGCGAGCTTCGCCGCCAATCACACTGCCAACGTGCAATCTATCCGTCTGGTTCCGGATGAACATGGCGCAACGATTGAAATTAAGGCCGATCAGCCGATTACGCCGCAGATCACCCCGCTGGATTTACCCCATCGGCTAGTGATTGATTTGCCCTATGCCGTTACTTCGCATCAGGGGAAGCGTGTTGCCTCGCACGTCAAACAAATCACTGATATCCGTTTTGGCCAATACACGGTCAAGCCTCCGGTAGTGCGCATTGTCGTGGACCTTTCCGAGGCTATGACTTATCGCGTGGAAGCCGCAGGCAATCAGCTACTGGTACATCTTTTGAGTGCCGAACACGCGCCTCCTACCGTGCCTGCTTTAGCGCGCGAAGAACAGCCTGCCGCAGTGCCTGTGAGTTCGGCAACCTCGGGCGGGGTCATGATGGATGCGGCGCGCCTGGCGGCGGGTTCCGCAATTACCGCTGGCTCAGAGACCGCGATTCTGCACCTCGCGCGCGGCGGCGAGGTTAAGGTCTGCGCTGGCACTACGATCTCGGTGACTTCGTCGAAGAGTGGCGAGGAATTAATGCTTGGCGTGAGCACTGGCGCAATCGAAGGTCATTATTCGTTAGGCGCAGCGGCGGATTCCGTGGTAACGCCAGATTTTCGCCTCGTACTCGCCGGCCCTGGAGAATTCGATTACGCGATGAGCGTGAATGCGCATGGCGATACCTGCATTCGCACCATGAACGGAAATACTGCTCCGCTCACGGTTTCGGAGCTCATCGGTGATGGCAACTACCGCGTGCGGCCTGACGAGCAGGTGGTCTTTCACTCCGGCCAACTTGCGAACCGCGACGCAAATGTTCCTCTGACCTGCGGCTGCTCGGAGTCGCGGCCGGAAACGCTGCGCGCCTCGGAATCCAACCCGCAGCAAGTAACAGCCCCGGTCAATGATGCCGCGCTGCCCTCCGCAGTTCGCTTGGCCCCGCAGGGTTCCAGCGCATCGGGTTCAGTCGCGGGCGCGCCAGATTCGACGAATATTCCCGCCAGCGAGCCAACTACTTCCGCAGAAGCGGCAGTCCCGGCTCCGACGGGAGCAAACGACGTGCATGTGCAAGTAGAAGCGCCGCTGGTTTTTCAGGGGCGCGCCACCCCCGCGCCACAAGCGGAAGCGGCTCCCGAGCGCGAAGTAGCGGCGTTGCCCGCGACCCCGCCTGCGACCCAGCCCGCAGCGCCTCCGAGTTTGCCCGCTACAGTGGCATTGCCACCCGCGAAAAAAGAACATCGAGGATTTTTCGGCGGCATTGGGCATTTCTTCAAGTCGATTTTCGGCTAATCCTAAACTGGCAACTCCATTCCTTGCCCCAACCCCGGACCATTCCCGAACAGATTTCATCTCTTCGCCGCCCCGCTTAGAAATAGCAGGTATCCATTTTTCCATTGCAGGTGTCTAAATTTTGTCGGCTTACTTTTGCGCGGGAAGTTTGCGCCGGAAGAAGGACGCTCCATGACTGTGACCCAGGAACCGCCGGTACTCCCCAGCCTATTCGCAGCGAGCATTCACTCCTATCAAATGCGCCCGGCGAACTTTGCCGCTTCGTTTGGAATGGAAGCGCTCATCGTCGCAGCGATCATCGTTATCGCAATGCATCCGCCGACGGTCCACAAACCTGATTTGCCACCTACGTTTCAGGATGTCAGCGCCATCACCTGGCCGCTGACGATGCAGAAGCCGGGCGGCGACGGCGCAGGCGGCACACATGAAAAGCTCGCGGCCAGCACTGGTGTTCTGCCGCCCATGAACGTGAACGAACAACTCACGCCACCAGAAGTCGTCTTCAGCAACCCAAATCCTGTGTTGCCGATGCCGCCAAGTATTCTGGCAATTTCGACGGTCAAGCTTCCGGATCTCGGCGCGCTAGGCGATCCACACTCCAGTGCGGCGATACCTTCCAACGGCACGGGAGGACCGGGCGGAATTGGCAGCAACTGCTGCAACGGCGTGGGAGATTATAACGGCCCCGGATTCGGCGACGATCAAGGATACGTCTATCGCCCCGGCCGCAATGGTGTAACACAACCACGCGTTCTGTACGATCCCGATCCTGATTATTCGGAGGAGGCCCGGCGAGCGAAGTTCCAAGGCTCCGTAATTTTAGCAATGATCGTGGGCGCGGACGGCAAGCCGAAAAACCTTCAAGTGCAACGGTCAGCAGGGATGGGACTCGATGAAAAAGCTATAGCGGCCGTAAACCAGTGGCGCTTCCAACCGGCGACTCTGGATGGACGTCCAGTCGCGGTGAGGATCAGTGTAGAGGTGAGCTTCCGGCTGTTCTGAATTTATTCTCGTCTTCGTTTTTTGGAACTGAATAGAAAAAAACACTTCCTATTGTGGGGACCTCCGTTATAATCACCAGTCCTTGAGGATACGTGTAGACTATTTAGTAGGGCCCTGAGATTAAGTAACAATCATGGTCAAGCGAGACACGCCACTCCCGATTAAACTAAAGAACGACGCAATTGCAGAGGCTCTTTTAGAAATCCGGTTCGAAACTAAGACGATTTCGGAACTATTCTTGGGCCGGGTCATGGATCGGCCAGAGTGGAAGAACTTTGTTCCGCGCCAGCTTCCTGGCTATGCAATCCCACCTCAGATTCGTCTTTTCGATCCCAACATGAGATATGTTCCCGTTATGGAGTTAGCGGGCCACGACGCTAAGTTTCTTGTCAGGATAGGCCCGCAGGTCATTTCGTGTCACAATCGCGCTCCATATTTTGGGTGGAGTAAATTTAAACTGGAGCTAGATAAGGTTGTTGAGACTTTATTCGGTACAACGCAAGATCTCAATGTTACGAGATTGGGTCTGCGGTACATGAATGCACTGCGTCCCAGCGTGCATAAGATCCGCTCGATAGCTGATTTGGACATCAATCTTGCAGTTTCCGGCGATGCGATTTTGGATTCTGTGAATTTGAACTTCAAAGGCAAGCTTACATCTGATTCGTCCTGCACGGTGCGTATTGCAACAAAGGATTTGGTGGTAGGCAACCTAACGGGTGTGATTCCCGAAGATATGACTGTTTATGTGGATGTCGATGTATTTACGAACGAGACTTTTGTAACTCGGGATCTTAAAGCTGTTAAAGATTGGATCGAGTTTGCTCATACTGAGGAAAAACACGAGTTTTTCCGACTTTTCAAGCAACAATCAATCGATGAAATGAGAGAAGTATGACAATTGAAACAACAGCAGATATGTTTGGCACGTTGCGTATTAGTCTCAAGCCAACGAGCGCTTTCAGTTTCGAGATGCCGTCTGTGGCTTATTCCGCGAATGAGCTGGATACCGTGCCCGTGCTTGAATTGTTATCTGACCAACCTATTGCAGTTGTCAAAGCGCCGACACCAATTACTCCCAAATGGCTACCGACAATCCAACACAGAATTCTGAGTTCTGTTAATCCACCTGATATTGAATATGTAAACGACGGAAGGTGGTTGACATCGGAAATCGCGACGCAAGCCCTGAATTTCTTTGCAGCTACTTCAGATTTGTTGCCAGGCGAACCCTACCTGTATACATCTATCGATGGCGATCTGGTTGCAGAATTCAAAGGAAAGCGCGGAACGTTGACCAATGTTGTTGGCAAAATATCAGTTTTGGCTTTTGCATCGGTCGATGGAAAAATTCATAATGCAAGCTTGAAAATTGCCGAGAGCGATGTCGATAAAGTCCGTGCGGGGCTGCGACAGTTAACGGAGCGACTGAGTTAATAAGAAATGGCACTCTGGAAGCCCGATAATATTGTGGGATCAGCAGAGCGCATCGGCCGTCGCTTCTTTGAAAGAAAACCCTTGGTGGGTGCGCGAGGACAGATTTCGCGACCACATAAGTACGATATATCGTATTTTCAAGACAGTCGCGGAAGTATTTCCTTTGATCGTTTAGGAGCCCAATCGGTTGACGGCAAGGTTTTGAAATACCTCAATCCGCTAGCGCGTGAAGCAGCTTCGAAATTAACTCCCAAAGCTACATTCATCGGTTGGGCCTACGCTACCGCGAAAGAATTACAGGAACCAAATGACGGCGGCGGTATAGTCATTGAGCCATCACCTATTGCAGAAGATGCGGCCCAAGGAATTAGAGAAAATGTATATCATGCGCACGCTGTGACTACTTTGCAAGATTATTGGCTGGCCTTGCATTTACGCCAGATATTTGAGCGTCATAATAAATTTCAAACCGCAGCAAATGCACCTCACGTTGGACTATTGCGCCACATCCGCAACTTTGCAACACGTAAACTCAAGGGAAAATTTGGAAACAAAAACCGCAGCGGCTAGAACCAAGACAGCCACATTCTTCCCAAACATCACCCAACCCGATTTCCAATGCCGATTAAGAACGGCACACCCCGCTGATCAAACCGGCTCGGAATAATAGCGGACACCGGTTTGATTTTGCGGATAAAGGGTTATACCTAGCGGCGAATACCCTTCGTCAGAGGCGTGACGCGCTCGCGCAGATCGTCTGCCAGACCGCTACCGCGTTCCATAACATCCTCGGCGACATCTCGAACTTCATCTTTCCAGTCGTCAATCGTGGAACGTGCATCCTGGTATTTGCGCAGCAATTCCTTGCGCATCTTCTTACCCGCTTTGGGGGCAAATAAAAGCCCGACCAGGGCGCCCGCTCCCAATCCGATCAAAAGAAACGTAATAGCTGTTCCCGCGCCTCCGCCTTCCGAAGCTTCGTAGTTTCCAGAACGCATATATTTGGTCCTTTCCCGTCGTATTCCTCAACTTGGATTCCGTTCAGCGCATTCTAGCTGTCTGGCCATGGGTCCACATCAAGCATTTTTGTCGGGGTCAAGAGGGCAGCGCACCCAATTCCCAAACTGGCCCAAGCCCGTGTAAAATAACCCTTTAGTTCCCGCATACGCGGAAAATGTGGCTCACCCGCCCTTCCGCTACTTTGCCTGCAACCGTATTCGAAACAAAGGAGATTGACCGAGCAATGTCTATTCCCGCGACCCAGCTTCGCCCCGGCATGATCATCAAGCACAACAACGACCTGCACTCCGTGTTCAGCGTCGAGCATCGCACGCCGGGCAATCTTCGCGCCTTTATCCAGGCAAAACTCCGCAACCTGCGCACCGGAGCCATGTTCGAGCATCGTTTTCGCTCCCCTGATCCCATTGAAAAGATCACCGTGGACGAAGTGGACATGGAGTATTTGTACACCGATGGCGACGGTTACTACTTTATGAACACCGAGAATTTTGAACAGACGCATTTGACGCGCGAAATTCTTGGCGACGCCGTGGATTACCTGATCTCCAATTTGCAGATCAAGGTGGAATTTTTCGACGGGAAAGCCGTCGGCGTGGAACTTCCGCAAACGGTAATTCTCACGGTTCTCGAAACAGAGCCAGGGCTGAAGAGCGCTACGGCTTCCAGCGTCACGAAGCCCGCAAAAACGGAAACTGGCTTGATCGTGCAGGTGCCGCCATTCATCAACGAAGGCGAGAAAATCAAAGTGGACACTGCCGAAGGCGCGTACCTGTCGAGAGCCTGATTTACTTTGTCATCCTGAGCGAAATAAGATGAGTTGCGTAGGGAATCGTCCTATGAAATCGAAGGATCCCTAGCGTCAGAACGGTTGAGTTGTAACAAGCGATTGTTGAGCAGTGCTAGTATGCAGGGATTCTTCGGCTGCGAATCAGGTTGTGAGCGAACCTGATTACTCCGCTCAGAATGACAACCGTAGATATGACGCAATCATGACAGCCGCTGAAAAATCTACCGAAGCCCGCCGGTTTGTTGTTCGCGGACGCGTGCAGGGCGTGGGCTTCCGCTGGTTCGTGGAGCGCGAAGCGCACACGCTGGGAATCGCCGGATGGGTGCGCAACAATAGCGACGGCACGGTAGAAATTCTGGCAATGGGAAGCCGTGAGCAGCTAAGCGGCTTGCGTTCACGTTTGCAGCAAGGTCCGCGCGCGGCTCGGGTGGATGACGTCGCTGAATCCGAAGCAAAGCCGGTGGATGGCCTTACTACATTTCGCATTGAAGGAGCCTGGTGAATGGTTACGAGTCAGAAGACGGCGGTAAATAGTGAGTCCCTGAAGGCGCTCATCCGTGAAGTTCCCGACTTCCCCAAAAAAGGCATCCTCTTTTACGACATCACCACGCTTCTCAAAGACAAGCGCGGCCTGGCCACGCTGATTGATGCGCTGGCGCAAAACTACATTGGGCAGAACATTGATCTGGTATTGGGCATGGAGGCCCGCGGCTTTATCTTCGCGCCCGCACTCGCCTACCGCCTGAACGCCGGATTTATTCCCGTGCGCAAGCCCGGGAAACTCCCCGCAGAAACCACCAAGCACGACTACGCTCTGGAATACGGAACGAACACCCTTGAAATCCACAAAGATGCGATCAAAAAAGGCCAGCGCGTTTTAATTGTGGATGACCTGCTTGCCACCGGCGGAACCGCCGAAGCCACAGCGAAACTTGCCGCATCACTCGGCGCGGAAATTGTAGGGCTTAGCTTCGTAGTGGAGTTGGACTTCCTGAACGGTCGGGACAAGCTGAAGTCTTACGACGTGTTTTCATTGCTGCGCTACGACAAGTAGACCGATTAAGGCACAGCTGTTATTTCAGGAGTTGCACAATTCCCATGGCGATCGCCGTCCAGCCAGCCGCACTGGCTCCCAGCAATGTGATGAGGCCCAAGGCTTTGTCGCGATTCAACCGCCGGTGAGAGTGCGATTTGGCAAGACCTTCCGCCGCGGATGGTGAAATAACCCCCAACCGCATAAAAAACTTCAGATCCGGCTCGCCGAAATCAGAGATAGTTAGGGGGGTGATGACGTGGTCGTTCATCATTTTTGCTACCTCAGTTATTTATGCCCGCAAACTTCGTGCCAATCGCTTGCTTGGATGCAAACCCTTGATAACCCGCAACGTTCAGATCGATGTCTGAATTTGAGAAATCAAAGTGCGTAAAAACTTCATGCAATTTTTATTCAGTGAAAATTCGCGCATACAGTTTTATGGGTATACGCAAAAAATTGCAAATCAAAATGCACTACTGATTTTTCGCGTCTCGAAAGATCGAAATGATGGGTTGAGACTAGCCTCTAATAAGCTGAGAAATTTTCAGCGGCGACTGCGGCCAGTACTGCGCCACCAGCATGGCTACAATGATCGCCGTGATGGCAAATGTAATGATCCATGCGCATGCCTGATACCAGCGCGAGTTTGCATATTTCCCCATCAGCTCTGACTTGCTCACAAGCTGCAGCACGAATACCAGCACGACCGGCAAAAGCACTCCATTGAGCACCTGCGAAAACACTGCGACCCTGACCGGATTCAATTGAGGGAAAAGAATAATCAGCGCGCCCCCCGCAACCAGCGCGGTATAGAGTCCATAGAAAACCCGCGCCTCGCCGATTTTTTTATTCAGGCCCGATTCAAACCCCATGGCTTCGCAAACGGTATATGCCGTGGAGAGCGGCAGTATGCAGGCCGCGAACAGCGAGGCATTCAACAATCCAACGGCGAAGAGGATGAAGGCATAGTCGCTGCCTAAGGGCTTCAGGGATTGGGCTGCATCGGCGGCGTCGGCGATCCTGAATTGACCATGGAGATTCAAAGTGGCCGAGCACGCCACGATAATGAAGCCCGCGATAAAAACGGAAAATATGGATCCCACGATTGCGTCTGCTTGCATGTACTTCAGTCCGCTCTTGCCGCTGCCTTTTTCCGCCACAGACGCTTGCAAATAAAACTGCTGCCACGGAGCAATGGTGGCGCCGATGGTTCCCGCCGCGGCGTATAAATACTCGGAGCTCTTGAACTCCCGCCACGAAGGCACGCGCACCACCTGCCTGCCGACTTCTGCCCAATCCGGCTTGGCAAGGAAAGCGGTGATGATGTAAGCGATGTACAGGAATGAAAGAACCAGGAAAACCTTTTCCAGCTTTTTATAATCGCCGAACACCACCAGCGCCCACACCAGAGCAGCCGCGATAGGGACCGAAATGAATTTGCTCACCGAAAACAGCTGCATGCTGGTCGCGACCCCGGCGAATTCGGAAATCACGTCAAACAGATTGCACATTACCAACCCGACGAGTACAAAAAATGTAATGCGCAGACCGTAGTGCTCGCGAATCAGTTCACTCAAGCCCTTGCCCGTGATCACTCCCATGCGCGCCGCAATCTCCTGCGCGAAGGTCAGCGCAATGGCTATGGGAATAATGGTCCAGAGAATCGAATATCCGAATTGAGCGCCTGTCGAGGCGTAGGTGTAGATTCCGCCCGCGTCGTTATCGACGTTGGCAGTGATGAATCCTGGCCCAAGGATTGAGAGGATGAATAGCAGCCGGGTCAGCCAGTAACGGAATCGTCGCATGACTGCCACCCCCGTCCGAATTGGAAGAAATTTGCATCGGCCTGAGATACTGCTTCATTTCGCAATTTCAGATTAACAGAATTGTTTTGACGCAAGCGCACGAAGGCCGCGGATTCCCTGGTAACGGCACGTCGAAATGCTGAAATGGCCCCACGGTACTCAAGAAACCGTTGCCCTCTGCAACCCCCCTTTGGAAGACGGCATCCTTTTACGCTGCAATCAAAGCGGAGATGCAGTCGGCACCAACTCTGCCGCATTCACTCAATCTTAGTACAGTGAAAATCGATTTCAGGAGGCGAGCATGTTTCTTGTCTACATCATCATCGTAGGTTTAATTGCGGGATGGGCCGCGGGAAAACTCATGAAGGGTTCCGGCTACGGCGTGGCCATGGACATCGTGCTGGGCATTCTCGGCGCCATCATAGGCGGCTGGGTGTTGCGCTTGCTCGGCGTCTACACATCGGGAGGAATCATCTCCAGCATTCTCGTTGCGATTCTGGGAGCGGTCATTCTGGTGTTGCTTGCCCGTTTGATCAAACGAGCGTGAAAAGAACATCCCTTAAAATCACGAGGCGGAACCGAATGAGCGCGATTTCGTAATCGCTCAATACAGTTCCGCCCCGCGCCCACCAAAGCCGCTCGGGTTAGCCGACTTGCGCGCAGTTAATCATCCACGGAATGCCAAAGCGGTCCTGGAACATAGCGTAACCGGGCGACCAGAATGTTTTCCCGAAAGGCATGGAAACGTTCCCCTTCTCTGACAATGCTTCGAAAAGTTTCTTGCCTTCTGCCACATCTTTCAATGCGATACACACGTGGAAGCCCTGTGGTTTTAGGAAGTGGTTTGGCGGGGCGTCCATGCCCATCAATACCTGGTCGCCGATCTTCATGGTTACGTGCATGACTTTGTTGCGCCATTCTGGCGAAACCTTCTGCAACTCTGTTTCTGGTGCGGCATCGTAACGAAAGAAGCCTTCAATTTTTCCGCCCAAGCATTTTTCGTAGAATTTAAATGCTTCTTCGCATTGACCGCTGAAGTGAAGATGAGAATTTAATTGCATGGCATTTCTCCTTGTATTTTGATCGTTATATTTCAGTTTCTCTTCGCGACATCGGGAGGCGCGTCGAACATGGGGCGAATTTCTAGCTCCCCTTCATGAGATGGTCCGAGAATGTTCGCGTGGATCTGCATGAAGTCCTGGCCCATCCGTACTGCTTCTTCTTTGGATTTCAAGTCGAAGACCGCATAACCGCCGACCAGTTCCTTCGTCTCGGCGAAGGGGCCGTCAATCACGGACGTTTTCCCTTTTGCTGCGCGGATGCGCGTTCCCTGGGAACTCGGCAGAAGTCCCCCCGCAGTCAGCATTGCACCTCGCTTGGTTGCTTCTTCTCCCATCTTTGCGATGGCAGCCATCAGCTCTGGATTTGGAGGCGCGCCGGCTTCGGAATCTTTAGTGGCTTTTACTAACATCATGAACCGCATGGTTGTTGCTCCTCTGATTTTGGTTTCGCTCCGAAAAATTCTTGTCGCTTGTTAATCGAACAGGTCTGCAAAAAAGCGACGAGATTTCAGTTACTTCTTCTGTTTTTCCAGTTTCGCTTCCAGTTCGCGTCCACGATCCACCGCCGCGCTGGGCTCGAACTCTGTGAGCTCAAAGAATTGGCGGACTTCAATGAAGGCCTCTTCGTCCGTGCCAAATGGATCGGGCACACGTTTTGCCCAATCCATCGCTTCTTCCCGCGATTTCACGTTGATGATCCAGAAGCCGGCGATGAGTTCCTTGGTCTCCGCGAAAGGACCATCAATCACGGTGCGCTTGCCTTGGGCAAACTTCACACGAAATCCCCTCGAGCTGGGATGCAGGCCGGCCAGATCCACCAGCACGCCGGCTTTCATCAGTTCCTCGTTGTACTTTCCCATGGAAGCGAGGAGTTCCTTGCTGGGCATTTTGCCCGCCTCTGAGTCCTTGTTGGCTTTGACGATCATCATGAATTTCATTGCATTACTCCTGAGTTTTATTTGAAGCTCGCTCGCATCACTCTGACTGAACTTGCTCTTCACTGGTAAGTCGAATGGCCGTGCGGCAAATCGACAATCAAGATATTTATTTCTGGTTCACCGCCTCTTCGATTTTTGCAATGTCAATTTTCTTCATTTGCATCATTGCCTGCATGGCTCTCTGCGCCTTGCCGGGGTTTTTGTCGCCGATCAGTTCCAATAGCCTGTCGGGCGTAATTTGCCAGGACATGCCGAACTTGTCCTTCAGCCATCCGCATTGGCTTTCCTGGCCGCCATCGGCCGTGAGCTTGGACCAATACTCATCCACCTCTTGCTGCGTTTTGCAGTGAACGACGAATGAAATCGATTCGTTGAATTTGAATTGAGGGCCGGCGTTCAGGGCGGTGAATTCCACTCCTTCAATGGAGAACGAAGCGATCATGACCGATCCTTTTGGCCCCGGCCCGGCGTCGCCATAGCGGCGGACCTCGCCCATCTTTGAATTTCTGAAAACCGAGGTATAAAACTTTGCTGCCTCCTCGGCGTTGTTATCGAACCAGAGAAATGGGGTGATTTTTGACATAAAATTTTCCTCTCAATATCCGCGCATGCGTCCCGCTAGATTCTCTTTGATGCTTGTTAGTGTTTGCAGCAGGGCTCCGATTTTTCTTCAGCCTGGTAGCGTCCCGAAGGTTGCACAAAACCGCCCGCTCCGTAACGATCGTGGTGGCGTACCCAGTCGCCCAGATTTCCGCGTCCTGTTTCGTTCCGCCCTTTGGGAGTGATGTCGAGAAATTGATACGTCCCGATCGCGCCTTCGCCGCCACGAGCATAGTGTGAGTAGGTATGGAAGATGTCTCCGTTCTCATCCTTGTAGAACACGCTGGTTCCGGCAATCTCTTCGCTGAGAACTTCCTGCATGCCGAAGTTGTAGTAAACCTTGCCCTTGGCCATGTCCTCTTTTGAAAACGACACGTGATAGTCGTAGTTAAAGTCGCTGCCAAACGACGAAACCCAATTAAACTTCCAGCCCATGCGCTTCTTAAAAGGTTCGATTTCGGAAAGCGGCGCGCGAGAAACGGCCACGTAGGAGACGTCGTGCTGCACCAGATGCTGCAACGCGCTGTCCACATGATCGGAGTAGAACGAGCATCCCACGCAACCCTCGTTCCAACCGGGGCCAAACATGAAGTGATATACGATCAACTGGCTGCGGCCATCGAAAAGGTCCGCCAGTTTTTGGGGACCTGCTGGAGTCTGAAATACGTAGTCCTTATCCACTTTTACCCAGGGCAGTTCGCGGCGTTTTTCGGCCAGCGCATCGCGAGATCGGGTAAGTTCTTTCTCTTGTGCCAGTAACTCTCTGCGCGCCGCCAGCCATTCGGCGCGAGATACTACTTTGGGGTTTTCAGTTGCGGTCGTCGTCATCGTGATTCTCCTTATGATTTCGGTTTGATTCTTGCTGTTCAAAAGATTCCGTAGTGCTCGCGTTCACATTTGTCCTGGTAAGCTTTTGCATGACGAATGCGGTCAGGCCGCCAGTCGAAGTGATGCCAGCTACAGCTACCATCGCTATATTCGAAATACATTCGGGGCACATGAACGCCTCCTTATTAACTTGCCTGCGCAACCGGCAGGCCGCTGACTTCCACAACCGGTCGAATTTCCACCGTTCCAAACCGCCCAGCGGGGAGTTCTGAAGCGATGCGAATCGCTTCGTCCAGATCTTTCGCGTCGATCAGAAAATAGCCGCCAAGTTGCTCACGGGTCTCGGCATACGGACCATCTGTAACCACTGGTCGGCCATCTTGCTGACGAACGCTTGTGGCAGTTGAAGTTGGATGCAATGGCGCCGAGGCCAGGAACTTGCCACTGGCATGCAATTTGTGGGCGTACTGCGCCGACTCAACATAACATTCCTGCCGTTCCGCATCGCTCGGGCCGCCCTTTTCATCCAGATAAATCAACAACATATATTTCATATTCGCTCCTTCATCAGTAAATCGAACGGCACAGAGGCAAATCGACAGCCTCGGCAAAAAATAATTGGAAAAATATTTACAATAAGCTGTGTCTTTGCCCGTCACACCTGTTCCCCTTGATGCCGCTTCCGCTGTCGAAGAGGTCTATCGCTCTGACTGGGGCCGCATCGTCGCTACTTTAATCGGTCTGGTCGGCGATTTTGACCTGGCAGAAGAATCAGCACAGGAAGCTTTTACCCTCGCTGTGGACCAATGGCGCGAATCCGGCATACCGGAATTTCCTCGTGCCTGGATCATCCAGACCGCCCGTCATAAAGCCATTGATCGCCTCCGCCGCCAGGCCAACTTCGCTCAAAAAATGGAAGAGCAAGGGGCGCCCGTCGAACCGTCCGAGGAGCCAAATTACGATGCTTTGGAAAATCCCGATGAAATCAACGATGACCGCTTGCGCCTCATCTTTACCTGCTGCCATCCCGCCCTTGCTTCCGACGCGCAAGTCGCACTCACGCTAAGGACGTTGTGCGGACTCGAAACCGACGAGATCGCGCGCGCATTCCTCGTTCCAGTGCCGACCATGGCGCAGAGGCTCGTGCGCGCAAAACGTAAGATTCGCGACGCTGGTATTCCCTACAAAGTTCCCGCAACCGATGAACTCGCCGCGCGCCTGGATGCCGTACTCACCGTCATCTATCTGGTTTTCAACGAAGGCTACGCGGCCACGCGTGGCGCGCCGCTGGTCCGTACAGACCTATGTGCGGAAGCCATCCGTTTAGCGAGATTGGTGCGTTCCTTGACGGCTCCACGCACTCCTGTGGATGTTCTCGCCCTTCTCGCCCTCATGCTGCTCCATGACGCACGCCGCGATGCGCGCCTTGATCCTGCTGGTGATATCGTCGTGCTGGAAGAGCAGGACCGCAGCCTTTGGAACAGTCCACAAATCGCGGAAGCTTTGCCGCTGGTCGAAGAAGCGCTTCGCGCCGGACCTCGGCCTTACGCCTTACAAGCCGCAATTGCCGCTACGCATTGCCAGGCCGCTCGAGCGGAAGATACTGACTGGAGGCAGATTCTCGGCCTCTACGATCTTCTCGAACGCGTGCAGCCCTCTCCGATCGTTTCCTTAAACCGCGCAGTGGCGCTAGCCATGGTCAACGGCCCCCGGGCCGCGCTGGAAATTATTGACTCGCTCACTTCCTCCACTGCCAGCGACCTTGACAGTTATCACCTTCTACACGCCACCCGCGCCGACTTGCTGCGCAGAATGGATTCACGCGAAGAAGCGGCGAAAAGCTATATGCGTGCTTTGGAACTGGCGACTAATGAGAGCGAAAGGCGCTTCCTGCAAAAGCGACTGAAAGAAGTAAAGCCGAACATCGATTAATTCTCTGTCCGTGACAATTGTTTGTTTTTGGAAAATATTCGAACGCTGTAAGCGATCGGCAATCCGATAAGGAACATATGCACCAGCAGACCCTGGTCCAGGCCGCGCATGCGGAAAGGTCCTTTGAAGTGGATCGCGGAAAGCGGCAACACTATCAGATTCATCACCAGGAAGATTGCGATGCCATAGAACAAACCACACACAAAAGGATATTCCTTTAGGAATTTCAGTTTCAAACTGGCCCCGTAATACACCGTGGCCGCCGAAAGGGCGATAAAAAAATGCAAAGCAATCCCCAGGACGTAATAGAACGCCCCACCCTGAAAAGCGATACTCCCAACAAGTCCACGGGCAATCCCGCGCGGCATATTCCATCCGTAACTGATGTATGCCAAAGTTAAGTCAAAAGCGCCCGCGATAAAACCCCCGACGAGAATGGCCGCCACCGGTCGAGGCTTATCCAAAGACGACTGGACAGAAGTTGTATTCATTTAGCCCCACAAAATATTTTCAAGGAATGATTTCTGCCAATGTTTGACGTGGGAGCCAGCCGCAAGTTAGCGGCTTATGTGAACATGCGATTCACGGCAACTCTTATTTCTGCTTCTCTTCTTTTTTGTGATGGAGATCCAGCCCAAACGAAGGATGCTCTCGCGTCCCGGTGATCTTGATCGGCAGCTCGGTAACGTCTCCTTTGCGGAAGAACGGGTCCACTGCCTTCAGGAGGAAAGACTTCACACCTGTGGTCATCTGCGACAACTTGGCCTTCAGGCGGAGGGTCCCATAAAAATCGAGCTTCTCATCCGTGAGCGCATAGGTGCCATCCAGTTGGACATTCGCGCCGGGAACTTCAAACGTTAAATTATGGAAGGTAATCATGCCGCCGCCCATCGCGAATTGCCCGCGCAAATTAGAAATACTGCTACCCGCATCCTCATCGTCAGGCTTGCCCTCTCCTCTGCGGCTCAGGCTCTCCACTTTATCTCGAACCTTGGGGTCGGTAAAGATGGCATGTTCAACTCCAAATTTTCCCACCAGCTTCAGCTTCTGTATAACGTCGCCCTCGCCGGCGGGCAAATCGAATTTCGTATGCAGGGTCACACTTCCCGTCAACGGAGGTTTATCGGCCTTCACCGCCAGCCGCATCAGGTCCTCAATCCTCCCGTTGTCCACGGTCACATCCAACTCAACGGCACGGCCCTTCTCGCCTTCCTGTTTAAGCACCGCGCCATCCGCCACAATTGTTGTATTCCCAATCGTGGCGCGCACCGGATGCAGCATGGTGTTGCCATTCGTGCCGTCTACGGTCGCTTCGTACAGGGTTTTTAGGTCCACGGGATGTCCTGCCAGCGTAACCGCAAAATCCGGTGTGTCGGTCTCGCCCTTCACGCTGATCTGTTCCAGCACGCCGCCAAACTTTCCTTCGGAACTCAGAATTCCGCTGATCCCTTTGAAGACTCCCAAATCCGCATTTTTGAATGTATAGCCGGCCGCCAATGGAGTCTGACCCGGATCGTCAGCATTCCACGGTCCAAAATTGCCACTCGCCGCGATCTCCCCCGGCGGCTTGTAATTCTTCAAGTGCGCGGTAAATGACGCCGCGCGATTCAGACCCACCGCATGCATGACCAGCTCATGAATCAGAAATATGTGTTCGGGCTTCTCCGGATCTTTCGGCATGAGGTGCAGCTCGGTATCGTCCGCATCGAGTTCATGCACCAGAATCTTAATTTCCTTGAGCTTACGTTTACGCTCCGCGCCGCTCGCAGGATTTTGATTTTGGTTATTGTCTTCGTGCGGTGGGATGTGAATGACCAAACCTGTAAAGTGAATGCGATTGATCTTCCACGGAGATCCCAGCAAGCCCAACACTCCGGCCTCCGCTGAAAATTCGCGTGCCGCGATCAGCGGCGGTATGTCCTTCCTCCCCTTGTAATGCACCACAAGCCCGGAGCCCGTCACCTTCAGCGCCGGAGTCAGCGAAACATGGAAGTCCTGCAACTCCACGTTTCCATTGAACTTTTGCTGCAACAATTCAATCGCGCGAGCGTGGACGTAGGGCTGGGCGTAATGCACGGCAAGAGCAATCGCAATGCCTACGGCTACAAGAAACGCCAGAATCAGAATCGGAAGAATGGTATGCAGGAAATAGTGCTTACGAGATTTTTTTCCTAACCGCTCGGACTCCGCAACTTGAGGCAATCGGCTCTCCTGATCGTTGGGCAGCTGAGAGCTTTTGCGGCATCATCCTGAAAAAGAAAACATCTCAAAAAGCCCGCCCCGATCTACCCTAAGATGAATTGCCGATACGCGGAGTTGGCCGCGACCTCCAATAACCGGGCCCGAAAGAGATTGCAGCCACTTTGCTGCTTCAACGCTGCTTCAATCTTCATCACTTCAGCAGATTTCAAGCTTAATCGCCCGCTCTGCTGATTCCCGGGCCTTGCGCCCCTACGCACTCCAACAATGGCGCAGCCACCAGCGGATGTGCAACGTTCACGCGAAACAACTTCTACCGACGTACATATGTGACGTTCGCCAATCTCACGCAGCGCCGCGAGCGCGATGAGCAATGGCCGAATTTTTTTGGACGAGAAGACGCGATCCTGATTTTCCGAATCCTCCCACGGGAACATTCATTCCATTTTTAATGTTTCTTTAATTTTTTTCGCTAATGTTTTTTCGCTCCGGATCTTGCTTGTAAAGTTATGTAAAACAATCTCTTTTTCGAGTCCTTCAATGTCTTCGGACATCAAAATTAGGTAATCTAGAGTGTGTCCGCTTCATACGTAATTCATTCAAGATAACTTCTCATGTGGATTGTTCGTCTCGCGCTTCGGCGTCCGTACACGTTTGTGGTGCTGGCCCTGCTCCTTTTGATTCTGGGGCCGCTCGTCATTTTGAACACGCCCACCGACATTTTCCCCAATATTGATATCCCAGTGGTCAGCGTTATCTGGCGGTACACAGGTTTCAACGCGCAGCAGATGTCCGACCACATCGTCACGCTCACGGAGCGCAGCCTTACCACGACCGTGGATGACATCGAGCACATCGAGTCCCAATCCCTGAATGGAACTGCGGTGGTCAAAATTTTCTTCCAGCCCGATGCGAACATCAATAAAGCGATCGCCCAAGTCACGGCTGTTTCGCAGACCCAGGTACGTCAATTGCCAGCCGGCACCACGCCCCCGCTGGTCATTACCTACAACGCGTCCACGGTTCCGATCCTTCAACTCGCATTGTCTGGAAAAGGGCTCTCCGAGCAGGAATTGAATGACTACGCGCTGAATTTTCTGCGCACGCGCCTGGTGACGGTCCGCGGAGTCGCGATTCCTTATCCCTACGGCGGCAAGCAGCGTCAGGTACAGGTGGACTTAAACACCTCGGAACTCCAAGCCAAGGGGCTTTCCCCCTTGGACGTGGTGAATGCCATTAGCGCCCAAAATCTTATTCTTCCTTCGGGAAGTTCGAAGATTGGTTCGCTCGATTACGACGTTGACATCAACGGCAGTCCCGACACGATTCAAGAATTAAACGATCTCCCGCTCAAGCGCGTTGGCGATACAACTTTGTACATCCACGACGTTGCGCACGTACGCGATGGATCGCCGCCCCAAACCAACATTGTGCGCGTGAACGGTCAGCGCGCTTCGCTTCTTACCATCCTGAAGGCGGGCAACGCCTCCACGCTCGACGTAATTACCGGCGTGAAAACCATGCTGACGCAACTCGAATCCGGCCTGCCCGAGTCGCTGAAGGTTCATCCCCTCGCAGATCAATCGTTGTTTGTGCGCGCCTCCATCAATGGCGTATTGCGGGAAGCCACCATCGCCGCGGTCCTGACCGCGCTGATGATTCTCATCTTCCTGGGAAGCTGGCGCAGCACTCTCATCATTGCTATCTCCATTCCGCTTTCCATTCTCACTTCCATTGTTGTATTGAGCGCGCTCGGTCAGACCATCAACATCATGACCCTGGGAGGTCTCGCGCTCGCGGTCGGCATACTTGTGGACGATGCCACGGTGGAAATAGAAAACATTAATCGCAACCTCGCGCAAGGCAAGGAAGTGGAACACGCCATTTTGGATGGCGCCCAGCAGATCGCGATTCCGGCTTTTGTCTCCACGCTATCCATCTGCATTGTGTTTGTGCCCATGTTCTTCCTGAGTGGCGTAGCGAAATTTCTTTTTGTGCCGCTGGCGGAGGCTGTCACCTTCGCCATGCTCGCCTCCTACCTGCTCTCACGCACGTTGGTTCCGACCATGGCGAAGTACCTGATTCGCGGACATGAGGCTGAATCAGGACACTTCGAGGCGCAAAGCCCCAATCCGCTGGTGCGCTGGCAGGCGCGTTTTGAAATTTCTTTTGAGCACTTCCGCGAACGCTATCATCACTGGCTGGAGCGCGTCCTGCACCATCGCAAGTTGTTTCTTGTCGGCTTCACTGCCGCTTGTGCGGTTTCATTCATTCTTGTTCCCTGGATCGGCGAGGACTTTTTCCCCGCGGTTGACAGTGGCCAGTTCAAACTCCACATCCGCGCCCGTACCGGCACCCGTATTGAAGAAACAGCGCGGCTCTGCGACCTGATTGAAAACTCCATTCGCGAACAAATTCCTGCCAGCGAAATGGAAAGCGTGATTGACAACATCGGCATTCCTTACAGCGGCATCAATCTTTCTTACAGCAGCTCCGCCCCCATCGGTCCCGGCGATGCCGACATTCTGGTAAACCTGAAGTCCGGCCATCGTCCGACCGACGATTATGTTCATAAACTAAGGCTCAGTCTCACCAAAGAGTTTCCTGGCGTCGAGTTTTCGTTTTTGCCCGCTGATATCGTCAGCCAGATATTGAATTTCGGCCTGCCTTCTCCCGTTGACGTGCAGGTCCGCGGCTACAACGTAGAGGCCAACCGCAAGTTCGCAAACGCGCTATTAGAGCGCCTCAAGTTCATCCCTGGCGCGACTGATATGCACGTTCAGCAGCCCTTCAACCAGCCCATGTTGCACATCAATGTGGACCGCACTCGGGCGCAAATGGTCGGCTTCAGCCAACGCGACATTGCCAGCGATGTATTGATTTCTCTTTCTGGCAGCTTTCAGACCACGCCGGAATTCTGGCTTAATCCCAAAAATGGCGTGAGCTATTCCATTGCCACGCAAACGCCGGAATACCGCCTTGATTCTCTTCAGGATTTAGAAAATATTCCGCTTTCCGGCTCGACTCCCGCGCAGCGGCAGATTCTCGGCAGCTTTGCCACCTTCCAATTGGGCTCAGGCACGGAGGTCGTTTCACACTACGACATCCAGCCAGTGATTGATATTTTTGGCTCGGTGCAGGGAACCGATCTGGGCGCAGTCGCCAAGCAGATAGATAAAGTTGTGCAGGACAGTCAAAAAGATGTGCCGCGCGGTTCACAATTAATTATCCGCGGACAAATCCTGACCATGCAAAGGTCCTTCATTGGCCTATTTAGCGGGCTGGCCTTCGCTATCCTTCTGGTCTATTTGCTGATCGTGATCAACTTCCAGTCATGGCTGGATCCTTTCATTATCATTTCCGCGTTGCCCGCCGCGTTGGCCGGCATTGTTTGGATACTCTTTATCACGCACACCACCATCAGCGTCCCGTCATTGACCGGCTCGATCATGTGCATGGGAGTGGCCACGGCCAACAGTATTCTGGTCGTTAGCTTCGCGAAAGAGCAGATGACGGAAGGTAAAGACGCCGTAGCGGCAGCGCTGCAAGCCGGCTTTACCCGCTTCCGTCCTGTACTCATGACGGCCCTTGCCATGATCATCGGCATGGTGCCCATGGCCATTGGATTAGGCGAGGGCGGCGAACAGAACGCTCCTTTAGGCCGCGCCGTTATCGGCGGCCTGCTGTTCGCGACTGTCGCTACGCTATTTTTTGTGCCTGTATTTTTCAGTCTGCTGCACGGACGCCGTCAGGCCAGGGAACGTGAATCCGCGCGGCTATTGCATTCATCTTCTTAGGTTCATGGAGTTTTGCATGAGGAAATTACTTTGCAGCAATTAACCGCGACACCGGAGCCAGCGGGTACGAACACCGGCGCGCCACAACCACACGGAAAGCACCATTGGGTAATCGCGCTGGTGGTCGTGGCCATTGTGCTCGCCGTCATCTTTGGCGGCATACTCCCTCGCGTAAAAGCCCGCGCCGAATTGCGCGAAGAAACCAATTCAACGGCCGTGCCCACGGTCCTGATAGTACAGCCGCAGCACACAAGCCCGGCGCAGGAAGTAGTTTTGCCCGCCAATGTGCAGGCTTTCAATGACGCGCCCATCTATGCCCGCACCAACGGATATCTAAAGAAATGGTATGTAGACATCGGCGGCCACGTGAAGGCCGGACAATTGCTCGCGGAAATTGACACGCCCGAAGTGAACCAGGAGTTGCAGCAGGCGCGCGCCGATCTGGCCACCGCGGAAGCCAATCTGCACCTGTCGCAAATTACCGCGGAGCGCTATATGGGTCTCTTGAAAAGCGATTCCGTTTCCAAGCAGGAAGCCGACAATGCCGCTGGCGACTACGCCGCGAAAAAAGCGACAGTGGAGTCCGCGCAGTACAACGTAAAGCGTCTGCAAGACCTGCAATCCTTCCAGAAAATTTACGCGCCCTTCACCGGAGTCATCACGGCCCGCAATACCGATGTCGGCGCCCTCATTGATTCCGGGTCCAGCGGCGGTACGCGCACCGAACTCTTCCACATCGTCTCTCCCGACAAACTCCGGGTGTATGTAAATGTTCCAGAAATCTATTCCCGCGCCGCCAAGCCGGGCCTGAAGGCGGAATTGGTCCTGAACGAATTTCCCGGCCATCCCTTCGAGGGCACTTTGGTGCGCACCGCCAATGCCATTGACCAAACCAGCCGCACACTGCTGGCGGAAATTGACGTTAACAATCCCACTGGACAATTGCTATCCGGCTCTTATGCCGAAGTCCATCTCAAATTGCCCTCTTCTGGCTCCGCGTTTCTGCTTCCCGTGAACACGCTGCTTTTCCGTTCTGAAGGATTGCGAGTTGCGGCGGTAAGCAACGGTCAGGCCACGCTCATTCCCATCACCATTGGTCGCGATTACGGCGTTCAGGTGGAAATAATCTCCGGGCTCAAGGGAGACGAAAATATCATCGTGAACCCGCCAGACTCTTTAGTCTCCGGCGAAAAGGTGCGGATCGCCCCGAAGGGCTCTTCTTCCACCGCGGGGTCAGGTTTGTAATGAGTTCCGCCCAGGCCGAAAATTTGCAGAAACGGGACGCCACACAAATGTTCGCGGCGCTTACGCTGGCCTCGTCCATCCTGATTTTGAGCGGATGTCTCTCCGGTCCGCGTTACTCTCGCGCTACAGTTCCCACGCCTCCCCAGTACAAAGAGGTCCCGCCAGACTGGAAGACCGCGCAACCGAGCGATCAAATGGCCCGCGGGAAGTGGTGGGAAATTTTCCGCGATTCGCAGCTTAACAACCTGGAAGAAAAAATTAATGTCTCCAACCAGAACTTGAAAGCCGCGCAGGCACAATTTCTCCAGGCTCGCGCCCAGGTCCGCTCATCACGCGCCGATTACTATCCGACGCTCACCGTGGATCCTTCAGCCACTCGCATTCGCCAATCAAAAAACCGTCCGCTTAAGAGCAGCACGACGGACTATACCGACCTCATCCTTCCGTTGGACGTTTCCTACGAGCCGGACGTGTGGGGACGCGTGCGCCGCTCAGTTGAAGTCAGCCGCGAAAATGCGCAAGCCAGCGCCGCTGATCTGGAATCCGTCAGCTTGAGCCTGCACGCTGAACTCGCCCTCGATTATTTTGAGTTGCGCAGCCTCGACGCTGAAAGCCGTCTGCTTGATTCCACCGTGGACGCCTTTGCCAAGGCCTTGCAGTTAACTCAAAACCGCTACCAGGGCGGGATCGCCTCCGCCGTGGACGTGGCCCAGGCGCAAACGCAACTTGAAACCACTCGCGCGCAAGCCATTGATCTCCATGTGCAACGAGCGCAAAACGAACACGCCATCGCCACGCTGATTGGTGAACCGGCCTCGACATTTTCTTTGGCGGTCTCTCCCACGCTTGACCCGCCGCCAGTCATCCCCCCGGGAGTTCCTTCGCAATTGCTGGAACGCCGGCCCGATATCGCTGCCGCGGAGCGCCGCATGGCTGCCGCCAATGCGGAAATTGGCGTCGCCCGGACGGCCTATTATCCTTTGTTCAATTTGACTGGCGGCGGCGGCTTTGAGGGAACAACGCTCGCCAACTGGTTCTCAGGGCCGAGCATATTAGCCAGCGTTGGCGCGTCCGCTGCCGTCACGGTATTCGATGGCGGCCGCCGCCGCGCTCTCAACGAGCAAGCCCAGGCCGCGTACGACCAGAACGTCGCCAACTACCGCCAGACCGTGTTGAACGCATTTCAGGAAGTAGAAGACAATCTTTCCGCGCTGCGCATTTTGCAGGACGAAGCGAAAACAGAAGATGCGGCCGTGGCCGCTTCTCAACACTCGCTCCAACTCTCTACCAACCGCTACAAGGGCGGCGTAAGCAATTATCTGGAAGTCATCACCGCGCAGAATCTTGCCCTAGGAGACCAGCGCGCCGCCGTGGACATCTTGAGGCGTCGAGTGGCTGCGGCCGTTCTCTTGATCAAAGCGCTGGGCGGCGGATGGGATGCCTCTCAACTGCCCACGAATTTTTCCAGCGCCTCCACTGTTCCCCCTCAACCCTAGCTTTGTCGTTCGCGGCCAGGAGAGAGGGCTCGCATTATGAAATTCTTCCGATTACGGCACCGCGGAAAAATCACACAGTCCATTCGTGTTTTGCGCGGGGGGAGTCGGCGGTGTCGCCCATGAAGGATTGTTGAAGTCGAAAAATTCCGTCATATCCATCTGTGCCGCGTCGCGGTTAGTGAGGCTGGGTAATCCAAAGCGCGTTTCAATCAACTTCAAGATCGCCGTAAAGTCCGCCGTGGTATGCGAAACATAGTGCTTCTTGGTAAACGGAGAAACTACGATTAAGGGAATGCGGAATCCCGTATTTTCAAATCCGCAGGTGGGGCCGGTAACTTTGGTACACACGTCTCCCGCCATCAGGTCTTGTGGAGGTATCCCGTCAGGATCCACCGCCACCGCCGGAGGCACATGATCATATTCGCCGCCCCCTTCATCCCAAGTCAGTATGAAGATAGAATCCTTCCACGAAGAACTCTGCATAAACGCATTGATGTTTTTCGCGACCTGCGCGGCCCCCGTCTGCACGTTGTAATCCGGATGCTCGTCCGTTCCCGACTGGTAACCGGGCTCAATCAACGCCACGGAGGGCAGAGTCCCATTCGCCAAGTCGGTGAAGTATTGCGAGATGGGAGCAAGATTTTTCTGGTGCTGGCTCTCGAACGGTTGGAAATTTCCCAGAAAATCTGTGTTCGGATCGGTCAGGTAAATCTTCCATGACACCCCAGCGGATTCCAGCAATCCAAATATAGTGTTATTGGATAGCGATGTTTTCGGCGGATTCGCATGCCCCGCCGAGGTTGCCGCCAGAAGGTATAAACGGTTCAATTGCGTCCTGCTCAATACCGGCGAAAACCACGTATCCGAGGTGGCGAAGTTCGACGCCATGAAGTAGTAATAATTCAAATCGCTGCCGTCGTAATAACCCATCACGCGATTGCCGACCTGGTCAAAGAATGGGACCGGCTCGCCCGCGGGGGGTGCCTGTGCGAATTTCGCCGCCGAGTGCACAAATCCGTCCATGGGTGCGTCGGTTCCGGGAGGATTTTCCATATCTCGATCCACATGACTTTCATTCCATCCCGGACTCTGGTTCTGCACGCAAACCGTACGCAAGTGGTAAGCGTTAACTGCGGGCGCGCCATTTTCCCCCGGATTGGAAGCGGTCGTGGGCAACCCGTCAAATTGCTGGCTAGCATATCCATTCGCCGCCCAGTAGTCAGGAAGCTTGCCAAAGTATTGGTCAAAGGATCGGTTCTCCTGCACCATCACAATGATGTGGTTTACTGCCGAATTCAAGCTAACGTTCGGTTGCGGAGGCGCTTGCGAAGGGTCGCCTCCGGTGCTGGCAGTGCCGACGGCGCCTCCCCCACAAGCGGTCATCAGGGCTGCACAGAGAACGGCGACGCTGAGGGTAAGAGGCCTGTAACAGCCGGCGCAAGAAGCACGAAATAGCGCGAAAATCCTCTCAGTCAACATTTTTCCTCGAAACCGATTAGGTGTAATCCTTTATGGCGGCCTGTGGGATGTACCTAAAATCCAATAAGTTGTCCCGGACACCAAATCAGATGGACCTACCGTAGAATTTCGTGCTGAAAGCAACTTCAACTCATTGACTGGTGGGAGAAACGACGACCGAGAGGGAAGAATCGAACTTTATGTTGAAAGCTCAAATCTTGGTAACCCGAACTCACATCTTGATTGCTACGATGACCCGTGGAATCCCCTGGAGGTCGGGAATGGTCTTGACCTCAGCCCAGTCCCGCAGCAATCGCTCCACTTTTTCCGCAATGGTTCCACTCATCTCCATCATGAGCCAACCCCCTGGCTTCAAAGCGGCGTGGGCCTCGGGGGCTAATCTTTCAATCACTTCCGTCCCGCTTGGCCCGGCGAAGACGGCAGTGCGCGGCTCATGCTTGCGGACTTCCAGTTGCACTATGTCCTCTTCTGATTCGCCGACGTAGGGAGGGTTAGAGACTATGAAATCGAAGTAATTGAAAGGCAGGCCGTGGAGTAAGTCCGTTTCCTGAAATTTGATTCGTGCATGCTGCTCGTGGCGCACGGCGTTCGCGCGAGCGATCTCCAGCGCGGCGGAAGAGATGTCGGTGGCATGAATTTCAGCTTCCACTAGTTCTTTGGCCAGTGTGATGGCAATGCACCCCGAACCTGTGCCCACGTCCACAATTCGCGGATGCCGCAAGGCCTTTGCCAGCGGAAGTACAGCTTCGACAAGGTGCTCAGTTTCCGGACGCGGAATCAGCACAGCCGGAGTAACGATAAAATCCAAACCCCAGAACTCCTGATGCCCAGTGATATATTGCGAGGGAACGCCGGACGCACGGCGCGCCAGTGCTTCCTGATAGCGGGCTTCTTCATTCGGCGTCAGCTTGCGTTCTGGATGCGCATACAAGTAAGCGCGGTCGCAGTCCAGCACGAACATCAGCAGGATCTCGGCATTCAGGCGCGGCGAGCCCACGTGGGCGTCGGTAAGTTGCTGCACGGCGGAAGTGAATGCGCTGCGAAGAAGCACAGAAGGTATTGAAGCACAAACTTAGGATTTAACTCGCCCTGCCCAACGCCTTGGCCAGGATCGCCATGCGGACGGGAACGCCGTTGCTGACTTCTTCGACAATCGTGGACTGCGGACAATCGGCGACTTCCCAGGTAAGTTCAAGGCCACGAATAATTGGGCCTGGATGCATCAGAAGCGCGTCTTTCTTTGCCAGGCGCAGCCGGGGTAGGGTCATCTGGTAGCGCGCAATGTAATTTTCCAGGCTGATTTTCTCTCCCGCCAGGCGCTCTTTTTGCACTCGCAATACCATGACCACGTCTGCGCCATGGATCGCGTCCTCGGCGGTGCGCGTGATTCGCAGACCGGGAGCCAGAGTCGCAGCTACTTCGGGAAGAAATTCAGGAGGCCCACAGAGCGCGATCTTCGCCCCGAACTTGCTCAGCAAATGGATCGCGGACCGCGCCACACGGCTGTGGTAAATATCTCCGATGATAGCGACCTGCAAATTCTTGAGGGTCTTCTTGTGGCGCAGGATTGTGTAAGCGTCAAGCAACGCCTGCGAGGGATGCTCATGCATTCCGTCCCCGGCGTTAATGACGGGAATGTCGAGATGGGCGGCCATTAAGGCCGGCGCACCCGCGTTCGGATGCCGCACCACAATCAAATCCGCGCCGACAGCGCGCAATGTGTAAGCGGTGTCGAGAAGCGATTCTCCCTTTTCAATGCTGGAACCGCTGGAGAGCACCAGCGTCGTGGCCGCTCCGAGCGATTGCGCCGCTACTTCAAATGAGCTGCGCGTACGCGTTGAAGCTTCATAAAAAAGCAACAACACGCGCTTGCCACGCAACAGCGGGCGTACCTTTCGCGGATTCATTTTGCGGGCAAGGCCAAGCAATCCCGAAATCTCTTCCGCTTTCAGGTGTTCGATTCCCAGCAGGGATCCGCGAGCAGCTTTCATGATCGTTTGAGATTATATCCGGGAGCAGCCTACGCTGGTTTTTCCACCAGCAAAACCTTGTCCGTCTGGTCCACTTCGCCCAGTTGCACTTTGATGAATTCCTGCGGCGTTGTCTGGACCTTCCTTCCAACAAACGTGGCCTCAATCGGAAGTTCCCGATGACCGCGATCCACAAAAATGCAAAGCTGCACGCGGATCGGGCGGCCATGGCGAAACAGCGCGTCCATCGCGGCGCGGGCCGTGCGTCCCGTGTATAGAACGTCGTCCACCAGAATGACGGTCTTGCCGGTAATGGGAGTTTCCAACTCCGACTTCTGTACAGGGGGCTTTGCATCCGTCGCGGACAGGTCGTCGCGAAACTGCGTTACGTCCAGCGTGCCCACAGGCACTTCAACTTTTTCAATACGCGTGATCATCTGCGCCAGCCGCTGTGCCAGCGGAACGCCGCGCTGCCTGATTCCTACTAACGCAAGTCCGGCCACACCATCATTTTTTTCGATGATTTCATGCGCCAGGCGCACCAGCGTGCGCTCAATTTCCGAGGCGGACATTAACTGGGCCTTTTGCTTCAAATTTGTTTGCCGGGAAAGCGTTCGCGGAGTCATTTAGTCGTGGTCTGATCTTTCCGTTTTTTCTGTCTGCTCTAACTTAGCTTCACTGTCGGAAGCCGCGTGGATCTCTGGACGCCACCGGTTCATCAGCATCGCCCCCAGTATCCCGCCTACCATCGCAAGCACCAAAAATACCACGACCGTGAAAATTGCCATGAACGTAATCAGCGCGTGGGGATGTTGCGAGGTAAAATCCTGCAAAGTCTTCCTGGCCACAGGGTCTGAATTGCGGTCGATGGCCGTCTGCATGGCCTGTTGCACTACTTGATGAAGGTCAAGTTTAGAACGGAAAGCGGCGATAATTCCTACTGCCAGCGCACCGCTTGTGACGCCCAACCGGGCGCCAACCCAACGGGTGATTCTCGCCGCCTTGTTTCGCTGGCGATAGAAAACAACGGAGAGCACCCCGGCAAAAATCAATCCTAACGCCAGGCTGCCGACAAAACAGATCGTAATCAGTGAGGCCACCAGCACGGCCAGGATTGCGGAAGGAAGCGCGTTTGACCAATCAACCTTGGCAGCCCCGGCGAATTTCACTCCCGGCAAAGTTACGCGCCGAAGGATTCCCGAAGGCGCGGTTTGCGGAACAGGGATAGTCGAAATGACTCGAATCTGCGGCGCGCGGCACTGGGGGCAGAAGGGAATGAAATCTTCAATTACAAGGCCGCATTGATAACAGGGACGCTCCACTACTTTTAAAGTTACAGGACGGCAGACTATGAGGCAAGCCGCCACCCACGGGCCGCGCAGCACGCGCCTGAAACTTAGATCGTCGTGTCCTTGCCGCGCATCTGCACATAAACCAAAGTAAATTTGCAGCCTTTGGCCCGTGGCTCGATTGACACGATGTGCTGATTATTCTTGCTCCCGGCCTTCAACTCAAAATTGTTGCCCGTATTTTGTTCACAGGTAAGCTCATCGTCTTTGGAATCATCGTGGTAATTCGCAGCGGTACCGCCGCTGCGGCACTGCAGCACATTTCCATATTTCTTCAATTTGCCCATGTAAAACTGCTTCACCTGTTCAATGGAATCGTCGGACTCATAAGACAAAGCAACAACCTTCAATCCAAAAAAACCGGTGGCAATGTTTACGTTGGCATTGTTGTGGTTCTGGTCATTCTCTTCCTTGGATGGGCGGGCGCCCGGATAAACGGGAAGTCCGGTTTCACTCGCATCCGCGTCTTCACTTACGTGCAGCCGCCCGATCGGAGTATCAATCTTCACGTTCTTGCCTTTGTCATCCGCGGTTTTTTGCACGTCCACATTGCACGCGGAGAACAGCAATGCCATCACGGGTAGAACCATGATGGCCGTCCGGCGGATAGAAAATTCGCAGTTCATTGTGGGGCTCCTGCTGTATTCGTAATAGTCTTTTCGATTCCCGCGCCACGTTCCGCGACGCCGGGAATATTCACCGGCAAATGGCCGCGAATCGCGATTTCTCCGAAAAGCGCTTTCACCGCGCTGTCCTGCGAAATGGTCGTATTTGAAAATGCGCAAATGTAATTCTGTATCTTTGGGAAGTCCGTAATCAGATATGGATTCCCCAGGCTCACCACGGCAGTCCGCTCCCCCGCGCGATCCAGTATTTGACGGAATAATTTTCCACTCGCTTCCGGCAGCGCAAGGGAATTTTGCATTACGCCGTTCACCATCTCCGCCTTCCCCGCTACCGGCGCAACATCCGCGGCCACAACAACTGTTCCTGCTTTGTCCACGGCAGCGAGCACCTCAGGCGAAAGCGCTGCGGCAATTCTTCCATCCACATAAAAAACATTCGCGGCTGGAATATGGCTCCTCATCTGGCGCTCAAATTCGCGTCCTGCTGTAGTGCGCATATCATCACTAAAAATAACGACGACCATGCCGCGCACTTCTCCTGCCGCTTTGTGATACGAAACAGCCGTTGTCTGTGTTCCATACCTTTTCAAAGGAAGTACCCGGCCGTTGTCCCGAACCAGCGTGATCGAATCGTCGGCAATCTGGCGGCCTCGCGCTACATTTTCGGGCTTACCAACGATCTCAGCGACGGAATCCATATCCACGAATCTCGCCTTATCCAGACCCACAGAAGCCTTTGCTTTCAATATTTTGAGCACGGATTCATCCACTCGACTCTGCGGAATTTCACCACTCTCAACCGCCTGCAGCATGACGCGATAGCATGCGTCGAGGTTGGCCGGAATCAGTAAGATGTCATTTCCAGCCTTAAAGGCATCCACCGCTTCGCGTCCAGGATTCTGTGCGTATAACCGTGTCAGCCCCGCCATCTCCAACGCATCGGTGACCACTAAGCCCTTAAATCCAAGTTGCTGTCTGAGCACTCCGTTTATCACCTTTGACGAAGTTGTCGCCACACGATTTGTGTCCGGCTCAAGCGCCGGAACTGTAAGGTGCGCGACCATTACCGCATCCACACCCGCTTGAATGGCGTCGCGGAAGGGTGGAAGTTCCACCGACTGCAGCCGTGCCAAATTTCCCGTCACCTGTGCCAGGCCCAGATGAGAATCGGCGGCGGTATCGCCGTGACCGGGAAAATGTTTGGCCGTAGTCAACATTCCTGCTGCCTTAGCCCCGCGAATGTATGCGGCGGCAAATGCGCCAACCTGAGCAGGATCGCCTCCAAACGAACGGACATTGATAATGGGATTCGCGGGGTTGGAATTCACATCCACATCCGGGAAGAAATTCCATTCAATCCCAATGGCGCGCGCTTCCTCGGCGGTGATTCGTCCAAAATCTTCTGCGTACGTTGTATTGCCGGTCGCGCCAAAGGCCATGGCCGCGGGAAATTCCGTGGCGCCGTTGAAGCGCATGGAGAGCCCTCGTTCAAAATCCGCTGCCACAATCAGCGGCCACTTGGAATCCTTCTGCAACCGGTTTATTAGTTCCGCCGCTTCATACGGCTCATTTTTGTAAAGGAATGGCCCCTCCGCGCGCACCGTCATCAAGAACGAGCCGACGTGGTAATTGCGAATGGTATCTTGCAGCCGCAGATATTCCGGGCTGTTGACGTTCAAAAATTCCGCCTCCACCCGCACCATGAAAAGCTGGCCGATCTTCTCTTCCAGCGAAAGCTTGCGGAGGGTCTTCTCCGCCCACTTCTCGCCATTGTGGTCAAGCTGCACGGGGCGCGACTGTAGATATTTGTCCTTGGCCGAAGCTGTAGGAATGAGCAGAACGAAGACAACGATGAAAATGCCGATTTTCCGAAGCATGCTGCAACGATAGTAGAGCAGGCTGCTAGTGGATGGCGAAACTTAAATGCGAAGGTTCAGAGTTTGCATTGCCTCACCTGTTCCACTGCTTGTCCCCGAATTGCCGGATCATCTCCAAAGCCGGAAAGCCAGACCACATCCGGCTCGCGGCGGAACCACGTCATCTGCCGCTTGGCATAATTGCGATGCGATTGCTGCGCGGCGCTGACGGCCGCGTCATAGTTTAATTGTCCTCGCAATAACTGCACCGCCTGCTTGTAACCCAGCGATGACAGTGGCCACGCCTTATCGTCGTATTTCTCCAGCAGTTGCCGAGTCTCTTCCACCAGTCCGGCGGCAAACATCTCTTCGGCCCTGCGATTGATTCGCTGATACAGAACTTCGCGCTTCGGATTCAACCCCAACCGCAGCACTCGAAATCCTGTTAGAGGGTCGCGCCCCTGCTTCCACAAGTCCGTCATCTTGTTCCGCGAGGCCATGCAAACTTCAATCGCCCGGATCAGCTTGGGCGTGTCGTTGGGGTGGATTTTATCCGCCGCCGCTGTATCCATGCGGCGCAATACCGAACTCAGGTAGCCAGCGCCCTTCTGTTCCGCACGCTGCCTCAATCGTTCCCGCAACGCGTCCGACCTCTGCGGCCCAACGAAAAGCCCCTCCAGCAAGGCGCGCAGATAAAGCCCGGTTCCGCCCACCACAATCGGCAAATGGTTTCGCTCTTTGATCTGCTGCAACGCCTCCCGCGCCAGCCGCGCATATTCGCCCGCAGTCATGTGACCGTCAGGCTCAACCAGATCAAACAAATGGTGTGGCGCCAGCGCGCGCTCCTCCGCGTTTGGCTTGGCCGTGCCAATTTCAAATTCCCGGTACATGGCGACGGAATCGCAATTCACAATTTCGCCGGCAAACTCTTGCGCCAGCGCGAGAGAAAGCGCGGTCTTGCCGCTCCCGGTCGCGCCCAGAATCACCACCAGTAAAGGATCAGCAGCCACTCAGCGCAATCTCCATGGAATATTGTGCCAGTAGCGCGCGAGGGCATAGACGAGGATGACAATCACAATCACCAAAATGCCCTGCGTCTCCAATTTTCTGACCGGCTTTTTGGGCGAAGCGGGCATGGCCAGCATTGTATCTCTCCCCGCTGACGACGCATAAATCCACGTGCATCGGTGCTAAACTACCTCCTCGCTATGTTGCCGCCGCAGGCCAGCCCCACTGGCAAAATTATCCGCTTCGGAGTTTTTGAAGCCGATCTCGCTTCCGGGGAACTTCGCAGGAATGGCGTCCGCGTACGTCTTCAGGAACAGCCGTTTCAGGTCCTTGTGTCTTTGCTGGAGCGGCCCGGAGAAGTGCTCACGCGCGAAGACCTTCGGCAGAAACTCTGGCCCGGCGACACCTTTGTTGATTTCGACCACAGCCTCAACACGGCGGTAAACAAAATCCGCGAGGCCCTCGGCGATTCCCCCTCCACTCCAGCGTATGTCGAAACGGTCGCCCGCCGCGGCTACCGATTCATTGGAACAATTGATTCGCAGGCGGCCACCGCTTCGCCGTCTCCTCTTCCCACGCCGGAAGTCCCAGAAAATAAGCCCGCCGCATTCCATCCCGAACTAAATATTCCCCTTCCCCATCGCGCCGTTCCCCGCGCTTTGTTCGCGTTGGTCCAGATCATGTACGCCGTGTTTTATGTGGAAGCATTATTCCATTGGCGCGGAGCCGATTCCGCTCTCACTCTCTACCTTCCCGCCTCCGCCGCCGGGCCTGTTCTCGCGGCCATGCTCGTGACCGCGGCGGTCGGCATTGCTCTGCGCTGCTATTTCATTTCCGCCGTTGGTTTTGACTACCAATATTTGCGAATAGATTTTGAGCTCATGTTTATCGCGGTCCTGTTTCTCGACGAACTCTGGGCGCTCTCGCCTTTTTTGGCCGCGGATAAAATCGGCTTCGGACTCGCCTTCGCCGCGACTGCTGCCTTGTTGTACGTTCCATTTTCTGAACGAACCCTGCTGCGCATGGCCTATCCGGCGAAATACTGATTACGAAGATCAAGTCTTTACAACGGTGTATTTAGGGAAGTCAGGAAGAAGGAATCTTCCACTGGCGGATGGCGACCGAATTTCGATTTGGAAATTAATGTCTAGACCGATGCCGAACAACAAAGTCCGTGGCCGGTGAGAATTCGGTCAGCGCCGCAAGTAGCTCGGCGTTCTTCGCGTAAATCGTCTTAAGTCGCCGTAACGCCTTTTCTCCGAAGACAGGTTCAATCGATCGAGCAAACTCAACCAAGCCACTCAGGTGATTCAAATACGCAATTGGGTGCTTGGATCGAACGAAACGAGCGTGCTCGATCAGACCCTTGGTCTCGATATAGTGGAGCGCCACTTCGATGTGATTTTTCGTCTGACGTTTCAGCCGTGGTTGAGTATCGTTGACGACCAAGCCGGTGACAGTCTTTCTCGCACCAGGCCCAAGGATATGCGTCTTCTTTCTGTTCACTACGAACCCGTGGTCACCCAGCACGCGGCGGATGCGTTGTAAAACGGCTTGGCAGGTCGCTCGCGAACCCTCAGAAAACGAAACGATCAAATCGTCCGCATAGCGCGTGTAGACACCTCCGAATTCAGATGCAATCGCTGTGACTTGTTCGTCTAGCTTCACGGCGATCAGATTAGACAGCATCGGACTGGTAGGAGCACCCTGAGGAAGATGCCCACTTTGGGATGCGTCATAGGGAACCGAAGGACGAGGACCGCGCGTTCGCTCGTTCCATCTCCACTTCAGATCGCGCTGGCGGAAGCGCGCGACCGCAGGCGGAGCCACTCGCGTGCAAATCCGTGCCATTTCAAACGAGAGTAGCGCTGGGTAGCCGAGTTTCCGAAAAACCCAATAAACCTGTCGTTCGGAGACCGATTCGAAGAAATCATGAATGTCAATCTTTACCATCCACCGCGAATCCGCGTGTTCCTCGGCATTGCGCAGGATGGAACAGTTTTTCGCATACGCGCGGCTCGCTTTGTTCAAATGCGCGACCGCCCCCAGAGAACTTAGAATATGAGCTGCGATCCAGTTCTGCACGACCCGTATTTGGGTGGCTGGCACGCAAATCCAGCGCTGACCGCCCGAGGATTTCTGCTTTGGATAGACCCGGTAGTCCCCTTTGAGCCGTTCGCGTTTGATGGTCGTTCGGAGCCGCTTCCAGGGTACACCGGACAAGACTGATAGATGCATGAGCGAAAAAACCACCGGCACTTGCCGCGACTGCATTTCGAGGAAACGTTGCTTAAGCGCTTCTTTATATCCGGGATCTGCGGTGAATTGAGCGAGCCCATGCTCGAATTGATGAAGAGTTGGTCCTAGCATTACTTAGATTCCGCACCCGCGTAGCGTGGTGTGTCGGACGTTTACAGGTAAAGGCGTCTTATCGAAGCTGTAAACGCCCGACAAACTGCGATGAAAAGACAATAGAATCTCGGCACAAAGAACTCTCTGTGCCACTGCTCCCAAAGGGAGAGTGCAACATTTGTTGCTTACCTAATGCCGGACCAACCCATCACATGATAAAGGATAATACGTCCGCCCAAGGGGACGCTTTCTCCAGTCCCAGCGCTTCCGCACTTTTCCGGCGGCGTCGCGCACTCGCTCCAATAAGCCCCTGCCAAAGGGTGTCAACAAATGTGTTTGGACATCCAGCACGCCGAGGCGATACGCCTCAAGCCGCTGTGCTGTAACTTCCGCGACTGGAACACCGAGAACGCCGGCGATCTTTAGATCCTGCCATCCGGAACGCGATGCGAGGCCCAACGCTAGTAAAAGCTTCCACTGCGAACCTTGACTACGCTGTAAGGTCGGATCGCGCAGCATCGAGAGCGCAAGGCGATACTGGTTTGAATCCCAAAGGACATTCGACGGCCTGTTAACATCCTCACCGTAAAACGCCGATTTCAATTCCACTGGAATACCGCGGTTAGGAAATAGCGGTTCGTACTTTTGTCCATCTGACCACAATATGACCGGGGCATTGTTAGGACAGCTATGTTCGAAGATCATGCCAACCGCGCCGCTACCAAAACCCATAGGTATATGTTCACGCCGCGTCCACTTCGCTCTTACCTCGCAAAAGTTCAACATAACTGGGGTGAAGAACTGTCCAGACCCCTGGGCGGGGGTTGCCAGGCGGATACGCGCTCTTGTCAAACCGTATCCCCTATGCAAAACAGCATTTAGGCCACTCTCCAGCCCCCCATAAGACACGATCCAAAGGTTCGTCCACTTGTAGGAGATCCAGCTTTTAAGCGTCGGCTCCATTGCGTCCCGCAAATATGTCGCAATCCTGCGTCCGGTTCCGATGAAATCTTCGACGAGCACGACGTTCTTCATGCGTTGCGCTCGCATCGAGTTCAACGTGGGGTGAGCCTGAACCCTTGGCCCGTAGATGCGAGCCAAATTCTCGTTCATACTCTTCACTCGGTCTGCGCTACTGCCGGCCACCCGTTTCGAAGGTCTGTCCGCGTCTTCCTCGGTTGGCGTCTCGACCACGCTGAACAAAGCGACATTCTCGTCACCTAATTCTCCAAAGAGCTGGACCAAGGCCATACTTACACCCGTTTCGAATTGCGTGTGCGAGACAAGACGAAGGGAACGCAGGAGCTGCCGCCCGATCTCCCGTTCGACAAATGGGAACTGGTCTAACCATGTTTTGCCGAGTTCGAAATCATCTAGCGTCAAAAGAGCCTCCGCCTCCCACCATTGTGATCCAACGGGATTCTCCGAGTCCAGGGCGAGACGACGAAATGCGGAGTGCCCGAGGTGATAATTGGCGAGTTCGTCGTTTTTGCGCGCCAGCAAGCATGAGACGAAGACCCTGCTCCGAACCTTCGCAACAACCGGCTCGCCAATCTCACGGATAATGGGTAGTGAAAAAACTATTGCGGCGTCTGCTGTGACATTTCGCCAGGCGCGGGGTTGTAGAAGAAGTAAATGCGCAGTCCCAGATATTGTCCCGGGAATTCGCCCGGCAGCGGCGGAAATGGATTCGATCCCGTGATCCCCGCCCAGGCGGCGCGATCCAGCGGAATATCGCCGGAGGTGCCATCCAGCTTCAGGCCAGCCACCGTGCCGTTTTTCAAAATCACGAACTCAATGGCCACCTTGCCCTTTTTAGAAATCGGCGGCTCGGCGGACTCGGGAATCACCCGATACCAATTTTCTTTTACATCATGGAGCACGCGCGCTAAGTAGGGCCCAAAATCCACGCCCATCGTGTCCGTGAGAATGTCCATGTTCTCCACGGCCCGCGGCGCCGTGCGGCCTTGGTTTAAGCCATAATCTCCCGCGCTCCCGCCAAATTTCCCCCGATTCGCGAGCGCCGCTTTGGCCGCCTGCTCAATGGCCGTGCCTGCCGACATATTTGGAGTATTAAAGTTTGGCTGCCGCGGCGGAGTGGGCGGCGGTGTCAGCTTTGCCATCTGATTTTCATCAGGCTTCTGTTGCGGCGGTGGCGGCGCTGATTGCTGCGCCGGCTGCTGCTGCGCGGGACTCTGGCTCGCCTGTTGCGGCGTAGGGCGCGGCGCCGGTGGATTGGGTCTTCCCGGCCGCGAACTATCAATAAACTTTTTCAGCTCCCGCTGATCAATCTTTGGCGTTTTGGAGGCCGCCATCCGGTCCTTGTCGGAAATGATGTTGCTGTTTACATGCTTCGGCCTCTGCAAATCCGGAGGCAATTCCAAATAGGTGAGCTGTTTCTGTTTTGCCAGGTCCGCAGGGCTCACGCGCACCACAGCCGATAAAGGCAGATACTTCGCCAGCCGGTTCGCATTCAGGATCACAAGAATCAGGGCGATATGGACGATCAGCGAAATCCAAAACGCTTCCCGCTGCCGCGATTTTGAAAGGTCATCCTGAAGCTGAATCACCAGCTCCGGCGTAACATGCAGATCGCGATAAGCCGATTCCCACCGATCCACGTCATACAAGCCGGTACCTTCCGCGGGCGAAGGCGGAGTGGTAGGAGGCCGCGGAGGGGTTTCGGTCATAGGCATGGCATTTTCAGCTTAATGGGTTAGACACAACTCACCCGCCATTAGTTGCTGGACTTGAACATCAGACTTGCAATTCGCTCGAGGCCCGTGGGATACCGCCAACTTCTGCTCTCCTTCGCTGCCAAGTGCTTTTATTGTCGCATTTTCCCGGAATTTGGTGAAATTCTAAAGGTACCTGCACCTTGGGAATAGTAAGGAAAAGCGTACATCGAATACCGCGGGGGTACTGTCAAGAAGTGTAAAAACCGCCTGGGCTAAAACTGACAAAATCGCTACTTTCGCAGCGTCTCAAGTTGCGCTTTCTTCCCGTGCTCTGCAATCACGGAAACAATACTCAATGCCAGGCTAAGCGCCTCGCGCCCGTCTTCCACTGAAACCAAAGGTTTTGAGCGCTGCCGTACGCACTCCAAAAATGATTTAAGCTCCGACTGCAAGGGTTCCTCGGCCTGCAACTCAGGTTTATTGATCTTGATTTGCGGATTTGCCGAAGGTTCTCCCGTGCCACCCTCCCCGCCAACGCTGAAAACCAAAACGTCCTGCCGGCTGTAATCCAGTGATATGTACTGTCCCGGCTGAAAGAAGCGCAACTTCCGCACCAGTTCGGTTGAAACCCGGCTGGCAGTGAAGTTCGCGACGCAGCCGGACTCAAACTCCAGCCGCACATTCGCGATGTCCACCTTGCGGGAAAGGATGGGCAGTCCCACCGCCCGTATCTCTTTCACCGGCGAGCGAACAAGTGAAAGGACAATATCCAGGTCATGAATCATCAGGTCCAGCACTACGTCCACATCCAAAGATCGCGGGCTGAACATGCTCAAGCGATGTACTTCAAAAAACATGGGCTGCGTAACCAAAGGGACGGTCGCGCGAACCGCTGGATTGAAGCGCTCCAAATGCCCCACCTGGACTACTCGCTTAAACTGCTGTGCGAGCCGCACAATTTCATTGGCGTCGGCCAGAGAAGGAGCCAGCGGCTTCTCCACTAACACGTCAATCCCTGATTCCATTAGCGCGCGCGATACTTCCAGATGGCTGATGGTCGGCACAACCACTGAAGCTGCCTGCACCTCATTGTAAGTAGCGATCAATTGCTCGATGGAGCCGAAGGCGCGGCAGCCGAATTCTTTCGCCAGCAGGTCCGCTCGCGCCAGGTCAGTGTCAACAATCCCCGCCAGCCGTACCGCTTCGCCTTGCTTTGCCAGCTTGTCGTAAACGCGCGCATGATTTCGCCCAAACGCGCCCGCACCGATCACCGCTACCGTAATTAAATTTTTATCGTTCAGGAATGGTCCTTACCATTGGAGGTCGAGCTAAAGATTACAACATCGGCGCGAAATGGCGGAAATTGCAGCAAATCGTTCAGGATTGACCTTTCGTTTTTCTGATCGCTCTAAGAGTTTTCGACAAACGCCTTGGCATTGGCAAGGATTTCACTCACCAGCGCCGGTGACGCCGCCTCGCTGTAAACACGCAGCAGTGGCTCCGTTCCCGAAGCGCGGAAAAGCACCCACGGCTCCGCGCCGTTTCCATCCGATGGAATATTCAGGAAGAATTTCACTCCATCCATGTGTTCCTTTCGCAATACGGAACTCGCTCCCAGCTTTTTCGTCGTTTCAGCTTTCGCGCGCTGAATCGCGCTCTGCTTTACTTCTTCCGGAATGTGCAAATCCAGCCGCCCGTAATGGTGTGCTCCAAATTCCTTTTGCAAGTCGGCGACTAACTGGCCGAGCGGCTTGCCTTCCTCCGCCATCACGTTCGCCAGCAGCAGCGAATTCAACACTCCATCCCGCTCCGGAAGATAGCGCGAGTAGCCGATCCCGCCGGACTCCTCACCGCCAATTACGATTTCGCGCTCCATCATCAGGTCGGCAATATATTTAAAGCCGATGCAGCATTCATTCAATTTGCGTCCATGCTTGGCCGCAATGCGGTCGAGCATTTTTGTCGTGTTAAAGGCCCGCACCACTTCGCCGGGCCACTTCTTGCGCTCCAGCAGCCAGCGGAGCAGGACCGAAAAAATCTTGTGCGAATCCACAAAGCTGCCGTCTTCCGCTACCGCGCCAATGCGGTCGGCGTCGCCATCGGTGGCAAATCCGGCATGGCACTTTTCCTTTTTCACCGTTTCCTGCAGCAGCACCACGTGCGGCTCAATCGGCTCCGGATTAATTCCCGGAAACAATGGATTCAGCTCCTGCCGGATGGCCACGTGCTGAATGCCCTTGCGCGAAAATATCTGCGGCAAAATGCCGCGCCCTGACCCGTACATCGCGTCCACCGCGAACTTGAAATTCGCCTTTGCAATCAGATCCACGTCAGCAAAGCGGCAAATCGCTTCCATGTACGGAGTCTTCAAGTCCACTTCGGTGATGCTCGCGCTCTTTCCGTTCGGCATGGCAGCAGCATGTAACTCGCGCTCAATCACCTTCATGATGGCAGGCGTCGCCGAGCCGCCAAATTTTCCTTTGAACTTCACCCCATTCCAATTCCACGGATTATGGCTCGATGTGACCACAACTCCGCCCGCCGCGCCTTGCTCCTTCACCGCCAGCGAAATTGCCGGAGTGGGAACATAGTCGGCGGCAAGCTTCACCGCGATCCCCGCCGCCGCCAGCACTTCCGCGACAACGCGCGCTGCGTTCTTGGAGGCAAAGCGTGTGTCATAGCCGACGATCACGCCCTGGCTGAAATCCTCTTCCTTGAGCACATAAGACGCGATGGCCCCAGCCACCCGGCGCACATTCGCAAACGTGAAGTCGTCCGCGATCACTCCGCGCCAGCCGTCAGTGCCAAACTTGATTTGAGTTGTGAGCTCGTTAGTCATTGTTTTGGTCGTTGGTCATTGGTCATTGGCTCTAGGCTGTTGGCCAAAAACCAATGACCAACGACCAACGACGCCTTTCAAACCAGCTTTTTCAATTTTTTTTCGTCCAGATACTTCACTACCTTGCCCACATCCTGCGCCTGTTCGCGCGTGGTAATCAGCAAGGCGTCATCCGTTTCCACAACCACCAGATTATTCACTCCCACGGCCGCGACAAACTTGCCCGGCACATGCAGGTAGTTCCCGGTCGCGTTCAGAGTGAAGATGCCCTGTGCCTGGATCAGGTTGCCGTCCGCGGGTTGCTGCTTGGCCGCGTGGTGCTCATGCAGCGCCGTCCATGAACCCAGGTCGTTCCACCCGAAATCCGCCGGGAGACAATAAATGCTAGAGCTTTGCTCCCCTTTCGCCGAGCGCGGCTCCAGCACTGCATAATCAATGCTGATGTTCTCGCACTTTGGATAAAGCCGTTTGAATGTGCTGGCAAACTTTTTCGTCCCGAACGTCGCGGCGATTTGTTCCAGAATCGGCGCCGTTTTCGGCAAGTGCTCACGCAGCGCATTGGCCAGCGTACGCGCACTCCACAAAAACATTCCGCTATTCCAGAAGTAGTTGCCTTCGCTTACAAAACCTGCGGCGCGCACCGCGTCCGGCTTTTCGGTAAAGCGTCGCACCCGCGAAGTTTCCGCATCGTAAGCTGCGCCGACTTCGATGTAGCCGTATCCCGTCTCCGGACGTGTAGGGGGTATTCCCAGCACCACGATATTTTCGGCGGCCGCCGCGATCTCCACGCCTTTCTCAATCGTCCGGCGATAAGCCTTCTCGTCGCTGATGACTTGATCGGACGGAAACATTCCGATGACTGCTTCGGGATTCAATTTGAGCAGAATAAAAGCGGCAAGCCCAATCGCGGGGGCGGTGTTGCGCCCCACCGGTTCGGCAATAATTTGTTTTTTATTGAGGGTGGAAACCTGTCGTCCGATTTCCTTTTGTGAGTCTTCGTTGGTAATGACCCAGAAATTGTCAGGCGTGGACAACGGCAGCAGCCGCGCCACCGTCTGCTGGATCATCGTCTGCTTTCCATCAAGCGCCAGCAGCTGCTTGGCCTTGGTTTTACGGCTCAGCGGCCAGAACCGCGTGCCACGGCCTCCGGCCAAAATCACGGGATAAAAGTTCGCAGGTTTTTTGCTCACGAAGTTTTCAATCGAGAATTCTAAATTTGGATTTGTGGTTCTTGCAGCGCCGCTCCCGGCACCGACGACTTCAAAAATTCCACCGACCCGAGTGGCTGCACACGGAACTCTTCCGCGCTGGCCGGCACCACCACGGAATCTCCCCGGGCAAACGTCACCGCCTCCGCTCCCGCGATTTCCACCACCGCAGTTCCTTCAATGGCAACCAGAATTTGCACGGAAGACTTCCCTGAACCATCTCGCGTGGAAAATCCGTGAGGAGCGTTCATCTCAAACCGATCCACCGCGAAGTAAGGGGCCGCGATCAGTGCCGAATGCCGGTTCCCGCTGCCATTCAAATCCACGGCGGCCAACTGTATCACCTTCCCCGCCGCGGCCTTCTCTTTCACCGCCGCCAGCCCATCCTTCAAATGCAACTCCCGCGGACGCCCGTAATCGTACAGGCGATAAGTAATGTCCGACTGCTGCTGCGTTTCCACAATAATGGAATTCGGCCCCAATGTATGCACCGTTCCCCCGGCCACATAAATCATCTCGCCCGGGAATACGTCCACCCAGTTCAATAACTCTTCCGCGCGCTTCTCGTGGATGGATTTCTCAAACTCTGCCCGCGTCACTCCCGCCTTCAGCCCCAGACCAATTTGCGCTCCCGGCTTGGCATAAGCGACATACCAACACTCGGTTTTTCCCCATGGCTCGCCGATCTGACGCGCCAGCTCGTCATCAGGATGCACCTGCACAGAAAGCTTCTCGTGGGGAAACAGGAATTTCACGAGCAGCGGAAAGCGCCTCTCATCGCGGGCCGCTTCTCCTACTAGTTCGCGGCCATATTCTGAACTCAATGCCGCTAAAGTTTTCCCCGCCAACGCCCCATTCGCCACTTTGCAGTGGTCTCCAGTCAGCCACGACTCCCCAATTTTCTCGCGAAAACTTTGTCTTGGATAAATCGGAGAAAGGTCCGTGGTGCCCCACGGCCGCGGATCAAATAACGGAGACATCAGCAGCGGATAGAATTTTGCCATGTCTATTTAGAAACAAGTCCTGGAAACGCCTGTCCAGAAATGATTTGGCAACGGCGCACGGATCCCTGATGAGAAAGCCCCAACATCAACCCGAGCACCCCGCCCCGCCCTTAGAAGCCATCAGGCGCGAACAGGCTGCCCGGTCCGTCAATCTTTACCGCGGTTAAAGAGACGACACGAACTTCCGGATGCCTTCCAGCCCCCGATCCAACTCCGCCTGCGAGGTCGCATAGGAAATCCGCACATGCTCATTCGTCCCGAATCCCTCACCTGCCACCGTGGCTACATGGGCTTCCCGCAGCAGTCCACTGGCAAAGTCGCTCGCGGTTTTCACGCTGCCCTTGCCGAGGAACGCCGAAATATTCGGATACACATAGAACGCGCCTTCCGGCATATTGCACTGCACGCCGGGAATCGCCCGCAGTCCCTTCACAATATGGTCGCGTAACTTAATGTACTCCGCTCGCATCTCCTGCACGCGCTCCTGCGGCCCTTGCAACGCCGCGACCGCCGCCTTCTGCACAATGGAAGTCGGGTTTGACGTGGACTGCCCTTGTAGCTTCGCCATCGCGCTCACCACCTTCGCCGGAGCCAGCCCATAACCCAGCCGCCATCCGGTCATGGCATAAGTTTTGGAAAGCGATCCGCAGACGAAAATGCGCTCGTGATATTGGCGCAGCGAGCCCACGGAAAAGTTCTTCCCCGTGTAATTCAGATACACATAGCATTCATCGGAGAGCACCCAGATGCCGCGTTCCGCCGCGAAGCGCACCACTTCCGTCTGGTCTTCCGGCGACATCACCGCCCCCGAAGGGTTCGACGGCGAGTTCAGAATAATCAACTTCGTCCGCGGCGTTACCAGCCGCGCCACCATGTCAGCCGTCACGCGGAAGTTCTGCGATTCGTCGCTTTGCAGCAACACGCAGTTTCCGCCTGCATAGCGCACAATGTCCTTGAACGAAACCCAATAAGGCACCGGCAGAATGACTTCATCGCCATGGTCCACCAGCACCTGGATGGCGTTAAACAGTACATGCTTGCCGCCCACCGAAGCGATGGCCTCTTCGCGCTTGTAGCCGGAACCAAAGTCCGTTCCGTGCCGCTGCACAATCGCATCGCGCAACTCAGCCGTACCGCCCACCGCCGTGTATCGGGTGAAATTCCCCTCAATGGCCGCAATCGCCGCATCTTTAATATGCTGCGGAGTCGTAAAGTGCGGCTCGCCCGCCGTCAGGTCCACCACTTTAATTCCCTGTTGCCGCAGCTTGTCGGCTTCGGCCGCCGCCGCCATGGTGGCGGAAGGCTCGATGCGCCCAATCCGCTCGGCAAATTTCAGCGCTAATGGTGCTTCGGTTACTGGAGTCATTTTCCTTTTCCTGCCTTTTTCAAACTTATTTTTTTCGTCTTGCTTTTGCTAATCCTGCTTTCGCGGGTTCCACACGTTGCAATTTAATCGCTGGATCGAACTTTTCCTTGAGCCGTTGTTCCACCATCTCCGGGACCAGTCCCTGAATATTTCCGCCCAGGCGCGCCACTTCCCGCACCAGCCGCGAACTCAGGTAGGAGTACTTTTCCGCCGGCATCATGAAAACCGTTTCCAGTTCCGGATGCAGCTTGCGGTTCATCAGCGCCATCTGCAACTCATACTCATAATCGCTGATCGCCCGGATTCCGCGCAAAATCGCCGTTGCTCCTACTTTAATCGCGTAATCCACCGTCAGCCCATCGAAAGAATCGATGCGCACATTCTTAAATTTCGCCGTCAGCTCTTCCAGCATGTAACGCCGCACCGCCACGCTAAATAGCGGATTCTTATCGGGGTTGCGCAGGATCGCGACCACCAGTTCGTCGAAAATTTTGCTGCCGCGCTCAATCAGGTCCAAATGCCCGTTGGTCAGCGGATCGAATGATCCCGGATAAATAGCAATAATCTTCTTCAACAGGCCCCTCTTTCGTCCTGAAAATCCACTTCGCAGATTTCAAATCCAGCAGCACTCCCGGACGCAAACCATTGGAATCGCGCCATTTCCCGTGCAACTCATAAAAATCGGCGGAAGAAATATTACCGCAAAAAGACTGGCGTAAAGACGATTGTATTCGGCCAACAAGAAAGATAGCAATGCCGGCCACGGCGCACCGATCTCCGAGATTTAATAAGTAGTGCCCCGCTCATGTAGACCATAAAGACAGAAGGCCACATTGCGTAAGCAAAGTGGCCCTTACATTTTCGGCAGTCTGTAGGCCCAAGCGTCCCGCTCGTGCCTATGCCGTCGTGCGCCTACGTGAATATTTCGCCCGGCAAAGCCGTTAACGTGCGCGAGGCAAGTTCGTTTGCCCGGTTGCGCGGCGGTGCCACAAAGCTATTTTGTCCAACCTGCTTGCGTTCAATGCGCAGTTTAAGCGCGCGCTCAATCTGGCGGAGTTCGGTCACTTCAATGCCGGCCACAATCGTCGTCGCCAGACCGCGGGTCCCCATACGTCCGGTGCGACCCACGCGATGGATGAAGTCCTCAGCCATGTTGGGAAGGTCGTAATTGATGACGTGCGCGACTTCGTTCACGTGAATGCCGCGCGATGCGAGATCGGTGGCAACCAGCACTTGAAACTCACCGCCGTCGAAGCCAGCCAGCGCGCTGTTGCGTTGCGATTGCGAGCGGTCGCCGTGGATCATGGCGACCGTAAAGCCATCGCGCTCAAGACTCTTGGCAATGCGCTCGGTCCCACGCTTGGTGCGGGCGAACACGAGAGTTTGTCCCTTCTCGGAGTAGAGCAGGTGGCGAAGCACGTCGGCTTTCTCTGCGGCGGCCACTTCAAAGGCCTGCAACTCAACAGTTTCCGCGGGTTTCAAAGTGGATCCCAGCGCGACCCGTACCGGGTTCCGCATGTATTCGTTCACCAGTCCGGCGACCGAAGCTTCAAGCGTCGCCGAGAAGCAAAGCGTCTGGCGCTGCCGTGGCAACACGGCGACTATGCGGCGAATCGCGGGAAGGAATCCCATATCAAGCATGCGGTCGGCTTCATCAAGCACAAGCATGTTGATGTGGCTCAGGTCCACCAATCGGCGCGAGAGAAAATCCTGCAGACGGCCGGGTGTGGCGACAATCATAGTTGTGCCGGAGCGGAGCGACTGGATCTGCCGCTTTTCTGGCATACCACCGATCACCAATGCCGCTGGCAGCGTTGACTTGCCGCGCACCGCTTCGTATTGCTCGTGCACCTGCATAGCTAATTCGCGTGTGGGAACCAGGATGAGTGTTTCCACGTTGCGGCTCGGTTTGGTGCGCAGTTGCGCCTCAATAATGGGAATGAGGAAGGCAAGCGTTTTGCCGGTGCCCGTTTGCGCCGTGGCCATAATGTCTTTTCCGGCAATGGCTTGAGGAATGGTTTCCGCCTGAATAGGCGTTGGGGTTACAAAGTTGGCATTGGCCAGCCTCTGCTGAAGTTCAGCAGAGAATGGCATTTCTGAAAAGCTTTTCATTCGAATTGTATCTTTCTGGAGGGGCCGTCTCTCGCGAGACGCACTTAGAATGCGGTTCGCGACTGTAGATAAAGGAAGCCGCTCGGTCTTAAATTATTTGGCGCTGAAATCGAACGGAGAGAAGGAAGGCGGAAAAAGCGTTGGATCAGGAACTTCGATCGAACCACCCGCACCACAAGCAAACCGTGGCCAAAAGTACTGAAGCAAGGATAGCACAGTTATTCGTGCAGCACGCGCACTCTTTGGGGAGGGGTGGAACTTAGGTAACATGACGACGTCGCCCATAATCACCGCCGCTCACGTAGGGGCGGACGCCCTCGTCCGCCCGGTCGAGCAAAGCTCGATCCCCACCCAGCTTCCCAAGATCGCAGCGCGATACAATGAGCAGCTTATGGTGCCCCGGAAAGTGCGCGAACCTGAATGGCAACGCAGGAAGAAAATCGACGCGTGGAAAAAGAGCGGATAGGCCTTTGCCTGTCGTGCCAGCACATGCGATGTGTCCAGTCGGACCGCGGCGCGTTTTTCTATCGTTGCGCGAGGTCGGCAACTGATCCTAAATTCAAGAAATATCCGCGCCTACCAGTGATCCAATGCGCGGGGTATGAGCCGGGCGCATCGCTAGGAAACTCTGATTAACCCAGACATTTGTCATTTCGAGCGCCACAAAAAGGCATGTTTATGCTTTTTTGTGGAGTCTAAAAACCTGCTTTTTAGACTTAATCATAGATTCCCGGGGTTACGCCGGTCATTTCACTTTGAGCGATTTCAACATCTGCTCAAACACCGGGCGCAACTCTCCAAAATCATTTTCAGGCGCGGCAAAGACCAGATAAAGCAGCGAACCGTTATCGCGCTTCATAGCCACAACCCAATCGCGCTCCCGCTCTGCTTTTCCATTCTCATCTGCCGGTGCATAACCGATCAGGTCAACGGACTTTCCCGCAATGCCATTGACGCGAATATCTTCAGGCTTCCCGACCTCTCGCATCTCCAAATTCGACTGGCGCAATGAAGCAATCAAGCCATCAATCGTGCTCCCAATCCCCGCATCGGTTTTGCCCGATGGGTAATTGCCGATCGTTACTCCATACTCGACCACGCCTTTCACGCTTCCATTTTCCGGAACGATGGTGACGGCAGAGGAATTCGCATCACTCGTAACCCGCCAATTTCCCGGATAAGTAATCTGATAATCACCATGGTCGAACTGGAGCATGCTGGCATCCGCGGAGACTCCTTCAGCCTGCGGACCCGGCGCAACGGAATGGTCCTTCTGCCAAGCGGCAATCTGTTCCGCATTCATTGGCCGCAGGCCGTCCGCTTGCTTTTTTACCGCGATCCACTCCGCGCTGCTTGCGCGGTACTTCTTTGCTGGCAATGTTGCGACTTCATCCGATACCGCCCCGGCGCGGTTCCCGGGATCGGGATGATCGCTGAGAAACTGCGCCACCGTGCCTTGGCTCCCACTTTGTTCCTGCAGCTTGGCGAAAAACACCGCCATCTGGTGAGGATCGAATCCGGCGTCGTACATAATATCGGTGCCCAGCAGGTCCGCCTCGGACTCCGACTGGCGGGAATTTTTCAGGAAGTAAGAGCCTACGCCGAATGAAATCCCCAACTGCGCTGCGCGGGAGAGGGTGGTGTTGCCCATCATCCCGCCGATCAGCGCAAGCGGGAGCTCCGCCGCCATCTGCTTGCTGGCGGCGCGTGTCCCGTGGCGTTGCACCACGTGCGAAATTTCATGCGCCAGCACGCCTGCAAGCTGCGCTTCATTGTCGGCGGCCTGGATCGTCCCCAGATTCACAAAAATCGCCCCCCCGGGCAGGGCAAAAGCGTTGATCTCTTTTTGGTTGACCACGTGAAAGCTGTAAGGCCACTTCTCGCCCGGCGCATGCGCTGCCAATTGTTCTCCCAAATGCTGGACGTACTGCGTAACTGGATCGCTCTCCGGCAGCAGCGGGAGTTGCTGCTCGGCTTGCGCAGCCGCTTGCTGCCCGGCCTGAATTTCTTCCTGCGGAGAAAAAAGGTCGAAACCGTGAGTGGGTTCAACGCGGCCCTGCGCGAATGGCGCGAAGAGCAAGCAGCAGAGCATTGCCCCTGCCGCAATTTGTGCCTGCGTAAATCGCATGGGCTAATCCTAAGAAGCTAAGCGATTGAATGCAAATCAAGAGCGGAGACAAGCTAAGAGATTTGCACGGAAGGTGTAGTGCCGGATCTTTGATCCGGCGACGCCGTGTCAGAGACCCGGCGGCTACATCACAGAACTACAACAAGAAAAACAAAAAAGCGCCGGGAGGACGCCCGGCGCTCATTTAGCTATCTACGGAGAAAAGTCGAAACTACTTGTTGTCTGTCGGCGTCGCCCCGAATTCCCTACGCGCGGGAATTGGACGCGATGCCCGTGCCGAAAGCGGCCCCATCGCAACCGCCGCCGCTCCATACCGCTCGAGCAGTGATGGCACCATGGCGCCTTCAGCTTCCTTCACGAACGTCATAGTTCCTTCGGCGTTCATGTCAATGCGAATAAAGTCGCCCAGCTTTACCTGTCCTGTGGCCACGAGATTTGCCAGCGGAAACACAATGTTCCGTTCAATCGCCCGCTTCAAATGACGCGCCCCGTACTTAGGATCAGTGCCTTCATGCAGCAAAAAGCTCTTCACCTTCGGTGTGCAGTTGAAGACGAACTGATTGGCCGGTGAAGCCGTCAATACACGTTGCTGCACCATGCCCAACTCAATTTCCAGAATCTGTTCCAGGTGCTCGGAACGAAGCGTGCGGAACACCACGACCTTGTCAATCCGGTTCATGAACTCCGGAGTAAACTTGCGCCGCGCCGCATCCACCGCGGTGCGATTGATCTTGTCATCGAGCGACGAGTCCACTTGCGTGGCCTTGGGCGCAAAGCCAAAGCCGCCATCCATCAGATTGCTCATCTCCCCGGCGCCCAGGTTCGACGTCATGATGATGATGCACTGCGACAGATCCACGCGGCGGTTGTCGCCGAGCGTAAGTGTGGCTTTGTCCAGAATGCCCAGCAGCAACTGCCAGAGCGAATCGGAAGCCTTTTCAATTTCGTCAAACAGCAAAATGGAAAGCTTCATCTTTTCCGTGTGCCACTGGTTCAACGCTTCCTGCGTAAGCAGCGGATGCGTTTCGCGATGGCCCAAATATCCCGGAGGCGAGCCGATCAACTTCGCGATCTCATGCGAGTGTTGAAATTCAGCGCAATCAATCTTGATGCAGGCGCGAGCGTCGCCAAAAAGCGCTTCCGCCATGCCCTCGACTACGCGAGTCTTTCCTGATCCGGTTGGTCCCAGGAACAGAAGGTTCCCCACAGGACGTCCCGGAGGGTTAAGCCCGGCCAGAAACATCTGGTAAATCTCCGCCACTTTCTCGAGGGCCTGGTCCTGGCCCACAATCCGGCGACGAAGGGCGTTGTCAAATTCTTTAGCGTCGGTACCACGACGGTTCGGATCAAGAACGGTATTGAGGACGGTTTTCATAGGGTCTTTTCTTGCCCTTACTTCCTTTTCCTGGGCCTAACCACTTCCTGGAAAACGGGTTACATCCATCAATCCGAAATGGCCATTTTTGCCACTTCGGGCTTCTTTAGACGCTGTCCATAAGTGCAAGTAACTCGCCAACCGGGGAGAAGAACCCATCACTCTCTTTCTATTGGAGTTAGATGCCAGGCCAGTCCCCTGAGAGTCACTTACTTCTCCAAGAAAAATCCTGTAAAGAGAAATACTTTGCACATGCGTTGGAGTTTCCCTGAGCCATTTTCGATGGCCGGGAGCAGACATTTGCCTGTGCGAAACCGGGTCTTTTCTAATTGTCGCTGACCTGACGTAACTGGCAGCTGTGATTGCGTCCGGATAGCATCGCTCCACAAGCTCCAAAGGAGAAAGAACTTGCGTCGTTTCGGCTGGATTTGCCTCGTCATGCTGGTGGGTCTCTGCTCCGCAGTCGCTTTTCTGCGGTTTTCCGTTTCCATTGTCTCTGCCGCCTCGCACTCTGTGTCGCAGGCCAAGCTGCTTAAGACCTCGGCCAAAGCCACTTTGTCGGTTCCGGCCGTGTCCGTACCCACGATCAGCGTTCCCGCGGGCGATACGCTCTATTCAGCCAAGCGCGGGGAAGCCGTCGTCACCGTGGCCCGCCGTTATCTCGGCCAGACTTCGTACCTGACGTCTTCGGAACTCTCTGACGCCATCCGCAAAGCCAACGGCGATTACGCCGGGACCTTTTTTAAAGCGAACCAACAGGTCTTGATTCCGGGGATCTTACCGGCGCCAATCGTAGAAAAGATGATTCCCGTCCAGCGCGACTTTGAGGCGCGGGCCATTTACCTGACCGCCATCATGGCCGCCAGCGACCACGGAGTCCGCATTGTGAAGCAGTGGCGCGCGGTCGGCGGCAACGCCGTGGTCTTCGACATTAAAGACAGCGACGGAAGCGTGAACATTCCTTTTGACTATTCGCTGCTCGGCCAGCACCATGTCGTGATTCACGATCTTCCCAAGTACATCCGATTCCTGCACTCCCAGAACATGCACGCCATTGCGCGCGTGGCCATCTTCCGCGATCAGCACCTCGTGGAAACGCACCCTGAACTGGCGGTGAAATCCCGTAAGACCGGTCAACCGTGGCGCGAAAACGGCAAGCTCGTGTGGACCGATTCTTCGAATCCTAAAGTCCAGGACTATGACATTGCCTTGGCGAAGGCCGCCGCCGAAGCCGGTGCCGACGAAATTCAGTTCGACTACGTCCGCTTTCCCGCCGAAGGCGACCAGAAAGATGCCAGCTTCTCCTTTGAGACCGCGCATCCCGGCTGGCACCGTCCTGATGTAATTACTGATTTCTTGAAGCGTGCTTATGCGCAAATCCATCCCACCGGCGCTCTGCTCTCACTCGACGTATTCGGCGTGATGGCATGGCAGCGCCCGGCCGACTTGAACCACACCGGCCAGGACATCGTCGGCATGGCCAAGTACTCCGACGTGATCTCGCCCATGATCTACCCTTCGCACTTCTTTGGGATGGACAACATTGCCCATCCGGGTGACGCACCCGAGCACTTCATCAGCGAATCCATGGCCCGCTTTGAAAAGATCACCCAGGGCAGCGGCGTAGTGATTCGTCCCTGGCTGCAAGCCTTCCGCTGGCGCACCAAGACCTACTCGCCCGATTACATCAAGGTGCAAGTACTGGCCGCGAAAGAAAAAGGCGGCATTGGTTTCCTGTTCTGGAATGCAGCGAACGACTACAGCAAACCCTACATCGCCATGCCGGAGATGAAAGCTTCCGCCGGAAAGTATTTCCGCGGAGACGAGTTGCCGAAGACGATGCAGGCAAGCCTCGCGCACGCAAACTAATTCATTCGCCAGACACTGGAATACTAACTAGATCCGTTTCCCGCCAACACTATCTCAACCGAGGGTGCCCACCGAGGGTGCCCCACCCTTTTCGCGCATTTTGCGAAAGGGTGGGAGGCAAACTGTTGGCAGCTTTCCGGCCCGGAAGCCCATTCAAGCCATCTTCGGCTTAAGTGCTCCCTGCATATCCCTTAATTTTGGTACGCACGATCAGGCGCAAGCCGACATCTTCCTCTATGATCCCTTCCAGATGAGGAACCGGACGCATGAATAAAGCGGATGGTCAGGACAGGGCAAGCCACCTCTCCGCGATAGTAACGAACTCCCTGGACACTCAGGCGAAAACGCAAAACCTCGCGCGGCAGGCGTATCAAAGCCGCACGCAGTTCCACCGGTTGTTTCGGACCGTGGTCGAAGAAACTCCGGCGGCCATGCGGCGGCGGCTATTGCTGGAAAGAGCTGCCTATCATTTGGGACATACCGGCATGTCTGTAACGGACATCGCTCTGGACGCCAACTACAATTCGTTGGAGGCGTTCACTCGCGCATTCCGAAAAGCTTTTCGGACTTCTCCCAGCATCTACCGGCGCATGCGTGGTCCGCACTACCACCTGCCGGCGTCCAACAACATTCACTTTCTTGCGCCTGGTCCCTCAACAATTGGTTCCCCAACAAAAGGAGGAAGCGACATGGATTTATTCGATCGTTTTGCAGGCAATGACTCTTGGCACACGCGACGTTTGCTCGAATACGCGGGCACTTTGACAGAGGAACAATTGGATCGGCCGCTGCCCACGGTCATCGAGTTGCTTCCCTGGCGGGAGTCGAATAAGACTCTAAGGCAGCTGCTGGAAAACATAATCTTCACCAAGGAAGTCTGGACTGCCGCGCTGTCCGGAGCCGATATGGATATGAACGGCCCTCCTAAATCACAGCGTTCTCCGCAAGCGATGCTGCAAAGGCTTGAAAAAACCGATACTGAACTGCATCGTATTTTCACCGACGTCAGAAATCACTCCGCCTGGGACGATACATTCGTTGACGCTCTATGCGAGCCGGCTGAGGCGTTCACCTTCGGCGGTGTCTTCGCCCATATCATGACGTTCAACGCGCATCGCCGACTGATGGCCTTGGACGCTCTACGCCAACTCGGCGTCCAAACCGAAGGTTTCGGCGATCCCATGGAGTATGAAGAAAGCGTAGCGCCATGGAACCAGCAGATAGCCGTCAAAACGCCATGACCGCGAGAATGGAACTGTTTCGATTGAACAACGCAGTCGAGCACGATCCAGCCATTGATGCGTGGATGAAAGAGCATGCCGACGAATTAGGATCCATGGCGCACCACTGGTTTGAGGTGATGCGAAAATGCGGCGACGAAGTCCGCGAGCTTTTGCACGACGGTTGCCCGACTGTATGCCTGGGAGATGCGGCCTTCGCATACGTCAACGTATTCACTTCACACGTCAACGTAGGATTCTTTCAAGGCGCAGCCCTGCCGGATCCAGGTCGCTTGCTCCAAGGCACTAGTAAGTTCATGCGCCATGTAAAGCTGAAAGTGGGAACGGCCACGAACGCCGCAGAGCTACGCCGACTCATCGATGCAGCATACGCAGATATAAAGGCGCGAGTCGAAAACGGCTAGCTCAGGAATACGGTTCGTCCCAAGAACCGACGCACAGAAACATCCCGTTATTTGTAGCTAACTGCACACGAATCATTGAATTCTTTATGCGAATTGTGAGAAACGGTGAAAGAAACCGATTAAGACTATTCAGATTAAAGATGCCGGGGCCGTGTACGCGCCAAAATTTTGTAAATATTTTGTCACATCGGTCTTAATATTTGTTGATCCGCCTGAAAACCACAGCATTATCCCCCTTCGCACCTGCAGAACAGATTTGACAACATTTAACAATTTTGTTGCATACCTTTTTGGCGCAAAGAACGTCTATTCGGCAACCTTGAAATAGGTGGATAGAGGCCGAATCCCAAGGAACGATCTGACCTTCATTTGCGTATCTCAAGTAGCGGGCAGAGTCATTAAGTTACGCAGCGGAACGTCGGGGAACGCTGGAGAGAATTTATGGATGGCAGTGCGGAATTTCGCAGTTCGAACGGTGGCATCTCAACCAATCATACCGATGCATCTGTGCAGGAAGTGGTACGAACCGCGCAAGATGAATTGCATAGTCTGATACGCCAGCGTGCCGAGATCATGAAGCGCATCGGCACCGTGAAGCAGACTATCGTGGGCCTCGCCAACTTATTCGGAGACAACGTCCTTTCGGAAGACCTGCAGAAGATGCTCGACCGCAAAGGTCAGCGCCAAGTGGGATTCACCAAAGCCTGCCGCATTGTGCTGATGGAAGCCAACCGCCCCTTGGCCGCCCGCGAGGTCTGCGAACATATCCAGGAACGCATTGCCCCGGTCATTGAGCGCCACAAAGATCCGCTCGCTTCCGTGACAACCGTGCTGAACCGCCTGGTTGAATACGGAGAAGCTCGCGCCGTGTTGGGTGTGAACGGACGCCGTGCGTGGGAGTGGATTTCCGATCCACCTGCTCCTCATCTGGCAAATAGCGGGGCCGCTGCGCAGGATTTTTCTTAAGCCGCTATAGGACACAAGCCGCCAAACCCGGAAGCCTTGCCGCGTGCGTTGGCTAAATGATTGATCTAAGGTTCCTGAGATCGAAACCGGAAGAATCGGCGATTAAGACGTAAACCATCAAAACCCCAGGCCGACTAAGCCGAAGGCGGAACATATTCCTTCGGAAGGGCCGCGCCCTGGCCGAAGAAGTACTGCTCCATTTGTTTTACGATCACTTCCTGATCTTCACGCCGCGCCGGATTCAGCCGATATTCATTCAGCAGCATCTTGCAGAATTCGCCCCAGCTAGTCCACGCCTGCTGTGACACGTTGTCATAAATTTTTTTACCCAATTCTGTATCAAAAGGCGGTTCGCTCAACCCCGGCAGTTCCTGATGCAGCTTCACGCAAAACACTTTGTGCTCGGCCATTGTTTCCTCGCAAATATTATCTTATATTTTGCGCGCACTGTCGCGCCTACAGCTTGCCGCAAAACGGCAGGGTCCATTTTGACTCCGCCACACGACTGCTGAAGAAACTGCCGAGAAACATGTCATCCCGACGTTGAGCGTAGCGAAGACGGAGGGACCTTACGACCGCAAGCCATCTCTCAGCAGTTGGCAGGAACGACGCCGCGATAAAGACATATCCGACGCGACGTAAGAACCGCCGCCAATGACTTCCCTTAATTCTCCAAAATAAAAGGCCCACCTTCGTGGGCCTCAGTTATTTGCCTTCCGGCAATTGCGTTTTTACGGATGCGTCGTTCCCGGAGTAGAAGGCGTCGAACTTGGAGGAGTCGCCCCCGGATTGGTTGATTGCGGCGCCGTTCCCGGATTACCCGGCATGGTGTTGCCCGGTGTTGCTGTCCCCGGGACAGTGCTTCCCGGTGTTGAATCTGGCGTTCCCGGGGTAGTCGTGTTCGGCATCGTGCTGTTCGGGTTGGTCGCGCCTGGGTTAGTTGAGTCTGGGCTTGTGCTATTCGGCGTGCTCGGATTTGGCGTTTCAGACGGCTGCGCCCCCGGCGTTGGGTTTGGCGATGTCGCTCCCGGCGCTGGATTCGCTCCACCCGGTTGCGGAGTTGCTTCGCCCGGTGTCGGAGTGGCCGTTCCCGGTGCAGGCGTCGCCGCACCCGGAGTTCCCATAGGCGAATTCTGTTCAGGAGTCGTGCTCTGTGGCGGCGTGTTCTGTGGTGAGGTTGTTCCGGTCGCCGTTCCAGTGCCGGTACCCGCGCCCTGGCTTGCGCCCGCTGCTGTTCCCGCACCTGCGCCGCTTCCCGATCCAGCTGCTCCGCCACCCGATCCACCCGCTTGCACGGGTAGAACTAGCGCGGCCATGGTCACATTGCCTTCATTCATTAGTCTTCCCGAAGGGCTCGCTCCAGCATGTGCTCCGCAATAGTCAGCGACTTTGTTGGCGCTGGAAACCTGGAAGTAGTGTTGACCGGGTGCCGCAGTGTTTCCCGACGCTCCAGCCGTGCCTGGAGTCATTCCCGCTCCGCTGCTGGCAGGAGTTTGGACCGTAGGGCTCGCTCCCGGTGTCGCCGATCCAGCCGAACTGGCATTCGCGCCACTTACGGGTTCGCCGGTCACTTGCACCTGTTGCCCTACGTGGGTACGTAACGCATCGAAGTTGCCGGTAAGCGTGTAGGTCTTGCCACTAGTATCGGTCAAATAATATGTGGCGCTGGAAGGCGTGCCACCCAGGCAGCCGCTCAATGTGTTCTGTCCGTTCATGGCAGCGCCGCTCGGTGTGGAAGTATTGGGTGTGTTCGCTGTCTGGCCCGGCGTGGCCGGTTCCGTTTGGTTTGGCGTGGTTGCCTGACCAGGAGTTGTTGCGCTCTGGCCGGAGTTCATTTGGCCGGAATTAGTCTGGCTCGGATTACCGGAATTAGTCTGGCCCGAATTAGAAGATGGGGTCGCCTGCGTGCTGTCACTGGGCGCCGTGGTTTGGGCGCAGACCCAAATCGCGCTCAATAGCAAAATCCCTAACGCGCCTGTTCGAACTTTCATGGGGAAGCCTCCAAAGCGATATCGCAATCTCAAATAAAGTCTAGGAGTCTAGTGAGCCTCAAGGAATCCGGTAGAGCCTTTAGCTTTCTAAGAAGCTTCCGGTACGGCGATTATTCCTAGGTACCGGAAGAAAATTCCCATGTGCTCGCGTAGGGACAGCCGCCCTCGGCTGTCCAGCCGAGCAAAGCTCGGCCTGATTCTGGAGTCGCTCAGATGCTCGACAGTCGCCCCGTCCGCTGGTTGTCGAACCACCGAGCCCATTTGCCATAGTGCTTTTGCACGGTGGGACTCTTTCTGCTCGCGTAGGGACGGGCGCATTCGCCTGTCCAGTCGAGCGAAGTTCGGCACACTCCACACTAGCAAGCTTTGCGGAAGAGCATGACTTCTGACTCGCTTAGCGCACCTTTTTGGATCGGCGGCCTTTTGGAAATCGGCGCTTTTGCTTGGCCGCTTTCGGGAAGGGCACGACTTCAGTCGTGCCGCTACAAACCAAGAAACTGCGGCTTTAGCCGCCGAGGGAAAGCTGTTTCCAATCCTTCAATGACAAAGAGAATTTCCGACACAATTTTTCCTTAGAGTGAATGGGGGTAGAAGAATCAGTTAACATAAGGACATTCATCCAAGTTCCCATCACCTGAGGAGGCATTCATGGAAGAATCACCAAACACCAGCGCCGGGTTCCGCCGCAATGAAGACATCGCCCTCGACCTTATGAAGTTTGTCGCCATGACCACCGGCTACGGCCGCACCAGCGCCCAGGGAGGAGTCGGCTTCCAGGGCACCGGAGCCGCCGCCAAACCCGAAGACTACGCCGCCCATCTGCTGGAGCTCTATGGCAAGTGCTTGGGAGCCGTGCAGGGAAAGAAGTAAGGGATGATTAATCTCCTTTACATCTCCTGTTACAGGGGATAGTATATCCTCTGCATCGGAGGATACATGGGAACTTCCGCCCGTCTTACCCGACAGAAGATTTCCACGACTGTCTCCCCTCAGGCCCTTGCCTTTCTGGAACGTCTCATAAAAGTCGGGGATGCGGAAAATCTTGCCGAAGCTATTGATTTGGCTGTGCAACGTTTGCGCGCCTACGAAAACCGCGAACGTCTGGCCAGTGATACTGCCGCTTACTTTGATCGTCTGTCCGCAAAAGCCGCCCACGAGGAAACTCAATTAGCCGCTGCTCTGGCGGGTAGCGCACAAGGACTAGACGTTGATCGCGAACCTTAAACCGCGGCGCGGAGAAATCTGGACTGCATATCTCGCCGACGCTCCCAAGCGCCATTGGGTGGTCATTATCTCTCTGGACAGCCGCAATTTCAGTGACCGGGCTTCCTCTGTGCTGATCGTTCCCTTCGGAAGTTACGGAGCGGAAGGCCCAACCACATTACTACTTCCGCAAGGCGAAACCGCATTGCCCGGCCCGTCGTATCTGAAAGGACATTTCATTCAGGTGCTGGAGAAAAAATCTCTCATCGAACGCCAGCCTCGCAATCTTTCATCTAGCAGGATGAAGCAAGTTGTAGATACAGTCCGCCGCGCCATTGATCCCGACGCCCCCTGGGATGGCAGTTCATGAAGTCTCGTCTTAGCGTTCCTTAGAAGGTTTCTTTTCCTCCGTCTACCACTGCATATTTAACTTTCCCACAACTTCTCCACAACATTCTCTCTCCGGTATATTCAATTCAGCCCTTTTCCCCGCGATAATTCCTGCGGAATAGGCGTACCTCGATCCGATGGCCAACCCCGGCGATTTCGCATATACGGTCAAGCAGCAGGCGGACATCGTTCGCATCGTCGGCGACTACGTCAAACTGAAGAAGGCCGGAGCGCAGAATTTCTCCGGGCTTTGCCCGTTCCATGGAGAAAAAACGGCATCGTTTTCCGTTCACGCCACGCGCCAGTTCTATCACTGCTTTGGCTGCGGCCTTTCCGGAGATGTCTTCAGCTTCGTACAGAAGATCGAAAACATTACCTTTCCCGAAGCTGTGCGTCTTGTAGCGCAAAAGCTGGGCATCGCCATCCCGCAGGCTACTTACAACACGCCCGCCGAAGCCAAAGAAGCCAAGCTGCGCGGCGTCTTGCTCGACGTTCACGAGCGCGCCTGCGCTTTCTTTCAGGAACTACTCCGCCGTCCCGAAGGCGCAACTGCCCGCGACTATCTAGCTGGTCGCGGACTCACCGAAGAAATCATCAAAACTTTTCGCATCGGATACGCGCCTGATTCCGGCTTCCTTCTCCGCGACCGCCTGAAAAACGAATTCGCAGAAGAAGTCCTTCGCGAGAGCGGCCTGTTTTCCTGGAAAGAAGGCAATCAGCAATCGGGATCAAGCACTCAGCAATCACCACTGAGCCATCAGCAGGCCTCCGCGGCAAATAGCTCCCCGACCCTGTCATCCCGAGCGGAGGAGGAACGCTCGAAGAGCGTCCCGCCGCAGTCGAGGGACCTTGTGTCTCAGAAGCCCACGACCAACGACCAACGACCAACGACGGTTGCCATGTACTCGAAATTCCGCAACCGCGTCATGTTTCCCATCGCCAACGAAAACGGCAAAGTCATCGCCTTCACCGGACGCACCCTCTCCACCGACGAAAAAGCTGGCCCGAAATATCTGAACTCGCCCGAGACTGCGATCTACTCGAAGTCCCGCGTGCTCTTCAACCTCGACCACGCCAAGGAAGCAATCCGCAAACTCGATTACGCCATCCTCGTCGAAGGCCAAATGGATTGCATCTCCGTCTACTCTGCGGGATTTCAAAACGTCATCGCCAGCTCCGGCACGGCCTTCACCGAATTGCAGGCAAAATTCCTGGGCCGCTTCAGTAAAAATGTCGTCGTGAATTTCGATCCCGACACCGCCGGCGCAAAGGCCACCGAACGCACGCTGGGCCTTCTGGTAGAAGAAGAATTCAACATCAAAGTGCTGACGCTTGAAGCCGGATTCGATCCCGACCTCTTCCTACGCCGCCAGGGAAAGGATGCCTACGTCGCCGCGCTGAAAAACTCGCAGCGCTATTTCGATTACCTCATCGAGCGCGCCCGCATGCAGTTTCCCATACGCAATGCCGAGAGCAAAGTGAAGGCGGTCAATTTTCTGCTGCCGCACATGCAGCGCATTCCCAACCGCATTGTCCGCGATGAGATCAGCCAGGAGATTGCGCAAAAGCTCGCCATTGATTCCGCCGTCCTTCGCCAGGAACTCAAACAGGCAGTCACCAACCGTTCCGCCGCAAGCCTGAAGGCGCCTGCCGAGGCCCAGGTCACCGACGCGGAAAAAATCCTCATCCGCGCGCTTGCCTCTTCGAACGAAATGCAGACTGGCGAGCATGTCTCCTCCCGCAACGGCGCGGAAGAAATTTTTGATCCCGCCCGCCAGGCACGCTTCGCCCTGCAAGGCGAAAACCTGCAAACCGGCATGGCCGCTGAGTCATTGCTTGGAGCTCTCCTCGCGGCGCCAGAGGAAGCCAATCCCATGGATTTGCCCCTGTCCCCCTCCGACCGCAACTTACTCGCGCAAACGCTCATGCACGACGAGGAAGAACTGACTCCAGAACGACTTGAAGGCGCCATTCGCGCGGTGCGCCGCATCCATCTGCGCAGGCGCATTGAGCAAATTCAGCATGAATTGGGCAGTCGAGGGCTGAATTCCGCCTCCATGCAGGCTCTTTTACAAGAGAAAGTCCGGCTAAAGCGCGCCCTTATGGACCCAGCTTTGTCCGCAAACCATACAATGGAAGGCAATTCCGGCCCGTCGGCGGCCTGAAATTCTGGTTGCCAGGCTTGAAACGAAACCGTATGCAATGCCATCTAAACTATTAACGGACGGGAACATAGTGCAGCAGAACAAGCAGCGAAAGGGCCAAACCTAAAGCAAGCTCCCAATAGCCAAGCGATTGGCTAAGGTGCTACAATACAAGGGTTTGTGCCGTTGCGGCACGCCAACGCACGTTCCCACCAACTATAAAATTTACTGTCCCCTCACCGGGACACAGAGGGTAATCCTTCTTGGCTCTTGACGAAAAGTACGAAGACATACAAAAGCTGATCGACGCAGGCAAGGAAAAGGGATATCTGACCTATGACCAGGTCAACGATTTAATCCCGCACGATGTGCACAGTCCTGAAGACCTGGAAGATCTGCTTACCACAATGGGTTCGCAAGGTATTGATGTGCTCGAAAGCCCGAAGATGCCCTCTTCCGGCCTCGACAAATCTGATGATGAAGAGATGGGCGAGGATGTCGAACTTGACCTCACGCCCGGTGCTCTTGAAAAAACCAATGACCCTGTCCGGATGTATCTGCGCGAGATGGGGACCGTTCCGCTGCTTACGCGCGAAGGCGAAGTTGAAATTGCCAAGCGTATTGAGCGCGGACAACTGCGCGTTCTAAAGGCGCTCTCGCGTTCTCCCATCGTCATCAATGAATTGCTGGCGCTGGGCGACGACCTCAAGAACAGTGTCCGCTCCATCAAGGAAGTGGTCACCTTCGACGAGGAAGAAATCACCGAAGAAATCCTGCTCAACCGGCTGAAAGAGTTCACCGGGAAAATCGATGAACTGGCCAAGTCCTACAAAAAGGCCCAGCAACTGCAGGAAAAGTTCGTGGAGATTTCGCAGAAGAAGCGTCCCAAGGACCATCGCCGTTACCGCTTCAACTTGTCGCGCGCGATCGTCAAGACGTCCACCTGCGTGCGCAAACTCGGCTTCACCAACAACGAGCGCAAGCGCCTGATTGACCGCGTTAACAAAACGGTTGACGGGATGCGTTCGCTCGACCGTCAGGCCCAGAACCTGGAGCGCAAAGCCGATGCCACCCGCAGTGACGAGCAGCGCAAGGAATACAAACGCCAGGCCCGCGCCATCCACGGGGAACTGGAAAAACTCGAGCAGGAGGCTGGAGTTCTGTTTCAGGAACTCAAGCGCACCCAGCGGGAGCTTATCCAGGGAGACATGGACGCCGAGCAGGCCAAGCGGGAGCTTATCGAAGCGAACCTTCGCCTCGTGGTCTCCATCGCGAAAAAATATACCAATCGCGGCTTGCAGTTCCTCGACCTGATTCAGGAAGGCAACATTGGACTGATGAAGGCCGTGGACAAGTTCG
>DASXFN010000010.1:0-28526 GCA_036489565.1 Terriglobales bacterium
ATGGTGCCGCCAATGCATCGGGCATAGGCGAGCAACAGACGGCCTCGGCAATCGCCAGCGTGCCAAATGGAACATTTGCCTTCCGCATGCACAGCACCATCACCCTAAACGGACCAATTGCACAAGTTGGGGCCTTCACTATTGCCAGCGGCGTGGTGACTGGAAATGATGATGCTCTCGTATCTAGCGGCAGCGTTAGTTCGCAGACACTCACGGGCAGCTTTAACGCTCCCATTGGCGGAGGCCGAGGAACTGGCACCCTGACCGACAGCAACGGGACTTTTAGCTTTCAGTACTACATCGTGGACGCGAACACCATCGAGATCATGCCCACGGCTTTGAATGCGACCAGCATTATTGGAATTGGCCGCGCTGAAGCGCAAACTGGCGGACCCTTTTCGCTGAGTTCTCTCTCTGCTGGATATGCATTCGGCAGCCATGGAGACACTGCTGCGAATCTCGACGGGACGCAGACGGTGGGCCGCTTCACCGCCACTAACGGGGCGATTAGCAGCGGGCTGCAAGACTTTGTGGTGGACGGCGTCAGCGCCACGAAAGACAGTTTCACCGGAAGCTACACTATGGCTTCGAACGGCCGAGCAGACGTGACTTTGACCTCATCGTCCGTAGGCACGGTGTCGGAAGTCTTCTGGATGGTGAGCCCCACGCGCGCTTTCTTTCTGGTGGACAGTCCCGCCAAGGTGGAGGACGGCACCCTGGATGCGCAGACCACATCTACTTTTTCGAATAGCAGCTTGAGCGGGCAATCGGCGTTTTCGATGTCGGGTCTTATCATCAACAGTGTCCTGGATGATCGTTTGGGAACGCTCATATGGGACGGCGCGGGCAATTTGACCGCCAACCTGGTTGAGGTGGACACAGGATCCGGCACGAGCGGCGTGGTCACAAGCACCTACTCGGTTGATTCCGACAATAGTGGACGAGCTTCTACAAGCCTGGCTGGGTTGCCAAGTTCGCTTACAAGCACCGATCTTGTGTTTTACCTTACGTCTTCCAGCAGCGGTTATGTGCTGCAGAATGATGCTGGCACGGAGATCGGCGGAAGCATGGTCCTGCAAAGCCAGTAAAAATCAAAGTTGGCATAAGAAAGTTAATGAAATTCCTAACAGCGGAGGCTGCCCAAGCCTCCGCTTTCTTTGTGCCTTAAGTAACATGCCCTCCCTAAAAATGCTGGAAAAGCTTCTCCCTCTGCCTGATCCTGTAAGGTACCGCGTCTGGAGCGATTTTCTCATGCCTCGCATGATTGATTTAGTGCGTGCCTCTGCTTTGCCCAATACTTTAGTGCAGTCCATGGCCAAGGGGGCGATCGCGCTTCCTCCCCGAGAGGTCATAGAAATCCTTGTGTACCTGGCGACTCATAACGCTGACGTCAAGGAAACGGCGGCGAAAACCCTGGCGGGATGGAACGAAACACAATTGCGGACCATTATTGCCGACCCCAAAGTTTCCCGGGAAGTAGCGAAATATTTTGACAAACCGAGAGCGGTCGCACCGACGCCGAGTGTGGTTGGCGTGGTGGACAAGACTCCGAGCGCGGGGCCCGAACTGGAAATCACGGAAGAAGAGTTGTCCGTAGACACTCCGATTGCAGAAAGACTCGAAGAAATTCTGAGCGAAAAAGCCGAACCACATGCTGAAGAGCGTTGCCCGGCGATCGCTGAAGAGGTAATGGCGGAAACTGGACACGCAACTCCCGAGGAAGAAGTCGTCGCGGTGTTCATGAAGGAGCACGAACAAGAGCTGGCGGCCGAGGCGGACAAACCCTTCGAACCAATCGGCGGAAATATCGAAGAAGAGGCTGTTGCCGAAGAACAAGAAGAGGAACAGCCCAAAACCATGGCCGTCGCGGCAGGAGCGGGCGCGCAGGGCCATACGGCTCCGGCAAGCGGAGCCGCCGCAAAAAAGTCCGGCGACAAAAAGGGCCAGATGGCCCCAGCCCAGGAGCGGGGAAGCGTTCTGCAAAAAATTTCCCAGCTCGACATCAAGGGACGAATTCAACTGGCGCTTAAGGGAAGCAAGGAAGAGCGGTCGATTTTGATTCGCGATGCCGCCAAGCTGGTGTCACTTGCCGTGCTTGAGTCTCCAAAAATTACCGATGGCGAAGTGGAAAAGATTGCCAGCCAGAAAAATGTTTTGCAGGCCGTGCTGCGGCAAATTCCCATGAAACGCCGGTATGCGAAGAATTACATCGTCGTGCGCAACCTCGTCTTCAATCCGCGTACGCCGCTCGATCTTGCTTTAGGTCTGATGAAGAACCTGTTGATCACCGACCTCAAGAATCTTTCTGGAAACAAAGAAGTCTCCGACACCATCCGCAAGCTTGGCTTGAAGATGTACAAGCAGAAGTTGAATCCCGGCCGCGGATGACGCGCCGCCGTTAACAGTAGCTTGCGAAACTTCGTCTCGCTACAATGTAGAGCGATGCTTCCCATCGCTGATCCCGATCCCATCGCAGAATTGCTAAAAAAAGCCCGGACCATCGCGGTAGTCGGCCTCTCGGATAACCCGCTTCGCGCCAGCCACGGAGTTTCCGCCTACATGCAGAGTCATGGCTACCGGATTATCCCGGTGAATCCTAATATCAAAGGAGCGTTGGGAGAGAAAGCGTGGCCGCGATTGCTGGATGTTCCGGAGAAGATTGACATCGTGAACATCTTCCGCCGTCCTGAATTTGTAGAAGAGGTTGTGGACCAGGCGATCCAGCTAAAGGTCCCCGCCGTCTGGATGCAGGACGAAGTAATCAATGAAAAGGCCGCCGAAAAAGCCCGCAAGGCCGGGATTTTCGTGGTAATGAACGAGTGCATTTTGCAAGAGCACATGCGACGGTTTCGCTAGGGTCCGCGCAATTCGTAGTTAGCTTTTTTCCCTTCGCCGCTTAATTTCTTCCATCCGCTCGCGAATCCGTTTTTCCACTCCTTCATTCGTTGGATGGTAGTAAGTCCGGTCTTTCAAATTGTCGGGTAGGCACTGCATGTCGGCGACTTTGCTTTCCAGATTGTGCGCATACTGGTAATCCTTGCCGTAGCCCAGGCCCTTCATCAAACTGGTTGGAGCATTACGCAAATGCAGCGGAACAGCCTCGGCCGCAGTGCTTTCAACGTCCTGCTGAACGTCGGAATAAGCGGTGTAAAGCGCATTCGATTTTGGAGCGATTGCCAGGTACACAACCGCCTGCGCCAGCGCGAGATTGCCCTCCGGCATGCCGATGAAATCCACGGCGTCGCGGGCGGCCATGCACAAGGAGAGGGCATTCGGCTCGGCAAGTCCGATGTCCTCAACCGCCATGCGCACCACGCGGCGCGCGATGTACAGCGGGTCTTCGCCAGCCTCCAGCATGCGTCCCAGCCAATACAGAGAGGCGTCAGGATCGCTGTTGCGCACGGATTTATGCAACGCGGAAATTAAGTTGTAGTGTTCTTCGCCCGCTTTGTCATAAAGCAGCACGCGCTTCTGCAATGCGTCGTGGATGACCGTGTCCGTAATTTCCGCGCCGACCTCTTTGCCCGCGGCTCCCCCAGCCAGGGTCGCGGCAACTTCCAGCACGTTATAGGCGCTACGCGCATCGCCGCTGGAGTAGGCGGCGATTTTCTTTAACGACTCGTCGCTGGCCTCGAGCTTCATAGCGCCCAAGCCGCGCTCATTGTCTTCCAGCGCACGCCTGAGCAACTGCACAATCTGGTCTTCGGTCAGGTGCTTTAGAACATAAACACGGCTGCGGGAGAGCAGAGCCGAAATGATTTCAAACGAAGGATTTTCCGTGGTCGCGCCGATCAGCCGAATATTTCCCTTTTCCACGTGGGGAAGAAACGCGTCCTGTTGCGCTTTGTTGAAGCGGTGGATTTCATCAATAAACACGATGGTGCGAGTGCCGTATTGCTTTGCCCTTTCGGCATCGGCCATGACCTGCTTGATTTCCTTAATACCGATGAGCACTGCGGAAAACTCAATGAACTCCGCTTTTGTCATTCGCGCGATGATCTGCGCCAGCGTAGTTTTGCCGGTTCCCGGCGGGCCCCAGAAGATCAGCGAGCCAATATCGTCGCGCTCAATTTGCGTGCGCAAGGGTTTGCCGGGCGCTACTAAATCTTCCTGGCCCACGAACTCATCAAGCGTTCGCGGACGCATGCGGTCAGCCAGCGGGCGGGTGCGATCGCTTAGGTTTTCGCCGCTCGGGGTTGGCTGAAATAGCGACATAAACTCTTTCACTACGGAGTCACTGAGGCACGGAGGAACATAATTTTCATTCGTCTGTGTTCAAAAGTTAGGCTCTCCGTGTCTCAGTGCCTCCGTGGTAGAAACTCACTTTAGTTGTCTTGCGGCTTCATACAACACAATGCTCGTTGCCACCGCGGCGTTCAACGATTCCACTTGCGGCGCGTGCGGCACTACAAAAATTTCATCCATTTGCGCGATCAAATCTTTGGCGACTCCCGCGCCCTCGTTGCCAATAAAGATGGCGATGGGCCCGGAAAGATTTGCCTGCGGCAGGTTCACGCCTTTATGCGATGACGTTGCCGTAAGGCGAATGCCTTTTTCCCGCATCTTTGGCATGACCTCGGCCAACTTAATCCGCGCGAATGGAACACGGAACAGCGAGCCCGCCGAAGATCGTACTACCTTGGAATTGAAAGGGCTGACCGTGCCTTCCGCAAGCAGCACGCCTGCCGCTCCAAAAGCTTCCGCGGAGCGGAGAATCGTCCCCAGGTTTCCGGGGTCTTGAATACCGGCAATCACCAGCAGCGGACCGTTTTGCGACTTGCCGAAAATCTGCTCTACTGTGGTTTCCTTGCACAGCACCAGCGCCGCAACTCCCTGGGGCGAATCGCTGGGAACGGCGGAGGCGAAGAGTTTATCTGGCAGCAAAACGGTTTCCACGCGCGCGCCCAGCTGCGGCAAGAGGCGCTCAGACTTTAATTTGGCGGATTGACTGAAAAATACGGCGTGAAAGCGCAATCCGCTGCGGATGGCCTCTTCTATAATCCGCGTTCCTTCGATGGCGCAAAATCCGTCGGTGGTTAATTCTCCGCGCCCGAAAGCCTGCCGCAATTCCTTCACCAGTGCGTTGTGGCGGCCTTCAACAACGCGCAATCGCCCCTGGCTTGGGCCGTGATTCGACTCATTTTTCATGCTTGGCAGTAAGATGATACGCGCTTTACTCGGCTTACGGCGGGTCGTCATGGTATGTTAAGTTTCGCAGTCAAGGACGAACCCAAAGGACACTGAGAGTGCGCGTTGAAATTCTCAAGATAAGCAGCGAGACCCCGGAAGCATCCCTCATTCGTTACGCCGCGGACCAAATTCGCGCTGGCGAAGTGCTGGGCATGCCGACCGACACATTTTATGGACTGGCCGCGGACCCATTTAATCTGCGGGCCGTGGATCGCGTGTATGAAATCAAGTCCCGCTCCCGGCATAAACCGCTTTCGCTTTTAATTTCCAGCGTCGAACAGGCGGAAGAGTTGGCGCAGCCCCTGCCGCCCGAGTTCCATGCTTTGGCGCGTAAGTATTGGCCCGGGCCGCTTACGGTGATCGTGAAGGCCTCGTCACGTCTGCCACTTAAGGTGACGGCAAACACAGGCCACGTGGCATTGCGCATTCCCAACTCCGCGATCCCGCTCGCGGTCGTGGAGGCCGCGCAGATTCCGATCACAGCGACTTCCGCGAACCTGAGTGGAGAATCCGAGTGCACTACGGCGGAGGCGGTGCGCGACCAGTTGCAGAACCGCATTTCCATTATTGTGGATGGCGGCGTTTCTCCTCGGGAGGTTGCTTCCACCATCATTGACCTCACGGATGAAGAGTCGCGGTGGCGCGTTATCCGTGAAGGCGCGATTCCATCGAAGGAAATTTCCACTTTTTTCGCACAGGGATGAAGCCAGCGGCCAGCCAACGGCGCGCATCCAGGACGCCTCTTTGGCTGCTTGGACTGCTTTTTGCCGCGCTGGTTGTTTATTTTGTGTTTGCCTCTCTCGCAATTCTGCGCGCGGCTTCTCTTCAGCAACTCCATCATGCCGACGCCATCGTGGTCTTCGGAGCCGCCGAATACTCCGGCCGTCCTTCGCCGGTGCTGCGGGCGCGTCTGGACCATGCCTACGAGCTTTACCAAAAAAAACTGGCGCCCGTTGTCATCACCACTGGCGGAGCAGCGCTTGATCCGCACTATAACGAAGGGCAAGTCGGCCACGACTACTTGATGTCGCGTGGCATACCTGATGCTTCATTGATTGCGGAAACACAGGCGTCTGATACGGCGCAATCGGCGGTGCGAGTGGCTGGCATTATGCGCGAGAACCACATGCATACGGTGCTTGCTGTGAGCGATGAGTACCATGTCTTCCGCATCCGAAAGATGTTGCAGCATGAGGGCGTTATCGTTTATCTCGCGCCCCGCCCGGATTCGCGGCCGCGCCAGGCGTGGCAGAGATGCTTAGGGGTTACTCGCGAAGCGGCTAGTTATCTTCTGTGGAAAGTGGGAATCACCGGCTGGTCCCACTGAGAATGACAGCTCTCATCTAAGCGACTGACCGACTCTCTCCGTTTACCAGCCTTTGTGTTTCCGCAATTCCGTGATGTGCGCGACGTGATGCTTGCCATGCCACGCGTAGAGAATCAGCATTTTGTCCAGAGTCAGAGGGCCCATCTCCGGATGGCGAAGCGTCCGCTTCCATTCTTCTGGCTGAATACTGCGCAGCACGCGTACCCAGCGATGGTGCAGGGAATCCATCAACGATAGCGAAACTTCGATCGGCGTCGAGCGGCTGTCTTCGAGTTCAGCCCAGCGGGCTTCTTCGTACGGCTTGATGGTCGGCCCATCTTCAGTGAGCGCCAGTTTGAAGCGAACGTAAGCGTTCATATGGCTGTCTGGCACGTGATGAACGACTTGCCGCACGGTCCAGCCTCCATCGCGATAAGGCGTTTCAATTTGCTGCGGAGTCAGGCCGCGCACGGCCGCGCGCAATGCCGCCGGGGTCTCTTCAATATCGGCGATCAAATTGTTTCGTTCCTCAGAAGTGGGGGCAACATCCAATTTGAATTTGCCGATGGGATAGCGGAGATCTTTGTTTTCCATGTTCGCTCCGTGTGAAATCTCGGCTTTGAGTTGGCGGCGAGCTTGCGATGAAGATCAGATGATCGTCATCCCCGGAAAGAAGCGTAAAAAATGGCCACACTGGCGGCCGTCAAAGTTCCCAGAAAATTCACCGCGTCGTTGTTCAACGTTCCACGCCTTTCGAACAATGCTCCAAGCAAGCTGTCCGCCAGCATTCCTACCGCCGCTGCGGCGATGGCAATGAGCGCACCGCATACAGGAACCAGCCTTACCAGAAAACAGGTTCCCGCAACCAATGCGGCGCCGAGTATTCCCGCGAGCGTTCCCAGCGGGCTGATTCCGCCGTCGGTCCCAGGCGGGACTTTTTTCCATGTAGTAATCAGGCGCGCGGCTTTCTGAATTTGGCCCAACTCGCTCGAAACTGTGTCCGCGGCCGCTTCTGAAAATGCGGCGACCATTCCCAATGAGAAAATTTCCACGCCGGAAGGCACGAACCTGGAATGCGCGTAATGAAGCGCGGCACAGACTGCGGCAACGCCAAGATTCGCCACTACCTGAGAGGCTTTCCGTCCAGTCTTGCTTTCCGCCGTGCCTTGTTGCTGTTTACGGCGATAGCCGACCCGGGTGCTTGCCCAGGCCAGAATAAATACGGCGACCAAGCCGGCAAATGCGCCGGCACCGGCCCCCGTGAACAATACAAAGCAGATAACCCCGCCTGCGATGGCTCCAGAACGGTCAACACCGTTGATCCACCAAGCCACGGTGGCGAATACCAGCGTCACCAGCAAGGCCAGCAGGAGAGCGTTGCCGCTTGGTAAAACTGTTAGGAGGAGTCCGTTCACGCTGGCATCACAGTATTAACTACAACATAGTGTATATGGCAAAATAAGCCACACGGTATGCGGCTTTTATTTGAGATTCCGGTTACTGGTTCCTGCATCAAACGACTGCGTTGTAGTCTAAACTCACTTTGGCGTAGCTCTGGCGCCAAATAACGGGTGAACTATGGCTTCTTCGGTCTGGTCTGGCTACCTAACCTTCGGATTGATTTCCATGCCTGTGCGCCTCTTTTCTGGCGCGCGCAGCTCCGGCATCTCCTTCAACATGCTGCATCGCGACGACCTCAAAAGGGTCAAGCAGCAGTACGTGTGTCCTGCGGAAGACAATAAAGTCGTGGAGCGCAGCGACATTGTGAAGGGCTACGAATTTCGCAAGGACGAGTACGTAGTCATCGAACCCGAGGAGATCAAGAAGATTGAGCCCAAGACCGCGAAGACCATGGAAATCCTGGAATTCGTGAAGTCCAGCGAAGTGGACCCGGTGTTTTTTGAGTCGTCCTATTACATGCTTCCCGAGGAAGCAGGACGCCGCCCGTACGCCCTGCTGACCAAAGCATTGGAAGAGAGCGAATACGTGGCGATTGCGAAACTCACCATGCACAACCGGGAATACACGGTGTTTTTACGTCCCCGCGACGGCGGCTTGATGCTGCACACCATGTACTACGCAGATGAGGTCCGCGAGGTCGAAGGTTTTGGCGCCCCGGATGTGGAACTGAAGGACTCCGAGGTGAAAATCGCGCACCAGTTAATTGAAGCACTGGCGGCCGAGTGGGAGCCGGAAAAATATCACGACGAGTTCCAGGAAAATCTGAAGAAACTGATTGAAACCAAGCTGGAAGGCGGCAAGATCACCGAAGTCGAAAAGCCCAAAAAGCTGGCCCCGGTCGTGGACCTGATGTCCGCCTTGAAGCAAAGCCTTGCCGAAATGGAAGGTAAAAAGAAACCCGTGGCCGCGGCCAAAACCGCCGCACCCCGGAAAGCAAAAGCCAAAAGTTAGCGCTCGGCTAACTTATCCGCCGCCCATGCGCCCGCAGGGCTTTCGGTCTCCCGCTGGCGCATTTTTCAGCCAACCAATAGAATAGAAAATTCTTCTGACTGAGTGACTCCCTTATGTTCCGCGGTGACGTGTAGATGAATTTTCGACGTGTGACCCATTTGGGCCTGGTGTTGGTTCTGGCCTTGTGCGCGGCGAGTTGTGACGATACCTTCCGCCCGATTGCGATTCCTTTAAATCCTAATCCTCCCAGCGGGAACCTGTTTCACTATGCGATTGCCCTGAGCACCAACGGTACCGCAGCCCCCGGCTATAGTTCGCGGATTGACGTTTCTGGAGATACCGAAGTTAGTTCCATACAAATGGGGTTAGGGCCGGTACACGGGGCACTACTTCCCGGTGGAGGTGAGCTGTATGTCGCCAATAGTCTGGACGACAGCGTCTCCGTATACAATCCTTCGTCTGCGTCGGTCATCATTCCCACTGTCATTAGCCTTCCGGGGGGATCTGTTCCCATTTTCGTGGCCACCACGGAAGCCGCGAATGTCTATGTCGCCGACTCTGGCAATGGCACCGTGGCGGCCATCAATACGGGTTCCAACGTAGCCGTCATCATTCCTCTTGCCGCCAGCCCAGCGGCGTTTCGTCCCGTCGCCATGGCCGAAACCCCAAATGGCCAAAAGCTATACGTGGCCAATGAGGGCAACAATTCCGTGAGCGTGATCACCACCAGTGATCGCGTCGCACACACTCCCATTCCCGTGGGCATGTCGCCTGTATGGGTTGCGGTGCGTTCCGATGGGCGCAGGGCCTACGTTTTGAACAGCGGCAGCGGCACGATTTCCACCCTCGATACAACCACCGACGCTGTGCTGAATACAGTACCCGTGAGCGCTGGCGCGAACTTCATGTTCTATGACAGCGTATTCAATCGCCTATACGTAACGAGCAATTCGGCAACTACAGTAGGCGTTCTGGATGTTTCTGGCGACCAGCCAAGTGTTTTGGCGTTCATTGATTTAACCGCCGGAGCGAATTCTCCCTGCGCCGCAGGATGCGTCCCGACTGCGGTAACCGTGCTTCCCGATGGCAGCCGCGCCTACGTGTCGTTTTATACGATCAGCGGCACTCCCAGCGCCCTCAATGCCTCGGTAGCCGTTGTGAATACCGGCACGAACACCATCACCAAATTTGTATCGCTGCCTCCGGCGACAATTGATACCGTGAATGCAACCGGCTGCGCCACAGCGCGCTTCCGCTTATTTGTCGCCGCCGCGCCCGGCGAAGGGGAGAGAGTGTATGTATCCAATTGTGATTCAGGGAATACGGGAGTTATACAGACTTTAGACGATACGTTTGCTGTGAATCTGCCGGCCCCGTTAAGCGCGTTTTCCGCGCCCACGCCAACCTCGCAGCCACCCTTGCAGAACCCGGTGTTTGTTTTCCCGGGGCAGTAAAAATGCTGGCAGGAATTATGTCAGTTGATCGCCCGGCCGCGATATGTCCGGGCGTTTCTTAGGAACTTTCCGCAAAGGCTTCAGAAAAGAGAAATCCCACCACGCAGGAGACTTCCTGCGTGTCGAGGCAGCATAGCGGTTCAATTGGGCGGGGAAACTTCTTCATCGTCCTCAATGGGCAGCACGCACGCCAACCGCCTGTTCCTTCTGCAATTTCTGGTTGTAGCGCAGGGCAATGTTCATGAACATTGCGCCCGTGGCCGTTTCAAAGCAAATGACCAGCGCTTCGGTGTCCTCGCTGCTCTTGGTGCCCTGTTCGGCATTGTGAAGAGCAGGGGGATGGATGCGGAAATGGAATCCCTGGTCATTGAGTGAGACAACGGCGTTGCCGATCACCTGATTGGCAAGCTCGCAGACTGCCTCACGCACCAGTTCCTCCGATTCCGGAAGCTCCATGCCGGCAAATCCGCTGGCGACCTTGGTGGCAGTCTTTGCATCGAGATCGAAAATAACTCTGCCCTCAATGTCTCCTGTGAGCCACACCAGTGCGGCTACCCCTTTGCGACGGTACGCTTCTTCTTCCATGGTCAGGTGCCCCATGGACATTGGCGACTTCAGGCCCTGGGCCAATACCGCATCCGCGGCATTGATGAAGGGCTGGATTAGCTCCATCTTCATGACTAGGCTCCCGCGCCCGCGGCACTGGCCACGGTAGCATCTTCTCCCAACACGTACTTGATGACTTCATACAGGACTTCCGGCTTTACCGGCTTCTGCACAAAGTGTCTGGCGCCTCGCTGCAACGCGGCGACGATGTTCTCCTGATATCCGACCGAGGAGACCATGACGATGCGCGCATCGGGATGCTGTTGAACGATCTTTTCGGCCGCTTCAATTCCTTCCATCTGCGGCATGGTGATGTCCATGAGCACAATGTCGGGATGCGTGCGGTCGTATTCAGTGATGGCGGTCAGGCCATCGCCGGCTTCGCCTGCAATCTGGCCCCCGAACGTTTCCACGATGCGGGCCAAATTTTTACGGGCGAAGACGGAGTCGTCCACGATCAAATAGCGGACTGGCTGACCGTCCTTGCTGCGTTTTACTGGTGCAAACTGCTCCATATACAACTCCTCCTGCTTCCTCTGCGCTCCAGCCTTTGGGCTGTTGCGTCAAACTTTTATTTTCCGGCGCTGGCGGATTTCCCCCCGGCGCCTGCCTCTGTAGCCATGCTTTTACGGTCCTGCGTGCAAACTGCCATCATCGTATTGGCGAGGGCGTCAAGCGCAACAACCCGCGTTGCATAGCCGCGTTCAATCGCGATTTTGGGCATGCCAAACACTACGCAGGAATCTTCACTTTGAGCAACGGTGAGTCCTCCGGAGGCCTTCACGGCCCCCAATCCCTCGGCCCCGTCGTCGCCCATGCCGGTCATGATGATGGCAACCGTTTTGTCCCGGTACTCCTCGGCGACGCTGCGGAAAAGAATGTCACAAGAAGGACGGTGGCCATTTACCCGCGGGTCGTCGCTTAGCACGGCAACATCTCCCAGGGGCAGGCGCTTCACTTTCAAGTGCCGGTTTCCCGTGGAAACCAAAGCCCGGCCTGCCTGCAGAAGGTCGCCCGATTGTGCTTCCTTCACGCGGATCGAACAGATTTCATCCAGCCGCTTGGCGAACATCGCCGTAAAGCCTTCCGGCATGTGCTGCACAATCAGGATGGTGCCGGGAAAATCCGCCGGCAACTGCGGCAAAAGATATTGCAATGCCTGGGGCCCGCCCGTGGAAATACCGATCGCAAATACCCGCGTGGGAGAATTGAGCGATGCCGCCGTGCGTTTTTCCGGCGCAATGAGCACGGGTTCTGGTATCAGTCCCAGGCGTCCCGTACGGCTCTGCGCGGCGGCCTTGATTTTGGAAATTAATTCGCGGGCGATCTCGGGCATTCGAGCCGAAACATCTTGCGGCTTGGCCACGAAATCGAACGCTCCCAGGGAAAGCGCCTTCAACGTGACCGACGCGCCCTGCGTACTGTGCGAGCTGACCACAATCACTGGAATGCGATGGCGCCGCATGATCTCTTTGAGCATGTCAATTCCGCCCATGCCCGGCATTTCAAGATCGAGAGTGATTACCTGCGGCCTGAGCTCTTCGATCTTCTTGAGCCCGAAGTGGCCGTCCATGGCCGTTCCCACGACCTCGATGGATGTGTCGGTCCGCAGGATCTGCGGAATCAGCTTCCTCATCAGCGCGGAATCATCCACTACCAGTACGCGCACCGGCTGGCTCATGCGCGCACCTCCGCTTTTTGCGCCGCTAACTGCGCGCGGTCGGAATGAGAAAGCAGAATGCCTGAAATGGTGGACCCGGTTTCCGTAGGCCGCATTTTCGCAAAGCGTTCCACCAATGCCGCCAGATTCAGGATCAAAACTACCCTGCCGTCGCCAAGAATAGACGCGCCGCCGACCAGGTCGGTGGAAACCGTGTGGTTGCCGAGCGCTTTAATCACCAGCTCTTCTTCGCCTTCGAGCGCATCCACAATCAAACCCAGTTTGCGCTCTCCCATGGCAATCACCAGCACAAAGATTTTTCCCGTGCGCTCCGGCGTACTGGAAGAACGCCCCAGCCGCAATAACGGCAATACCTGATTTCGCAATTGGAGTACTTCGTAGTAATCCACGACATGCAGGTCAGACTCATGCGCGCGCGCGATCTCCGCGACCGTGTTTAAAGGGATGGCATACAGCCGTTGTTCCACGCGGAACAACAGCGCCTTGATGATCGCCAGCGTGAGCGGAAGCTTCAGGCGGAAGGTTGCGCCTTGTCCGGGGCGGCTTTCAATTTCTACAGTGCCTTTTAAGCGCTGCAACACACTCTGCACCACATCCAGCCCCACGCCGCGTCCGGAGACTTCCGTAATCTGGTCGGCTGTGCTGAATCCCGGCCGGAAAATAAGCGCATTAATTTCGGCATCAGTGAGTCGTGCAGCTTGTTCTGATGTAATCAGGCCCTTCTCTACGGCTCGAGCTTTTACTTTTTCGGCATTCACGCCGCGACCGTCGTCGGTCGCCTCAATGACCACCTGATTTCCCTGGTGGTAGGCCTTTAAGTGAATCTTTCCCTGCGCGGGTTTGCCCGCGCGAACGCGTTCTTCGGCGTTTTCGATTCCGTGGCTCACCGAGTTCCGCACCAAGTGGGTCAACGGTTCCGTGATCGCATCCAGAAGACTCTTGTCGAGGTCAGTGTCCTGACCGCTCATGACCAGCGTGACTTCTTTGCCGCACTGCTTGGCTACATCGCGCACCATGCGCGGGAAGCGGCGAAATAGTTGCTCCACGGGCACCATGCGGATTTTCATGACCGAACGCTGTAAATCATTCAGTACGCGCGATTGAAAAGCCATGGCGTCAGAAAGGCGTCCGCGCAGAGCGTCTTTGGGATAGCGGCGGGCAAACTCATTTTGCGCCTGCTGCAACATGGATTTTCCAATAATGAGTTCGCCGACCAGATTAAGAACGCTGTCAATGCGCTCGGCATCCACACGCAAAATATTGTCGGAGGCCGCGCCGATATTGCGCGGAGCGGAACTCTGTGTGTCCTCCTCCCCGGCGCCTTCATTGATTTGCGCATCGCTTCGAAGCAGCGCGGCTTCTTCCTCATTGCTCTCCGCAGCGGATATCTTCTCGCCCTGCTGGGGAGTCAAAATGATTTCGATATGAACGGTGGAAATGACCGTCGGAATCCGGCATTTAGCCGAGACAGCCTCCTGTGCGTGCTGGCTCGCAAGGAGCACTTCAAGCTGTTTCGTTGGGGCGGAGGATTTATCCTCGGGCCGCACTCCCAGAACTTCTCCAATGGAACCAGCAGCGTTCAACACCAGCTGCCGCGCCGCAATGGGCATGGCGCAGTTCGGGTCCACCTGCGTGATTACGTGATACACAAAAAGACCATGTGCGGAGGCGCGCTGCATGGCCAGGCGCTCATATTCAGTCCAGCCGGTTTTAGCCAGCATGGGGGCGGATGGCGATTTCTTCTTTTTTGCTTTGCTTTTCGCGCCTTTGGATTTACCGCCCTTTGGGGCATGGGTGAGTTCGTTCACCATTTTCAGGAAGCCGGCGGTCGAAGGTAGCTTGGTTTTCCCGCGATAGGCGGCCAGCATGGCCGTGAATACATCGGCGGCCTTAAAAGCGATTTCCGCAAGGGACTGGTTCGCAGCGGCGGATTCGAGAGCCAGCGCGTCTTCAAATTCGTGCGCGGTCTCGCTCAACTCGCGGAAGCCGCAGGCCGCCGCATCGCCTTTCAGCGTATGCGCGACGCGCCGGATGCTGCGCACGGTTTCCTTGTCCCCGGGGTGGCTCTCCAGTTTCAGCGCTTCATCGTTCAGCGACTGAAGCAACTCCTGGGCCGTCTCGAAGAAGAACTCGCGCAGCTCCGCGTTCCGCTCGTCGGAGGAATGGCTCACCCAGCCACCTCAACCTGCTGGTAGGCAGTCCCACTGTTCCGATGCACCATGACAAATTTTTGGGTCAGCCCCAGCAGACTTTCCGCGTGGCCAACGAGCAGATATCCACCAGGATTAATGCAACGCCAGAATTTCTCCACCAGGCGTTTTTGCTCCGCCTCATCGAAATACATCATGACGTTGCGGCAGAAGATGACGTCATTGCGCTGCGGCAAAAATTCCGTTTTCAAATTGTGAAAGTCAAAATGGACCAGTTCGCGCAATGATTTTTTGATGGCATACCGCTCGCCGACTTTGTCGAAGTAGCGCAGACGATAGCTGTAATCCACGGTGCCCATCTGGTGTTCGGAATACACACCTTGCTGGCCTGCGCGCAATGCTGAATAGCTGATGTCGCTGGCCAGAACCTCCACCCGCCAGGGCGGAGGAATTAACGGTTTGGGAGAAGGAAGCTCATAGGGCGGTGGATTGCGCAAATTGAAATAGGCGAGAACATCCGCCACTTGCATCGCGATCGTGTAAGGCTCCTGCCCCGTGGAGCATCCTGCGCTCCAGATGCGGATGAGATGATCTCCAGCGGCGTGCTTTTTTTGCACCAGATCTTCAAGAATGTGTTTCTGGAAAAGTTCCAGTTGCGCCTTATTGCGGAAGAAGCTGGTTTCATTGATAGTGAGATTTTCCAGCAGCCGTGCTAGTTCTTCCTTGCCTGCGTGGCTAATGAGAAGGCGATAGTAGCTGTAGAAAGAGTCCAGTTGGCACTCTTTAAGCCGGCGCTGCAGCCGGTCCTGAAGAAAGTGGGTGCGCCGCTCGTCGAAGTGCATCCCGCACTCCTGGTAAACCAGCGCCTGTAAGAGTTTCAGCTCAGCTTCGGTAAATTGCACCGGAGTGCTTGTTGTGGTCATGGCCATCGTTATCGTCCTGTAATGGGCGCGGCCTTACTTGCCCGCGGTTTGCGCTTGTGCCGCGGCTTTTTGCTGGTTGTCTTTGATCATGCTGCCCGGACCTTCCTGCCACAATCCGCTGTACTCCAGCAGCTTGGACATATCCAGCAGAACAATCAGTCTTCCGTTGTATTTTCCCAGTCCGGTTACGCAGTTCAGTCCGCCGTCCTGGAAAACATTAATGGCCGGTTCCACATCCGCGGCCGAAATCTTGAGCACTTCCGAAGCGGAGTCCACGATCAGGCCCGAGAGCCGTCCCTTATTTTCCACCACCAGAATGCGGTTACGCCGGCTGACCGCAGCCGCCTTTTCTCCGAAGCGCTTGCGCAGATCAATCACCGAAACAATTTTTCCCCGGAGATTGATGACCCCCTCCACATAATTCGGAGCGTCGGGAACCACCGTGATCTCCGGAACGCGGACGATTTCGTGCAGAGAGGTGATGGGAGCGCCGTACGTCTCGCGCCCAACTTGAAAACCGACAATGTGAAGTTCGCGGCTCATGGGTTCCTCAGCAAACTGCCTTAGCCCCGGCTTCCGGCCGCGACATGGCGCGCATTGGAGCCGAAGGCCTTTTCATTGCGCAGGAACGTGCCGCGATCATTCTGGTCAATCGCGAAGCGGTCCATGGAATTGAGCAGCTCGCGCGACATTTTGGACATCTGTTCCGCCGAAGCAGCCAGTTCCGTGGAGCCTGAGGTGGTCTGCTGCACCAGTTCACGCATGCGTTCCATGGCCTTCACCACGGCGTGCGCGCCTGAGGCTTGCTCTTCCACGGACGAATTGATCTCGTGAGTGATTTCATTCAACCGCGTGGTTGCCCGCGCGATTTGCGAAGAGCCGTGCGACTGTTCGTTGGTGGCCGCGCCGATTTCCTGCGCGAACTTGTAAACCTCGGTCACCACGTTGGAGATCTTTTTCAGTGCTGAGTTCAGATCAGTTCCCAGGTTGAGGCCTTCGTTCACGATGCTGGTGCTCTGGTCCATGTTCTCGACTGCTTTGCGGGCCTCTTTCTGAATGCTCTGAATGAGTTCAGAAATTTCCTTAGTAGACTGGGCGGATTTTTCGGCCAGCTTTCTTACTTCATCAGCGACCACGGCAAATCCCAATCCATGCTCGCCCGCGCGGGCCGCTTCGATGGCGGCGTTCAGGGCCAGCAGGTTGGTCTGCTCCGCGAGATCGTCAATGACTTCGATGATCTTGCCGATATCGTCGGCGCGCTGTCCCAGCACGTCAATGATTTCGCCCGAAGACTGAATGGTGGTGTTGATTTTGTTAAGACCGTCAGTCGCCTTCTCCATGGTGGTAATGCCGCTGTGCACTTCTTCGCGAGAGCGGTTGGAGATGTCCAGCAATACTTTCGCTGTATCGGCGACACGCTGGATGGAAGCGACCATCTGGTCAATGGATGCGGAAGTTTCGCTTACGCTCGAAGCTTGTACCTGCGTGCTCTTCACCATGTTCTGCACGTTCACGCTCATCTCGTGCATGGTGCTGGTGACTTCATCAATGGCCGAAGAAGTTTGCAGGCTGATCTTGGCGGACTCATCGGAGGCGCCGGCCACTTGCGTGGAAGCAGTGGCAACTTGCGAGGCCGCGTCACGCCCGTTGCGCACCAGATTGCGAAGACCTTCCACCATCCGTGCGAATGCGTTGCCTAAAGTGTCTTCCTTGGAGCGCGGCTGAATTTCCAAAGTCAGATTGCCGCCGGCGATGGCTTCGGAAACAGATGCCATCTCCTTCAGGTACGTGACCATGTTGTTAAATGAGCGGGCGAGTTGTCCGATTTCGTCAGCCCGGTTCAGGTCTATCTGGTGGTCGAGATCGCCGGTGTCGCCGATCTGTCGCGCGACGTTCATCAGGTCATTCAACGGTGCGGTGATGGAGCGGGAAGTGGAGAACGAGATCATGCCTCCCAGAACCACGGCCACGATGGTGAAGATGAGCGCCATTCCAATCGTCCAGGAACTTGCGGTTTCATCAGAAGTGCGTTTCTCGTCGAGCAGCTTGGAATTTTCATGGTCCACGTTGTCGAGAAACTCAGTGGCATTTTTCACCCAGGAAGCGGAATCTTTTTGCAGATAGAAAATCTGCAATTCGGCGACGGTGGCATTGCCTTCGTCCACGTCCTTGCGCTTCTTCACTAAAGGCCCCGCAAACTCGGTGCCCCATCCCTGCTCACTCAGGGCAACTTGTTCCAGACTGGTGCGTTCCTGGTCTGAGCCGGCCAGTCCTTCGGTGTCTCGAATCTTCTGTGTTAGAACATGAATGCCTTCATTCATGTGGTCAATTTCGCGGGTGTCGCCGCTTAACAGATAATTGCCCAGGTATAGACGGTTCTGCATCATCTGGAACTTGATCTTGTCAATCGACTGCGCAAGCTCAAGCGCCTGGGTTGCGGCCGCCTTGGCCGCATGTTCGCGCCGCACCGCGATAAAGGTGACGAAAAACAGCATCACGACCATCGCCAGGACGAATCCAAACGTCGCGTAGAGTTTCCTGCCAATCGTCATGCTGCTAAAGTAGTGCATATATAGGCTCCATGAGCCGCGAAATTGGAATCAATTTTCCGGCTGAAACTTGAACTCAATGACTCCCGAGCTGTCGTCCGGCCCGGTTTCGAACTTCCATTTCCTCACTGCATCCACTGCTGCGTCGACAAGTAAAGGGTGCCCACCGAGTACTTTGGTACTCTTTACCGATCCATTGGCCCCCACCACGATGGCAACTTTCACCGTCCCTGAAATGGCCATTTTCTTGGCCAGATCCGGATACACGGGCGCAACCTTCGATTTCACCTTGCGCGATACTGAAGCTTCTTGCGCTCGAACCGCCGTTGGGCAATAAACAACGCTGCTGAACAACACCGCGAACAACACGAGTAAAAACCATGACTTTCGCTGCAAAGACACTGTGCCCCCCTGGAGAAGTAACCCTTATTTAAATGCAATGCCAATGCCAGTCCTATGGTTCTCTTAAGATGGATCGCCTTTCTTTCTAAGTGATTGTCCTTAATGGTCTTAAGTGACGATCAGTTCAGCCTCACCCTTGTTCGTCCAAGGATTAGAAACGTCTCAGAAATGTCTTTTCATCTCAGATTGCGACGGTTCGCCGCATGTGCGCACATTGCCACTTTGACCACCTGCCTTATCCAATTTCCTTGACTCAAATTGAGATTGAAGGCTACTTTGTCTTGTGTATTCAATCGTTTGGACTTCGGGAGCTAGACTCCTCTGAGCTTTCATTTTCATCCGCCGGTATCCTCAAGCCCTCCTAACGGAGAGGAGACTTTTCAGCAACTTCTGTTGCAATTTTCCGTGGCCGGGGCGGGTTTCTCCGGAACGACTCCGAATGCGCTCATCTCGCACTTTTGTCGCGCAACGCGCGAATTTTTTAAAGTGGATGGAAGTTATTACTGGCAGGCGCTGTCCGCGGACGAACTAGTAGGTGCCGAAGCCGACGGCTGGATGGCCGAAGAGTTTCTGGGCCGGCATATGAAGGCGCAGGAGAGCGCAGCGGTCATGCACGCCATCCGTGAGCGCCGCACGGTTTTCTTCAATCATCTGGAAACAGGGCGCTTTCCGCTGGCGTCGGAATTCCGTGCCCAAGCGTTGATGGCGGTGCCCCTGGTAGTTTCCGGCGAGGTTATTGGCGCGGCTGCGTTTTTGCACACCACGTCTCCCGGCCATTTCAACGATGACATGGCGGCCAAGGCCACCATTTTTGCCGCCCAGCTCGGCAGTCTTTTGGAAGCCGGGCGTTTGACGCTGAACTCGCGCGAAGAGCAGCGGCGCAGCGAAATTCTGGCCGATGTTTCTCGTGCGCTGCATGCTGTTCCCGATGCGGCCGCGGCCATGGATGAACTTGCCGGACGCTTGCGCGTCCTGCTCAATGCCTCGCTGGTTTGCGTGCTCCTGCGTGACGAACAGAATTTCGGGGTCTCCGCCGTGGCCTCCAATGCCCCTTCCATTGCCGCTTTGGCGCGCACGCGGTTGGAAGGGAAAGCCTTGCGGTTCGCATCGGACCTGGCGGCGCGCGCCATCTCCGCCCGCGAAGTTATCGCCGTTGCGTTTGACGCGTCCACCCACGGACTCGGCGATCTCGTCGCTACCGGCACGCTGATGGTTGCTCCTTTGCGCACCTCGCGAACCAGCGGCGCAATCATCATTTACCCTCGCGCGGCAACGCCATTTTCGCCCGTGGAAAAGTCGCTGGTTTCTGCCATCGCCGGTTCCGCTGCGGTAGCCATCGCCAACGCCGAGCTTTATGCGATTGCCAAGGACCAGGCGCAGGAATTACAACAGCTCCTCGAAATCTCCTCGGAGTTGGGATCCATCGGCAACCTTGAGAGCTTTATGCAGCGCTTCGTGGTCCGCGCTGCCGAGTTCCTGGGATTTGGTCGCTCTTTCGTTGCTCTACTTGAGGAGGGTCAATTCCATATTCGCTGGGCGTCGAACCGCGGTACGCCCACCTCAGTGAATACGATTTTCCCTGCGGGGGTCGCCACCCAGGCTCTGTTGAATAAACAGCCCTTCTGGGGTGATGACGTCACGAAGACTCCCGGCGTGCAACTGGAAACGCTGCGGCAGTTCAACGTAAAGCAACTCGTGATTGTCCCGCTAGTGGGGACCGATGGGGAGGTCCTGGGCCTTGTCGGGGTCGCCGACCGTTCCGAGGAATCGCGAATCAGCAACGAAGATGTCCGTCGAGCGCAGGCCCTGGCAGCGCAAATGGCCGTGGGACTGGAAGCGACCCGGAACCTTCATCTCGCTGAACAACACCGCCGCCGCGCCGACTCCCTGATGCAACTGGCGCTAAAGCTGAATTCATTTCAACGTCTTCCTGAGTTCGCCAAAGAATTTGTGGCGCGGGCAACGGAAATGACCGGAGCTGTCGCTGGTGTGCTCCTCGTGCAGCAAGGCATGGCACTCGAAGTGACCGCTTCCTCCAGCTCAGTAAAGCAATTGGGCACAGGCCTAATGCGGCAAATGGGTGCCGCTATTACGCTGACGTTAAAGCTTCATCCGGAAGCGATTGTTTCTGTTTCCGCCGCGGAAATATTAGGAGAGCAGAGTTCGGCGGAGCTTTCCTTTGGCAATTGCATTTTATTGCGATTGCAGGGGACCTCCAACGAATTAGCGGGCGCTCTTCTGCTGGTGGATTGCGCGCAGGGACCAGAGCTGGAGAGAACTCAGATGTTGCAGGCCATCGCCGGCCACGGTTCCATCGCTCTGGAAAACGCGCAACTCTTCAACCGAATGGAGCAGGCGAACCGCCATTGGATCGAGATTTTTGATGCGATCTCGGATCTCATCATCGTGCATGACACGCTCGGCAACGTCTTGCGCGTGAACCGCTCTTTGGCTGATTTCATTGGGCTCGAACCAAAGCAAATCATCGGTTTGAATATGCGCGCCGTGTTATCCATGGGCAAGGAAACGCAAACATATTTCTGTCCTTTCTGCCTTACCACTGGCAGCGCTCCGGATGAATATGTACATCCTGTTTTGGACCGTACTTACCTGGTTTCTACCTCGAACGTGCATGGCGCTACCGGAGAGTCATTGCAGACGATCCACGTGATGAAGGACGTGACGGACCGGCGCGAGGCGGAGCGCCGTTATCGTGAACTTTTCGACAACGTCCAGGAAGGTGTCTTCTTCTCCACTCCCGATGGCGCATTTATTGAAGTCAACGACGCCATGGTCAGAATGCTCGGATACATGAGCAGGGAAGAATTGTTAGGCGTGGATCTGCGCACCCAGATTTATTCCGTTCCCCACCGGCAGCGCGAATTTGCGGCGCAAATGGACCAGAACGGCTTGATCCGCAACTACGAAGCCTCGCTGCGCCGCCGTGATGGTTCGCTCGTCCATGTTCTTATCAATGCGTTTGCCGTGCGTGATCGTGATGGGCGAATCCTTCAGCACCGCGGGTTGATGCTCGACATCAGCGGCCTCAAGAATTCACAGTTCGAACTGCAGCGCGAGCGCGACTTCTCGGGCAAAATCCTCAACAATACGCAAAGCCTCATCTTGGTTGCCGATACCGCTGGCCTGATCAGTTATGCCAACCGCCGTTGGTTCGACCTGGGCTACGAACAAGGGAACCTGCTCGGCCGCCCGCTGCATGAACTTGTAGCGCCGTCGCGTCAACCCACATTCGCCGAAGCGTTTCAATCGGTTCTGCAGGGTCAGCAGGTGGACAATCTCGATCTGCAAATTTTGCAGGAGGATGGCCACATGGGGCACTTCTCAGTAAACCTGAGTCCCATGCGCGATGAGCAGGGAATCGTAACCAGCCTCGTGGTGGTGATGACCGATGTTACCGATGCGGCCGTATTGCAGGCCAAGCTCATGCACGCGGAGAAAATGGCCGCCGTAGGACAACTGGTTTCCGGTGTTGCTCATGAGGTGAATAATCCGCTCACCGCGATTCTCGGATTTACAGATCTCCTGATGGAAAGTCCCGGTATTCCCGAAGACGCCCGCCGCGACCTGCGGGTCATTTTGCAGGAGGCGCAGCGGACCAAACAGATTGTGCAGAACCTTTTGAGCTTTGCGCGGCAGATGCCGCCGCAACGCAAGCCCGTGCAGATCAACGGAGTCCTCCGGCGCACTTTGCAATTGCGCGCTTACGATCTGCAAAACCGCGGGGTGGAAGTGGTGGAGCAGTTGGATCAGTGCCTTCCGCCGGTGGTTGGAGATCCCCACCAGTTGCAGCAGGTATTTCTGAATATTTTGAACAATGCGTACGATGCGATGCGGGAAAGCAACCCGGCGCGAATCGAAATCATGAGCGCGCGAAGGGGAGATTTTGTCGAGGTCTCTTTCCGCGATAACGGACACGGAGTTACGCAACAGGATCGAATTTTTGATCCATTTTTCACCACCAAGGAAATCGGCAAGGGGACGGGTCTGGGGTTAAGCATTTGTTATGGAATTGTGCACGAGCATGGCGGAGAAATTCTCTGTCATAACAACGAAGGAGCAGAAGGCGCCACGTTTGTTGTGCGGCTTCCGGCGGCGCCGGAAGCCACCTCTGTGGGGGCCGCTGCCGGAGTGATACAGCGATGAGTTCATCTGCCATAAAATCTGCCGTGCTGCCGGTTCTGTTAATTGAGGACGAGCCCGCCGTCATGGCCTACGTGCAAGCTTGTCTGGAACGGAATGGCTATGAAGTGGTTTGCGCCGATTCCGGTGCCGAGGGACTGCGCCTGCTGGAATCAGGCAATTTTCAAGGCGTTGTTTCCGATATGCGCACCCCCGGTGGCGTGGACGGCGGCGACGTTTACGCGTGGCTCACCGAGCACCGCCCCGAGTTGGTCTCCCGCATCGTGTTTATCACCGGAGACTTGGCCAATGAGGAAACCGTCGCCACGCTCAACAAAACTGGCGCCCCATGCGTGGAAAAACCCTTCCGGGTGCAGCAATTTTTGGAAGTGGTTGATAAAACCATCGGGAAGGCCAGTGAATAGGGAATGCCCGTGAGTGGGAGAAAGCCTTGTGACTGAAGATTTGCGAGTTCGATTGCTGATTGTGGATGACGAGGAAAGCATCCGCAGGCTTTGCGTCACCGTCGGCGAGGCGCTCGGATTCGCATGTGCTGAAGCCGAAAATGGCGAGGCTGCTCTGCTCCTGCTTGAAGACCTGCCTGTCCACATGATCCTTACCGACATGGTCATGCCTAAAATGTCGGGCATTGAATTTCTGGAGCGGGTGAAGAAAGCGCATCCCCGGACCGAAGTTGCCGTCATGACCGGACACGGTTCCGTGGAAACCGCCGTGCAGGCCATGAAGCTGGGCGCCTATGACTACATCAGCAAACCTTTTTCCCCACTTGAAGAGCTAAGGCTGTTTCTGCGTCGCATGGCGGAGAAGGTGAAGCTGGTAGAAGAAAACCAGTTTCTTCGCGAACGGATGGAAGCGGAAACAAACCTTCACGGGATCGTGGGAGCGTCGCCAAAAATTCAGGATGTTCTGCGGATGATCTCGCGCCTGAAAGACACGCGCACTCCAGTGCTGATTACCGGCGAGAGCGGTACCGGAAAAGAACTGGTGGCGCGGGCCATTCATTTTCGCGGTTCCATGGCCAACAGTCCTTTTGTCGCGGTCGATTGCGGCGCGCTCGTGCCCACACTGATTGAAAGCGAACTTTTTGGCTATGAAAAAGGCGCGTTCACCGGCGCGCTACGCTCCCGCCATGGCTTGTTTCAGGCAGCGAACGGGGGAACCATTTTCCTCGACGAAATTGGCGAACTGCCGCTGGAGATGCAGGCTAAACTCCTGCGTGTTTTGCAGGAAAAAGAGGTGCGCCCCGTGGGCAGCAATTATTCCGTCAAGGTCAATGTGCGCGTGATCGCAGCGACCAACCGAGACTTAGAGGCGGAATATCAGAAGGGGACGTTCCGTAAAGATCTTTACTTCCGCCTGAACGTAGTCACCGTGCATTTGCCCTCGCTTCGCGACCGCCGCTCCGATATTCCCTTGCTGGTCAACTGGTTTTTGGACCAGTCGGATCTGGCTTCCTCGCTGCAAGTGACCCATGCCGCCATGAAGTGCCTGCTGCACTACGACTGGCCGGGCAATGTGCGCGAGCTGGAAAATTGCATGGAACGCGCGATTGCGCTGGGCGATCACAAGATGATTGATGTCGCGGATTTACCTCCCAATGTGTCAGCGGCGCCAACCGCCGGAGACGGGGGAAAGCTTGCCTCTGGAACTCCCGGACTTTCCACAACCGATCTGGAGGACATAGAACGCGCAACCATTGAGCGCGTCTTCGAGCAGGTAAACGGCGACAAAGTGCTTGCCGGGAGAATGCTGGGCATTAGCCGGGCCACGTTATATCGGAAGTTGAAGCGTTACAACATTGGGGGAAGACATGAGGTTTCCCATACGCTTCAATGATAGGCGGGAGTGAGACAGGGTCTCACAGTGAGACGAAAGAAACATGTTTTCTCTGGTTCCCCAGACTTCTAACCTTCGCATACCACCATTTTATTCAATCGCTTAGAGCAATAGTTCGTCCCTCTTCCATTTGGCCGTGGCCGTGCAACTTCTCCCTGTAGGCGGTCTGGCTTTTGCATGGATTTCACGCTAACCGGCGGTTCCCGGCAGCCAGGCCGCACACTTCTCAATCGGGGGGCGGGTTGTCTAGAGCAGGCACGGCTGTCGCGGCTGAAAGTTCCACCGCCAAACTGGCGCGGTTCTTTCCTACGGCTACGCCGGTCCGCATTCCCGTCCGCTTGAGCCGGATCGAAGGCGCACACGAAAATAAGTGCGAGCACACGGTCATTGAATACGGGACTTCACAGGAGGTCCTTTTCGCTTCCAAGCTGCGCCTGGAATTCGCTGACCTGTTGCAGCTCCAGAATTCTGACGGCACCTTGAATGCCCAGGCATGCGTGGTGGCCGTGCAGTACAACGCGGGGCATACCGCAGTAGCGGCCCGCTTTACTCAGCAAGTACCCAACTGGATTGTGAAATCATGAATGCAGGCATCAAAAAAATGGATGCGTCCCAGGAATGGCGCTCCGCGCGTCTTCTCTACCCGTTATATTCCGCGCTGGCCCGTGAGTTTGTAATCGAGACCCAGCCCAGCGGCGAACTCGAGACCGGAACTGAAGTCCCATCCAAGGAAGGCCTGGAACAGGCGCGGGCGTGGCTCCTGGAGATGGATTCGCGCATCCAGGTCCACCAGTTGCGTCAATTTCTTCAGACCACGACTCTGAGCAACACTGAATGTCTCCGCGCCATGCTGCAGCATCACTTACAGAAGGATAAATACTCTGATTCTGACCGCGACAAGATTGATTTTCTGCTCGTGCAATATTTTTCTGACTGCGCTCCTTCCCGTTTAGAGGACGCTGAGTTGACTGTTGCGTATGTAGCCAAAGCGCTGCAAACCGTGCTTGGGCCCGTGGATGTAAAGATCCCTGACTGGCTGGACCTGCTGGAAGATTTGGTGCAGAGCGCGAGAGCTTCCGGGAGCCTTAAGAGTCTGCTGCAAAGCGGCGTTCTCGACAAAGGCAGAAAGCTCAAAGTCAGTTGCAAGGAAAAATATTTTGTGCCGGTAGCCATGGTTTCGTTCACCCGTTTCAGCTTCATCATGCGGCGGGTATTTTTCCGGCTCATGCATCAGGACTTGAATGCCATTCTGGACGGGCTCCGCGAACTCGAAAGCCGGGGAGTGGTCACGCTGGATTGCAGCGCCGCACAATTTTCCGCTGAAGAGCCAACCGTGCGCCTGCGCATGATCTGCCAGTCATGGAAAGTTATGTTTCATGCGGAATATTCTTCCGGTCAGCCCCTGCGCATGTTAGTGGACCTCCACGCTATCGTGGACGATGCTTTGGGCGCCAGTGGCGGGTTGGACAAGAAGACTCCCGCGACTCCTGCTCCTTCGCGTGCCAAGGCAACGTCAGCCGGAGCAACAGCTGCCGCAGCCGGCTTTAACACCAGCAAATCCGAGACGCCGGAATTTGAGATTTCCGGCAACCCGTCATCCTGGAACCCCGATGGTTCGGTTTAACCCTTCTACGTTTTAACAGCGGAGATGCAAGACGTGAAGCAGCCCACAGTTCTAATTATTTCCGATAATGCGGCCTTTCCCAGCGCCATCACCGGGCGTTGGCAGCAGGAACGCGCCCTCCCGGCTTTCACGCTGATGGGCAGCGACGTCTGCCACGAACTTGATTCTGACGCTTTCGATTTGGCGATTGTAGGCGAAGTAAATTCCGGCGCTCGCTCTCTGCTGGAAAGGTCGCTTGCGGCGGCAAAAAAGCCCGCAATTCTGGTCGTTACGCGGGAAGAAGCCACACAGTTGCAAACAGGGCCGTGGACGAAAGTTCTGCTCCAGGGAAGAGTGCCGGAAAGCACGCGCGGGAGTTATACCAGCGACGGTTGGCTCGATGCGCTCGTCCTAATGGCGGCCGAGATGCTGCTGCACGCAAAAACAGCCAGTACAGCACGGAGATTGGAACAGCAAAATGCCGCCCTTGAGCGAAATGCGGCGCTTGGCGACTACATGCTTGAAGTCCGCCACAACCTGAACAACGCCCTCACTTCGATTTTGGGAAACTCTGAACTGATTCTGCTGGACGGCGATCAGTTTCCCGGAAGCGTCCACGCGCAAGTAGAAACTATTCGTAACATGGCCATTCGCATCAATGAAATTCTGCAACGGTTTTCGTCCCTGGAAAAAGAGTTAAGAGCCAGCGAAAAGCCGGGCGAAAGAAAATCGGCCGTCAAAGACCGCAGTTATGCCGCGGGCATCTGATAAGCGCGAGACGCGGCGCAGACTACAAGCGCACTAATTCCACATTCGTTCTCTCACACGCTCTGGCCAGGGGTTCATCCAGAGTAGCCAGCGGTAATCGCCTTTCAATTGCAAGATCGAGATAGGCTGCGTCATAAGCAGTCAGGGCATTTGCGCGGGATAAGGTCTGAATCCTGTCGAATACAATCGCGGATGGAACCCGTTCGAGTTCAACCGGGAGCGCCGCCAGATCATTGAGGAAACTTCGTACCAGTGCCGTGGAAATCCGCCCGCGTTTTTCTCCTGCCAACAAGGCATTCAAAACCTCATGGGGCCAGAATGAAGCAGCGATCGCTGTGCTTCCTTGCTTGAACAGTTCGATGACATGATGGGCAACACTGGAATCTTCGTCGGGAAAACACCAGGCCAGGACGATTGAAGCATCCAGCACGAACCGGCTCACCGTCGGCCTTCGTTAATAAGGTCTTTCACTCGAATTCCACCAAGAGACAATTTATGACGCTTGCCGAAATTGTCTAGCCGCGTGGCCGCTTCGGTAACAGAATGGGCCGCTGCTTCATTCTCGCTCGACATGAGTTCTTTCAGTAGTGCGCCGAGCAAGCGAGAGACGCTGGTGTCCTGACGGGCCGCCTCGATCCGCGCCCATTGGGCGACGTCTTCTCCCAGTGTCACGGTGACATTTCTTAAACGATAGGACACTAAAATAGTGTAACACGAATACACTAATAACACATTAAGTTGTCTATTATAGATAAAGTAGATAAAATAGACCAATGCGAACTATCTCGGCAACAGATGCTAAGCAGGGGCTTGCGTCCCTGATCAACGTGGCGCAGAGCGAACCGGTCATGATCCGCCGCCAAAACCGCGACGTTGCGGTCATCATGTCAATCGCGGAATACAAAAAGATGTGTGATCCCAATGCCGAAGGAACTCTGCAAAATTACGATTGGATTACCAACAAGAAGACAGTTCAAGAAATCAAGGAGATCGTGGCAAAACAAAATGCCCACTTGTTATTTTGTAAGCCGTTTCCTCGTAATCGGTTCATTATTTTTCGAGTTTACGGCTCGGAGCCACCTATGCAGTACCACGAGAAATTCTGGTCGTTAGATGACGAGGAACTCGCGAAGGACCTTTGCCGTTTCTTGGTCACAACAAAACTGAGTGGGTACGTTCTTGATACAGTGACACAAAAGAAAGTGCTGGATCTTAAAGCCAAGGACCAATAGATTCGCCATTGCTGGCCGTGCGTGTTGTCTTTTTTCTTTTTGCTTCTTCTGCGGTAAGTATTTCTGCTGCTTCTTCTTCGGTGGCCTTCCGGAACATATCTGGGAATGCTTCCCCATGAGGAAATACGGCGATTCGTGATTCTTCGCAATGGATCAATATATGTTGAATCAAGAAGACCGCTTCTGCAGCCTCGTGAAACTCTTCTTTAGTGCAGTTAAGCCATCTACTTGGATGAATGCTATTTCTCTGTTT
>DASXFN010000027.1:0-14407 GCA_036489565.1 Terriglobales bacterium
GGAACTACACCTTTGGTTTCGATATCAGAAAGACGGCTGGGCGGGATTGCATATTCGTCGTTGCCGTGCTTCTGCGCAATCCTAGCGCTGGAACTCTCCACATCGCGCATTGTCAAACCCAATTGCTCGCGTAATGCTCGAAGATTCTGTCCGCCTGAAAACATGGGTCCCCTTCCGGTTACGCGTGGATTACATTCCAGATACCGGAAACACTGGAAAGTGCTGAGAATTGTACCTTATTTGGACGCGTTCGGAAGCGGGATTTTCTAATTTGGTGCGAATGCTAGTTCGTTTTTCGTAACAAATTGAATGCGCAAAAATGAAGACTTAGCGCCTTCCGGCGCTAAAGAATCCTCCCACGCCGTATCCGGCCATCAAGCCAACCAGGGCAGCAGAACCGGCGATCCCAGTCAAAAACTTGCGGAGTACAGGTTTGAATGCGGCTCGTTCACGCAGTCGACCTTTCAATTCGTTGAGCGAAAGGTGAATTCGCTTTCGCTCTTCGGAAGCACGCAATTCCAGCTCGTAACTTGGCAAACTCATAAATGTCCTTTCGTCTCCATTTGTAACCACAGCCGATCAGCTTGCAAAACGCCAAGGCTTTTTCTCGGGAATAAGCCACGATTGCGGAAAGTGACTTTGGCGAAAAAAGCCACCAAAGCTCCGCTTACAACCCATACAAAACCAACGATCAGAAATGCGAAAAACCAGTGGTAGGGATTGCCCCAAAACGCCACCACGACCAGTGAAACTACGGCCAAGGTAAACAAAGCATAGGCGGTTGCCAATAACACGGCTGCAATCACAGCCAGCGGCAGCAATGACATCCAGCCGCGCATTGTCTCCTGGAATTCGGAGCGGAACATCTCCATGCGGGTAGTGAAAAAGCTAGTGGCCTCTTGTTTAAGTTCGGTAATAAGATCGCCCAAACTTCGTTCTGGCGGGGCTTTGCTGTAATCATTCATAAAGATTTAATCTCCTTTTTGACCGTCTGGTTCGGAGCAAGAGCCCGCCAACAAATCCAGCCACTGCGGCTGCTGTGACGATATAGCCAGGATGCTCCTCTTTGAGCCATCGCATCTGGCGGCCCATGCTCTTTGCCTTCTTTTTGCCCTCATATTTGGCCCACACCAGATAATCTCGAACTCGACGCTCGATTGTCTGGAAATTTGTCTGGAAGTTCGTCGCGCCAGAGTCCGGCGGGGGAAAGGTTGTTGGGGATTTTTTCTTCATCTCCAGCGTTGCCGGAGGAGCGGAAATTTCGCCGTGCGCTTCGTCCCATCCGGAAGAAATATTTGACTGCTCGACGCTCGCATTGACTTTGCTGCTGGCCGCCATTTTGCCCCCACTGTAATTAATTAAGGCGAAGGCGCGGAGAACTGCTCCGGCCTTCGCAAATGGAAAATCAGTTATGCCGCAGTTTTAATATCTCTAATGTCTGCCTGCGGGCGAAGAACGACCACTCCGGAAGATGCGCCCCATAAGGCCGCAAGCCATCCCAGGAAAAGGGACGCAAAACCAACCCATCCCAGACCAGCTGCGAGTGTAAAAATGTAAGGCGTCGTACTGACATTTTGCGTACCACTATTGAGAGCGCTTCCGCCAATTGCAGTCACGATGACAGCCGCGATCACAGACAATCCGAACATCACCATTCCGTGTAGAAGCCCGTCATGCCGATTGCTCACTGCCGCCAGATGCGAGGTTTCACGCCCTGCGACATACATTGCAATGATCGTCAGCACAATCGCCCAAATTCCAATTCCTACGCTCATGCCGAGAACGGGTCGTGCGGCATTGGGATTTGCGCTGCTGGCGAATATCGCCATCCCCAAAGTTCCAAAAACTGTCCAGATCGCCACAAACGTAAATACACCCGCCCAAATTGCCCCCCAGTCTGTTCTGCTTCTGAAGAACGCTGCATTTTCTTCCCGGTAACCTAACTGCGCCATCTGTCTACCTCCTTCTATTGGGTTGGATGGCATTAGGCAGCTTCGCCGATGTCAGGGGCATGGCTAGAAATACACATCAGTGAGCAAAAATGACGAGGTGAACAAAAATAGAGGCTGGCAAAATTGCCAGCCGTGAAAACCTTAAGCAAAGAACTACATTTAATTGTGGGCTTCGACTAAGGGCACGTTGACCAAATGTTCGCTGATGAACCAGACCTGCATTTCATTAGTGCGCAGAACATCGCTAACCACCAGATCGTTGGTGCCATCGTCGCCCAACGTGTCCGCTTTTTCCGCGAGCTCGCGGCACTGGCTGATGATGATCTGGTGCGCATCAAGCAGTCGTGAGATTTGCACGGGCGCTTCTTCCCTGCCCTTTGGAGGACGCTCGATGCGGGTGGTCTCCGCGACATCAGGCGCCATGGCAATGGCTAATCCACCGAGAATCTGAATGCGCTCGGCGATAGTGTCCACCAGCTCTGCCTGTTCGCCAAAGTGTTTATCGAAGAGCAGATGCAGTTGGTAGAAGGTCGGCCCAGAAGCTTGCCAGTGAGACTTCTTGTAAAGGTCGCGCAATGTCATGGTGTCGGCCAGAAGCTGATTGAGTTGCTCGGTCATTTCCAGCCGGACGGGTTCCTCCAGATCAAGCGGCAACGCAAAGCGGACCGTACCAAATTCCTGGATCGGCATTGCTTTCTGATGGGTGCGCGGCTGGGCGCTTACGTGATGGTTATGATTTCCTGTTTTTTTGGTTGCCATACTCTCTTCTCCTCAATGTTTTAATCTGCTTGTCGGAAAAACCTGTGATTTTAAGTCCCTAGACTCGGCTGTGCCGGATAAGATGGCTTCTTACCGATTAGCACATGCGTTGGATGGCTGAAATCCGCTTCCTGATGCCGAATTTCCTGAAATGCACGATGGCGAGGTCTGGTGTGCACTTTTGGACGTGTCCTGAAAAATTGATTTGAGACATCAGTTTTGATTTCAAGCAAAATTTCTCACAATTTACTATGATGAATAGTTTGCCATTTACATATGGAGAGGTACGTCTTGGCTGAAAAGCAGACCAATGGGCTGGAAGTGTTGGAAACGCGGGAGTGGTTGGACTCCCTGGACTATGTGTTGTCAAAAGGTGGCGGTGCAGACCGCGCAGGAAGACTCTTACAGCAGCTATCGCTGCACGCTCGCCATGCTGCTGGCGTAAACCTGCCGTTTACGGCGACCACTCCCTATCAGAATACAATTCCGGTGCGGCAACAGCCGCCATTTCCTGGAAGCCAGGAGATGGAGCGGCGGATCAAGAGCATAATCCGCTGGAATGCCATGGCCATGGTGGTCCGCGCCAACAGGGTGCAGGAGGGCATCGGCGGCCATATCTCGACATTTGCCTCTTCGGCCACCCTTTACGAAGTGGCTTTCAATCATTTCTTCCGCGCCCGGACGGAGAGTGGCGACCGCGACATTGTTTATTTTCAGGGCCATGCCGCGCCGGGAATGTATTCCCGTGCTTTCGTGGAAGGCCGCCTGTCAAAGGAAAAGCTACAGAACTTCCGCCGCGAACTGAAAGATGGCGGCGGTCTCTCGTCTTATCCCCATCCCTGGCTCATGCCCGATTTCTGGGAATTCCCAACAGTTTCCATGGGACTGGGGCCGTTGCAGGCGATTTACCATGCCCGCTTCATTAAGTATCTTGAGAACCGTGAACTGAAGGAATCAACGGGTGGGAAGGTCTGGGCCTTCTGCGGCGATGGCGAAATGGATGAACCCGAATCGCTCGGCTCGATTACGCTGGCCTCCCGCGAAAAGCTCGATAACCTCGTCTTTGTCATTAACTGCAATTTGCAGCGGCTGGACGGCCCGGTTCGCGGCAACGGAAAGATCATCCAGGAGTTGGAAGCGATCTTCCGTGGCGCGGGCTGGAATGTAATCAAATGTATCTGGGGTACGGATTGGGATCCGCTTTTCGAAAACGACCGCGACGGCTTGCTGGTGAAGCGGCTGGGCGAAGTCACCGACGGTCAGTACCAGAAATTCTTCGTCGAAAGCGGCGCGTACTTCCGGCAGAATCTCTTCGGCACCGATCCCCGGTTGCTGAAGATGGTCGAGCATCTTTCCGACGAACAACTCTCCCGCATGCGCCTCGGCGGACACGATCCCATCAAGGTCCACGCGGCGTATAAAGCCGCCGTCGAGCACCAGGGTCAACCTACACTGATCCTCGCCAAAACTATCAAGGGTTATGGACTTGGCGAGGCTGGCGAAGGCAAGAACATTACTCACCAGCAGAAGAAGTTGAACGAAGACGAGTTGCGCATTTTCCGCTCGCGCTTCGGCATTCCCATTCCCGACGAAGAACTGCACGACGCGCCGTTTTACCGCCCGGCTGACGATAGCCCGGAAATCCGCTACATGCAGGAGCGACGCAAGCAACTGGGCGGATATCTGCCAGAGCGAAAAGTCCGCTCCAAACCGCTTGCTCCCGTTTCCGAATCGCACTTCGAGGAATTTTACAAAGGCACCGAAGGCCGTGAAGTTTCCACCACCATGGTCTTCGTGCGCATGCTGGCCAAATTGTTGCGCGATCCAGAAATCGGCAAATTTATCGTTCCCATTATTCCTGACGAAGCGCGCACCTTCGGCATGGAAGCGTTGTTCCGCCAGGTAGGAATTTATTCCAGCGTCGGCCAGCTCTACGAGCCGGTGGATATGGACACGCTGCTTTACTACAAGGAAGCCAAAAACGGACAGATTCTAGAAGAAGGCATTACCGAAGCCGGTTCAATCTCTTCGTTTATCGCTGCGGGAACGGCCTACGCCAATCACGGGATCAATATGATCCCGTTTTTTATTTACTACTCCATGTTTGGCTTCCAGCGCATAGGCGATTTCATCTGGGCCGCCGCAGACATGCGTTGCCGAGGATTCCTGCTAGGCGGCACCGCGGGCCGCACAACGCTCGCCGGCGAAGGCTTGCAGCACCAAGACGGACACAGCCACGTGCTGGCGCTTCCCGTTCCCAACTTGCTGGCCTATGATCCCGCGTTTGCCTATGAAATTGCCATCATCATCCAGGATGGCATCAAGCGCATGTACGTGGATGGCGAGTCCATCTTCTACTACCTCACCGTGATGAACGAGCCTCTGCCCATGCCAGCCATGCCGGAAGGCAAAGACGTTCGCGAAGGAATTCTGAAGGGTCTGTACCGCTTCAGCACTTCACAAAAGAAAGACGCCAAACACCGCGCACAACTATTCGGCAGCGGCACCATCATGTTTGAAGTGCTCAAGGCGCAGAAGATCCTGGAAGAAAAATACGATGTGGCCGTGGATGTTTGGAGTGTGACCAGCTACAAGCAGCTGTATCGCGACGGCAACGACTGCGAACGCTGGAACATGCTGCATCCATCGAGTACGCCGCGTGTGCCGTTTGTGACGCAGCGGCTGAAAGATACGTCCGGCGTTCTGGTGGCGGCATCAGATTATATGAAGGTGCTCCCGGAATCCATTTCGCAGTGGATGCCGCGGCCTCTGCTTTCGCTGGGCACAGACGGATTTGGCCGCAGCGAAAGCCGCGCCTCTTTGCGCGACTTCTTTGAAGTGGATGCCAAGCACATTGTGCTGGGCACGCTTTATGCGTTGTTGAAAGAAAAACAAATCACGCCGGATGTGATTCAACGCGCAGTAAAAGATCTTGGAATCAATCCGGAAAAACTGAATCCAGCCAATAGCTAAGGGAGACTACGGCACGTGACCGAATTTAAATTGCCCGAACTGGGCGAGAATGTGCACCAGGGCGATCTTGTGCGCTTAATGATTACTCCCGGCTCCTCCATTGCCGAAGGCCAGCCCGTGATGGAACTGGAAACGGACAAGGCGGTCGTCGAGGTCCCATCGTCGGTGAGCGGGGTGGTAAAAGACATCCGCGTGAAGCAGGGCGAGAAGGTGAAAGTGGGTCAAGTCATCTTCACTGTGGAAAATGGTGCGGCGTCCAAAAGCGGGACGGTCACCCCCTCTGTTACGAAAACGGAACAAACCCAGGCGTCTTCTCCCTCAGCCAAGCAACCCCCGCAACCAAAAACTCCCGAACCATCCACAACTCCTTCTAAATCAGTCTCTTCTGTTTCCGAAGCGAGCGAATTCAAGCTTCCGGAACTGGGAGAGAACATCCATCAGGGTGATCTGGTTCGCCTGATGATTTCTCCTGGCTCCGAGATCGCAGCAGGGCAGGCGGTCATGGAGTTGGAAACTGACAAGGCGGTTGTGGAAGTTCCCTCATCGGTTGGCGGAAAAGTAAAGGAAGTGCGGGTTAAGCAAGGCGACAAGGTCAAAGTCGGGCAGGTGATCTTTACCCTGGAAGCGGGCAGCTCGTCACCCCAAGTTGCGCCTGCCGCGAAGGCTCCTGCCGCGCAAACTTATGACGACCATGCGCGAGCCACATTCCAGGCAGCGATTGCGGCAGAAGGCAAAACCGAAGAACAGGCCTTGCCTCCTGACCAGCCTCAACAGGCACCCGCAAGCTTCTCGATGCCTGCACAGATCAAGACCGCCGGCGCGGAACACCGCGATCCAGTCCCCGCAGCTCCGCATACACGGCGCTTGGCCCGCGAGTTGGGTGTGGACATTCACGAAGTAAAAGGATCCGGCCCCGGTGGACGCATAAGCGAAGACGATGTCAAAACCTTTACCAAAGGTCTGATCACATCGACGGCAAATGGTTCGGCGCGCGGAATGCAACTTGCCGAACCGGTTCTTCCTGACTTCGCTAAGTGGGGGAAAATCGAACGTGTCTCCATGCGCGGCGTACGCCGCAAGACGGCTGAACATCTGCGGCAGGCGTGGAACACCATTCCGCATGTTACGCAGCAGGACAAAGCGGACATTACCGAACTCGAACAACTGCGCGCGAAATTCGGACCCAAGGCGCAGCAGGCGGGCGGGAAGATGACGGTCACGGCAATTGCATTAAAGGTCTGCGCTTCGGCCCTGAAAATCTTTCCGCAGTTCAATGCCAGCATTGATATGACCTCGGAAGAAATTGTTTACAAGCAGTACATCAATATCGGGGTTGCCGTGGATACCGACCGTGGACTGCTGGTTCCGGTGCTGCGCGATGTGGACAAAAAGAACATCGTTGAATTGGCGGTCGAGCTCAGCGAAATTTCCAAGAAGACGAAAGATAAAAAGTTGACGCCTGCCGATATGGAAGGTGGGACCTTCACTATTACAAATCTCGGGGGGATCGGTGGCACAGGCTTTTCGCCCATCGTGAACCATCCGGAAGTGGCGATTCTTGGGCTTTCGCGCTCCAGCACAGAGCCGGTTTGGATTGATGGCAAGTTTGAGCCGCGATTAGTGCTGCCGCTTTCGCTTTCATACGATCATCGTCTGATTGATGGCGCCGACGCTGCCCGCTTCCTTCGCTGGGTGGCGGAAGCCTTCGAACAACCATTCCTGCTGTCTGTGCAGGGATGAGATTTCGCATAGGGAATGGCGTGAGTAAAATAAAGTCAGCAACGGAAAAGAAACGAATCAGCCTCGAAAGAGACCGCCGTAATATTTATGGCGAATGTCCTACTTCTAGCAGAAAAAATATCAGGCTCGGCAAGCAAAGAAGTCATATGGAACAACGCCGGGCAGTGTCAGAAACACTGCGCAGTCTGAAGGGAACTATGCAATCTTTCGACACCGATGAAATCGAGTCGCAGGCCAAAGCGAGGCTCGCAGATCTTCAGCGACACGCCTTTAAAAAGAAGCCAGATGCGCCTTTAGGAGTTGTAATAGAACGAAAAACGGTGAAACGCCTCAAGAATACAGAGCGGAATAAGTAGCCCCCGTAGCAAATCTTGAATTGATTTTAAAACAAATGGCTGAAATCACAAACTTGAGCATTGCCGTAGTGGGCGGCGGCCCTGGAGGTTATGCCGCTGCATTCCTCGCCGCCGATCTGGGCATGAAGGTCACGCTGATTGACGTGGAAAAGAACCCCGGCGGCGTGTGCCTTTACCGCGGTTGCATTCCGTCCAAGGCGCTCTTGCATGTCGCCAAGCTGATTGATGAGTCGCGGCACGCGAAAAAATGGGGCATTGAATTCGGCGAACCAAAGATTGACGTTGCCGGACTGCGCGGATTTAAGGAAAAGGTCGTCGGGAATTTGACGGGCGGTCTGGGGCAACTTTCGAAGCAACGAAAAGTTGAGTACATCCAGGGAAAAGCGTCTTTTGAAAATTCCAATACGCTGAAGATTGCCAAATCCGCCGGCGGCGATGAGAGCCGCACTTTTGATCGCATTATCATCGCGACCGGCTCGCGCCCCGCCGTGATTCCAGCTTTCAAGCTGGACACGCCACGCATGATGGATTCGACGAGTGCGCTCGACCTAAGCGACGTTCCCAAGACTTTGCTGGTAGTTGGAGGCGGTTATATTGGGTTGGAGCTGGGCACAGTTTATGCCGCGCTGGGATCGAAAGTTTCCGTGGTGGAAATGCTTTCGGGATTATTACCAGGCGCCGACCGCGACCTTGTGCTTCCCTTGCAGCGGCGCGTGGAAAAGATTTTTGATTCCATCATGCTGAACACGACTGTTGCGGGAGTAAAAGACGAAGGCAACGGCATTCGCGTCACCTTCGATGGGCCGGAAGTAAAAGAGCGCGAGAAAGTGTTCGACAAAGTTCTGGTCTCGGTAGGCCGCAAACCGAATTCAGAAATCGCTGGCCTGGACAAAACGCAAGTGAAAGTTGGCCAGCGCGGGTTCATCCAAGTCAATAAACAGTTGCAGACCGATGATCCCGCGATATTCGCCATCGGCGATGTCGTCGGCGAGCCCATGCTGGCGCACAAAGCGTCGCATGAAGGGCGCACAGCGGTGGAAGCCATAGCAGGACACAAAGTGGCGTTCGAACCGAATGCCATACCTGCTGTAGTGTTCACCGATCCAGAAATTGCCTGGGCGGGGCTGACGGAAACTCAGGCGCAAAAAGAGAATCGCCCCATTACAGTGGCTAAATTCCCCTGGGCCGCATCGGGACGCGCAATGACTCTCGACCGGACCGAAGGCCTCACGAAGTTAATCCTCGATCCGCAAACGGAACGGGTGTTGGGCGTGGGAATTGTGGGAGCGGGCGCGGGAGAACTGATCGCGGAAGGAACGCTGGCGATTGAAATGGCTGCTCTGGCCAAAGATTTGGCGCTCACGATCCATCCGCATCCCACACTTTCAGAAACCGTGATGCAGTCGGCGGAAGTTTTCTTTGGAACGAGTACGGATTTGTATCGGCCGAAGAAAAACTAATCGCCTAAAGTATCACCCTGAGCGCAACGAAGACCCATGCAAAAATGGCCTAGCCACTGAAAGTCAACGTGCGCTCCGCTTTCCCATCCACCGCAGCAGAAGCAAATGCGTGGGCCAGTACACAACCGCCGGAACTACCACTAAATACACCAGAAGATAGACGAATCCCGGCAGCAAATGTTGTTCGTGGCCCAGTCCTCGCGCCCAGTTCACGTTGTACTGCGCCCTCCAATAGTGGTTCACCGGAACAACGATCCATGCGAGAGCCGTTTGGTATTTCCATCCTCGCTTGTCATAGCCGAGTCGCCACACACCCCATAACAGCAATGGTGGCACCACGATGTGGAACAAGCTGAACATACGCAGATAAAACGGCACTGTCGCGTCGAACATGAATTCGGTTCCGCCGATCCAGTGCTTATGGAAGAGCCACGCTCCAATGAGATCCACCGCGTAGAGAGTCTGGAATACTAAGAGCCCCGTCGCCTGCCACGAAAATATAAGTGAGCTTTCCAGCCACAAGCCGGCAACAATCAGGAGATTTCCCAGATCACAGAAGTACAAAAAGTTTTGCGCGCCATAGTATTTCCAATAGAGCGGCGCCCACACGATCACCCATAATGTCCAGAGCAGCTTGGTCCAAAGTGGAAGGCGCATGGCAGCGACATTGTAGCTGTTCTTCCGACATCTAGACGCTCCTTCAAAAATGCTGCACGCTCGATTACCTTGTGATTACTTCATTTGTAAAAGACACGTAAAAATTGTATTTCTCGAATTACCTCCGTAACTTGCTGACTCTGACGAGCGTACCTAGGATTCCAATTATGAGTTACCAAGCCCTGCTGTTCTGCCCGGATGAGAAAACGGCCAAGTTAGTCACGCAAGTCCTAAGCGAATTGGACTTCAGCGTTGAGGCCTCGAATGAACCATTTACCGCCGTTAAGCGGCTCATGGCGCAGCATTTCGACGCGGTCGTGGTGGATTGTGACAACGAGCAGAATGCCACGCTATTGTTCAAGAGCGCGCGGAACTCAGCCTCCAATCAATCTTCGCTGGCAGTAGCCGTGGTGGAAGGTCAGGCGGGAGTCGCGAAAGCGTTTCGTATCGGAGCGAATTTGGTTTTAACCAAGCCGATCAACGTGGACCAGGCCAAAGGAACTTTGCGGGTGGCCCGCGGACTTTTGCGCAAGACCGATACTAAGAACGCTCCAGCGGCGAATGTTGCGGCAACATCTCCAACGGCACCAATCGCGCCGCAACCACGAGTTGCACCGAGTGCGCCAGCGGCAAGGCCAGAGCCTGCCGTGCAGAAACCAGTTTTTACGCCAGCCGCGTCCAGACCGGCCGCTGCGATGCCAGCGCCCGCCGCGCCTCATTTTGCTCCAGCGGCGCATGCTTCGGCGGACGAAGTGCACGAATCAGCAGTGCTCGATCTATCGCCTGATCTCGCGCCCGCCGCGAAGTCTCCGGTTGTACGTCCGGCAGCGAAGGAATACGCCTGGCAGCCGGTTTCCAAACCCGCGGGGCCTATGGCAACCGCGTTTCAGCAGGCTGAAGAAGACGACGAAGCTTCAGTAGAGATCGAAGAAATCACTGACGCGCCTGAGGCAGAAGAGTTCGCTGAAGATGCGACTCCGGAACATGCAACGTCACCGGCACCAGCGGCGCTTTCATTCTCGGCGCCATCCTTGGCGCAGTCCTCGGCTCCATCAGCACACAGTGGAGCCGCCAGCGCGCCTGCTCCTGCAAGACAAAAGGTTGCAGTAAAAGCCGTGGCAAGATCCAAGCCGGCCATTGCCGCGCAAAAAACGCCCGCGCCCGTTGCGCATACAGAAACGAAATCAGCGCATGCTCCCAGTAAGTTGGTGATCAGCGCTCCGGCCGAAGAGCCCGCGCATGTTCCCGCTTTTGCGTCTGCCCACGAGGCGCCGGCCACGAAGAAGTCCGGAAACAACCTCGCGTTGATCGCGGTGGTCGTCGTTGTAGTGCTCGGCGCAGCAGGATATTTTGGCTGGACAAAGATGCACAGCGGTCAGACAGTTGCCTCGGTGCAGCAGAGCAGCGTTGAAAAGCCCGGCACGGCTTCGCAGGTTGCGCCTGGCGTGACTCAGCCAGCTCAGCCCAAGTCCAGCGCTGGAGTTTCGGAAGTCCAGACGACGCATCCGGAAACGACAGCAGAGAATTCGAAACCGCAGACAGAAGCGGAGAAGAAAACGTCGAAGGCGCCTTCCGCCAATTCCAAAGAGAGCGATGACGAGACCGACGCCAGGACATCCGAAGAGCACGCGGCGAAGCAACCGCTGATCATCAAGGGCGGTGGTGCGAAAGCAGCATCGGCCCCGATTGCCGCGCTAGAGGCTCCTGATCCGCTGATGGCTTCTTCCGGTAGCAGCGGAAAGGGCATCGCGGCCATTGCAGCCTCAGGAATGGATGTCGCGAAACCCATTCAGCAATCCTTGCGGGTTTCCCAGGGAATATTGCAGGGCAGGCTGGTGAAAAAAGTACAGCCGGTGTACCCGCAAGCCGCGCTCCGTATGCGGACACAGGGCACGGTCGAAATCGCGGCTACCATTTCCAAGACGGGCGAAGTCACCAACTTGAAACAGATAAGTGGCGACCAATATTTAGGGCGTGCCGCGGAAACTGCTGTCCGGCAATGGAAATACAAACCTTACATGCTGGATGGACGTCCAGTGGAAATCCAAACGCAGATCAGCGTGGAATTTAAACTGCCCAGTTAGTCCCGCAGGTTTGATTTGGTTTGCGGCGTGGAGAAACCTCCTCCACGCCGTTTTTTTGTCCACAATTCATTGCCCGCCGCTTCGTTTTATAATCAAGAGATACCTACTCGCTGGAATTTGCTCCTGTGGGCCTTCTCTTGGATTTGAAACATGGATTTTAAACTTGTCAGCAGTTACAAGCCGCAGGGCGACCAGGGTCATGCGATCAGCTCACTTTTGCGCGGGCTGCAGGACCGCGAGCAGCACCAGGTTTTACTGGGCGTTACGGGATCAGGCAAGACCTACACCATGGCCAAGGTCATTGAGCAGGTCAATCGTCCTGCGCTGGTCATGGCCCACAACAAAACGCTGGCGGCGCAGCTTTACCACGAGTTCAAAAGTTTCTTTCCGCATAATGCTGTCGAATATTTTGTTTCGTATTACGACTACTACCAGCCTGAGGCGTACGTCCCCGCCGCTGATCTCTACATTGAAAAAGAATCCACTATCAATGACGAACTGGACAAGCTGCGCCTGTCGGCTACGCGGTCTCTGTTCGAGCGGCGCGATTGCCTGATTGTCGCGTCAGTCAGTTGCATCTATGGCCTGGGTTCGCCTGAGGCTTATTACGGGATGCTACTCTTCCTGGAAAAAGGGCAGAAAATCAAGCGGCAGGACATTACCCGCAAACTGGTGGACATTCTCTACGAGCGCACGGATGGCGAATTTCGCCGCGGAACTTTTCGCGTGCGCGGCGACGTGATCGAAGTCTTCCCGACTTACGACGACATGGCTTACCGCATCGAGTTGTGGGGAGATGAGATCGAAGGGCTCTCGCAGATTGATCCGCTGTTTAGCACGGTGAAGCAGAAATACGTGCGCTTGCCGATCTATCCCAAAACCCACTATGTAATGAAGGAAGAAACGCGAACCAGCGCCGTGAAGTCCATTAAAGAAGAGCTTGCCTGGTGGGAAGTGGAACTGGAGAAGCAAGGCCGCCTGGTCGAGTCGCAGCGTATTCATCAACGGACCATGTTCGACTTGGAGATGATCAAGGCCATGGGATTCTGCCACGGCATTGAAAATTACTCACGGCATTTTACCGGACGCCTGCCGGGTGAGCCGCCGCCGACTCTGCTCGATTACTTTCCGCGCGATTACATCATGTTCATTGATGAATCCCACCAGACGGTGCCGCAATTGCGCGGGATGTATCACGGCGACCGTTCGCGCAAGCAGACATTGGTAGAGTATGGCTTCCGCATGCCCTCGGCGCTCGACAATCGTCCGCTGACGTTTGAGGAATTCGAGCACCGCATGAACCAGATCGTTTATGTTTCCGCGACGCCCGGGCCTTATGAGCTGACAAAATCCGCCGGCGTTGTTGTGGAGCAGATCATTCGCCCGACTGGACTGATTGATCCACCGGTCGAGATACGTCCGGTGAAAGGACAGATTGACGATCTGCTGCACGAAATTCGTGACCGCGTATCGAAAGGTGAACGCGTGTTAGTAACGACGCTGACCAAGCGCATGTCCGAAGATCTTGCGGAATATTACAGCGAGGTGGGTGTGAAGTGCCGCTACATGCACTCGGAAATCGAAACGCTGGAGCGCGTAAAGATTCTCCGCGATCTGCGCAAAGGCGAATTTGATGTGCTCATCGGCATCAATCTTCTGCGCGAAGGATTAGACCTGCCGGAAGTTTCGCTGGTGGCGATTCTCGATGCCGACAAAGAAGGATTCCTGCGGTCAGCCGGATCGCTGATTCAGACGATTGGCCGCTGCGCCCGCAACTTAAACGGCCGCGCCGTTCTCTACGCCGACCGCATGACCGATTCGATGAAGAAGGCGATTGGCGAGACCGACCGCCGCCGCGCCATCCAGCACGCATACAACGAAGCCAATGGCATCACGCCGCAATCCATTATTCGGCCGCTGGATATGACTCTGGCAAAGATCATGGAAGCCGATTACGCCGACCTTACCGGCTCGGAAGCGGAAGGAGTTCCTGAGTTCAAATCACAGGAAGACCTCGATGAGTACATTGGAAAGCTGGAAAGCGACATGCGCGAAGCTGCGAAGAAGTTTGAATTTGAGAAAGCAGCAAAGTTAAGAGATACCATTAAGGAGTTGAGGACGAAGGAGTTTTTGTTCGCGTGAGTGCTAAATGGTAGAGAAAGCATCGGCACAACAAGTCGAATATCTAACGCGCGCTAAGGGCTACCTTGAAGAAGCTATTGCTTGCGCTCGAGCCGCGCGGGAAGGCGCTGTACTCTGGCGGTTAGGGGTGGTATCCATCGGTTCGTCGCTTGAATCACTCCTTAGAATCAAGTATGGGGAAGAACCGCGTGATCTTTTCGCACTCGTTGACAAGTTTGATGACGATTCCTATTTCGATCAGATGAAAATACACATCGGGTCGCAAAAGGCCTGTTCAACATGCC
>DASXFN010000093.1:0-9531 GCA_036489565.1 Terriglobales bacterium
GGTTGCCGGTTCGAGTCCGGCCTGCTCCACCAAATGGGGCAGTAGTTCAATGGTAGAATAACCTCCGCAAGGAGTAATTCCACGGCGTCCCTTGCCCATCTGCAATTTCATCGCGGTGCGTACCGCGATATTCGACCGCAAACCATCAACCACGGAGGAAGTATGGCAAAGCAATCATTCAATTATGACGGACCGTTTTTTCGAAATTACCAGCAAACGTCGCAAAGGGTTCCCGTCTGAAGCGCGCGTAAAAAAAGGCGTGCAGATCGTTCATGGACACAAGCAGCTCAATGAAAAATTGGGCCGCAACGACCTCTGTCCATGTGGATCAGGCCGCAGATTTCAAAAATTGTTGCCTTCGTACCGGTCGGTACGACGGTGTTTTGCGGGATCATTTTTTCCGCGAATAATGCAATCTGAACCGAAGGAATGAGCGCGGGCGAGTTCCGCGCAACTTTGGAGAAAATAAATGAGGAAGATGGGAAATCAGGAAAACGCCTTTGGATTATTCGATTCCTTTTTTCCTGCCTTCCTCATTTTAACAATCAGTATTCATCCGGGCCCAATAACTAATTGTTACATCCGAAAAATTGCCGGCAACAATCGGGCATATTTCGCGATCGCTGGACGAACCCCGGCCGCCTTGCGATTCCAAATCAAAGATACCTGGCGGGACAATGACGACAGGAAGGGCAGGGGAATAGCGCGCACCGTCTCATTCGTAAACGTGGCGGTCACTAATTTTGGCATTACGGCTGCAACTCCCAGGTTTTGCACTGCCTGGGCCAGTTGCGGATAGGAACTAAATCGCAACCGCACGTTGAGTTTGATGTCTTCTCGACGCGCTTCCTTTTCGATCGCCTCGCGAATTCCTGCGCTCCCATCCAGCATGGCCAGAGGCAGGTCCCGAAGTATATCTGATTTGAGCTTAAGCTTTGGATTGGCCGGAATCAGTGAGGCAGGCGCGAACAGGCAAAAATCCAATCTGCCCAACGGCGCAGAACCGATCGCGCGGTGCGGGTCAAAGCGGGTAACAACCCCAAAATCAATTTCTCCATCGAGAATATCGCGGATGATGGCATCCGTTTTAATATTTTGAAACGTAACGGCGATGCGCGGGTGCGCTTCCGCCAGGCCAGACAGCCGGGGTAACAGCAGCCATTGGATGAGGCTTTCACCCGCGCCAATCGTTAACTCGACAGGTTGACCGGCGCACGTCGTTCTAAATTCTTCCAGCGCCCGCAATGTGTGGCCGATGATTTCATACAGACGTTGTCCGGCATCGGTCAGTTCCGCCAGTCCTCGTCCGCGCTTGAGCAGTTCAACCCCGAAATAGCGCTCCAGTTCCTTAAGCTGTCGGCTGAATTGACTTTGCCGGTTCGAATCGTCACCCGCCGCCGCGGTGATGCCGCCGGCCGCCACAATTTCGCGAAACGTTTTTAGGCGCTCCAGAGAGAGACCGGATTGAGCGAAAAGATTTTCGAACATGACTGAGGAGTCATCATGGTTGTTTTCTCCGCCATAAACAAGTCGCAGCCGATTGGCGATGTTAAAGCCGATTCGGATGGAATGCTGGCCCATCCGCACAAAAGAAAACGGTCTATCCGATCGTTCCGGCTGGTGCCGAAAAAACATAAAGGCCGCCGCTCATGTGGCGCGCGGCCTAAAATTTGGACAGAATTTGCGGGCCGAAGAGCATGGGTTATCTATTGAAAAGACCAGCCCCATGTTCACCAACTTGCCCGTATTACAGTAAATACAACCCTGCTGAAAGTTGGCGGCGGGAAGCAGAAAGGAAAATCGTTATGGCTATGAACTATACAAAGCAATTTAACCGCCGCGTCACGCCGCAGTCGCAGCCGATTCCGGGCTCGAACCAGGTCCCGAACTCGGCTGGCGGCTACTCGTGGCAGGTGGATGACTGGACGCGCCTCGATCGCTTCCTGATCCTCGGCGCCGAAGGCGGCACGTATTACATCGCCGAATCCGACCTGGTAAAGCAGAACCACGATGCGATTGTCCGTTGCGTCATGGCAGACGGTGTTCGAGCCGTGAACCGCATCGTTGAAATCAGTGATGCCGGTCGCGCGCCGAAGAACGATCCGGCCATCTTTGCCCTGGCGCTGGTCACGGCGTACGGCAATGCTGAAGCCAAGGCACTGGCCTTCCAGAACCTCGGCAGAGTTTGCCGCATCGGTACGCACTTGTTTCACTTTGCGGAATACGTGAATGCCCTGCGCGGTTGGGGTCGTGGTCTGCGCAATGCCGTTGGCCGCTGGTACGTCAGCCGCGAGGCCGATGACCTGGCACACCAGGCAGTGAAGTATCAGCAGCGCGATGGCTGGTCTCACGGCGATCTGCTCCGCCTCGCTCACCCGAAGGCTCCATCGGTCCGGCACGATGCGGTGTTCCGCTGGATGCTTGCTGGCGCGGACGCGTTGGGTGAACGCGAAGTGAAGCGCAAGGTTCGTGGTGAAGACCGTGTGGCGAAATACGGCGCTGTGGGCGAACTGCCCGAACTCATCGGAGCATTCGAACAGGCCAAACGCGCCACGCGCGCCGGTGAAATCGTCAAGCTCATTGGCGAATTCGACCTGCCGCGCGAAGCCGTCCCGACGCAGTGGCTCAATGAGGTTGTTGTGTGGGAAGCATTGCTTGAGCGCATGCCGATCACGGCCATGATCCGCAACCTCGGCAAGATGACGAGCCTGGGTCTGCTCAAGCCGTTTAGTGACGCGAAGAGCCGGATTGTCCGAAAGCTGAAGGATGAAACGGCGCTCAAGCGTGCGCGTATTCATCCTCTGGCGGTCCTGGTGGCGCAGAAAATCTATGCCCAGGGCCATGGCGACAAGGGCTCGCTTGCATGGTCGCCAGTCTCGACTGTCGTGGACGCGCTGGACAAAGCGTTTTACGCAACGTTCCAGAACGTCGAACCGTGCAGCAAGCCCGTGCTGCTCGCGCTGGACGTGAGTGGTTCGATGGCGGCAAGCAAAATCGCCGGTTCGTGTATCTCGGCCCGTGAAGGCAGTGCGGCGATGGCGCTCGTCACGGCGGCAACGGAACCGGAATGCGAAATCATCGCATTCTCGGCGCCGGGTCCCGGTCGCTTCGGCGGCATGCATGGTGGTGGTGAACCGGGTATCACGCGCGTGGATGTTTCGTCGGGCATGCGCCTCGCGGACGTCATCAAGCGCATCGAATCCATCCCAATGGGTGGAACGGACTGCGCCTTGCCGATGCTATGGGCCGCTCGCAACAGGCTGAATGTGTCGGCGTTTATCACTTACACAGACAGCGAAACCTGGGCGGGTAACGTGCACCCGGCGCAGGCGCTGCGCCAATATCGCAGCGAGTTCGTCGGTGACGCGAAGGCTGTCGTTGTGGGCATGACCTCCAACGGCTTCACCCTCGCCAATCCGAATGATCGCGGCATGATGGATGTCGTGGGTTTCGATACGTCTGTGCCCGCGGTCATCTCGGACTTTGTTCGGTCCTAGCGGTGGCCGCCAATCGATACGGTTCAAGGAAGCCATGGAAGTGGCCAAGACACGCGGGCGGAGACGAATGTCTCCGCCCGCACTTTAATTTCAAATCCCGTTGGCCGATCAGTTCAGGCGGCGGCCTGCAAAGCTGCAAAGGCTGGTGCAATTCCAGCACGGGATTCCATTTCTTGCGGCATATGGACGCTGGTCATCGACGAATTTCACTTCGAAGCTGGTGTCGCATCTCTGATCGGTTTTGCGCCCTCATATATCTGCGGTTGGGGAACGGATTGAGGGAATTCGTGATCAAATTCCCATACGTACCAATGTTGGCCGATCGGCTTAAAGGAATCAATCGTCGCGGCAAAATGGTTTGTGGACGGATTGTAAGCGACCCCATGACCGTCGTGGTGGAATCCTCTAAAAAAGACGTACAAAATATTATCATGTGTGACCGCCGGGAACTCTTGCTCATGTATGACCGCCCACGGCAGGCCGCCAATCGGTCTGGATTTTGCCTCATTGTCATCGTCTGAAATGCAGTCGAAAATACAATCGTTTGTTTGCATATTCCACCCATTGGTGGCGATAAATGAATTGACGGCTGACAGCGCGTTGGAGTCGAGAAGGGTTGGGGCAGGTACCTCGTCCCATTCGAGGCCGAATGATGGATCTACTATTACTGATTCAAATACCATACGCAATGCCGCTTGCCCCTTCCCATTGGTAAAGGACATGTCCAGATTGGAAGGATCCAACTGTTGCATTTCCTTAACAAATCGCTGATAGAGTCGTTCTTTTTGAGAGGCCGGAGAATCATTTGTGACAGTGTCGTCAGATGCCAATAAATTGATTGCGATAAAACTGAACGCGATGAGGTTCAGGAAACGTTTCATATTTTGATTCGGCTACCGTATTTTTCGCGCGGTTTCAACCACAAATTCCATCTTTTCGGGCATAAGTGTTGAGAGACACACGCTGGTCTTCCAAACCGGAATAGAGGGCGCGCTACCCTCATGCCCGTCCATTTCCCAAGTGAATCTTGTCTGCCGGCAGAGGCCTCGCACGGTCGAAGTAATGGCCGAAAACCAGGTTCGGTGCGCTTGGGAGTTCTTTTTCAGAGGGTAGTCTAATAGGTTCGGGCAGACCACGTTCATGCGCTTGCTTCGGGAGCAAGATCAAGCGGGGACGTTACCCGGGTGGCCGTGTGCCAACACCTCTGTCTATTCTTTGCGACGCGATACCGGTGACGGTCAGGATCTTCACAGGCCGGGCTGCGGCGGTTCAACTCCGCCTTCGCGTCGTGAACGTTTGCCAACGGTTGCAAGCATTGCAGCGATGCAGTCCCGAAGGCTTTCGGGACAGAGCAGGGAATATCACCGTGGTGACCCGCCAGACTTCGCTCGAAGGATTAGCGAGGGCAAGGTTGCCGCGCCGTAGCACAGCGAAGGCGGGCTTTGTCCTTTTATGCCACAGCTTCGACTCGACAGGCCATTTTCAGTTTGCTCCCGTAGCTCAAAATATCAGAGTGCGACGCTTCGAACGTCGCGGTTGCAGGTGAGAATCCTGCCGGGAGTACCATCCTATTTATGATTTTCGATTTGCGAATTTAATCGGCGTGTGGTTTGCCTCGAACAGCAGAGACGCCGGCGCAAATCCGGCCGCGGGTACCTTCGTCTTCATAGGGTGGCCGTGCGCAAGCACCGGCGTGTAGTTCAAAGAGAACCGTCCGTTTTATAAACGGAGTCGCACTAGATCAGTGCCGGGTCCGGGAGCGTTACCCGGCACGCCGACCATTTTTGCCGGCGAAGATGGAGAATGGAAGATTGAAGATGGCAGATTGCGTTGTCCCATCCTCCATCCTCGCTTTAGCAAGGCCTGCAAGCATTAAAGTGATGCAGCGGACTTTTAATCCGCAGAACAGGGCGCATTACCCTGGCAGGCCACCATTTAGTAGTGAGGATAGAATATTGAAGATCGAAGATGGCGAGTCGCTCCACACCATCCTCTATTTTCTATCCTCCATTTTCGCGTTCACCAATGCCGGGTCGTCTAATCGCAGGACAGCGCTCTTTGACAGCGCGAGTGCTGGTGCAATTCCAGCCCTGGCAGCCATTTTAGTTTGCGAGGATGGAGAATAGAGGAAGGAAAATGGCGCCGTGCCACCATACCATCTTCCATGGTCTCGATTTAGCGATCGCCCGGTGGTGAAACAGGATCATGTCTCTCCTACAAAGAGAAGTTGAGGGTGCAATTCCTTCTCGGGCGACCATCTTTCGCCAAAGGCTACGGATGGCAGGCCAAATTTAAATGCCTCGTGGCATAATCAGCAGTGCGCCGGTTTCTGACACCGGATGTCCTGGTGCGAATCCAGGCGAGGCAACCATTTTAACAAAGAACAAACACCAGCCTTCGCGTGCCGTGAAAGCATGCTGAAGCAATCGATGCGCACGGCTGAACAGGACGCCCGGCTATGGCCCGGCAACGCATATTTTATGACCGACATCTTGAACAAGAAAATCGTGCTGGTTTTGAACCGCAACTGGCAGGCGATTAACATTCGTACGCCGCAGGAGGCGTTTTGCCAAATGGCCACCAATGTCGCGACCGCACTCGACATCCAGTTGGGTGAAGATTTCCGCGCGGAAGCACTGCGCCCGGTTCAATGGGACGAGTGGATTACGCTACCGGTTCGCGATAGCGACAATCTCGTGCGCACAACGCGAGGCGCTATCCGTGTGCCGACCGTAATTGTGGCCGTGAACTTTGCCAGGGTGCCCAAAAAGCGCCCGAAGCTCTGTGCCCGGGCCATCCGCGAGCGCGACGGCAACCGCTGCCAATATACCGGGCGCGTATTGCGTGCGGATGAAGGCAGCCTGGATCACGTCATTCCTCGCTCGCGCGGCGGTGCGGACACTTGGGAAAATCTTGTGTGGTCCGATAAAGACGTAAACCAGCGCAAGGCCGATCGCCTGCCGCACGAGGCCGGCCTCCAGTTACTGGCCGTTCCGCGTGCGCCGAGAGAATTGCCAGTGACGGCCCATCTCCGCAATGCCCACGGTGTCGCTGAATGGAAACTATTCTTGAATGAGTGAAGCAACGGGAGAGCTGGTGTCTAAGCTGGCTCTCCTATTAGCTGAAGCTGGTGCACGCACCAGGAGTTGAACCTGGAACCTTCTGATCCGTAGTTGAAAAACAGGCGATTTCCGAGAGTAACAATAGGTATCACAAATTGCAATAAACCACTTGATTTTATTGGTCGAAATGCAGTTTTCACATATCCAGCTGGACGTTGCCAGAAACCGAGGGGTCCAGCACAAATCGCAGCACAAACTGTACAGCATGGACTTGACTTTTTGAGACGGTCGATGTATAATTTCCACATCATCAGGAGTCGCCTGTACGTAGTGACAGGCGCACCAACCGGTCTTCGGAGACGCGGTGGTTTCGCAAGAGTCGAGTGACCCTTGCGGATGTGGAAGGCTGGAGCCTCCAACAAAAAACCGAGCGGCAATCCCGTTCCTGATCTGATGGAATGGGATATTTTTTTGCCGCACGTCCTGATGTGTTTGAAGAAAGCACATCGAATGAACGCAAAAACAGGATGTCAGCGCTTTGCTGACTTTTCAGTAACCGATGGTGGAACGGTTTATCTTTTCCAACCTTTAACAGAAGATGCGAGGCAGTGGCTGGCAGAGCATTGCCCGCTGGATGACGAGCATCAGTATTTCGGAAACGCACTCGTTATCGAACCTCGGTATCTTGCCAACATCGTCGAATTGGCGATACGGGATGGTTTGACACCGCTGGCGACCGGAAAGGAGGCGGCATGAGCGCATATATCGTTGACCGCGACCATATCCTCTACCTGGTCGGTGCGGCTGCCAACCCGTCCATTGAACCCCATGGCATCTTTCGCTGGTTCCACAATGATAAATGGCAGGAGTTGCCTGCACATGACTTTCACCGCGCGGCGGAAGTCGCAAACCTGCTGTGGCGGGAAAATATCGCCAGCGTCAGCGCGCGGTATCCGAATGAAAGCAGCGCCACTCTTCCTGGCCCCTGCCGTGAAAACTTCGTGATTGAACCGGATAATTTCCCAATCCGGTTCACGCTGTATCGCCCCGTGCAGGTCATAAAGGCGTGCGACTGTTATGAGTATCAGTCCTGCGAGCACAAAACGTGGCAGACCAGCGAGGCACACGCATTTGTTTCGGCTTTGCGGCGGACGGCATGGCACGCGCTCCCCGGCTACGACCAAGCGGAATGGGGCGCACCAACCACGGAGACAGTATGAAGACCCCCGAACTTCATAAACTGGCGGTCCACTGCCACAACGGTGCGTGCAATTTACGGGCAATCGTACGGGAGCTTTCCGCTGTCGTTGGAGAAGTCCCGCCCGGTCAGGAGCAGCAATGCGTGGATTTGAAAATCATCGTGGGGCACTGCTCGTTTCTGGTTGGCGAAAGCCTGGGGCCAACTGCTGAGACCTTGGAACGATTTGAGGAACGGCTAATGGGGGGCGGTGATCTATGAGCGAACAAATTCTATCTCTCGATTCAATCATGAATGAGCCTGCTGCGGAGGCGCGATTCACCGCTCCGGCGCTGCAAGTGGTGCAAAAAGAGGTCAGCGGGTTTACCAAGGCCAAGGATTCCCGTGGCCGGCAAATTGAAGGGTTGTGGCAGCGGAACGGGCGATTCTATTGCCAGCTTTCCGTGCCGGGGAAGGGATGCCGACGCTTGCCTCTGCGGGATGAGAACAATCAACCCATTGCAACTGTGACCGTGGCCATCGAGGCGATGCACGAGTTGCGCAGGAAAAAACGTCAAAGCGAACTCCCCAATTGCGGGCGCGCGCCGCAATTCCCGGATTACGTTAAGCATTATCTGTCGTTCATCGAAAAAACGAACAAAAAGAAACTCAAGACCATTGTGCTTGAAAGGTGTGTCCTGAAGGCTTGGACCAAATTTCTGGGCAACATTCGCCTGAGCCAAATTACCAGGAACCACCTCAACCTTTATGTGGCACAACGCAAGCAGTCGGGGGTGTGTAATCGCACGGCCAATTACGACGTAATCGCCCTGTCAAACTGCCTAAAGTTTGCGAAGGAAGAAGGCTGGCTTAACGGCAAGTTGCCGACTGAAGGATACAAGCGTCTGAAATACGTCGCGCCTAAGCGCCCGCTGTTTACCAAAGAACAATTCGAGAAGGTATGCCAGGTCGCTACGAAAAAGAACGCAGACGGGACTCCCAAATACCGCAGCGGCGAACTTCTGGCCGACCTCATCCGGTTTATGCGAACCACAGGGGCGCGTGTGACCAGCGCGCTGTCAACCAGATGGTCGGACGTGGATTGGGTGCGGCGGCAAGTGCATCTGCGCAACACCAAGTACGATAAACAAAACATCGTCGTGGATTTCAACGATGAACTTGAGGCCGTATTAAAGGAAATGCACACGAGACGACTGCCGGATTCGGATTGTCTTTTCCCCGGCACTCGGACCGCGGGCAACGTTGGTTCGCTACGAGGCACATTCGAGACGGTACGCGAGGAAGCCGGTCTGCCAAATCTACATTTTCACGACGCGCGGCACCATTTCATTTCCGAATGCGTTATGTGTGGCGTGGATTTTATGACCATCGCCAAATGGTGCGGCCATAGTGATGGCGGAATGCTCATAGGAAAAGTTTACGGCCACCTCTCGAACGAACATGCGCAGTGGGCGGCCAGCAAAGTCAAATTTGGAAATGGCCGGAACGAACCGGAGGTACGAACAACTATGGCAAACGCCCACGACATGAGCGTCCAAGAGTTGCTGCAAATTGTTCAACAAAAGATGCAATAAGCATGAGCATGAAAACTTGCGCATTAGAGTCAGCGCCAGCCATCGAACTGGCTGGAGCTATGGAGCTGATGGCTTGGTGCCAAACCTTCGGCGTTTCTCGCACGACGGCTTGGAATTGGCGGCGGTCCGGCAGGCTGAAAGTCATCTACCGTTATGGTCGCGCCTATGTGCCGGCGGAAGAAATTCGACGCCTCTCCCGG
>DASXFN010000095.1:0-7943 GCA_036489565.1 Terriglobales bacterium
ATCCTGAGCGCAGCGAAGGACCTCTGCAATTAGCGCCCTTCTCATGTGCCTCGTTCCACTCTTAACTTCATAAATCATGTCATCCCAACCCTGAGCGAACGCGAAGGTGGAGAGCCTGCCCTGAGCAAAGCCGAAGGGGACCTTATGACGGCAAAAATTCCGGCGCTGTCGTCGAGACAAGCCCGATGTACATACAGCTCCCGCAACCGCCTGATTCATCGAAACATGTTCATCATTGTACGTACATTTCAGTACGGTCAATATATTCCCCGTGGAACATCTGTGGAAATCCAGTAATCAATATTGGGAGGAATCAGCCGCGATGAACGATTTGGCCGCCTACTATCGTCGCCACGGCCTTACCTGTTAGTTCCCAGCCATCGAAGGGGCTGTTGTGGGATTTGGAAACTGATTTCGCCGCGTCATATTTCCATCGCTTTTTCGGATCGAAAACCGTCACGTCGGCGGGAGCGCCCACCACCAAAGTGCCGCGTCCGCTTAGGTTGAGCACGCGCGCAGGCCCAGCGGTAAACAAATCCACGATGCGAGTGAGAGAAAGTTTCTGTTGCAGATGCAGCCTGGAAATCGCCAGTCCCAGCGCGGTTTCCAGGCCGGTGATGCCGAATGCAGCGCGTTCAAACTCAATGATTTTTTCGTGGGGAGCGTGCGGAGCATGGTCGGTGGCAATCGCATCAATCGTGCCGTCAACAAGGGCGGCTAGTACAGCTTCACGATCTGATGAAGAGCGCAACGGCGGATTCATCTTGAAATGAGCGTCATAATCGCGAACGTCATCGTCCGTCAGGACAAAATGGTGGGGCGTCACCTCGCAAGTGACGAGTGCTTTGTTTTGCTTGCCGCGGCGCACTGCCTGGAGCGCGCCGGCAGTTGAAATATGGGCCACGTGCATGCGGGCGCCCGGGGACTGTTCCGCAAGGTGAACGTCGCGCTCCACAATCGAAGCCTCCGCTTCCCCACTCATGCCGCGCAATCCCAGCCGAAAAGCCGCAGCCCCATCGTGCATGGAGCAATTTTCCGTAACCCGCGTGTCTTCGGCATGTTGAATCACCGGCAGGTTTAGGCCTGCCCCCAGACGAAGAGCTTCGCGCATGATGTCGTCGTTCAAGATGGGCTTTCCATCGTCGGTGACCGCGACTGCGCCTGCACGTTGCAGCGCGCGAAAATCTGTCAGCGAAACGCCTTTACTGGCCACGGTGGCTGCGGCGATGGGAAAAACATTTACGATGGCGCCGCGTTCGCCTTGGAGTAGCCACGTCACCCACTCCGGAGAATCCACCACCGGATTCGTATTTGGCATGCAGCAAACGGAGGTGAATCCCCCCGCCGCGGCCGCCGCGGTGCCGGTGGCAATCGTTTCCTTATAAGCCTGGCCGGGCTCGCGCAAATGCACGTGGAGATCAATAAAGCCTGGAGCAACAATCAATCCGCGAGCATCGAATTTTTCGTCGGCTGCCGCGCGGATTTTTCCTGGCGCGGCCACTTCCGCGACCTTGCCGTCGCGCAAAAGCACGTCGATGGGCGCGTCAATTTTGGCGGCGGGATCAATCAGGTGTCCGCCTTTGATCAGCAGGCTATTGCTTGTGTGATTTTTCGTCACCGGAGTCTTAAGGGTTCTGGGAAATATTAACAGAGTAGAGGTAGCCTGATTGCCTTCAGAAAACTTAAACCATGTCATCTTGAGCGCAGCGCAAAATCCCTATGAGCCATAAAGCGCGTGAGTTTGTAGGGATTCTTCGTCGCTGCGCTCCTCAGCATGACAAAGAGGAAGAGGCCAACTCAGCTCACACAGAGACTGCGTTCTCACTCTTGAGCTTCTCAGCCTGATAGTGAGTCGCTAGGGCTTCCACCAGAGGCTGGAGCTTCCCATCCATGACCTCTTGCAATTGATGAATGGTCAGGCCGATGCGGTGGTCGGTGACGCGGTTCTGCGGAAAATTGTAGGTGCGAATTTTTTCGCTGCGGTCGCCGGAGCCCACCATGGCCTTGCGTTCCTTGGCCAGCGCATCCTGCTGCTTTTGCATTTCCATTTCATAGAGGCGGGAGCGCAGCACGCGCATCCCCTTTTCGCGGTTCTTGATTTGCGACTTTTCGTCCTGGCAGCTTACGACGGTGTTTGTAGGAATATGCGTGATGCGCACTGCGGAGTAAGTCGTATTCACCGATTGACCGCCTGGCCCGGAGGAGCAGAACGTATCAATGCGGAGATCTTTCGCTTCAATCTTTACGTCCACGTCTTCAGCTTCGGGCAAAACCGCGACCGTGATGGCGGAGGTGTGAACGCGGCCCTGAGTCTCGGTTTTCGGAACGCGCTGTACGCGATGCACGCCACTCTCATATTTCAAGTGGGAAAAAACCTTGTTGCCTTCGATCAACGCGATGACTTCTTTCAGGCCTCCCACGCCCGATTCGGAAGTGGAGAGTACTTCCACCTTCCACTTCATGGCCTCCGCGTAGCGGGAGTACATGCGAAACATTTCGTCGGCGAAAAGCGTGGCTTCATCGCCGCCCGTGCCGGCGCGAATTTCCAGGATGACGTTCTTTTCGTCGTTCGGATCTTTGGGAACCAGTAAAACTTTCAGCTCCTGCTCCACCTCGACGACGCGCGCCTCAAGCTGGGTGAGTTCGTCCTGCGCGTAGGCGCGCATATCAGGGTCTTTTTCATCCGCAAGCAATGTCCTGCTCTCCTTGATTCCGCGAGCCAGCTCTTTATATTCGCGATACTTTTCGACAGTTGAAGCGATCTCATTGTGAGCCTTGGCGGTCTTCTGGTATTTGGAGGAATCATTCATGGTCTCAGGCGAGGCCAAAGCCTGAGTCAGTTCCTCATAGCGGGATTCGATTTGGTCTAAACGTTCAAACATAAAATCGTCGTTGGCTCTTGGTCGTTGGCCTTTGGCCCACCGCTCGTGGCGTCACGCGGCTTGCTCCTGAGTCATAGAGTTTATTAGACCGGTCAAACTGCGGCCTACTTTCGATGCTTGCTCCATGAGCTTCTCGCTGTCCTGCGCCGATAGATATTCTAATCGGTGCGCCAGCAACACTTGTGTTTGCAACTCGAGTAACGATCCTCTTGCTGGTATAAAAAATGAGCGAAATCTTTATCTGTACGCCGACCCTTTCCCTCCGCGATGTTACTCGGCACCGAGACTGACGCTCGCCTTATCTGTTGCGTTAATCCAAATTGCTCCTACTTTGGAAAACTTCCCGAAGCACGATAAATTTCCACTACTAACTTCATTGCTTCTTGCCACACGCGCAAATCCCGAAAAGAAGATGCCATAAACCACCTCCCAATCATATTTAATACTCACTTGGCTGGAGGTGTATGTGATTAATGAACATCAGCGAATTGGCCAATGACCTACGACCAAGGCCAACGACTGTTAGCGGCTAAGCAATCACCAGTTCACCGCCGCGCTGCTCTTCGAGGGCCATGGCTTCGTTGAGCGCGGTAATCGCGCACTGGGCTTGCTCGTCGGATGGGGGCTGGGTAGTAATGCGCTGTAGCCACAGTCCTGGAGCAGTGATGAAGGCGAAGAGCGATCCGCGGTGCCGCGCGGCAAAACGGATGATTTCATACGATACGCCTGCGATCAGCGGCAACAAAGCAATGCGGATTCCGAAACGCGCCCAGAAAGTGGTCACCGGTATGACGATGTAAAAGGCGATTGAGATGATCATCACCGTCATCAGGAAGCTCGTGCCACAGCGAGGATGAAAGGTGGAATATTTCTGTACCGCCGCGGTCTGCATGGGGTCGCCGTTTTCAAAGGCGAAAACCGTTTTATGCTCCGCTCCGTGGTATTCGTACACGCGCCGGATATCGCGCATCAGCGAAACACCCCAGATGAACAGAAGGAAAAGCGCGATACGAATGACTCCGTCCACCACGTTAAACAGAATCTGCCCGCTGAACACCGGATAACTCTTTTTCAACTCGGTCGCCGCCAGCAGCGGCAGGTACTTGTACATGAAAATAAAAAACCCGACGGAGATGAAGATGTTCACGGCGGCGATCCAGCCGCTGATCTCAAACTTTTTTCGCGGCTCTCCAGTTGGTTCCACCTCGTCCGGCTGCAATTCATCCAACGCGGCGTTGGCGGAAAACTTCAAAGCGCGGAAACCCAGGGTCATAGCGTGACCAAGCGTCATCACACCACGCAGCACGGGCCAACCCATCCACGGATGTTTTTCGGAGAGGCGCTCCAAAGGCTCGCTGTGGGTTATCACTTCGCCAGAGGGTTTGCGGCAGGCAATGGCCCATGCGTGCGGGGAGCGCATCATGACGCCCTCCAGCACAGCCTGGCCTCCGACCAGAGTTTCTTCTCCGCCTTCAAGCGCGGGAAGAAGCTGCACGGTCACGAGGAACTGCCAAAATGTCCGCCAAAAGCGCATACAAGTTAGATGATACTACACGGAAAAAGGTATGGGGCGTGTTCCGCAAAGCCGTTCTCGTTCCGCCTGGAGACGCAAATGGGTTTTCTTTTGAATGGTTTCCTGGAATTTAGAGGCTAGGTTTCACGGGTCGTAAAGCTCTGGTCCTCGCCTTTGCCAGCGCCAGCTACAGAACGCACATGGTAGGTCGTTTTTGGCGTGAGGCCACTGATATTCGACTTCAAAGCGATGCTATCCACCGAAGCGCGATTTCCGTAATCGGCCGAGGTCCCCCATTCAAAGAAGGCGTTCGACATAGCATTGCCAACCTTAACTGTTCCACTAAGGGTAGCGGAAGTTGCAGTGACATTTTCCGGCTGATTTGTAGTCGTTGTGGGTGCATCCAGAATGTCTGTACGAAAGAAGTAAAACAACCACATAATGAAAAATATTCCGAAGATGACGAACACACAAACGTACGCATCCAGCAACGCGGTTATCGCCGCTAATGACCACATCAGGCAATAAAATCCAATGACACCAAGCCAGTGCGCCTTCTGCCGCAATGCCAGCTTCATTTTGGTTTTGGAACTCCAGTCAACTTTGATTGAATACTCATAGCAAAGTGAGGAGACCAGCGTGGTAACAATCGATGCCGCCAGGACAACGACAACAATGGCCAGTATTGCGGTAAGGGGAGGATCCAATAAAGATTGCAGTACGAGCGACCGCTTGACCGGGTGCGGAGCCAAAATCCGGTCTTGATAATTTAGTAATGCCACTAAAATGCCGAGAGTGATCGCCGCGCGAATCGACAAGACGCTGAGCATTCCGGAGACAGCACTGTCATCAAGATTCATCAAACTCGCAGGGTGGGAATAATAAACACTTATCAACCCTCTTCTCTTACCGCGATCAAATCCGATCATGAATGGAGCGGAGGCAATAAGAGCCACAAGTCCCCAGAAAAGAGCATCGTATCGCCCGTCCCATTGAGTAGGAGGCCAGGAACGCGTGGGATTGACGGCAACAAAGTAAAGCATTAGGGCCGCAATGACCACCCACGCGCCGAGCCATATCCAGGCATAAAGTGATCGCTTTTTCATGTCCTCTTTCGGGAACTCCTAAATTCGACCCACTTGAGAAGTGCGCACTTTACCATAGTGCGGCAACCCGCAACAGAAAATATGGGAATTGGGAGCAAATTGGAAGTGGTGGGCCCTCCAGGATTTGAACCTGGGACCGACAGATTATGAGTCTGCTGCTCTAACCGCTGAGCTAAGGGCCCGAAAAGGGGCTGGTGGCAATTCCCTGGCTTCGATTCTACAGGCAAGCTCCACATCAGCAAACCGGTGGGGATGTGAGTCTTTGGTTGACCTTAATGGAGTTCCAAAGGGTTTACATTTGCGCGCATGCGCACAAACAAAGTTAGCTCCGCAAAATCAGATGGTAAGTAACCTACCTACAGATACTTCCAAGGTTACCGAAGTTTACGGACATGGCCCTTAAGTCCGTTGTAATCCTCATGCTAAAGCTGGTATTCAAGTAGTGTACTCGCACTTGGCGTACCCCCCTGTGTTTGAGGTTTCCCCGAACAAAGCACGAAAGAAGTGCCTTGAAAACTATGAGCAGAAGTGCGCGGTCATGGATTTATCTAAGAAAGCCCGCCAAAGCGCTATTCATCGCGGTTGGCCTGCCCGGAGTGTGCGTTCTGCTCTACGGGGTCACTCACACCGGAAGTAAGAATATTGCCGAGTTTTTGTGTTATCTGCTGGTGGCGGTACTGGCGTCGCGCCTGAAAATCACCATGGCAGAAATCACTGACACCATGTCAGTGAATTTCCTCTTTATCCTGATTGGAATTCTGCAATTAAGCTTTACCGAAACGCTGGCATTGGGATGCGTGGCAATCCTGGCACAGTCTTTCTTTGGGCAAAAGGCGAGACCCATACAAGTCACATTCAATTTGTGCTCAGGCGCGATTTCAATTGCGCTGGCGTATGCGATCTATCACGCGCCCGTCATGGTGATGGTCTTTTCCAGTTCGCCGGTCCGATTGGTTCTTGCTTCCAGCGCCTACTTTGTAGTGAACACCGGTTCCATTGCCACATTTATTTCTTTGGCGGACGACAAACCCTTCAAGAAACTCTGGGTGGACTACTATTTCTGGTCATTCCCCTATTACCTTGTGGGCGCGGCCGCCGCAGGCGGGATTGATTGGCTGGAACGCAGCTTCAGCTGGGAAACTTCTCTGCTGGCGCTGCCCGTGATTTATTTGATTTTCCGTTCCTACCGTTTGTACCTGGGCAAATTAGAGGGGGAAAAGCGGCATGTGGAAGACATGGCGAACCTTCACTTGCGCACCATTGAGGCCTTAGCGCTGGCCATTGAAGCTAAGGACCATACCACCCACGATCACTTGCAGCGCGTCCGGGTATACGCAATCGAGGTCGCCAAAGAATTGAAGATCAGCTCCCATGAAATGGAAGCGCTGCACGCCGCCTCTCTGTTGCATGACATTGGGAAGCTGGCCATTCCCGAGCACATTATTTCCAAGCCAGGCAGATTGACTCCGGAAGAGTTCGAAAAGATGAAGATCCATCCGGTTGTCGGCGCGGAAATTCTCGAACGCGTGCGCTTCCCATATCCCGTGGTGCCCATCGTGCGAGCGCACCATGAAAAATGGGACGGCTCTGGCTATCCACATGGGCTCAAGGGAGAAGAGATTCCCATCGGCGCGAGAATCCTTTCAGCAGTGGATTATCTGGATGCGCTGGCTTCCGACCGTCAATACCGGCGTGCGTTGCCTTTAGAGGAAGTGGTAAAGCAATTGACCACGGAATCCGGCAAGTCTTTTGATCCAAAGGTCGTTTCTGTTTTGCAGCGCCGCTATCGCGAACTCGAGAAGCTGACCGGAGTGGGCAGGGGTCCAGGACACGAGGAAGGCTCTAAACTTTCCACAGAAGTAAAAGTCGAGCGCGGCTTGGCGCCTGCGGCCGGATTTGAGGACACGACACGCAAGGACGGGAAGGAAGCCACGTTCCTGTATTCCATTGCCGCGGCGAGGCATGAAGCGCAAACGCTGTTTGAACTTAGCCAGGACTTGGGCGCCTCGCTCAGCCTGGGTGAAACGCTTTCGGTATTTTCCGTCAAAATCAAACGGCTTGTGCCGTACGACGCGATCGCTATTTACGTGCGCCGGGGAGACGAACTTGTCCCCGAATATGTGAGCGGAGATAATTTCCGTCTGTTCTCATCGCTGCGAATCCCCATGGGGCAGGGGCTTTCCGGATGGGTGGCGGAGAACAAGAAGCCGATCATCAATGGAAATCCTTCGGTCGAGCCGGGATATCTGAATGACCCGAGCAAGTTCAGCACGTTGCAATCGGCGCTTTCGGTTCCGCTGGATGGCCTGGCTGGAGTGGTCGGCGTGTTGTCTGTTTATCACGCCGAGCACGATGCCTTCATCTCCGACCACTTGAGAATTCTACTGGCCATCAGCTCGAAGATGGCATTGGCGATCGAAAATGCATTGAAATACGAGCAGG
>DASXFN010000103.1:0-2407 GCA_036489565.1 Terriglobales bacterium
CTCGAACCCGATCCCAATGACTCCTCTGTCGATGTGCTCGCGGGAAATCAACGAGTAGATGGAGCCGAGGGCGTCATTCAGGGCCATTTCACCGACCGCTGGGAGATCCTGTCCAGCTACACTTTCCTGGACAGCGAGGTCTTAGATTCTCCTGTTACCCGCAAGAATTACCCTGCGTCGATTGGGCTGCCGTTGCAGAATGTCCCCCACAATCTTTTCAATTTGTGGACCGAATATCGCCTGCCGCGCGGCTATGAAGTAGGAGCAGGAAGCAATTTCGTTGGCGCGCGCGATGCGAACAGCACAACACTGACTTCTCTAGCTTCGCTTGAATCCGCCCCGGAATACTGGACGTTCAATGCCATGTTCAAACGTGAGATTAACGAGCACATCGCGGTCCAGGTCAATATCAACAATCTGACCGATCGTTACTATCTCGACGAATTGCATCCCGGCCATGTGATTCCTGGGGCCGGAACCTCGGCCCTATTTAGTGTGAATTTGAAGTTCTGAAGAACGGGGCAGAATGCGGCAGAAAAGGACACCTTGGAACGGGGCGGGATTCAGTCACGCCACAATCCCTCCGACATGGGCGGGCTTTCATCTTCGAGCCATCAAAAAGGAAACCCGATGCTTCTAACGATTCCCGACCTGTTCTCCGCTGAGCAGGTCCAGCAAATCCGCCAGAAACTCGACTCCGCTCAGTGGGTCGATGGCCGCGTAACTGCCGGCCATCAATCCACTCTCGCCAAAAACAACATGCAGCTTCCCGAAGGCACTCCAGTTGCAAAAGAGATTGGCGAACTGATTCTGCAAACCCTGGGCCAAAACCCGCTTTTCGTTTCTGCTGCACTGCCGATGAAGGTCTTTCCGCCGCTCTTCAATCGCTATAGTGGAGGCCAGTCTTTCGGCACCCACATCGACAACGCCATCCGGCATCTGAAAGGAACCATGCACCGTGTCCGCAGCGATCTTTCGGCGACGCTTTTCTTCAGCAATCCAGACGAATATGAGGGAGGCGAACTCATCGTCGAGGATACGTATGGGATCCACAGCGTCAAGCTGCCTGCCGGACACATGGTGCTCTATCCGTCCTCCAGCCTTCACAAGGTAAGCCCCGTGACCCGCGGCGCCAGGGTTTCATCTTTCTTCTGGATTCAAAGCATGGTTCGTGACGACGGCGCGAGAACGCTACTTTTCGATCTTGACAACGTAGCTCAACGCATTGCCGCCGAGCAGATCGATTCGCCCAATGCTATCCGGCTCATCGGGATTTATCACAACTTACTGCGCCGGTGGGCCGAGGTTTAGATGTACGGCGCGGAGTTTATGGGAACGCAAGGCCGGTTCTGAATTGTATTGCGACCAGCCGCACGATTTTCTGACTGCTTTTGGAGGCTCACGTGATTTTCACACGCTTGCGCAACTGGGCGCTGCATAGCCCAGGCCGCAAATTCATCCTGCTTCTCTTTCCTGCATTCCTGCTCTTTGGCTGGCTGCAAAAGGCTCACGCGCAACAGGAGCCGCCGTATTTTGTCACCTATTCCTCGGTAATGGAAGAACCGGGCGATCTCGAAATCGAAAATCAGAATATTGCGGCTGCACCGAAAAACGCGAACAGATTTTTCGCGCCGACGGTGGAGTTCGAATACGGCGTGACCGCATGGTGGACGGCTGAAGCCTACGTGCAGGGGCAGACAACGCAAAACGACTCCGCGGTCTTTACCGGATTTCGTTTTGAAAATCGTTTTCGCCCGCTGCCCCGCGAACACTGGATCAACCCTGTCCTCTACGTCGAGTACGAGGATACGAATGCGGCCGACAAGAGCTTTCTTGAAATCACCGGAAACACCAGCACCGCCACACTACAAGTGCCAAACGCGGTGTTGCGCAAGGAAGTGGAGCGCTCGGTTGAGGGCAAGCTGATTCTTTCCAGCTATGCCAAGGGCTGGAATTTTTCCGAGAACATGATCTCTGAAAAAGCTGTGAACGAAAACGAGCCATGGGAATTTGGATATGCTCTGGCCGCTTCACGTCCGCTTGCCCTGGTGGGTAGTCCCAACTCTTGCGTGATTTGCCGGCAGAACATCGCTGCGGGCGCAGAGTTATTTGGCGGATTGGGAACGCGCTACAACTTCGGGCTGAAGCAGACCGAGCAATATGCAGGGCCCACGGTTGCTCTGAATACGCCCCTGGGTTGGACGTTCAAGTTTTCCCCTGAGTTTGGTCTGAACGACAATTCTGTCGGCGTTTTATGGCGCTTTGGCGCGTCGTATGAAATCCAGCAATTTCGCGACTGGTTTCGGAGGAAGAAATGAAGGGAAGAAATTGGATTCTGGCGATCCTGCTGACGACATCTGCTTTGTGTTTTGCGAAAGCGACGAATGGTTGGTTGAGAAGCGTGCCG
>DASXFN010000111.1:0-42714 GCA_036489565.1 Terriglobales bacterium
TCCCACTTGATTTGCCCGAGCGTGTTGTTCTTAATGATGACCACCTTAATGGGCAGCTTGTATTTCACCGCCGTCACGAAGTCGGCCATCAGCATGGAGAAAGCTCCATCCCCCACGAATGCAACACACTGACGGTCGGGATGCGCAACCTGCGCCGCAATCGCATAGGGCAGACCACAGGCCATTGTCGCCAGGTTTCCTGAGAGGCTATACATTTGTCCGGCCCTGGCGGAGATATGCCGGGCCCACCACGTCGTTATAGTCCCGCTGTCACAGGAAACGATGGCGTCGCTTCGCAACCGCTTGCCCAATTCGTGCGCAATCACCTGCGGCTTCATTGGCTTGTCCGCCCGCGTGCCTCGTTCTTCCATCAGTTCGCGCCACTGTTTCATTCCTTTTTGCGCTTTTTGCAAAAAGCCCTGATCTTCGTTGCGCTTTAATCGCGGCAACAGTTCTCGCAGCACGCGGCGGCTGTCTCCTACCAGTCCTACTTCCACGGGGAAACGCAGGCCGATCCGCTTGGGATCAATTTCAATCTGCACGCCTTTCGCGTCGTCAGGTTTGGGCAGGAATTCGATATAAGGAAACGATGTCCCGACCATCAAGATCGTGTCGCAGTTCTCCATCGCCTCCTGCGAGGGTTGCGTGCCCAGTAGTCCGATTCCACCGGTGGTGTAAGGGCTATCGTCAGGAACCGCGGCTTTGCCCAGTAGCGCTTTGACGATGGGGGCGCCGAGCACTTCTGCGGCGTGTTCTAATTCTGCCGTTGCATTCAACGCGCCTCGTCCTGCGAGGATTACAACTTTTTTGCCGGCATTCAGAACCTCTGCGGCGCGGTCAAGCTCGTCAGGATCAGCCAGCATCGCTCCCTCGGCTTCCGCCCGAGAAGTATGGTGAATTACATTTCGCTTGGACCGCTGCCTGTTCTTGACTTCCATCTCCTGAAAATCTACTGGGAAGGTAACGTGGCTTACAGTCCGGTACGCCAGCGCGGTGCGAACGGCAAGGTCAATTACATTCTCCACATGATTTGGGCCCATAATTCGTTCGTCGTAAGTGGCCACATCCATGTACAGTTTGTCGAGAGCGACATCCTGTTGAGTGTAAGTGCCGACAAGATCGTGGAATTGCAAACCTGTCAGCGCAAGAACGGGTTGTCCGTCCAGTTTCGCGTCGTACAGGCCGTTGAGCAGATGAATGCCGCCGGGACCCGAAGTAGCCAGGCAAACTCCTAACCGCCCAGTAAACTTTGCATACCCGCAGGCCATGAAGGCCGCCGCCTCTTCGTGCCGAGTCTGAATAAAGCGAATCTTGTCCTTGTGGGTGCGCAACGATTCCATAATTCCGTTAATTCCATCGCCGGGAATCCCGAATATGGTGTCCACACCCCAGTCAATCAAAGATTCAATGAGCACATCTGCTGCGGTCATGCTTGGCTCCAATCAGAACGTTATCTATGAGTGCTGAAACTAAATGCAATAGCAAAACGACTTAGTCCCAACTCTCTATAAATAGACTTGTGAGGTAGAAAATAGAATCGGGTGGCGAGGGTAGAAGAAGCGACAAACTCATGTAGCCGACCCATTGCGTGGTTTACATCGGGGAGGCAACTGGCCTACCAGGTCTTTTTTATGCGCGCATCAAACCCAAATCCGCCGTTTTGATCGCGTGTCCCGCTTACCGTCACCCGAGGACTGACATTGTATTGCAGCTCGATAACCTGGTTCTGGGTTTGCGTCACATCTGCAGAGTAAGTGACGAAGATGTTTCCCGTGACCCGCTGTTGAATCGTAATGCGCGCGCCCGGGTTCTGCTGCGAACCGCTCCCTCCGAGCACGGGATCGACCGACAGACGCGAGATACCCGCGATTTTTTCCACGCGGCTGGTGACCTGGCTGCTGATCTGCGAAGCGATCAGTGACTCCGCGCCCAAGTTCCCCGGCATCGGGCTGGCGGCAGACTCCTCTGAAGTTTTCCCGAATACCAGCAAATTGATGATGTCGGATGGAGGCAAGGACGGCACCGAGGTGTAATTCGTCCGCAAATGGTCGGTCGGGCCCCGGAATTGCAGGTGTATATCGTACTGTTCCACCGTTGTATTGGCGGCCACATTCAAAACCGGTTGTGTTTGCGATGAATTGGCGAAGTCTATGGTGCCGCCCTGCAGGAGATAGCGGTTCCCCATAAAGAGCAAATCGCCGCTATCCAAGTTCACCCGCCCAAGAATTACAGGCTCCGCAGCAGAACCACGGACGTTTAAATTCGCGCTGCCTTGCAGGGTAAGTTCACGGCTCACCAAATTGATTCCGCTTGTGGATTGCACGGAGAGATTCAACTGCAAATTCTGACTGAAGCCCTGGCCGGGAGGTGGAGCGACCTCACTGCCAAACTGTCCCATGAAAGTGGTCAAATCAAAATCAGGAGTAAACCACAGCTGATTGATTCGAACTTGCCCGCCGAGGGTTGCTGCCTCGGTGCTACCCACGAGTGTCAGGTTCGCATTCAACCCCTCGCGTACCCCTTCAGGATAAGGCACTCGTATGCCGTGAGCGGAGAGGCCGAGATCAAATCGTACTGACGGCCTGTACACAATGCCGCCCGACGCCTGCACTTTGCCGCCGCCTACACTCCCATTAAATTCGCTGATGTTCAACCGATCCTTGGTAAGCGTGAGCACGCCATTGCCGTTCTGTAAGCCGACCGGCGCTCCGGCGGAAAGAATGTTTGCATTTTCAATATGGATTTGCCCTTGCACATCGGGATTCGCGCGAGCGCCGAAGGAGTTAATGTCGAATCGCAATTGACCGGAGCTTGTGATATCAGGATCAAACAATTGTGCGATTTGCAGGTCCATCGTGCCTTCGGCAAGCAGGGACACCGGCGCCGTCCGATCGATTGGGATACTCGCCTGCACCTGCATATCTGTACCCGTGCCTTTAATATTTCCTTTCTGCAGGGCCAGAACACCGTGGCTCAGATCAATGTGCAGCGGAGCTGCGGCCGCGATTTGGAATTTATCCGTGTAATTCATTTTCAGCACGGGAACGGTCGCATGCGCTTCAACTTCGGACCAGCGCTTCAAGGGGCCATGCAAATTTAAGTGGAGTTCGGTCTGGCCATTCACGTTGGCGGCTTCTGCGGGGGAGAACGCGGCAATTAATGGCTGTAAGGGAATGGTTTGCGTGTCCACTGTGGCATTGGTCTGGTATTCGCCGGTCGTGTTGACAGTGGCCTTCGCACTGATAAGCGTGTTGACCGCGTGCGCGTTTAAGACAACATTTGCAATATGGTTCGCGAGGCTTGCCTGGAGCTTAAGATCACCCAACTTCTGATCGTGAATCTGCAGCTGCGGAGATTCCACGCTGGCCGACATTTCCGGATTTTTTATGCTGCCCTGACCCCGAGCTGTGACGTTAAGGACCCCTTCTACCTTTAAATTTTTCGCCAGCAGCGTTTGCAGTTTATCGAGTCGAACACCGGGCGCCTCGATGTTGGCTTCGTAGCGCTGGTCTTTCGGATAATATGTCACCGCCCCGCGAACCGTGCCGGCCGGGGCTTGCAGGTTCAAATCAGCCCGCAGTTGATCTTTGCTGGCCTGGAAGATCACTTCTGCGGATTGCACGGGTTCGCCTACGATTCTTGCTTTGGTAAGGCTAATTTTTCCTTTCCCCAGAGGACTGGATTCCGAACCATTCACGGAAAGATTCGCTGACACCACGCCGGCGATCGGCACTGGCCGCCCCGCCAGCTTCGTCAGATCATCCGAGTTGACCTGGTTCGCATTCAATGCAACGGAAATTTGACTGTCCGGATCAAAGCTCCAATGCCGCAAAGCAGTACTGAGCGCAAAGGTAATGCGCCCACCATTGGCGGGTTGAAGTTCTCCGTTTTGCAAAGCTGCCAGCGACGGGCTTATCTCGACGTTCGTGGTGAGCCTTCGCCATTCGCTGCCTTTGACATGAAGATTCTCGGCACGCAATTGTCCAGTTAATTGCGGGACGCTCGTGGAGCCGCGCATGTTTCCTGTAAATGAAGCAGTTCCAAAAAGACCAAGCTGGGATTTTTGAGCTTGCAGGGCTGGATTCAAGACATCGGCCGCGATTTCCAGCTCATGCAGATTGTTAGACTGAAAGCGGATTTGCAGGCTGGAATGACCGCTGACCGTCCCATTTAAATTGAGCGAACTCTGCGGCAGGCGAACATAACTCTGCTGAATGGAAATCTGTTTTCTCGCGGCGTTGTATTGCCCGTGAATTGCGCCATTAACCGGTATCGTGTTTGCGCTTGCTCCATTGCGCGATGCGACGTTCGCTTGAATCGTGGCGTTGGTCTGCGCCACAAGATTTTCCAGCTTACCGTTCCAAGTCACATCCACGCCCGCATTTAACTCACCCGCAAGCGCAACTTGATTTAGTTGCGCGGATTGCGCGAGCGGCCTCAGTTTATCCAATGATATTTGCCGAATGACGCCACTCAACCTGGCCTCAGAAGCTCCAGCGACATCGCGCACGTTCAGATCGCCAATCAATTCGCCTCCCAACAACTGCGCGTGAATACCACTAATGGCAGCATTCCCTTTGGCCAGCGAATAACGCGCTCCAATCTCAGTAATGTCGCCGCGAAAATCTGGGCTCGCAACTCGAAGATCTTGGCTCGCAACTTTCCCGTCGAGGTTTACCGCGGTTAGCATGGGAACGTTCGGCTCGCTCTGGTAATCCAGCGTTCCTTCGGTATTAATAAGCCCGGACGGCAAAGACGGGTTATTCATCACGGCGCGAAACTCTCCAGCGTCAACCGTCGCAGAATATTTCGCAGTGATGCGCGGGTTGGCGTAATCTTGCACGGTTCCGCTTAGTTGAATTTTGGACGCGCCACTGGTCAAGACCGCGCGATGCAGCGTAAATCCACTAGGAGTGGCGTCGAATTCCGCGTCGAGATTGTGCTCAATGGGCTCGAAATCTCCCATTCGTAAATGCCCGTCGCGATAACCTATGTTTCCTGAATAGCGCTGTTGCCCGGTATCGAACTGCGCCTGGAACCGCAGATCATGGAGATCGGCATCGAGAGCGCTCTTACGGTTGTTGTAATAAACCTCTCCCCGATCAAGCAATGCATGGCGCACCGCCAACTGAAAAATACTCGTGTGTCCGCTGTTGCCTTTCTTCGTTTGCAGAAGGTTGCTATCGCCCTTAGCGTCAACGAGCAAGCGCGCGACCGGGTGGTTTACCTCGACATACCTCACATACCACTCCCGGCGAAAGACGGAAGTGATTCCGAATCCCATTCCGATATGGTCCACGGTCAACAGCGGAGGATTGGCCTGCAGGCCCGCGCCGCTGACAACAACTCCGTATAGATTGAGCCGGAGATGAAAAAGACTAAACGCGAAATCTTGGACGTGAACGGGCGTCCCTAACGAGGACTGCACCTTGCCCTCCGCGAATCGAAGCGCGTATTGGCGAAAAGAACGGACATGCGGGAGGAGAAGAACGGCAACCACGATGACGGCGATGAATATCAGAAGCCCCGCGCCAATCCAGCGCGTAACTTTTCTTAGACTCCCATAAGGCTTCTTCGCTTTTCCGCGCACCAGTTGTGGTTTCAGTTTGTCTTGGCCAGGGTCGGGAGGATTGGGGAAGGTGCTCAAAACGCTTGTCCTAATGTAATGAAGAATTGCGTGGATTTGATTCCCGGCGCACCGTTAAGGTTGTGGCCGATATCAATCCGTATAGGCCCAACGGGCGTTTTGTAGCGCAGCCCCCCGCCAATACTATTTGAATAATTTGCCGCAAAGTCGCGGAATCCAATGTGCGGGAAGACATTGCCGCCGTCGTAGAAGAGCGCGATCCCCAAATTCTTCCCCACCACAGGCAGTGACGCGGGCACGGGAATGCGAAACTCGGAATTGATAATTAAAAGCTCCGGTCCGCCGACCGGAACGGTGATCGGCGAACAGGTGCTCTGGTCCGCCGGATCGCCGCAGGCGGTAATTACGCGCTGCGGCCCCGCACCATTAAGAGGGAAGCCGCGCAGCGTGCTGCCGCCGCCCGAAAAGAAGGTTTCACTTAGCGGCACGGAGCTGCCGCTGAACGACTGTTCCAACCCTATGCGCACGCTATTCGCCCACACAATATCCGCTGGGATCTTCTTATAGTAGGCGGCCTGTGCCAACAAACGAGTAAAGCTGAAATTCGAACCCAAGACGCTGGGGTTGAGATCAAGCTCATAACTCTCGTAAAGGCCTTTATGCGCGTCGGTCGGATTGTCGCGCGTGTCCCGAATATAACTGGCGGAAACGGTGGATAAGCGGACATGCAGGTTGTCCGGTGGGACAAGTTCAGGAATCAACAAATTCGTCAGACCTGTCTCGGTAAAGTTGTAGCGCAAAAAAAGGTTCTGGTTCTTATCCGAGTTCAGGGGCCGCTGCAACTCATATCCAAACTGCGCCTGCCGAAAAGTAAAAATTGGATTCTCGCTGTTGTGCTGACCGGTCAACGACAGGCTGGTTGACCAGTTTGTCCACAGGAACGCCGGGTCCGTGTACACGATCGAGCCATTTTGCGAGAGCCGCGCTGCCAAGCCTGAGAAAGTCAATGAATCGCCTTTGCCCCGCAGGTTGTTGCGCGTATATTCCAGAGTTCCGCGCGGCCCCCAGAATGTTTTTTCACTGGTCTTGAAATTTTTTGGCAACGCGGTGGGCGGAATTCCCGGCACCACGACCGTGCCGCTCGGAACGCTACCTCCACGATTAATCACATCGAAACCGAATCCATAGGTCAGGGTGTTGGGCTTGGTTTCGTGGACTTTGACCAGAACATCTTCCTGATTCTGCGTGGTGATTTCACGACGGGGGTCCACCTCCGCCCAATCGAAAACGCCCGTGTTGTACAGCCGCGTCTCCGAGGCCAACAGATCATTTTCCTTCATTGGCTTATTGGCGGCGATGCCCTCGATTTGCCGGTCAATCAGCTTCTGCTTCGTATGATTGCGACCCAACGTGACCACCGTCGCCGTCCGCACTTGCGGGCCTTCGTAAATCTGATAAACAACTTGCACCTTGTGTGGCTGCCCGGAGACTTGATGGACAGTTTCCCGGAACGTCGCCGTGAGATAGCCTTCGGTCAGATAAGTGGCCATGATTTGGCTGCGATCAGCCACGACATTTTCTTGCGAATACGGCTGTCCAGCCCGGAGCTTTAAACCTTTGGGAGCCAGTTGCGCCTCAGAAAGTGTTTGGTTGCCCTCAACCTGCAAATCCTGGACGACATCCTGCGGCCCTTCTTCCACATGAAAGGCGACGACCACATCGCCTTTCGGCGAGGACACTTGCGAAGTCACTTTTACTGAGCTGAAACCGTTTGCTTTATACAAATTTTCAAGATTTCGTACGCTCGCCCGAAGCAACTGCTCACTGTACTGTCCGTGAGAAAGAAAATGGGCTTTCTTCACACGCACATAGGAAAGAAGTTGTTTTTCCGGATACTTCTGGTTGCCGGCGATGGAGACTTGTTTTACTTTGTGCCGGGGCCCCTTATTAATCTTGTACTCAATAGTCTCCCCGGAAGCTTCTTTCTCTACATTGCTGGCGACCGCCGCATTGAAATAACCCTTCGACTGAAAATACGAAATAAGATTTTGACGACCCTCTTGAATCAGTTCCGGGTCCACTCCCGCATGTTCATAGACGGGCAGAAGCTTTTTCCTGTCCCAACTCCACAAATGGGCTCCGGTGATGGTGACGTGCACAACGGATCCAGGCGTCACATCATAAAAAATGTTCGCCCGATTCGATACGGGAGAATACTCCGCGCCCGTCATGCGCACCTTGGCGTCCAAATAGCCTTGTTTCGCGAGCGAGTTCGTAAGATATTGCGTTGCCTTTTGCACAGTTTGTAGTTTGTAGGTCTTTCCGGGACGAATTGCCGAACGGCGCAACCTGGCGATGAAAGAATGCAACATTCCAGTTAAATGCGACGCTTGCTGATCGGGAACGCCGCGAACAATCACCTCTCCAAACTTCGCTCGGCGGTTTAGCGTTGTATGGAAAATGATGTTTGCCAGTCCCCACGGCGGACTGGTTTGGACTTCAGATTCGACTTTTGCCTGAAAATAGCCGCTGCGTTGAAAATACTTTTCCAGCGATCGGCGCGCGTCTTCCACGTCCACAGGAGTGAACGCCCCCTTGGGCGGATAATTTGATATTTGCAACAAACGCGAATATGGAAACCTGCCCGCGCCGGGAAAAACATAAATGCCAAAATAAGTTGCCGGTTGAAGTACAAACAGCACTCGTACCCCGTTGGTTTCCGGCCGGATGTCTAATTGAACGTCGTGAAAGCGGCCCGCTTTTTTTATCGCAGCGATGCTCTCGTCCGCTTTCTTCTCGGAGAACGGCTCCTTTGCCTTTAAAGTGAGCAATGGTAAAAGGTCTTTCGTGTCGAGATTGGGTTGGCCCGCGAGTTCAATGGAAGTAACATTCTGCCCGTCATATGAAGGAAGAATTTGTTTTATCTGAGGCGCGGTCTTCGGCGTTTGGGCGGGATTCTGTGTCGGAGTGCCCTTTGGTTCGGGAGGTTTTATTTGCGTCGGCTTGGTTGCCTGCGCGGGATTATCTTGCGCTCGCGCGCCAATGCTCATGCTAATGGTGAGCACGCAGCAAATAGCCAGAACGTAAATTCTACGAAGCTCCGCTTTATTTCGGTTGGCGCAACTATGTCGCCGGATGGATTGGTAATTCATGATCCTAAAGGCGCGCTGCGCGGAATTCATGTTCACGAAGAAGGATCGTGGGCGATATAGATTTCACACTTGCTTAGGATGAAAAGAAGAGGCAAACATTTGCCCAGTGCCGGGTTTCTCTTTCTCCGCCAGAAGACATCCGAGCGGCCTGTTTGTAGCGATTAGGCTTGGCGGTCCACGAGCGTCGCCCAGCGCCCAAAGAAGGCCTTGCCAATTTCTTGCATCGGCGGCAGATAAGAGGCGCCGGAGGCGAGGATTCCAGGGCCATCCAGCTTTTCCTGCGCTATTTCTTCGGAGAATTCCTGCAGCATCGTTTGAATTTGTTCCCGCGTGACTTCCATGTGGAAAAGAAGACCATAGATATTTTCACCATGACGGAACGCCTGCAACGCCGTTAGATCGGAGGAGGCCAAAGGCACGGCGTCCGTGGGAAGATCAAAAATATCGCCATGCCAGTGATAAGCGGTAAAGGAACGGGGCTGACCTTTCCACAGCCGATCCTCCCAGGCATTCGCGTTCAAATGAATTTGATACCAGCCAATTTCTTTGCGCGGGCCCTTCTTGACTTCGGCTCCGAGCGCTGAAGCCAGCAACTGGCTCCCCAGGCAGACTCCTAAAATCGGCTTCCCTTCCTTCAAAAAACTTTCGATCAATTTCATTTCGTCTTTAAGAAAAGGATACTTCGCATGTTCATACACGCCCATGGGCCCGCCCATGATGACCAGCCCAGAAAGATTGCCGGCATTTTTCGGGATCGTTTCACCTTCAAACGTGCGCAGATATTTGAATGAATGGCCCGAGCCACGAAGCGCGTCTTCAATGGTTCCCAAGCCTTCGCTGCGGGCATGCTGTAGCACCAGCACTTGAGGGTCATTCATAGATTTCAATCACCGTTCTATTTAAGGAACGTGCGCAAATCGCGGCCAGTCATATCTTTGGGCTCGTCCGCGCCAAGCATGGCAAGTATGGTTGGCGAAATGTCGCGCAAGGAACCACCCGGCTTCACGCTGAACTTTTTGCTATTTTCGGCCACAACAATAAACGGCACCGGATTCGTCGTGTGCGCCGTGTGTGGGCCTCCGGTTGCCGGATCAATCATCTGCTCGGCGTTCCCGTGATCAGCGGTAATCAGCATCGCGCCGCCCTTCGCTCTCACCGAAAGTTCAATGCGACCCAGACAGGCGTCCACAGTTTCCACCGCTTTAATTGTTGGCTCAAGTTTGCCGGAATGGCCAACCATGTCGGCGTTGGCAAAGTTGACGATCATCACATCGAAGGTGCCTTCTTCGGTGGCTTTAATTACGGCATCGGCGATGCCCGCTGCGCTCATTTCGGGTTTTAAGTCGTAGGTAGCGACCTTTTGCGATTGCACCAGAACGCGGTCTTCTCCGGGAAACGGCTGCTCAATCCCGCCGTTAAAAAAGTATGTGACGTGAGCGTATTTCTCCGTTTCAGCAACACGCAGATTGCGAAGATTCAATCCACCCATGACGTTCGCCAGAATGTTCGCCATCGATTCCGGATGAATGACCATGGGCAATGAGAAATTCTTATCGTATTGCGTCATGCAGACGTAGTGCAAATTCTTAGGCACGCTGTCGCGCGGAATGGTTTTGTCGAGGTCATCAGCCCCTTGCAGATCGCGACCACCCTGCGCGTTGAGCCCGCTGTTGCGGGCCAGAGCGCGAGTAATTTGCCGCACCCGGTCCGCTCGAAAATTGAAACAAATGCAAGAGTCCTCATCGCGAATCGTGGAGGCGCGGGCATCCTCGCCCGTGCTGCTCTTAGCATCTCCACAAACAAAAGGAATAATAAACTCGTCTGTAACGCCCTTGTTATAAGACTCCTTCACGCCCTGCACCGGATCAGCAAACTTTCCGCCCTCGCCCTGGCCTAGAACCATTGCGTTATAAGCTTTGGCAATACGCTCCCAGCGGCGGTCACGATCCATGGCATAATAGCGTCCGCTCACGCTCGCAATTTTCCCGACGTTGTACTCGCGAATTGCCTTCTGCAATTGCTCGAGATATCCAGCACCATTGGTGGGCAGCGTGTCCCGCCCGTCCATGAATGCGTGGACGCAGACGCGCTCCAGCCCATTCTGTTTCGCCATTTTCAAAAGCGCGTGAAGATGCGTCTGGTAAGAGTGCACACCACCATCTGAGACCAGGCCAAACAGATGCAACTTGCGTCCACCACTCTGCGCATTCTTCATCGCGGCAAGCAATGTTGAATCCTTGAAGAAGTCTCCATTCTGGATCATCGCCTCAATGCGCGTCGAATCCATATGAACGACACGGCCAGCGCCAATGTTGAGATGTCCCACTTCGCTGTTGCCCATCTGCCCGTCAGGAAGTCCGACAAAGGGGCCGCTGGTTTGAATCAGCGTATTCGGATACTCGCGCAGCAGGCGATCATAGGTTGGCTTATGCGCGAGCGCGATGGCATTGGCTTCGGTTTTAGGGCTATAGCCCCATCCGTCGAGGATGATGAGAACAAGTGGTTTGGGACGAGACATTAGGCTCCTAAGTTCTAAACAATTTTGATGCTCAACTACATGGTCCACTATCCCCTATAGTTGAGCGCCTTCAACCCCAGGAACCGCGCCGAACTTCCCAACTCCTGCTCAATTCTCAGCAACTGGTTGTACTTGGCAATCCGATCCGTCCGCGAGGCCGAGCCGGTTTTGATCTGCCCCGCGCCCGTCGCCACTGCCAAGTCGGCAATAAATGTGTCTTCGGTCTCGCCCGAACGATGCGAGATGATGGAGGTGTATCCGTTCCTTCGGCCAAGATCAATGGCGTCGAGCGTTTCGCTGACTGTTCCGATCTGGTTGAGCTTAATAAGAATCGAGTTCGCGATTCCCTTCTCGATGCCCTTGCCGAATATCTTGATATTCGTCACGAAAATATCGTCGCCTACAAGCTGAATCTTGCCGCCAAGTTCTTTGGTCAGATTTGCCCAGCCCTCCCAGTCGTTTTCGGAAAGACCATCTTCTAGAGAAACAATCGGATAATCCTTTGCCCACTTCGCCCAGAATTTCACCATCTCATCGGAACTCTTCGCCGACTTATCCGACTTCTTGAACACGTACTTGCCATCCTGAAAGAATTCACTCGCTGCCGGATCGAGCGCAATCGCAATCTGTTCTCCCGGCTTGTATCCCGCCTGCTGGATCGCTTCCAATACAACTTCAATGGCTTCCACATTCGACTTCACCGACGGCGCAAACCCACCCTCATCGCCAACCGCGGTGCTGTAGCCGCGCTTTTTCAAAACGCCCTTTAGCGTGTGAAATACTTCCACGCCCCAGCGCAGCGCTTCCGAAAACGATGGCGCGCCCACAGGCATGACCATGAATTCCTGGAAGTCCACGTTGTTGTCGGCATGCGCGCCGCCATTCAGGATATTCATCATGGGCGTAGGCAGCGTGTTCGCGGCTGCTCCGCCCAAATAGAAATACAATGGCTGATCGAAATGTGCTGCAGCAGCGCGGGCGGCAGCCATGGAAACCGCAAGAATCGCATTCGCCCCGAGCCGGCCCTTGTTGTCCGTGCCGTCTAATTCAATCATCTTTCTATCGAGGCCGCGCTGATCGGCGGCGTCAAAACCCGCGAGGGCCTTGGCGATTTCGCCATTCACATTGGCAACGGCCTTCAGGACGCCCTTTCCGACATAGCGCTTTTTGTCGCCGTCGCGCAGTTCCACCGCCTCATGTTCCCCAGTCGAAGCGCCGCTCGGCACAATGGCCCGTCCCACCGAACCGTCGTGCAGGAAAACCTCAGCTTCTACCGTTGGATTACCTCGCGAATCAATGACTTCTCTTCCATGAATTGCGGCAATCGTGCTCATGTAATTCCTTTCATTTTATTGCTGGATGATTGATCTCGGCTGAAGAGAAACAACGGCCTGCAGGTATGCGATAGCTACAGGATCCTTCTCATACTCACCTTGAAATTATCGATTATAAATCAAGCGAGCGTGGGAACCCGTCATGAATCATGAATTTGTGCTCATCGAAAATCTCGATTAGCCAAAATTCTAATCAGCGCGGCTCGTCAGATGGTTCACAAACTCGCGGCCAGCGGATGACAAACTCTCTTTTGAACGAATACAAAGATAAAGCTTTCTCTTTGCCCAAGCGTCACACAACGCGATGGACTTCAGTCCCAGAGAATCAATATAAGGAGTCGCCGCAGCCCGAGGCATAATACCGACACCCAATCCCGCGGCCACCATGGCGCACACTGCGTCGAAACTGGTGACCTGAATGCGGAGCTTAAGCGGGCGACCGCTCTGCGCCGCCTCGCGAATCAGCAGGTAATGGAGCGAGCTATTGCTGTGCAGCCCGACAAAATCAAACTCCAACACATCGGCAAAGTTTAAGGATTTGCGTCTCGCGAGCGGATGGTCCGGAGAAACCACAAGCGCAAGTTCATCCTTGCGGAATGGGACCAATGTTAGTCCGGTGGCCGGCGGCGCCTCGCTGACAATTCCAACGTCCGCCACGGAATCTGCGACTGCCTGGGCAATTACGCTGCTTACATGTTCTTCCAGATGAATTCGTATATCGCGATGCTTCGACAAAAATGACGCAAGCGCCGCAGGCAGAAATTCCACGATGGAAGAGATGTTAGCGAAGACGCGCACATGTCCCCGCACTCCCGAAGCAAACTCCGCGAGTTCGTCATTCAACTGGCTGGCCTGGTTCAGGACCTCGCGCGACCGGACCAGCAACGCTTGGCCGGCCGGAGTAAGTTCCACGCCTTTGCTGCGCCTAACCAACAGGGCCGTATGGAAACTCTCTTCCATATCGGAAATCCGCTTGCTCACCGCGGAAGCAACGGTATGGCATCGCTGCGCGGCCTTCGCGATGCTTCCGGCTTCAGCCACTGCGATGAACAGCTCGAGATCTTTCAGGGAAAATTGCACGGGCCGCAAACCTCTCGAAAGATCGTACCATTCCGGTTCGCACGCCAAAAACACAAACGGCGCCGTTGCGAATCCAACGGCGCCGAAAGTTACATCAACGTTGAGATGCTAACTGCCTGACACAACTTGCAATTGATTGTCCACGGAAAAGGTTCCCGAAACGCTCTTGGCACGAATGCCGGCCACATTCTTATCGCCCTCGCTGTCCACGATACCCGCCAGCGTCACGTGACCGGATTTCACCAGAATGCGAATGGGCTTGGTAGTGCCCAACTCATATTTCTGCAGCTGAGGATATCCGTAGATGGCCCGAAACAATCGGATCCGAATGCCATCATCCATTGAAGACGGCGGCAAAACTTCGATCTGATTCTCCACATGCTCAACGCCTTCCACGTGTTTGACAGCACTTTCCGCGTCCGATTTGAGCACCGGCTTGGTCACTTGCCCCACCAGCGTCACATTCCTGCCATCAATCTTGAAAGCTATGTAGTCGAAGGCAGTGACGTATGGCATCATGTTCAGCTGATGTCGCACTTCGGTCTGTATCTGTCCCTCTGATCCCGTGGCCATTTTCTGGGCCGAAGCAAACAAGCTCGCCACCATCATCGCCGTCACTAAAAATAACGCTCGCACTTTCATAACAATTTTCCTTTCTTTTCTTTTCGTTAAAGTCTTGTCCCCGCTATTCCATCTAATCCTCAACCGGATGCGCGTCTAGGAAAATCAGGTACTTCATGTACTTCACGATCTTGTTTCCCTGTCTCGATCCGCTAAAAACAAATGGTGGGACGGAAAAGCCGTCGCGGCTGCGCTAAGTATTTCAGCAGCACAGCCGTCTCCCGGCTGCGCTACCGGCGCCAGCCGTTATAGCCGCGACGAACATATTCGTGTCGCACATAGACATGGCGAAAAGCTACCGGCCGAGGAGCCCTGTAAAAACTGCGGTATACCGGGAACGGCGCCACCGTCACGAATGGCCGCGGAGAAACATAAACCCGCGGAGCAGCATAAACAAAAGCACCTGCCGGATGCGCGTACACCGGCGCTCCAATGCGCACTCCCACAATGACTCCCGCGTGCGCTTTCGGCGCCGCCGAAAACATCATTGCCACAGCCAGACCAAACATCAAAACCAGATTTCGTTTCCTCATTTCAGCACCTCCGTCCTACATTGATTCAAACCCCTAACACTCCAGAAAGTTTTGTCAGTGGGCTTTCCTTCATATAGTTAGCTGTCGCTGGGCCTGTAAAGAATTGTCAGGTTACGCAAAGAAAGCATACGGATTTTCCCTATATCGGTAAGTACGGAACTGTAGTTCGCAAGGCCCGGCTCACCCTCTGGCGGGCATTAGCATCTTTGATGGATGAGAGTTTGATGGACGAGAGACGCGTGAATACGGCTCACGAATTTGGCGAGACAGCGAGGTGCCAGTTGCGCAAAGACGATTTGATGAAGGCTGATTTAGTCAGTGAAGTAATTCTGGTGGGCAGCGGATTGGTTTTGTTTCTTCCCGTACTGGCAATCGTGATCGAACTTCTTAGGGGCGCTATCGGTCAGTTCTAGCGATGATTTACTCCAACTGCACATGGAAAAAATGGCCGCGAAAAAATCCGCGGCCATTTTTACGATCCCAAACAATTAAATTAAAAATTCCCAAAGGGAAGATTCACAAAAATCTACGGATTAGTGGCGACCTCCGCCACCGCCGCTACGACCTCCACGGCCTCGTCCGCCTCCGCCACCACCGTGCCCGCCACGGCCGCCGCGTCCGCGTCCGCCACCTCCACCCGGACGTCCGCCGCCACGACCTCCGCGGTCTCCGCTACGTTCCGGCCCCCGATCACCGCCAGGGTTTGAGTGCGGCACATCGCGATTGAAGTTCGGCTCCGGCTCATCCGGAAAATCTCCGCCGCCTTCAATCGTCAGCGCCCCAGTACGCACGGGCGTTTCCACTCCATGACTTTCCGCCTCGTGCCCTTCCACTCCATGGTTTTCTCCACCGCCGCCTTCTCCGCCTTCAGAACCTTCCGGAGGGGCTCCGCCCATTTTTGCGCGCTGCTCTTTCAAAATCGCTTTGCGTGAAAGGCGGATACGGTTGCCTTCAATGGATAGCACCTTTACCAGCACCTGGTCGCCTTCTTTCAACTCGTCGCGAACATCCTTAATGCGATGTTCCGCAACTTCGCTGATGTGCAGCAGGCCATCGGTACCCGGCAATATTTCGACGAACGCGCCGAAATCGGCAAGCCGGGAAACTTTGCCTAGATAAGTCTTGCCAATTTCAGCCGTCGCAGTAATGTCGCCAATCAATTGCAGCGCTTTGGCTGCCGCAGCTTCATCACTCGAAGCAACTTTCACCATGCCGGAATCTTCCACGTCGATTTTCACTCCCGTCTGTTCGACGATAGAGCGAATCATCTTGCCGCCCGGTCCGATGAGGTCGCGAATCTTGTCCGTAGGAATCTGCACGGTGTAGAAGCGTGGAGCAAATGCGGAAATCTTGGTGCGAGGTTCGGAGATCGCTTCATTCATCTTGTCGAGAATGAAGAACCGTCCCCGCTGCGCCTGGGCCATCGCTTCACGCATGATCTGCGGCGTGATGCCAGCCACCTTGATGTCCATTTGCAGGGCGGTAATGCCGTCCCGCGTTCCGGCGACTTTGAAATCCATGTCGCCGTAGTGATCTTCAGCGCCTGCAATGTCGGTAAGGATGGAATACTTTCCGCCTTCCATTACCAATCCCATGGCAACTCCGGCCACGTGAGACTTTAAAGGCACGCCCGCATCCATCAGCGAGAGCGAAGCTCCGCAAACCGAAGCCATGGACGACGAACCGTTGGATTCAAGAATGTCAGAAACCACGCGCATGGCGTAGGGCCACTTCTCTTCTGCCGGAAGGACTACTGCAACTGAGCGTTCCGCAAGAGCTCCGTGGCCGATTTCGCGGCGGCCCGCTCCGCGCAGGAAGCCAACTTCTCCAACGCTGAATGGTGGGAAGTTGTAGTGCAGCATGAATCGCTTTTTCGCTTCGCCTTCGAAAGCTTCGAGGCGTTGCATGTCATCCGAGGTCCCGAGCGTGGTCGTGACCAGGGCCTGCGTTTCGCCACGGGTAAAGACGGCAGAGCCGTGCGTGCGGGGAAGAAGCCCGGTTTCAATCCAGATGGGGCGAATTTCATCAAACGCGCGCCCATCCGGACGACGCTTGTCAGCGGTGACCTGCTCGCGGAAAATCCGCTCGCGCAACTCTTCGTAATAGCGCTTAAGTTTTTTCTGCCCGTCCTCATCGTCTTTCGCGATGGGCTCCTGCAACTTTTTCTTGATCTCGCGGACCAGGTTATAGCTCTCCGCTTTGGGATGTTTCTGGGTATCGAGCGCATCCGTAAGCTCTTTGCCAATGCGCTTCTTCAGATCGTTGTAATAGGTTTGGTCGAATTCCGGCGGCGTGACCTGGCGCTTAGGTTTGCCCGCTTTTTCCCGCAGGCTGTTGATCGCGGCGCAAATCTTTTTGATTTCGGCGTGGGCAAATTCAATGGCGTCCACCACCGTCTCTTCTTTTACTTCCTTCGCGGCCGCTTCAATCATCACGATGGCTTCGGCCGAAGCGACCACCATAAGATTGAGCAAGCCTTCGCGCAGTTCCGTATAAGAAGGATTCACTACGAACTGGCCATCCACCAACCCCACGCGCACTGCGCCAATCGGGCCTTGGAATGGAATATCGGAAATTGTCAGTGCGGCGGAAGCGCCGTTGATGGCGCAAACATCGGGATCATTCTCTTTGTCCGCAGAAAGCACAAACGCGATTACCTGGGTCTCGCAGCGGAATCCTTCCGCAAACAACGGACGGACTGGGCGGTCAATCATGCGACTGACGAGAATTTCGCGCTCGCTCGGCCGGCCCTCACGCTTAATAAATCCGCCGGGGATGCGTCCGCCAGCGTAGGTATATTCACGGTAATCCACGGTGAGCGGGAAGAAATCAATTCCTTCGCGCGGGTCCGGATTGGCGGTGCCAGTGGCTAAAACCACGTTGTCGCCGGTGCGGACGACTACCGAGCCGTGCGCTTGCTTCGCCAATTTGCCAGTTTCAAATGAAAGGGATTTACCGCCGGAAAGTTCTACAGATACTTCATGTTTCATGTTTATTGTCCTTGTGGCAGGAGGGCACGCATGTGCCTTCTAGGAGGCTGCACGATCGCAGGTAGAGTGCTCGAAAACTCTAAATTAAGACGCGTTCAAAACGCGCACACCAATGCCCTAGCTTGACCCCGCATATTTCCCGCTGGGAAAAGCCACCCCACGACTACTTACGCAAACCGAGTTTGTGGACGACGGTCTTATAGCGTTCGGAATCGTATGTTTTGAGGTAGTCTAGCAAGCGGCGACGCTTGCTGACCAGCATGAGAAGGCCGCGGCGTGAGCCATGGTCTTTCTGGTGCGATTTAAAGTGTTCCGTCAATTGACCGATCCGCTCGCTTAACAGCGCGATTTGCACTTCCGGACTTCCCGTGTCAGTGGGATGCGTGCGGTGTTGGTCGATGAGGGCCTGTTTTTGCTCTCTGGCTAGCACTAACCTGATGCACTCCTGTCGAATTCTTTTCCTAGTAACGGAGTCAAGGTTAACACGTTAAAGAACGGGGTGTAAAGGAGGATGGCAATTGGTAGTGGTGAGTTCCGGATCGCCCGTCATCCGCCCAGTTACCAATTCGCCGCACGCGGGACACACGTGATTTACAATTCGCTGGTAGAAAATGGCCGCTACGCTGGACGCCATCGTCGCTTTGAAAATGACCAGAGTCCCGCCCACCGACTTGCTCAAGGGAATTCCGCAGGTGGATCACGCCTTTGGGAAAGAGAGCGTTGCTCACCCACAAGTTCGTTCATCCATTTCTCCATAACCGACGCAACTTGTGCTGCTTGCCCGTTGTAATCGTGATCTCCGTCTCGAATGATTGCGCTGTCAACGCGTCTAGGTCCGCCGGAATACTTGGCGATCAGACCGCGCAGCCGTTCGAGGTCGGCTTGTGAGCCGACATCATTGTTAGAACCATAGAAAACCAGCAGTGGAGCGCGAATATGCGCGATAGCAGGTTTCGCATACTCGATGCCATAAAAATCGTAAATATCATCGGGCGTCTTCGCGTAGTCCAGGAAAGTTCCCGCGCTGAGCCGGAAATTCGGCAGGAAATCTTGCCCGTGTCCGCTCGCAACCATCTCGATCGCCGTCTTTAGGCGTTCGGGATCTGCTCTCGGTGGCCAGAGCGCGAGTCCAACTGAAGCCTGCGCCCATCCGATTACACGCGTGTCCGTCCGCTCTGCCATGTAACGCCGAACGGCTGGCCCGCCTGCGCTGTGGCCGACCAACACAACAGAGGCATGCTCATTCTTTTCCGCCACATCGATCCAGGCTGCGATATCTAGCGGCTCCTTGCTTGGCAAGCCCCATAGGGTACCGCCCCGGAGCACGGAACCGTCTGCAGCTTCCGCTAGCACACAACCGATGTCGTGCATCCGAGTGTTCCCCAAAATAAAAGTGTAGCCATCCGAAGCCATCTTCCTCGCAATAGCTACATAGCTCGGATAGTAAAAGTTTGCAGTAGCTCCGTGAACCCAGACCACTGCAGTCGGTTTTGATGGCCCCCGTGACGGCAAGAACACTAAGCCAGACTGGATCAATTTGTCTTCGGTACAGGCTGTTACTAGCTCTTCGCGAATGGCCCTATGCCCTTGCTCTGATGCCGCCGGTGATTCGGAAGCCCGGGCCAGAGCTGCGGAAATAGTCACCGCTATCGTTGAAGATGTGGATTGTAGAAAGCTACGACGATTCATGTGCCGATCCTCTTGCGAAGAAATACCGTTGCTTGCGGATTATCGTTGTAGCGCTTGCATGAACGGTACCCGCGTTTTCTATAGACGGCAATGGCCGTTTTTAGATCGTCCTTCGTGTCGAGATAGACCCATCGCAGCCCTTTACTGCACGCGAATGCCTCCAGGTCGCCCAAGAGCAAGTTCGCGATGCCATTGCCACGAGCCATTGGCTGCACGTAGAGACGTTTGCACTCCCCCGCGAATGGGATTGATGGGAGTGTCCGCAGCGCAACACAGCCGACAGCTTTCTCTTGCAGATAAGCGAGCCAAATTACAAGCGCCTTGTGACGGGTCATTTTGCGAATTTCACCTGGTGTATCGCGCTGAACAACGCTAACAGCATCGTAATATTCCGACAGAAGTCTCAGCGCATCATCATCGACCTCCCCCAAGCGAATGACTTTTATTGGTGGCTTTGGAGCCGTGCTCAGGATCGACCGCACTCTCGCGAGCGATCCCACCAAGGCTACACGTTGAGACCGACTGAGTGGCTCCAATAAGCGTTCTATTTGCCGTGACGCCTTCTCATTCAGCTCAGCCAAAGTTTGTTCCCCCGAAGGCGACAGCGTTAGTAATTTTTCGCGCCCGTCGTTTTTTGAAACGGCATGGCATATGAGATTCCGCCTGGTCAACAAGGTTAAAAGGCGACTAATGTACCCGGCATCGAGAGAGAGTGTTCGCCGCAACGAGGAAACGGTCTGCGGCGGTTTGGATCCAACCTCATAAAGCATGCGGGCCTCGGTGAGAGAAAACTCGCCGTTGAGATGTCGCTTGCGCAAGAGACCTAAGCGCGCTGTATAGAAGCGATTGAATTCCCGAACGGCAAAAACCTGAGTCGCATCCGACCCCGAGATTGCGCGAGGAGGCACGGCAGACAGGCTACCGCAATATACTTGCTTTTAGCAACTACATTAATTGTGCTTAGAGGCTACAAGAGGGAGCAGCCTGGTCTGTCGTTTCCCAGAAGGCGCCGGGCCACAGGTCTGATTTTCTCGATGCACAGGCTGAGATTTCTGCACTCCGGAAATTCAAGCAATCTCAAGTTTCTGGTTTGTCGGCTACTCGGAAATTGGCCACTACAAGGCTATACGCTCCAATCAGGCGATAATTGTGCTTCCCGGCCCAGAATCTGACATCACCTTCTTATAAATCTCCCTGGTTTCCGCCAAAACTGGTGCCAGTTCCACCTCCAGACCTTCCGCAAATCTTCTGCCCAGGATTTTTTCCGTCAGCCCGGCTACCGTTTCCCGGGCATGTTCGGTGGGAGGAAGCCATTTGTAAGATCGCCCGGAAACAAGCCGGACCACATGCTCGATGGTCCTCAGAAATTCCGCGGCGTGGTCAAGACGCGCGACCTCGGATTTTTGCAGCAAATTCGCTTCCGCGCATCTCCATAGACGGTCGCGCAGAGTTCCCTGCTTGGGACGAATGCCATTCTTCACCAGCAGAAAGTTGGTCAGAAAATCCACGTCATAGCTTCCGCCAGCCGAGGTTTTTAGATTTCGCCCCTCCGGCTCGTTCCTTTCCAGTTTTGCGCGCATTTCCGCGACAGCGGGCAGGAAGTTTCCGTCGTCCGCAAACCGCTGGAACAGTTCGTCAGTCGCCACCATGGCCCTGTCACCCGCTTCCCGCGATCCGCCGATGAACCGTAATTTAGCGTAGGTGAGCGCCTCCCATGCCTGCGCCTCCTGGCGGAAGTAAGCGCACAATTGTTTTACAGTCACCACCAATTCGCCTTCCGCGCCGCGCGGACGCAGCCGCGTGTCCACGGGAAACAACATGCCATCGCGCGTATAGGCGGCCAATACTTGCATAAATTGCCCCGCGAACTTCCCTAGCGCCGCGACATCTTCGCCTTCTTCGCAGACAAATAGAAGGTCGGCGTCCGAGAGCAGATCAAATTCGCCACTGCCCAGCCGGCCCAACGCCATCACCGCGAGTCCCGGAGGCATCTCCGCAATACGCAGCGCCGCCGCAATCGCGTCCTCGGTGGCGGCAGTAGTTTCCGCCAGGGACTCATAGACCCCTCGTAGCTGCGTTATGTCGCGCGCGCCTGAGAGCAACATGCAACGCCGGTAATGGCGCCGCAGAAGAGATATTTTTTCCGCATGCGGCGCGTGGTTTTCCGCTAAATACTCAAAGATAGGGTCGCGGACGGTGCGTGCCTGCTCGCCCGTCGCATGAAACAACACTCCGCTGGGAAGTGGCCGCATGCCCTGGTTTAATTCATCCAGCGCTACGACTTCTTCCGGATGGCGCACCAGAATTTCGGTGAGATAGTCGCTGGTTTCAAACAGCGCCAGAGCCCGTCCGGCAATCACTGGATACCGCAGCAGCGTCGCGTATCGCTCCGAACTGGTGAAAGCGGAACTCAGGAAGCGGAATAAATTCTTCCTGCCGGAAGCGCCCAGATTCGCAGTGGAGATGAATTTGTAGAACGCTGGAGCATCCGCCGCCAGCCGTTCCAGCACCTCCCGATTGGATTGCTCCGCTCCCACGGCGGAGCCAGCGCCGTGCAGACGAAACTCCGCTTCCGGTTCCTCAAAACGGCTGTGCGCATCATGTTGATCAATCAACCGCTCGTAAATCTCAGCCACTGCGGCCATCTTGCGGCGGACCAGTTCCGCCAAATCGCCGCCTCGATCTTCCCCCGGCGCATAGCCTTCCATCGCCCGCTGCACAATCTGTAGCTGAAGGCCGGAAATTGGCATGCGATGTGTCTGCCGCCCCTGCTGCAATTGCAGCCGATGTTCCAGATGACGCAGGAATTCATACGCGCTGGTCAGTTGATGGAATTCGTGTCCGCTGATGTGCCCTTTGTCGTGGAGTTTTTGCAGTGCAAACAAAGTACCGCGCGAGCGCAGCCACGCTTCCGCTCCGCCATAAACACGTTGCAGGCACTGCACCAGAAACTCAACGTCGCGAATCCCGCCGCGGCCCAGTTTCACGTTGATCCCCGGCTCCTCTTCCCGATCCAGCACCCGCCGGTCGCTTCCTTTTTTGGCGATTTTTTCCCTGGTTTCAATCGCCGTCTTAATAGCCGAGAAGTTAAGCCGGATGGGTGGAGAAAGCAGGGCCACCGAATCCCCAATCTTTTCCGAATGTTGAGCCGGACTCGAATCGTTATTTCGTTGCGCCAGACCAGCCGCAGCCTCGGCAACGGCTTCAAAGCTGTAAACGTAAGGCTGGACGCGGCGAATGAATCCCCGCGCTAACTTTGTGTCACCCGCGGAGTGCCGCAGCTTGATCAGCGCCTGCCGCTCCCAGTCCTGTGCGCTGTTGGCGTAATAGCGGAGAGCATGGCGCACGCTGACCGCCAGTTCTCCCTCGTTCCCCTGCGGACGCAGACGGAGATCAATACGGAACACGGGACCCTCGGGAGTAATGCAGGAAAGGATTTCCGTAACTTCCTGTGCCAGGCGCACAAAGTATTCGTGGTTGGTAATGCTCGCATCGGGAGAGGCGTCTCCGTCGCCGAAGATATAGAGCAGGTCCACGTCCGAGCAGTAATTCAACTCGTTGCCGCCCAGTTTTCCGAAAGACAAAATGGCAAAAGGCGTTTCTTCCAGCCGCCCGGACTTGTCCATGCGGCGCGGCATCCCGTAGCGGCGCTGCAAACGGCTGTTGGCCTCACGCCAGGCGCCATCAATCAGCACATCGGACAACGCGGATATTTCCTCGGCTGTTTCGGATAGGGGCGCTAGCTTGAGCACGTCGCGCAACATGATGCGAACATACTCCCGCCGCCGGAAGCGGGCGAGAATCCGCGAAATATCGGTTTCGAACGAGCGCGAGCGGAGGCGGGCCAAGCCCTCCTCAAATTCCTCCCGCGAAAAACTGCGATCCAGGTTTTTGTCGCGAAGAAAGCCTTGCAGCAGATCAGGATTCTGAATCAGAGTTTCACTGAGATAGCGGCTATGGCCGAACACGACGACCGCATAATGCAGCAGAAAATTGCGGTGCTCGAACAGCACGGCAGCCTCGGAGCATTCGTCGAAGAAACGCTCCAGTAAAATGACCGCCGAATCGGGATCGGGGGATTCCTCAAGCAATCCGGGCAGAGACTTCGCCAGCGCGGGAGAAAGCCGGGCCGCGACGCGCTGCAAATGCCGCTCCGCCGCTTCCGGGTCCGAAAATGGAATGCCGCTCTGCTCCACGTAGGTTGCTCTCATTCAGTGTGCCAGGGAGCAACGGAAAATCGCACGCCGTCCCATAAATTCCCGCCCATAGATAATGGACCTGAATATTTCCCTACCACCTTCGCGTGCCAAAAGTTTTCCGCACGCCGATGGTGTTGTAACGTCCCCAGGGACCATTCGGACCCAGGTCGGCGACGCCGAGGTTCCTATCGCGCGCGCCCATGCGGTCAAAGAGAAAATGCTGCGTCACCCGCAGTTCAAACCCTTTATTCAGGTAGATGGCCGCGCCCCATGACCGTTCCACGCCGATCGCGTCAAAAGACCAAGTGTAGAGAGTCTGCGGCAGGTTCCGTCCAAAGAGGAAGCTGGGCTCTCCAAAAAGCATGAAGCGGCGCAACTGAGTGCGGCCAAATGGCCTGATCTCGATCATGCCGGAAAGCATATAGCGTCCGAATTCCGAGCATGGACTGTTTACCCCAGCAACGGTGCCGGCATCCGCCCGGCAGAGGTTAGGATCAATTTCGTTATGCGGCGGGGCCAGATCGAACTGCGCCCATCCCCAAAGGGTGTCGCGGGGGAAAAACAGGCGTTCGCCCGAATCGTCGCCCATTACCTTGTCATTGCTGGATTGCGCCTGCGCAAATTGCAGAAACACGAACACACACACGAGGATCCAAAGCAGTCGCCTCAATTCAGGCCTCCCGGAGAAACGTGGATTTGCACTCGGAAATCAGGGCCTTCAGGTAGATCGCCCAAGAGTGGCGTGACATTGTACCGTGGATCACCAAATGCGACGGTCGGAAGAGCGTCGGCATGCTAGTGACGAAGCTGCTAACTTCCGGTAGCCAACCCTGGAGAAGTAAAGAAAGGGAAACTGCTCCTACAGAATTATGTATATTCCCCGCTGGATATCTCCCACAACTTGAATTGTTTCTTCCGTAAGTTATTGAAATCATTGGCAAATAGTTTGGCCACAACATTGCTATAAAGAGAGCACAGGCTTACTTCCAAGTAGAAGCCCCAGGGGAGCGCGACAATGGGACAAGAAGTATCTATTTCGTACCAGGCGGTCAAAAGCCGGGTTTACCGGTTAATTGATTCGCTGGTAGAAGGCGCCAAAACCGAGCAAGATGTGCAGGAGTCGGTAAGGCGTTGGTGGAAACTGGTTCATCCTGCCGATCGGCCAATGGCCCAGAAGTATTTGGCTGAAGTTCTCCAGCGATCCAATGCCACGTTGGAAGCGATTTCCGGGGAACTGACTCAATGTCAAGACCATAGCACTATGCACGTATCGAAAATTCCTTCACATTCGCATCACATCCAACCTTCCGTCATGGCGTAATGGGTTTGTTCGACAATTAGAAGCCCCGATATTTGTATGAATATCGGGGCTTTCGTTTTTGCGATCTTGGCCTTAAGCCGCTCTAAATATCGTAGTACAACGCAAACTCATACGGATGCGGACGCAAGCGCACGGCATCTACTTCCTTCGATCGCTTGTAATCCACGTAGGTGCTCAAAAGCTCTTCGGTGAAAACGTCTCCCTTGAGCAGGAAGGCATGGTCTTTTTCCAGGGCTTCGAGCGCGGCCTCTAAAGATCCGGGCATGGAGGGAACTTTGGCCAATTCCTCCGGCCCAAGATCGTAGATGTCTTTATCGAGCGGCTGGCCGGGGTCGAGTTTGTTTTCAATGCCATCGAGCCCTGCCATTAACATGGCGGCAAAAGCCATATAAGGATTAGAACTCGGGTCGGGAGGCCGGAACTCCACGCGCTTTGCCTTTGGCGACGCCGAATACATCGGGATACGGCACGCCGCCGAACGGTTGCGGCGCGAATACGCCAGGTTCACCGGAGCTTCAAAGCCCGGCACAAGGCGCTTATACGAATTCGTTGTGGGCGCAATGATCGCGGCCAGCGCCGGGCCGTGCTTGATCAGCCCTCCGAGGTACCACAGGGCCATCTGGGAGAGTCCCGCATAGCCATCGCCGGCAAATAAAGGCTTGCCACCCTTCCACAGCGATTGGTGGGTGTGCATGCCGCTGCCATTGTCCTGAAAAATGGGCTTGGGCATGAAGGTCACCGTCTTGCCATGCTGGTTGGCAACATTCTTCACCACATACTTGTAAAGCATCATGTGGTCGGCGGAGCGCACCAGCGAGTCGAACTTCAGGTCTATCTCCGTCTGGCCCCCGGTAGCGACTTCATGGTGATGGCATTCGACATCCAGCCCGCATTGGATCATGGTCATGACCATTTCGCTGCGCAGGTCCTGATAGTGGTCGGTGGGCGGCACCGGGAAATAGCCTTCCTTGTAGCGGGGACGGTATCCCAAATTATTTTCTTCGCGGCCTGAGTTCCATCGCCCTTCTTCCGCGTCTATGAAGTAAAACCCGTGCTGCTCGCGCTGATCAAAGCGGACGTTATCGAAGATGAAAAATTCCGCCTCCGCGCCAAAATAGGCGGTGTCCGCCAGCGCGGTGGAGTTCAAATACATTTCTGCTTTCTTGGCAATGTAGCGAGGATCACGGTCATATCGCTGCTTGGTGACGGGATCAATTACGTCGCAGGTCATCACCAGCGTGGAAACTTTGGTGAAGGGATCAAGCATGTAAGTGCTGGGGTCGGGGACGAGAAGCATGTCACTCTCATTGATCGCCGCCCACCCGCGGATGGAGGAGCCGTCCATGCCAAAGCCTTCTTCAAAAGAAGACTCATGCAATTGCGATACCGGATAGGAAATGTGGTGCCATAGACCCGGCAAATCAGTAAAGCGCAGGTCCAGCATTTTCACGTCATTCTTCTTCACGAATTCTAAAACTGTCTTTGCGTCAGCCGCCTTGGCGTCAGCCATAAATCCCTCTCCTTAAATGTATTACGTCGCTCATTTTGCGCGAAACTGCCGGACATGCACAGCGAATCAATGCGTTTTGGCTGAGATGAAGCCCGAGGAGCGGAAATACTATGCGCGCCTGTTACAATCTTGCCATCCGTATGCCGACTAAGTCTAGGCTTGCCTACCTTTGATAGGCAATTAAATGTTTTTTATGTTCATCATAAGACATGCCTATTGCGGCGGACGCAAGCATACATTCCCGCGCGAATGTAAAACTCCGGGACAGCCGGACGCAGCATAGCTCCTATGGACTTTGATCAACTAGAAACTTTCCAGGAAGTCGCCCGACTCTCCAGCTTCTCCCGCGCGGCTGAGAAGCGTTTTCGCACGCAACCCGCAATCTCCTCGCAAATCCGCTCTCTGGAAGAGGAGATTGGCGCAAAAATACTGGACCGCTCCGGTGGGAAGGTTTCACTTACCGCCTCTGGCAAGCTCTTCCTTAAATATGTAGAAGATACGCTTGACGCGCGCCGGGCGATTTTTACCGCCATAGCGGAAACCGAGCGCATTCCTCGCGGAGAAATCATTGTCGGCGCGAATGAAGGCACCTGCCTGCACATTCTGCCCGAGGTCTTCGCCGATTTTAAAAAGCAATATCCCGACGTGGCCGTGAACATTAAGCGCGCCGATTACTCCAAAATTCTCGAGTCAGTCATAGACAACAGCGTGGATTTCGGCTTTGTCTCGCTTCCCGTTACCGACAACCGCCTCACGGTCGTGCTCATCCATCGGGATGAACTGATTGCCATAGCGCCGCCCCACCACGCCGTGGCCAAAATGAAGTCGGTCACCCTGGCTGAGGTAGCCAATTATCCCTTGCTGGTCCCCAAAGTCGGCCATACTCGCGACGCGCTGGAAAATCTATTCCACGAGCGCCGCCTCAAACCCCGTTATTCCATGGAGCTTGATTCCAGCGAATTGCTGAAACGCTTCGTCGCCGTGGATGTTGGTGTGGGATTCATTTCCCGCTCGAATGTCGCCGAAGATGTGCTTGCCGGCCTGCTAAAAGCCGTCCCGCTTTCCGACGCTCAAATCCGCCGCGATGTGGCATTGGTTTTTCGCAAGGATAAGTCCCTGAGCCGGGCGGCTCTGGCGTTCATTGATATCGCTGTGAAAATCAAGACGGCTGAAGTAACGGCACCGGCGAAGTAACTGAAAACCCACCTCTTGGCGGGTTGCCCGAGTGCAAGATACCTCTATTCCTTCAATCTATTCCTTGAATTCCACGGTGATGATCGGAGCGCTCTTATCGCCTACGTTGGTAAGCGTGTGCTCTTCCGGGCCTTCGCGCCACGCGACGTCACCCGCTTTAAGTTGCAGATTTTCCGCATCCTTGCCAGTTTCCTGATCGTTGAGTTTCATGTCCGCCAGAGCTACCAGCACGTGGCTTTGTATGTGACTGTGCTTGGGAAAAATGCCGCCAGGGCCGAGGTCTACCCGGCTGAGTTTTATCTTGGGAGTTTCAAAAAGCGTGCTGGAGGTAAAGCCATCGCCAAATTCGCCGTCTCTGCACTCCGCAGCGGTCAGTCCACATTCCGGATGTTCCGGATCAATCCCATTTTCCACTTCCAATTCCACCAGATCTAAAGGCGCATCTGTAGTATTGACCAACCGCTGCGGCCAGCCACCTTTCAGGACCTGCATCTCGCCCGCCGCCATCTGCAAAGAAAGTGAATTGAACTCGCTCTTGACCTTGAAGGCGCTGTTGCCGAGCGACAACACGATGTAGTCATGCCCATGAATATCGAGGCCGGTGGATGCGTTCGCCGCCACCTGCACCCGAAAAATTCTTACTGCGCTGTTTTGCAGTTCGGAATGGAAACAAGGGTCTGCATCCATTGCAACGGGAGTCGCGCTGACCTGGCTCGAAGAACTGGTTTGACTGGCAGCGCCTTTTCGCCCCTGCGCGCTGGTGAGAGTTGTCAGAGTTACGAAGAAGCAAACACAGACCAGAACACGCGATCCCATCAACGCTCCTTAACCGATTCTTGGATCGAACCAGGCAAAGAAGCAATTCTAAGCCAAGAGTATTCCATGACCCCGATGCGGGGCAGGCAGGGCCACACTCCCGTGGGGACAGCCGCCCCCGGCTGTCCGGTCGAGAGCAACTCGACGCCATCCTGACAAAGCCCCCAGACTTACTCCTTCCGCGTATCCATGGTCTCGCCCTTCTCAACAAACGCCCGCATCCATCCCATGACCCGCTTCCAGCCTTCGCCATGATCGGAGGCTGCCTTGACATTCCCGGCAAATCCGCTGTGGTGGATTCTGACCATCGTACCTGTACCCATCTTTTGCGGCCCGCTCTGCTGCAGACCATGGACACTATGCGGCTCAAGCTCCCAGCGCACCACAGTGGTTTTAAGGCTGTTGTCATAACTCGGGTTCCATGTGTGGACCAGCAACCGCGGGGGATCAACCTCCAAATACTCCCCATCTACCTGGAACGGCGTCCCGTCCTCGGCCACGCCTTTGCTTACCCATTTCCCTCCGGGCCGGATGTCGGCCTGGCCACCGACAATACGGTAGAGGCCTTTCTGTCCCCACCACTGCGAGGTTTGCGCGGGATCGGTAATTGCCTGGAAAACCCGTTCACGCGGCGCGGCGATGAATATTTCTGCGACTATAGCGTCTTTATCAGGAGTGACTGCGGCTGTGGCCATAAATTTAATTTCCTTTTTCGCGAGATTTACCGGCGCGCTCATCGGCGTGCGATTGCGCGCCCCAGCCGATGGTCATTTCAATGCTCATTTCACCCGTTGCAGATCAAAATTTTCCTTCGTGCTCTTACCGCCCTGCATGAATATCCACTCTTCGGTGTGATGATCGGCGTCAGGCATGGTGAAAACCACGTGATGCATATGTCCCGCACTGGGGCCTTCAAGGTTCGTCGCGTCCAGAAATTCAAAGCTGATGCTCTTGCCATCCTGGGAAGAAGCCGCCACCATGCGGGGCTGGTTTCCGGCGATGCAGTAGTGGGTCATCAACAGGCGGTCGCCGTCCATGTTGAACATGGTGATCATGTCTTCGTCACCCATAATTTCACTCATGACCGCTGAACCGTTGGCCGTCACTCGGAAGGACACTTTTACCGGCTGTCCTTGTGTGTTCTTCCCTTCCCACGTACCGGCCAGGGCCTTGATTTGATCAAAAGTTTTTTGCGCGGCGCTGGAGTCCGCCAGCGCGGGTACAGCCGCCAGAATCGCGATCATGACTGCCATGGTGATCTTTCTCATCTGATTTCTCCTTAAAGTTTTAGTCAGACGGATTTCGCTCCGCCCGGTTACTTAATTTTTGAGACTGACTCTTTTTCGTACTCTGTTTCTACAAATGCCTTAAGACTGTTCAGGTTTGCCTGCCAGAAGACGCGGTACTGCTCCAACCAGGAATCCACCGACCGCAAGGGCCCGGCGTCAAGCTGGTAAAAACGATTCCGCCCCTCTTTGTGCTCCCGTACCAAATGCGCCCGCCGCAGCAAACGCAGGTGCTTGGAGATTGCGGGCCGCGAAATAGGAAATGCTTCCGCGATTTGTCCCGCAGGCTGCCTTCCCTTGCGCAGCAGATCCAACACGGCGCGCCGCGTGGGGTCTGCAAGGGCCTGAAAGGTAACTTCGGGTGAATATGTAACCGATCGGTTTCGCATTACACGTAACCATACGGTTACGCAATTGAGTTGTCAAGGACTTTTGATGCCTGGCAAGAAAATTATTTCTTTGCCACTTTCTCCACGGATTGGAGAAAAGCCTGATGGATCTGCGTATCGGCAGAAAGTTCCGGATGGAAGGTGGCCGCCATGACCCGCCCCTGACGCACCACAACGGGGTCTGCGCCTTCCCTGGCAAGAATTTCAACATCAGCCCCAGTGCGCTCAATGCGGGGAGCGCGGATGAATACCATCTCTATAGGGGAGTCGAGAAACTTCCCTTCCCGGATGGAGCTCTCCAGTTGACGGCCATAGGCATTCCTCCGGATGTCCATATCAATGGCACCCAGGCCAATTTGTTTCGGGTTCTCAATTCCTTTGGCTAGAAGGATAGCTCCCGCGCAGGTGCCAAATGTCGGCTTTGCCGCCACGAATTGCTTGAGCTTCTCAAAACCGTCTTTTCCCAGAAGGTTCAGGAACGTGCTCGACTCGCCTCCGGGAATGACGAGGCCATCAATATCGTTCAGTTGGTCGGGCTTTTTCACGAGCACCACGGTCGCGCCCAATTCTTCCAGCCGTTTCCGATGCGCATCAAAATCGCCCTGTAGCGCCAGCACCCCAATCTTCATTGATTAATTTTACTTGAAAGGATTCCGCAGGGGGCTGGCGCGCATCGGCGGCCTAGATTTAAACCGCGTCACTTCCTCGAAAGTAGTGGGCACAGCCGTGAACTGATAAAGTTCCTAGACGCATATTTATTAATTTTGGGAAAGAGTTCCTGCCTGATTCGGAAGCGTATGAAACCAGGAAGCTTCATCTTGCAAGCAATATTGTTGCTCACATTATTTCCTGCGCATTTGCTGGCAGAGTCGCCGCACATCATGGGCACTGTTCACGACACTTCAGGCGCTGCGGTGCAGAACGCGGAAGTCACCTTCCAGAGCGGCACATTCACCGCAAAGGTCCAGACCGACGACCAGGGAAAATTCACATTTGAGAACATAGCCAGCAGTTCAGGAACCATCGCCGCCTCAGCCCCGGGATTCACTACTGCCCAAATCAATTGGAACTCCTCTAGCGGCACGCTCGACATCGTCCTACATCCTTCCGCAGCCAAGGAGCAAGTGATCGTTTCCGCCAGCCGCACACAGCTTCGTTTATCCGAGGCCCCCGGCAGCACGGTCAGTCTTTCAGAAAAAGATGTCGCTTCAACCCCGGCGTTGACCGTGGACGACATGCTTCGCCAGGTACCGGGATTCGCGTTGTTCCGCCGTTCGGGAAGCCGCACCGCCAATCCCACTTCGCAAGGCGTTTCCCTGCGCGGATTGGGAGCGAGCGGCCCCAGCCGCGCGCTGGTACTCGAAGACGGCATTCCGCTCGGCGACCCTTTTGGCGGATGGATTTATTGGGGCCGCATTCCAAAAACTGAAATTGCCAGCGTGGAAGTTTTCCGCGGAGGCGTTTCCGACCTCTACGGCAGCAACGCGCTCGGTGGAGTCATGCAATTTATTTCGCGCCAGCCCGAAGCTCCTGCCATGTCATTGGAGACGTCTTACGGAAATGAGCGCACGCCAGATCTCTCCTTCTGGACCGGCGACGCTAGAGGCCCATGGGACTTTCAAGTGGCCACCGATCTGTTCCACACCGATGGCTACGTCGTGGTTCCCTCTTCCATTCAGGGCAGCGTGGATGTCCCGGCAAATACCGAGCATGCCACTGTGGACGCAACCATTGGCCACAAGCTCGGCAGCACAGGACGAATCTTCGGCCGCGCCGGTTATTTCAACGAAGCCCGCGAAAACGGCACGGTCGTACAAACCAATGACACGCATCTCGCAACCGGCGCCTTGGGACTGGACGAAAGCTGGAACAACGATTCGCTCAGCCTGCGAGCTTATGGCGACGCGCAATCCTACAACCAGAGTTTTTCTTCCATCGCGGCAGACCGGAACAGCGAGTCGCTGACTGATCTCCAGCATGTCCCCGCGCAGCAATTGGGCATGAGCGCGCAATGGAGCCACGTGCTTGGAAAAATGCAGACGTTGATCGTTGGCGCGGACGGCTCCGAGGTAATGGGAGCGAGCGACGAACAAATACTTTCCTCCGGAACGCATACGGCGAACTCGACGGCCGGCGGTCGTCAGCGCGCAATCGGCTGGTTCGCCGAAGATATTTTCCGCTTTCGCAACAAGTGGACGGTGATTCTTGGCGGAAGGTTCGATGACTGGAGCAACTTCGACGCCAGCACATCACGAATTCCAACTTCCAGTGCCACCCCTCCAACCGGTACGATTTTTGCCGACCGCAACAATACGGCTTTCAATCCCCGGCTGTCGGTCTTGCGGTCGCTGGGGAATAATTTTTCTGTCACGGCTTCCATGTACCGCTCGTTTCGCGCTCCCACATTGAATGAACTTTACCGCGGCTTCCGGCTGGGAAGTGTAGTGACCAACAGCAATGCGAATCTGATTGCGGAACGATTGACCGGCGGAGAAGCGGGCCTAAACACATTTGCCTTGAACCGCAAATTGAATTTGCGCAGCACATTTTTCTGGAGCGACATTGTGGACCCGATTGAGAACGTCACACTCTCAACCACTCCATCGCTCATCACCCGCCAGCGTCAGAACCTGGGCCGCACCCGCTCACGTGGGGCGGAACTTGAAGGCGAATTCCACGTCAACAGCCGCGTGGATTTTTCCGCGGGCTATGCCTTTACCGACGCCACCGTCGTCAACTTCCCCGGCGGAGCACTGCAAGGCCTGCGCATCCCCCAGGTGCCGCGCAATCAACTTACCTTTGAAGCCCGCTATTGGAATCCTGAAAAGCTTATGCTCAGCCTGCAGGGACGCTTTGTAGGGTCGCAATTTGATGATGACCAGAACCAGTTCCCCTTGGACCAATTCTTCTCGTTCGATCTGATCGCGGCGCATTCGCTCCGGCACAACATGGATGTCTTTACCGCCATTGAAAATCTCACCGACCAGCGCTATCAGGTGGCGAAAACGCCGACCTTGAACCTCGGTCCTCCGATCCTTTATCGAGTTGGGCTGCGCTGGAACTCCTCCGGCCACAAATAGAAATAATTCTTAAAGACATCGCGATCGCACGAACGCTAAGATGTGCCTGAAGATGTAATTTCCGGCATCTACCATGCACGCTTCCGCCAATTCGGCCGCCAAGCCCGACATCGTGATTGACATGTCAGGAAATCCTTCGCGCGAACGATTGTCATCGCTGGATATTTTCCGCGGCGTGACCATCGCGGGCATGATTCTCGTCAACGATCCCGGCGATTGGGCTTCCATTTACTGGCCGCTGCGCCACTCTCAATGGAATGGCTGGACCCCCACCGATCTAGTGTTTCCGTTTTTTCTTTTTATCGTAGGCGTATCGCTGGTGTTTTCCTTTTCCGCCAGGCGCAATCGGGGCAAATCACGCTCGGCGCTCATGGTGCACGTTTTGCGGCGCGGCATCATCTTGTTTGCGCTGGGGGTCTTTATCAACGGCTTTCCCAACCATTACAACCTGGCCACTCTGCGGATCGAAGGCGTGCTGCAGCGGATCGCTCTGTGCTATGTCATTGCCTCCATTCTCTATTTGGTGTGTGGACCGAAAGCGCGCTGGGCTGCCGTCTTTATGTGCCTTGCCGGATACTGGATCGTCATGCGCTACCTTCCCGTACCGGGGTTCGGCGTTCCCACGCATGGATTTCCGTTCCTCGACCCCAACCGGAACCTCGCCGCATGGCTCGACCGTAAATTATTGATGGGTCATCTTTACAACCACACCAATGATCCTGAAGGCGCGCTCAGCACCATTCCGGCGGTTGCCTCCACGTTGCTGGGCATTTTTGCTGGGGAATGGCTGCGCTCCAATCGAACTCATACCAAGAAGATTCTCAGGATGGTTTTTTATGGGATTGCCTGCTTGGTCGCTGGTGAAATCTGGAGCGTCTGGTTCCCCATCAACAAAAATCTCTGGACCAGTTCATTCGTTCTACTGACGGGAGGACTGGCCATGATCGGCTTGGCCATTTGCTATTGGATCTTCGACGCGCGCAAAATTCGTATTCGGCTGGCGGACTTCTTCTTGGTCTTCGGCGTCAATGCCATCGCGGCCTATGTTCTCTCCGAACTTCTGGCCGCGCTCATCACAACGATTTCCTTCCACTCCGCAAAATATGGCGTGATAACGCTACAGGGATGGACCTATCGGGTGTGTTTCGCGCCCTTCGCCCATCCCGTAAATGCGTCTCTCATTTATGCGGCGGTGTATGTGCTTGTCTGCTGGATACCCATGTGGATTTTGTATCGCAAGCGAATCCTGCTGAAAATCTGAGCGCTTCTACTCTGCCATCAAATGGCAGGAGTGCGTCTTCACAATCAGCCAAACGTCGGCGCCAAGCCGCAGTCTCAGTGAATCGCGCGCAGCCAGAGTGAGATGAACCGCGAGGCGGATTCCTATATCCACGGTAGCTGTAAGAATTACGTCTTGCTGAGTCATCGCAATCAACTTCCCCGGCAGGATATTTTGCGCGCTGATCCCCGATGGCCTCGCGGTCGCCAGCAAAATATCTCCCGCGCTGATCCCGACGCGCAGCTTTGCACCCGGTTCTGCATGGATCAGCGGCGTTTCGATGTCCACACTGGCATGGTTCACGTTGGTCTCGCCTATGCGACAAGTCATGGTGCCGCGCGCTTCGTTGACCGCAATCACCGTCGCGTCAAAAATATTTTCGAAGCCTGCCAACTGCGCGATCTTTTCCCGGCGCGGCACCGTCATAACGGCGTGGGGCGTTCCCTGCGCAATCTTGCGCCCCTCGTCCAGCACCACAACTTGCTCGCCCAGGGCAAAAACCTCGTCGCGATTGTGAGTGACATACAACACAGGAATTTTGCGCGCGGCATTCCACGCCCGAAGGTCGTCCATGATCGCCGATTTCGTAGGCACATCCAGCGCAGTCAGCGGTTCATCCAGAAGAAGAACGCACGGATCAACCGCCAGAGCCCTTGCCAATGCCACTCGTTGGCGCTCGCCGCCAGAAATTTGCGAGGGTTTATGGCGCAGCAACTTCGTGATACGAAAAGATTCCGCAATCGCTTGCCCCGACCGTTCACGTTCCTTGCCCCGCATATTTCGAATGCCATACTGGATGTTCTCCAACACATTCAAGTGAGGGAACAATGCAAGGTCCTGAAACACATAGCCTATCCGTCGCTTTTGCGAAGGCAAACTGATTTTTTCTTCTGAATCGAAAATTGCTCTATCCGCAAAGGTAATCCTGCCTTCGTCAGGCGCGATCAGGCCGGCAATACATTCGAGCAGCGTGCTCTTCCCCGCTCCCGACGCGCCAAAAAGAATTGTGATTCCCGGCTGTATAGAAAACGAAACGTCCAGTTCGAAACTGCGTTCGCCGGACGATAACCGTTTGCGCACTCGAATATCAAAGACCGCCGAAGCAAGTCCCGCCGCAGCCCGCTTCCCCAAGGTTATCTCCAGGGCCATACCGCCCCGCTGTTTCGATTTATTCCATACACGAATGAGAGCAAGACAAAAGAAATGATGAGCAGCACAAGCGCAATGTGGTTTGCCGACGCATAGTTGAAGGCTTCCACCTGATCGTAGATTTCAATCGAGACGGTGCGCGTGACGCCGGAAATATTCCCCCCGATCATCAGCACAACGCCGAATTCCCCCAAAGTGTGCGCGAAACTTAAAACAAATCCGGTAACGAGTCCGGGAACGGAAAGCGGAATAATGACTCGTCGGAAGGTAGAAAACTTCGACGCGCCCAAAGTGGCGGAAGCCGCAAGCAACCGCCGGTCCACCGTTTGGAAAGATGCAACGATAGGCTGCACCGCAAACGGCAAGCTGTAAATCACCGAACCGATCACCAGTCCCCAAAAAGTAAACGCCAGCGTATGTCCAGTCATGTGCAGCCACCAGCGTCCAACAGGACTGCGCGGGCCGAGTGCTACAAGAAGATAAAAGCCGAGCACGGTTGGCGGTAGCACAATCGGCAACGCGACTACCGATTCCACCAGAAACTTCCATCGCCACCGCGAATAGGCAACCCAATAGGCAACCGGCAGCCCTGCCATCAGCAGAATTGCCGACACCAGCGTCGCCAACCGGATTGTGAGAAAGAAAGCCTGCCAGTCCATCCGCAATCCTTCAACCGCGGCAATCCCGCATTTCAGGTAGTCAGTATAGGGGATGCAAGAATTCCAGCGAAATTCCACCAACCGTCATGTTCATTGGTCACAGCGGAAAATTGCGCGATTCATTAGCCTTTTACCGAGAATTTTTATGGAAACCCAACTCGCTCTGAAAATCATGCGGGCGCTGGCAAGCGGCGTACATCCTCATACGGGAAACGCGTTGCCCTCCAATTCTCTGTACCGGGAGCCGGAAGTAATAAAAGCTCTGAACCGCGCGCTGGGCACTCTGACGCACGCTGAAGAGAAGGAGCGCCAGCGTCCGGCGAATTCCGGAAGATATTGGTCGCACGAGGAAGATGTACAAATTTGCGAAGAAGTCCGTAAGGGCCTGGATTTCCGCCTGATCGCGAAAGCTCACCAGCGCAGCGTGGGCTCCATTGTGGCGCGACTGGTGAAACTAGGGAAAATTCACGCCAAACCCGGTTCGCGGGCCGCCTGAATTCAAGGAAATCCACAGATTTTGTTGGTTCACTTGCACTTTCGGCAATTTCCATCCTATGGAATCCTCGATCACTCGCACTGCGTTTCGCTTCGAGGATTATGCGTATTCATCTTCATCAACAGGGCCAACGAGCATCTCAGTCGATTCGAATATCTCTCGCGAACTGTTCTGCCGTTGCGTTGCGTGTGACGATCTCGTGTGCAATCTTCGCGCTTACTCTTCCAGCCCATGCGCAACTATCGGACAAAAATATTAACGAAAAAAACGCCGCAATAAGCGAACGCCAGCATGTTCTCCAACGCGAACAATGGTTCGCTCAGGGACGCAAGGTGCCGGGCGAGAATGCCGCATTGCTTCGTCTGCAAGCGCAACGACGGACTTTTCAAATGAAGGCGGAACGCCTCGCCGCCGCCTCCGGCATTGCTGAGTTTCTGCCAAACGCCGCGACCAGCCCGGGCGCCACGTGGACTCCCTTGGGACCATCCTCCTTAGCTTCGGACGCGAGTGGCACCGGCGTGGAAGACTACGGCGCGGTGTCGGGCCGCGCCACCTCCATCGCCGTTGATCCCGCCGATTCAGGCGGAAACACTGTCTATATTGGCGGTGCTTATGGAGGAGTCTGGAAGGCGCCAAACGCCGCCACCCCTGACCCCTCGCAAGTGCGCTGGACTTCGCTCACCGACGGCCTGCACAACGCACTCTCAACCGGATGTCCCGGCGGTTCAGCAGCGCCTCCGTTCCCACCGACGCTAGCGATTGGCGCACTCGCCATACAGCCAGGAAATACAGATGTAACGAAGAGCGTGGTTCTCGCAGGCACCGGCGAGCCCGACAATTCCAGCGACTCTTATTACGGCGTGGGTATTCTGCGCTTCACCAACGGAGGCTCCACATGGTGCCTAATTTCCCAAGCCGCCACCGGCCAATCATTCGCCGGACTGGGATTCAGCAAGATCGCTTTCAGCACCATCAATCCCAACCTGGTGGTGGTGGCAGCGGCCGCTACTTCGCAAGGCCTGATCGAAGGGCTGGAAGATCCCACCACTTTGTCCCGTGGCATCTACTATTCCGCAGATGCCGGACAAACCTGGAATTACGCAACCATCCAGGACGGAAGCACAATCATCGCGCCGAAATCAGTCACATCGGTTGTATACAACGCCGTCGCTAAAGAGTTCTTCGCCGCCGTCCGCAATCACGGCTTTTATGTATCTTCCGACGGATCGGTTTGGAGCCGACTGCCCGTCCAGCCTGGCGTTGGCCTGACCGCAGTCAACTGTCCCGCCACTCCCACGTCCGTCGGATGCCCGCTTTATCGCGCGGAACTCGCCATCGTTCCTGGCCGCAACGAAATGTACGCGTGGTTCATGTCTCTCGATTCATTAGGCGACGAAGTAGACGAAGGAATTTGGGAGACTTCCAATGGTGGAAGCAATTGGAACGCGCTCGACAACACCGGCATCGCAAACTGCGGCGACCTGCTTGGTTGCGGCATGGGAAATGGCGCCTATAACCTTGCCCTCTCCGCCGTCCCCGACGGCACAACCGCCACTGATCTTTATGCCGGAACGGTCAATCTCTACAAATGCCGCATCACGACCTTGCAACAAGGCACGCTCAGTTGTGGCGGTTCCGAAAACCAATTTCTAAATTTGACGCATGTTTTCGGCTGCCCTCCCGACCTTGCTTCCATCGCGCACGTTCACCCCTACCAGCATGCCATCGCGTTCTTTCTCCCCCCCGGCGGCAACTCTCTTTTGTATTTCGCAAACGATGGCGGAATTTATCGCGCCCTCGATGGATTCAACGGCCTTACCAGCGGCACTTGTGGAGACACCAATCAGTTCGACGATCTCAATCAGACTTTAGGATCCATGACCCAGTTCGTCTCTTTTTCCCAGCACCCAACTGGCCTGAACACGCTGCTGGGCGGCGCGCAGGGCAACGGCTCTCCGGCAACCTCCACTGCGGAAAGCTCCACAGCGTGGCTGAACGTGAACTCCGGCGATGGAGGATTTACCGCCATCAATCCCGCGAACCCGCTGGAATGGTTCACTGAAAATATCGATGTAAGCATCCAGCGCTGCACCAAAGGAATCGCCTGCCACACATCGGATTTCGTCCCCGTGGTGGAACCGGCCACCGTCGGCGGTGACCACTCCGCTTTTTACACGCCCTACATTCTCGATCCGCAAACTACCTCCAGCCAGTTGATCGTCGGCACCTGCCGCGTGTGGCGTGGCGCGGGATCCGGCGGCACCTTCACGGCCCTCAGCGATAGCTTTGAAACTGGCGCGGGTGGATGCACAGGCACTGAAGTAAATATGGTGCGCTCGCTTGCGGCCGGCGGCCCTCCCGATCAAAACGGTTTTTCCAATGTCATCTATGCCGGAACGAACGGTGACGGCCCCCTGCAAACTTCAGGCGCGCCCAGCGGACACATATGGGTCACAACGAATGCCAACGGCGGCCCATCCACATGGATCGATGTCACCAACGGAATCAATCCCGATGAATATCCGGTGGCGAGCATCGCACTCGATTCATCCGACACGACCGGCCATACCGCCTACGCCGCCATCATGGGATTCCATACGACGCACGTATGGAAAACGACGACTGCCGGTACGTCATGGACCGATTTCACAGGCAGCGGCGGCTCCGCCCTCCCCGATTCACCCGCGAATGCCTTGGCCGTGGACGCACAAGGTTCCACGCTGTATGTGGGAACCGATGTAGGCGTTTTCTCTACGCCCCTGGCCAGCCCTTCATGGACGGAAGTTGGTCCCGCCAGCGGAGCCGGGCTTCTACCAAATGTCGCCGTCACCGCGCTGCGAATTTACACCTACGCTGGCGTCAAACGCCTGCGCGCTTCCACCTATGGCCGCGGCATTTGGGAGATCAGCCTGCTCTCCGGCCCCGACTTTGCTCTGAGCTCTTCGGCCCCGTCCCAAACCGTGTTTCCCGGACAATCCGCCACGTTCGCTGGAACGGCCTCCGCATTCAATGGCTATAGCAGTCCCGTCACGCTTGCCTGCATTGCCGGTGGAACCCCGCCGCCTCAAACCTGCACGGTCAATCCAACGTCCATCACACCGACTGGTTCCGGTGCGAACTTCACGGTGACAGCTAGCGATGTTATCGGCGACTACTCATTCAATATCCATGGCTCGGGCGGCGATGCGCAAGCCACCACGCACGATGCACCACTCAGCCTTCATGTTGTGGATTTTGCGATTACCGCGCCGACCCCTTCCAGCATCAGCGTTCCCCGAGGCACGACGTCGCAAGTCGTGAGCTTGCTGGCCACCGGTCTCGGCTCTTTTAGCGGAAGTGTGGGCTTTGCTTGCTCAGGATTACCCACCGGAGCAACCTGCTCCTTCGCGCCCTCCAGTGCAGTGAATCCCACGGCAACTGTCCCGGTCACGATTGGGCTAACGGTCAATGTACCCAGCTCTGCCCCCATCGCTATTTCCACGGTTACGATTTCGGCGGCCAGCAGCGGCGCTCCCGCGGCTAAGACACAAACCTTCACACTAAGCGTAGTCGCCAACCCCGATTTTGTGCTCACCGCCAACTCCGCATTTCCAAACGTAAAATCTGAGGGAAGCGCGAGCGGCACCATCAACGTTGCGGCGCAGGACGGATTTACAGGCGTCGTATCCCTCTCCTGCCTGGTCATCGGAGGAAACGGCAGTTGCACCGCTTCTCCCAACACTCTTAACGCGTATCCTGCGAACCCAACCATTTCGCTGAATGCCACGGGCATTGCAGGCGGAAGCGCATTTTTTGCCATCACGGGAACATCCAGTACAGCCACCCACACGCTCACGGTCCCATTCAATGTCTCCGATTTTCAGCTCGCGGCTACAGCCGCATCCGCGCCCGCTGGGCAGACTGCGACTTCGACAGTGACCATTACGCCAGTGAACTCCTACACCGGAACCGTTTCCCTCGCCTGCGATACCACGTCAGTTCCAGGCGCAAGCTGCTCGTTTAACCCAGCGTCTCCGATCAGCCTTGGAGCAGGCCCCGTGCAAGTGACCGCTAGCATCAGCATTCCCGCAAGTTCCAGCAACAATACGTATTCCATCCCATTGAGCGCAAAGGACACGAGTGGTACGCCGCAACACACGACAACCATCCCCCTGACCGTCGGTGCGGATTTCCAGATCATCGCCTTAACGCCTTCGCCGCAATCACTCACGGTTCAGGCAGGGCAGCCAGCGCAGTTCGCCTTTAATGTGCAACCGGTGAATGGAACATTTAATGGTTCCATCTTGTTTTCCTGCACGGGCGCACCTCAGTCGAGCTTGTGCTCTTTCTCGCCCACTGCGACGACGCCTCCGCTTAGCGCCACTGATACCGTCCTGATGAACGTCACCACGACCGCGCCAACTGCATTCTTGAAGCGGCCCTTCGGACATTCTTCATTCACTAATGCCATCATGCTCCCACTCGCCGGATTCCTTTTCTGCTGCAACCCCGGATGGGATGCAGCCCGCAAGCGCCGCGGGAAAAAGAAATCCCCACCCTCGGTGATTGGACTGTTGCTCCTGCTCATGGGCCTGGTCTCTTGCGGAGGCGGGTTAGTGGGCAACAAAAGCGTAACAGCCCGCCCCGGCACGCCTTCCGGAACCTACAACATCACGGTGACCGCAAGTTCGGGCTCGCTGAGTCATCCCTCGCAGGTCACACTGATTGTCCAATAGTCCTCGACAGGGCTGCTGCGATGGAACGACCAAAAACAGAATGTTCCCCATTCATCCTTTTGGCTACAATAGGCGCTGGCACGAACCAAGCTAGCCCCAACCATGGAACCTAAAGAAAAAACATCGCATTCGGAAACACCCGCGCATGGCAGCGCGCAGAAGCCTCCGGCAAATCCGGAGATGGAGGAATTCTTCTCCCGCTTTCACGAGCAGATGAGCCATGCTCAGCCCGGAGAAGCCCCCCTCGCAACCGCCTTGCACGCACTGCGGGAGTTATCACTGGAATCGGACGCTGAAGAATCGGTTGAGCGCGCTGAAATCCCCGGCGTCACCACGATCGGTCTGGTTTGTTCCGCATGCGGCGCACGCAATCGCGAGGGCCATCGTTTTTGCTCCGGCTGCGGCGTACCTCTGGAGAATGCTCGCGAAACTGGAGCCAAGGCAGGTCAGCATTTTTATCATCACCATTACCACCATCATTACCTCTCAGGCGACGCCGCGTTTCCATCGTCGTCATCTGAGACTCGCACGCCGCACGCCGCTTCTTCCCACGCCCCTTCCCCTAAAGACTTTGTGCGTCCTCGCATGCCCGGCGCTCCAATGAGCCGCGCGGAAATTGCCGTCCGCAAAGTCACTCAGGACTGGACGCTGGCTTGCAACACAAAACAAATTGACGATCTTATGGATCTCTATTCGCCAGACGCTTTGCTTTTGCGGCCCAATGTTCCTCCGGTGCGCAGTGCCGCATCCATCCGCGAATTTTTTGTGAGCGTCCTCGGAGCTGGCATGGGAGAAGTGGAAATGGACCCCGTCCGCGTGGAAATTTTCGGCGACACGGCTTACGAAGCCGGCCGCGGAAAAATGCTAGTCCCCACAGTAGCCGGCAAAAGACGCGAAGAGCGCGGCAAGTATCTTTTATTTCTTGCCAAGCAAGCAGACGGAACGTGGAAAATTCTGACCGATTGCTGGTCAAATGATTTGGGAGTCGAAAAGTAACCGAGAAATGTGCGACTGAAAAGCACAATTGGATAACCCGGAAACTTTGGTTCACGCAGGTTGACTGCCATTTCGAGCGAAACAAAAAGGCCTGTTCATGCCTTTTTGAGAAGTCGAGAAA
>DASXFN010000020.1:0-64501 GCA_036489565.1 Terriglobales bacterium
GATGTCAGTTTGCCAAAAGGTCCGGGCATTGCTCCTGGAGGGAAGTCTCCGCTGGTGGTCACGATCACCGGAGCGAACGGCAAGACATATCTCACTGAAGGGCAAGGCCACGGAAAAATCATGTGGCAGGATCTCAAGGTGACGGCGACGGTCGTGAGCGTAAACAAGAAAGGCATTGTGACGCTGGCCCATGACCCCAGAAAAAGCGACGGCCAAGTCCCGCATATCACCGTAACCGCGCCCAGCCATCCGGACGTGCATGCCGATATCGACATTCCTCTGAGATATGACAGCAAGTTCGTGGCGAATTTCTCTGGAGCCTCTGGCTCCTCTGGCATGAACGGCACAGATGGAACTTCCGGATTTAGCGGCTCGCCAGGTTCGACAGATCCGAACAATCCTTCCCCGGGTGGGGACGGCTCAGACGGGAGCGACGGCTCAAATGGTGGAGATGGCGGCGATGGAGGAGACGCGCCTGCTGTGCAGATTCGGGTGGCTCTTCGGGCAGGGAGTCATCCGCTGCTTCAGGTGAGTGTGGCACCATCAGTCGGCCACAAAAAACTATTCCTCGTTGATCCGCAGGGAGGCTCTCTTACGGTACTCGCAAATGGAGGTGAGGGTGGCTCAGGAGGACGCGGAGGCAGCGGCGGTCGGGGCGGATCGGGAGGCACCGGATCTCCCAATGGAAACGACGGACGCAGCGGTTCGGATGGACGGAGCGGCTCCGATGGATCGTCGGGGCGCGGTGGAAGCATCACGGTGACTTACGATCCGCAGGCGAAGCCTTACCTCGCGGTGATTCACTTGTCGAACACCTACGGGCCGCAGCCCGTCTTTGTGGAAGAACAGGTAGGACCGATCTGGTAAGTCGGAGTGTGAATCTCAGCTTTGCAGTGCGGGTCGCTTATAAACGTCGGGATTGTGACGCTCCATAAAACGTTCCGGTGAACCCAACGGCTTGAATCCAAATTGCGCGTAAATGCCGTGAGCATCTTTAGTGCCCAGCACCCATCGCCGCAGGCCTTGAAGATCGGGATGCTCGACGATGCACCGCATGAGCCACTTCGAAAGTCCTTTGCCGCGAAATGCTTCCAGCACGAACACATCGGCAAGATAGGCAAACGTCGCGTAATCGGAAATAACTCGCGCGAAGCCAGCTTGCTGATCATTCCCGTAAATTCCGAAACATAAAGAATTCTCAATCGAGCGAGCCAATACGTCGCGTGAAATTCCGGTAGCCCAATAGGAATGCGTGAGGAATTCGTGGATTACGTCCAGATTGAGGCGGCTCTTGTCGGTGGTGATGACGAACTCGCCGCGCTTTTGCTCGTAATGTGATTGAGAGCGCATTCCAATCTCACTTTTCTTCGCAACCGTTGAAAGAGGGAATACTTTCCATCACTTTCCAAACATTGGGTAGTGGCTTGCCGCCGCCATGAAGAACAATAGTGGAAGCGATAGGCAGGCGTTGATCCGCGAGCAGAGAAAAGACATCCGCGCCATGCGCGAAGCTTTCTCCGGCACTGGCGTTCCGTTTTCCGCACTGTCTTTCGTCCACAAAATAATCCGCTTCTGAATGCGCCAGATGACGCCCCACACGTTCAGGAGCATGACCCAGCCCAATCCGCCTCCGATTCCTATCGAGAGAAGGCGATTGCTCTCCCATCCGTGGTCGTTCAGGCTTAAGAATAGCCATGCTGCTGCGATCACAATGACGGCAACAAGCGGCCCCAGTACCCATCCATTGTTGAGAACGCCTTTGCCGGGAATCAATAAAGCATAGAGAAGCGCCCAAACCACGGTCCAGATGAGAAAAAAGCTGCTCATGGCCATGCCGCTGGAGGCTTGCGCATTGTGCGCGTCGGCAGCCACAATGTTGCCCCAGTACGCGAGGCCCATGAGTACAGTCACGACGGCGGCCCAGCGGAACCACCACAACGCGCGCGACATGAGCGCGGGAAAAACTTTGCCTTTGGTGGCGGAATCCAGTTGGCTCATCAACGGGACATTGACGAGAGTAAAAAAATACAGCAATCCGAGCCATGTGATGCCCGCCAAAAAATGGATCCAGCGGACCAGCATCAAAAAATTGGTATTGAAATCGGTGGGCGGGTGGAATCCGGAGCTGAAAAGTACGGCAGCGTAATGCATCAAGTTCCTCCCAATTTTTTCGGTGTGCCGTCGCGGAATTGTTAGAGCGTTCGATTTTACATCAAGAATGCGACGGGCCGGTTTTTGCGAGATGAATTGCCATTCCGATTAAAAAGCTATTGGGCTTATTCTCGACTTTCCTGTTGCTGTGCCTCACAATGGCTAACGCCGTTGTCGTAACGCAAGATAATTGATCGTAATGAAACGCCTTTATCCCGCCATCGCGATATTGTTCTTGCTGCTGACGCTCCCCAGCTTAAGCAGCGGATATTCCGTCCTTACTCACGAAGAAGTTGTGGACCTGCTGTGGAAGGACCAGATACAGCCACTGTTGTTGAAGCGGTATCCGCATGCCACGCCGGATGAGTTGCGCCAGGCCCACGCCTTTGCCTACGGCGGCTGCGTGATTCAGGACATGGGATATTACCCTTTCGGCAGCAAGTATTTCAGCGATCTTGTGCACTACGTGCGTAGCGGTGATTTCGTTGAGGCACTGCTGCATGACGCTTCGGACCTCAATGAGTATGCTTTCGCGCTGGGATCGCTGGCGCATTATGCTTCCGACATCTCGGGTCATCCCACAATCAATCGCGTCGTGGCCATCGAATTTCCCAAATTGCGAAAGAAATATGGTGACCAAGTTACCTATGAGGATGATCCTAAGGCCCATATCCGCACGGAATTCGGTTTTGATATGGAGCAGGTGGCCAAAAACCGTTACACCTCGGACCGCTATCATGACTTTATTGGATTTGAAGTTGCCAGGCCTCTATTAGAGCGGGCTTTCGTTGATACCTACGATGTGAAACTGGACGACGTGTTCGGCGATCCGGACCTGGCGATTGGCAGCTACCGCCGCAGCGTGAGCGTGTGGATTCCGGCGATGACGCGCATCGCGCTATTGTCAGAGCGCAAAGAACTCGTTAAGGACACCCCCAGCTTCGACAAGAAAAAGTTTCTCTACTATCTTTCCCGCAAGCAATATGAGCACGAGTGGGGGACGAAATACCGCAAGCCTGGAGTCGGGACGCGAATTCTGGCATTTCTTCTCAGGATTCTTCCGAAGGTGGGCCCGTTGAGCGCTACGAAGTTTGAAATTCCCACGCAGCAGACCGAAGACATGTACATCAAGAGCGTCAACCTGACGGTCGAGAATTATTCCGCACTGTTGCGGCAAGTGAGCGGTGCGTCTTTCGATTTTCCCGACCGCGATCTGGATACAGGCCACGATACTCAGGCGGGCGAATATCATCTTGCGGATAAAACCTACGCTCGGTTGGTGGATGATCTCTCCAAAAAGGCTTCGGGGCCGGTGTCCGCCGATCTGCGAAAGTCGGTGCTTGATTTCTATGCTGACCCAAAAGGGCCGGTGGCCACGCAAAAGAAGAAAAAGGATTGGGAAAAGCTGCAAGCGGAATTGTCTAAACTAAAAGCACACACGATGAGCCCGTCGTCTTCCTCCGCCGCAAAGCCGTCCGCCGCCAGTCCCGCGACACAATAGCTGCGCAAATCAAAACGCTATCCTGTACACTGTCTGGTTCTTGCCGCACCAGGAGGATCTCGCCCGCATGAGTGCTCCGCAGACGCCCACCGTCGAAGACAAGTTTTTCCACGCCAAAATCACCAAGCGCGCCGATTTCGCCTCTGACCTGTGGATGATCCGGGTGAACGTGGGCGCGGATTTTAAATTCACTCCCGGGCAATATGCGACGCTCGGCGTGCAGACTCCAGACAAGAGGATCGAGCGCGCCTACTCCATCGTGTCTTCTCCCTACGAAAACGAAGTGGAATTTTTCTTCGAGCTGGTGCCGGAAGGCGAGCTGACGCCAAAGTTGTATGCGCTTCAGGTAGGTGACGAAGTGTTAATGCGAAAGTCTCCCAAGGGCCTGTTCACGCTGGACAAAAAGAGCGGCCATACGAACCACTTTTTGGTTTGCACGGTCACCGGGCTCGCCCCATTTGTGAGCTTCGTCCGCACCATGCACAAGGACTGGAAGGAGGGACGCTTTGGCGGCGAACACAAACTTTTTATCGTCAATGGCGCCAGCCGCTCATGGGAATTTGGATATCAGGAAGAGCTGGCAAAATTCGCCAACGAAATCCCGTGGCTAAAGTATGTGCCGACCGTCAGCCGTCCCTGGGAAGACGCCAACTGGAAGGGCGAGACCGGGCGTGTGGATGAACTACTGCGCAAATATGCCGACATGTGGGGCATGGCGGGCGACAATACGACCGCCTATTTATGCGGACATCCGGACATGATCGAAAACGGAAAGGGAATTTTAAAGCGCGCGGGTTTCGTGAAGGAATCGATGAGGGAAGAGGTTTACTGGATCCCGCCCAAGGAGCACGGTAAATAATCGGCGGACTGTTCTTTTCGAAGGCTGCCTACTTCCAGGAATCCTGGGTGCGAATTACGTCATCGTTGCCATTCGTGATTTCGACCAAGACCTCGTTTTCTTCCGGAAAGTCACCCTGCTGCAAGAGTTGCTGCGTCCACTGATTAAGCGGGGCATCGAAAATTTCATCGTATTGTGAAAATCCATTCACGAGAATTCGGGCGCCGGTAATGGTTTCTTTGTCACCAGCCTTCGCGGAAACAGAAATGTCCCAGCCTGCAAGTGGATTACGCGCGTGAGTTACGGTTGTTTGCATCAGGCCTCGCAAAAATCTGTTCAATGGTATTTAGCCAGCTACTGGAAGGCCCCGCCAAAGAATATTTCCGTGTACTGCTTGGCCAGGTTGTCTGCCTGCAGCATCCCGTCTGGCTTATACCACTGGTAAATCCAATTGATCATTCCCAGCAATGCGAAAGCCGCAGCCCGTGGAGCGACGTTTCCCTTTGCTTGCCGCACCCGTTGCACTTCGGCGACCAGGTTCTCAACAAAGTGGATGTAATCTTTTTTGCGCGAATTGATTTTTTTGCGCAGCGCCGGCGGCAGCGGATGGTTCTCGTGCAGCATCACCGTGATTTCCCGATCGGTGGCGCTAAGGACGACGCCGATGTGCAGGCGAATCAAAGTCCGCAGGCGCTCTTCCGGATCAGCAATGCCGCGCGCGGCATTCACCACGCGCTCCTGGGTGATAGTCATGGCGTGGTCCATGAGGTTAAACAGGATTTCGTCTTTGCTCTGGAAGTGGTGGTAGAGGCCGCCCTTGCTTAGTTTGAGAGCGGCAGCCACATCGTTCATGGAAGTGGCGTCGTAGCCCTGTTGTTGAAAAAGGCGCGCGGCGGTGCGCAGGATTTCCTGGCGGGAGTCGGTAAGTGTCTCGCGAATCATGAATGGGACAGAATATACAGAGCTGGCGAAGAATGCCAACTTGCAGACTCCGATCCGGATATCCGGAACCCGGGAGTGGCAAAAAGCTGTCAATTCGGGCTTTATGTGCCGAAATCCTTTTGGACGAATCTTTGGGGAACTGAAACCGCAATGTTGACGTATAACATTTAGGCATATGGCGGGATGTTGCGAAATCCGAGTGGAACTATTGGATTCGCGTTGCCGATTACTGAACACGCGTCCTTAGGAGGACCATGTCCAATCTGACTAGAATGATTTGCCTTCTTGGAGTATTCGCGCTTCCTGCTTTTGCCGCTCCCAAGGCGAACGCCACCCATTCGGGCGACGATTCCATTGTGATTGTGTTTAAAGACGGGCATCAGCAGAGCTTCTCCATGGCTGATATTGCCCGCATCGAATTCAGCACGCCCGCTTCAACCGCTTCCGCCCCGGTGGGCATCAACCGCTTTCTCGGCAGGTGGACCGTGGGCGAGGGCAGTGGCATGAACAACAACTTCACCATCACTTTAAAACGGAATGGTGCGGCGGAAAAATCCATTGGCTCTACTCACGGAACCTGGATGATCATTGACGGCGAGGCGCGGATCACATGGGATGACGGATGGCGCGACGTGATCCGGAAAGTCGGGGAGAAATACGAAAAAGTGGCGCACTCTCCCGGCACCTCATTCGTGGACCAATCAAACAACATCACCGACGCGCGCAGAGAAGATGCGGGCCCGATCTAAACTCGGCCGCTTCTTAGTCACTTTCGGCCTCGATGTAGCTTTTGCGAACGGTTAAAATATGGCATCGCCGCATCCAACATTTCATGAACACGCGGCGCCTTGTCATGCCTTCGATCGGACGACCTAAGCCGGCATTCTCGTTCAGCCTTGTCTTGCTAATGTGCTTGATCCTGCCGTCCGCATTTGCGCAGCAGACAAATGAGAAGACTAAACAGTTCCAGATGGACGGTGGTAACCAGTATTACTCTTCCTGGTTGGATCAGGATGCCCGTTGGATTATCACTGACGGCGAGCGCGCCGCATTTCATACGTTAAAGAACGACGAAGAGCGCGATCACTTTATTGAAGCATTCTGGACGCGCCGGAACCCAACGCCAAGCGCGTTAAAAAATGCATTTGAAGACGAGCACTATCGAAGGCTTGTCTATGCTAATGAGCATTTCGCTGGTACGGATGTTCCCGGATGGCAAACGGACCGAGGCCGGATTTACATTGTCTATGGCCCGCCCGACGAAATCGAGCCCTTCCCGGCAGGCAAAGTTGCGAATCCACCGCTAGCAGACAATATCAATACTGCATTTCCTAAAGAGATATGGTTTTATCGGTCTATTCCTGAGATTGGTCAGAACGTGAAAATCGGATTCGTGGACACATGCATGTGCGACGATTTTCGAATGACGGTCGATCCGCTTATGAAGGCCGGGCTTCTACGGGCGCCCTGTGGAGATAGAAGTTACCCGAATGCGGCGGCGACAGCGCAAGACCATACGCGCATTTTAGTTAATATCAACGTTCTGGAATCTCCACCCATCACCAAATTCCAAGATCTCGAGGAAGTCGTTCTCCATAAGTTCAACTACAATCTGTTGCCATTCGAGGTTGCGACAACATTCCAGAAAGTGACCGATGCCACATCGCTTGCTCATATCGCGATAACGGTAAATGAGGGCAATGTGAAATTCATGGACAATGGGACGCAGTTAACGGGCAGGTTGAATATGTTCGGACGAATCGTCAACATAGGAGGCCAAATCGTGGACGACTTCGAGGGCGACCTCGAGGTGAAGCAACCGCACGAACAACTTTCGGATTTGGCAAATCATTCCGCTGCCTTGAAAAATGTAATTCCTCTGCGACCGGGTTTCTATCGACTAGAGATCGCGGTGAAAGATGTAAACGGAGACAAAATCGGAACATGGGCCCAGGGCATCAGGGTACCTGATTAGAATTCGTGTGACTTGTCAGGGTGCCTTAACAGCCACCAACTGCGTGAACGAGGGGATTGTCGCGCCTGCCACAAAGGGGCTCTGGCTAAGCGGCGTAAGTGCTCCGGTGGAAGAATCGATATTGAATCCCGTGATGGCACCGTCACTTGACAAAGGATTTGCCACATAAAGAAATTTTCCTAATGGATCAATAGCTAGCGCATCAACTGGCGCCCCAACTGAGAACGGAGATCCGGGCATGGCAGTCAATGCACCCGTGGTTGTATCAACGTCATATCCCGATATAGTTCGATCTCCTAAATCAGCAACGTAAAGAAATCTTCCTGCCGCGTCCGTTGCCATATTGAAAGGATCCAAACCAGCAGAGAATGGGGAATTTGGAACGGCAGTAAGATTGCCGGTAGTTTCGTCAATACTCCATTCTTCAATTTGATTATCAATAAACGAGTTCCTGAAAAGAAATTGCCCCGCAACCAGCAAATGCGTTCCGAACGGATTTGAGTTTAGTGTCGTAGAGAACGGAGAGTTTGCCAAAGCAGTCAAATCGCCGGATGCGGAATCGAGCGTAAAACCAGAGACTTGGTTTGTGGAATTATCCAAATTGTCGGCGTACATGAACTTACCGGACGAATCCAATACCATCTCAAAAGGCTCGTCATTATCAGGGAAAGGAGAGCCAGTGATTGGTGCTAGCGCTCCAGTTTGACCATCGACTGTAAATATTGCGAAGCCGGGGATACTGGTTTGACAAAGGAATTTTCCCGTAGAGTCCGTTACTATTCCTCCCGCGAGGCCTGGAAAGGGAAGCGTCCCCGCTGAAAAAGGCGATCCGCTCGCAGCGGTTAATTCACCATTGCTTGCATTGATGGAAAAAACGTCGACTTCATTATCCGGCACGTCATCGACATAAAGAAATTTCGCGCCGGGGTCAATCGCCATTGTTTTCGTGATCACATTGGTGTTCACCGGTCCGGGAGTTGGAGGCAGAGCCGTTAACGATCCGTCGGAAGAATTGATCGCAAAGCTTAAAATCTGGTTCACGCCGGAGGCGTAAAGGAACTCTGGCTGCGTGCTAGGAGAAGGAGAAGATGGCGTGGGAGTAGCTGACGGCGAGGAACCGCATCCCAGGAAGGTGCCTAGAAGTGGTAAGAGAATGCAAAGTACAAGAGCACTGCGAAGTCTTATGAGCATTTGCGCACCATGATTGGCTGGCATTTTACCCGGTTTCACAGCAAATCGTTTGACTAAAAAGCGGCGAAGGCTCTAAGATTAACTACTGACCGACCGGTCGGTTGCTAGACAGCCGTAGCTAAACCCTTTATCCATATAGTGCACATAAAATTCAGGATTTCAGTGCTATCTAACCAGGGCGGCCCATACAGCTTCCCATCCCATCGGAGGAAAAGTGGCAGCAACTATTTTTTATGAAAGCGACGCCAATCCTGGCGCGTTGAAGGACAAGACTATTGCAGTGCTCGGATATGGCAGCCAGGGGCACGCCCAGGCGCAGAACCTGCGCGACAGCGGATACAAGGTGATTGTAGGGCTAGATCCCGGCCGCAAAAGCGCTGCGCAGGCGAAAGCTGACGGCATGGAAGTGCTGCCCCCAGCGGAAGCGGCCAAGCGTGCCGATTGGATTCACATTCTTACCCCGGACGAAACCCAGGGAGATTTTTTTGAAAAGCAAGTGAAGCCGCACCTCACAAAAGGCAAAGTCCTTAGCTTTTCGCATGGCTTCAGCATCCATTTCAAAACCATCGTTCCTCCGAAAGACGTGGACGTGGTCATGATCGCACCCAAAGGGCCGGGGCATTTGGTCCGCCGCGTGTACACCGAAGGGCGCGGAGTGCCGGCGCTGGTGGCCATCTTTCAGGACGCGAGTGGCAAGGCATTGGAGTTGGCGCTTTCTTTCGCTTACGGAATTGGCGCGACCCGCGCCGGAGTTTTGCAGACTTCGTTCCGCGAAGAGACGGAAAGCGATCTGTTCGGCGAGCAGACGGTCCTTTGCGGCGGCCTGACTTCGCTGATCAAAAAAGGATTCGAAACACTGGTAGAGGCTGGCTACGCGCCGGAGATTGCCTACTTCGAATGTCTGCATGAAGTGAAGCTGATTGTGGACTTGATTTACGAAGGCGGACTCGCGCGCATGCGGTATTCGATTTCCAACACCGCCGAGTATGGAGACCTGACTCGCGGCGAGCGTGTGGTTGGAGACACCACGCGCCAGGCGATGAAGGAAACTCTTCGCCAGATCCAAAGCGGAGAATTTGCTCGTGAATGGATTGAAGAAAACAAGAAAGGCTGCCCGAACTTCAACGCGCTGCGGGAGAAAGAGAAGCAGCATCCGATTGAAGTCGTGGGAGAACAACTTCGCGGAATGATGTCATGGCTGCCCGGCGGAAAAAAAGCCAGCGCGTAGTTGGATTTAATTCTTAAAATTGTCATCCCGAGCGACGATATGAGCTTCTGCAAAGAAGCTCATGTTTAGTCGAGGGGCCTTGCGTTTATCAAAAGCAGATTCCTCGCTTCGCTCGGAATGACAAGTTCTTAATGAATAACTAGACGTGGTAAGTTTCATTTTCTGAAAGATATTTTATGGACCTAAAACACCGCAGCCGCAACATCACCGATGGACGCGATCAGGCCCCGGCGCGCGCCATGTTCAAAGCAATCGGATTTTCTGACAGCGACCTGGCCAAGCCCATCATCGGCATCGCCAACACCTGGATCGAAACCATGCCCTGCAACTTTCATCTGCGCCGTTTATCGGCCAAGGTAAAGGAAGGGATTCGCGCGGCCGGCGGCACGCCGATGGAATTTAACACCATCGCGATTTCCGACGGCGAAACCATGGGCACCGAAGGCATGCGGGCTTCGCTTGTGAGCCGTGAGGTCATCGCGGATTCCATTGAACTGGTTTGCCGCGGGCAGTTGTTCGATGCGGTCGTTTGTGTTGTGGGCTGCGATAAGACCATTCCTGCCGCTGGCATGGCTCTTGCGCGCATGAACCTGCCAGGTTTGGTTCTGTACGGAGGGACGATTGCTCCGGGAAAATTTCGCGGCAAAGACATCACCATTCAAGATGTGTTTGAAGCAGTGGGCGCGAATGCCGCTGGCAAAATGAGCGATGCTGATCTGCTGGAAGTTGAAAACAACGCTTGCCCGAATGCCGGCGCATGCGGCGGCCAATACACCGCGAACACCATGTCCACGGTAATGGAACTCATTGGGCTCTCGCCGATGGGCTTTAACAGCGTTCCCGCCATGGAAGCTCGCAAAGATGAAATCGCATTCCGCTGCGGCGAGGTAGTGATGAATGCCCTCAAAAAGGGAATTCGTCCGCGAGATATCCTGACGCGCAAGGCATTTGAAAATGCAATTGCTGGCGTCGCCACCACCGGCGGTTCCACCAACGCGGTGCTGCATTTGCTGGCAATCTCTCGCGAAGCCGAACTTCCATTGCAGATTGATGACTTCCAAAAGGTCAGCGAGCGCACGCCTCTGCTTTGCGACCTGAAACCTTCAGGACGTTTCGTTGCCACCGACGTAGATAAAGCCGGAGGCATTCCCGTCATCGCCAAGCGTTTGCTCGACGGCAAACATGTGGACGGTTCCACGCTTACTGTAACGGGGAAAACTTTCGCGGAAGAAGCGAATGCGGCGAAGGAAACTTCCGGTCAGGAAGTGATCGCGCCTCTCGACCGTCCTCTAAAGAAAACCGGCGGTCTGGTCATCCTCCGTGGCAATCTTGCGCCGGATGGCTGCGTGGCGAAGATCAGTAGCCATGAACGCTTGTCGCATCGCGGCCCCGCGCGAGTGTTCGAATCGGAAGAAGAAGCGATGGCTGCGGTTACGGGAAAGAAAATTAAAGCCGGTGACGTAGTCGTGATTCGCAACGAAGGCCCCAAGGGTGGCCCCGGCATGCGCGAAATGCTGAGCGTCACCGGTGCGATTGTTGGCGAAGGTTTGGGTTCTTCTGTTGCGCTGATGACCGATGGCCGTTTCAGCGGTGCCACTCACGGCTTGATGATGGGCCACGTCGCGCCAGAAGCAGCACTCGGCGGGCCGATTGCTGCCGTCAAAGAAGGCGACACCATCAATATTGACGTCAATAAACGCGTAGTTGACGTAGAAATCAGCAAAGAAGAAATGGATAAACGGCTGAAAGAATGGAAACCCAAGCCGCCGCGTTACACGACCGGAGTTTTTGCGAAGTATGCGGCGCTGGTGGCATCGGCGGGCGAAGGGGCGATTACGAAGGCTTGAGTAGGTTGCTAAACGAGCCGCCGGGTCGGAGACCCGGCGCTACGCGGGCATCATCGCTATGCGAATCAATTAATGGAGCGACGGGCGTGCTCGCCGTCAATATCCCGGTGCTAATTGCCATCCCGACGCATTTTCAGGTAGGCGGTGATAAACGGCTGAAGGTCGCCGTCAATCACGCGGTCCACGTCGCCGACTTCAGTTTTTGTGCGATGGTCTTTGATCATGCGGTAAGGCTGTAAGACGTAAGAACGAATCTGCGATCCGAAATCTATGTCCAGCTTTGAGTCTTCAATTTTCTTGGTGGCCTCGCGCTTCTTCTCCATCTCATATTCGTAGAGCTTCGAACGCAGCATCTTCATGGCGCGTTCGCGATTCTTATGTTGCGAGCGCTCATTTTGGCAACTGGCTACGAGTCCGGTGGGAATGTGAGTGATGCGCACCGCCGAGTCGGTCGTGTTCACGTGCTGGCCACCCTTGCCACCAGAGCGATAGGTATCGGTGCGAATGTCCTCGGGCTTAATGACGACTTCAATGCTGTCATCAATTTCCGGAGAAACATAAACGCTGGCAAACGACGTATGGCGGCGCTTGGCCTGGTCGAAGGGAGAAATGCGAACCAGCCGATGCACGCCAATTTCGCTAGCTAGCAAACCGTAGGCATATTCTCCGTTTACGGCAAAGGTCACGGATTTCACTCCCGCCTCTTCGCCCGGTTGGTAATCATAAACAACAGTCTGGAAGTCGCGCTGCTCGGCCCATCGCAAATACATCCGCAGCAACATGTCAGCCCAATCCTGTGACTCCGTTCCACCCGCGCCGGGATGGATGGTGACGATGGCATTGAGGCGGTCATTCTGCCCGGAAAGTAAACTCTGCGTCTCCAGCTTTTCCACCAACGCCCGCAGCGCATCGAGCTCGCGGCGCAAATCGGCGTCCACGTTTTCGCCCTCGCGGGCCAGGTCGAAGTAAGCGGAAATATCGTCGCCGCGGCGCACCAAATCGGCCTCAGTGGCCAACACATCTTCCAGGCGCTTTTTCTCGCGCATCACTTGCTGGGATTTTTGTGGATTGGACCACAGATTCGGGTCCGCGGCCTGTTTTTCAACTTCGGTTAGCTGCTCACGGCTCTTGCCGGCGTCAAAGATACTCCCGAAGGTCGTGGACTTTGTTCTTCAGTACCGCGTATTCCTGCTCGAATTCTCCGACCATGGCGGCTAGGATTTCCTCTTTTTTAAGAATGGAAGGCGCATGAACAGCGCCACTAGAGAAATTATCGCACAGAGATAAGCGAACCAGTCACCGTGCCGGGTGTAGAAAGTAGTTTCACGGGAGAGCGCATACTGCGCCTGCAAAGCGGTGCGCGCTTTTCTTGGGGCGCTGGCCACGATTCGTCCGTAGGGATCAACCGACGCGGTCACGCCGGTGTTGGTGTCGAGCAATAGCCAGCGAGCGTTCTCCACGGCGCGCATGCGCGACTGCTTCAAATGTTGCGCGTAGGCGCCGCTGTCGCCATACCAGCCGTCATTGGAAAGGTTCACAAAAACCTGTGCTCCGTTTTTCGCAAACTGGCGGACTTCATCCGGGAAAATCGATTCGTAGCATATGAAAACGCCCAGGCCAGTTCCATCCGCTTGCAAGGGCTCGCGGGAACTGCCAGAAGAGAAGTCGCCGACCGCTTGTGTCAAGCCTCCGGCAAAGGAGAAAATGCGTTTGAAGGGAACGTATTCGCCGAATGGGACCAGGTGAACTTTGTCATAGCGGGCGGTCCACTCTCCGGTGGGACTCACAAGCGATGCGGAATTGAACAACGTCTGCCCTGGCTTTCCTTCGTCGTAAACGGTGACATCGCCGGCCAGCACCCAGCTCCCGGTTTGGCGGGCGATGTTGCTTAAAGCGTCGCGAAATCGAGCGTCATCTTCATAAAAAGGCGCGGGGGATTCGGGCCAGACGACGAGATTTGATTGCTTCGCGGGGCTTGCGCCGGGTGCGCTGAGGTTGGGTTCACTTAGCTTGGTTAGTTCCCGCAGCGTTGTCTGAAAGTATTCGCGGGTCCAGTCGCGTTCATCAATTGCGGGAATATTCGACTGCACCAGTGTAGCGGTATGGTCGGCAGGAAACTCCGGCGCGCTTACCAGGCTGCCCGCCTGCAAAACTATGGCCGCGCCAATAGCCGCTACAAACAGCGAGGTCCTTTTTTCGCGACGCACCAGCAAAGCTGCGGCCAATGCCGCGTTTACCACCAGAATCTCGAACGATAAGCCGTACACTCCGGTGAAGCTGGCAATCCGCGAGAGGGGAATATTGTCCACCTGCGAAATTCCCAGAAGGTTCCAGGGAAATCCGGTAATGCGGGTGCGGGCCAGTTCCACCGCAACCCAAACTGGAGGAGCCAGCAGCAAAGCATTGCGGCTGAAGGAACTATTGTCCGCTAGAAGGCTGATCACCAAACCGAATAACCCGTGGTAAAGGGCCAGATAGAGGCAAAACAAGATGAGGACGCCGACCGCAGCGGCCACGCTCAGTCCGCCATACTGGTGCATGGTGCTGTAAATCCAGTAGCAAGTGCCCGCATACCAGAGGATTCCGCAAACGTAAGCCAGCAGAAAGGCCTGTAGCGGGCGCGCTGGCAACAGCTTCACGCCTTCGGTGAATTGCAAAGTATTCGGACGGCGGCCCCGCAAGAGAGCGATTAGTAGAGGCGCAAGCGCGATCCAGCCCAGAAAATACAGATTGGGAAGAGGGAAAATCAGAATTTGGAGAATGGCTGAGATGAAAATCAGTATCCAGGCGTTTTGATGAATCTTTCCCACGCGGTAAGCATAACAAATTCATCTCTTGGACTGACCCACCGCACCGATCGTGGTCAAAACGTATTGCCTCTATTAATTTTTCCAACTATGCGGAACTCGGGCTATCGGCTAAGATTGCCAAGCGATGGCAATTGTGGCTACTATAAGCGTTCGTTTGCGCAGAATGCTGTTCGCCCCAGGAGTCATTGGAGCGGCGGTGATCCTATTTTTAAGCGCCATTGAAGACCTTAAAACTCAATTGCCATCAGGCAGATCCGCCTTTCACGAGACCACCTAACCAACCGAATGGCTAGCCCCTTTCAACCTGGTTCATCCACATCAGACCGCGTGCGCATTGTCGTTGCCACGTCGGTCATGCTCACTTTCATTTCATACTGGCGAGCCGCCGCCATTGTGCTCAATGACCTGGGCTCGTCCGCGTTTTATGCGGCGGGTATCGCGGAACAGGCAGTAGGGAAGTCCGCGCCCTGGTTCATTGTCGGGGTCATGCTGTTTTCCTTCACGGTGCGGGCGGTTTACGTGGAAAGCTGCTCGATGTTTGTGCGCGGCGGTGTTTACAAAGTCGTCAAAGAAGCGCTGGGTGGGACCCTGGCAAAGGTCAGCGTTTCGGCGCTGATGTTCGACTACATTCTGACGGGGCCTATTTCCGGAGTTTCCGCCGGGCAGTACATCGCGGGACTCATCAATTCCATTCTGCAGACCGCGGAAGTCCACGGTTGGGTACCGCGTGCGTTGCATATGATGACGCACGGCACGCCGCACGTGAATGAGAATTGGACGTCCGTGGTGTTCGCGCTTGCCGTGACTGTCTACTTTTGGTGGGAAAACACCAAGGGCATTCAAGAGTCGAGTGAAAAGGCGCTTCGCGTCATGCAGATCACCACAGTGATGGTGATCATTCTTCTGGCGTGGTCGGCGCTCACTCTTTTCAAGCAAGGCTACCAGACGGTTCCGTTCCCCACGCCCGGGAATCTCCACTTCAGCAAGGAAGCGCTGGGTTTCTTGAAGCATACGGACCTGGCCTCCAACCTGGCGCGGAAGTTCGGCCTGCTGGGAATTTTGATTGCTTTCGGCCATTCGGTATTGGCCATGAGCGGCGAGGAATCATTGGCCCAGGTCAACCGCGAGTTGGCCCATCCCAAACTGAAGAACCTGAAGCGGGCAGCCATCATCATCGCAATTTACAGTTTCATGTTTACCGGCCTGACCGCGCTGCTGTTTGTGATGATCATTCCTGACGCGGTGCGTGTGCCGATCTACAAGGACAATTTAATCGCTGGCCTGGCGATGTACATGTGGGGCCCGCAATTGCTCCGGCTGGTCTTCCGCGCGTTCGTGGTCGTCGTGGGATTTCTTATCCTTTCCGGCGCGGTGAATACGGCCATCATCGGCTCCAATGGCGTTCTAAACCGCGTTTCGGAAGATGGTGTTCTTAGCGACTGGTTCCGACACCCTCACAAGCGCTTCGGCACAAGCTACCGGATCATCAACATGGTGGTTATCCTCCAATTGATCACCATCCTGTGGAGCAAGGGCGATGTGTACCTGTTGGGCGAAGCCTATGCCTTCGGAGTGATCTGGAGTTTTACCTTCAATGCCCTGGCCATGCTGGTTTTGCGCTTCAAGTACAAGGGCGAGCGCGGCTGGAAGGTGCCTCCCAACATCACTATCGGAAAGACGGAAATTCCGATTGGTCTCGCTTCTGTATTTCTGGTTTTATTCGCCACCGCGATCGTGAACCTTTTCACGAAGTCGGTGGCCACCATCGCCGGAGTTGCTTTCGCGGGGTCATTTTTCCTGATCTTCACGATCTCCGAAAAAGTGAATCACCGTAAGCATGCGCAGGCCCAACTGGAGATGAGGGAACACTTCCAGTTGCAGCAGAGCGCCACGGTGGATCGGGAAGAGATCGGGATACGTCCTGGCAACGTGCTGATCACGGCCCGCGATTACAACACGCTCAACCATCTGAAATGGGCGCTGCAACGGATTGATACAAAAGATCAGGACATTGTGGTGATGTCGGCCCGCGTGAGTCCGTTTGGCGCGGCAGCTTACGATCTTTCGACCGAACAGATTTTCAGCGATTACGAGCAGCGCCTCTTCACGCGCGCGGTTTCGGTGGCGGAAAGTTCAGGGAAAAAGATTTCCTTGCTGGTGGTCCCAGCGCGCGACGTGTGGTCGGCGATTGTGCAGACGGCGAACAATCTGGAATCTTCCGCCGTGGTTACGGGAGTCTCCGGCAAAATGACGACCCAGGAGCAGGCTTTCGAATTGGGCCGCGCATGGGAGAGCGCCCCGGACCCGAAGCGTCAATTCGTGGTGCAGATTGTATATCCAAATTTGCAGGTGGATACGTATCGGATTGGACCGCATACGCCCTCCATGAAGACCGAAGACGTGCATCTGGTGCATCGGCTGTGGCTGAATATTACGCATGAAACCGGGCTGGGCAAACTGCACCACCACGATATTCTTACCGAAGCGCTTACCAGGTTTGCCCGCGACTATGCTGGACATGAGCACGATCAAATCGTGCAGGATCTGCGCCGCGCTGCTGGGATTACCGAGAAAAATGCCGAGCCGGTCAAAACGCAATCTTTGCCGCCTGCGCCGGGCGATAGTCGTTCTAGTCGCGCCGAAGAGGACAATCCCACGGATCCTTCTGGAGGAAATTCCTAAACTTTCAACTGCGGCGATTCGCGCCGTGACTTTTACAAAGCAGCTCCCGTTGATTGGTTCCGTTTAGCCACTTAACCACGCCGCGCGAATCGCGCCACAGCCGCTAGTTGCTTCAGATATTCCCTGAGCGGGCGTGCGGGTGTTCCCCAAAAAGCTTCACCTTTGCCGCGCAGAACTTTTCCGGGCAGCACTCCGCCCTGGCCTCCGAGCATTACGCCTTCTTGAATGCGTGCGCCTTCGCCAATACCCACTTGGCCTCCCAGCAGAACATTTTTTTCCAGAGTGACGCTGCCTGAGAGTCCAGTTTGCGCTGCGACGACGACATCTTCGCCGATCTGGCAGTTGTGGCCGATATGCACCAAGTTGTCAATCTTCGCGCCGCGCGCGACGCGCGTGACCTCCAGCGCGCCCCGATCAATGGTTGAGTTGGCTCCGATCTCGACGTCGTCGGCAATCTCCAGCCGTCCAATCTGCGGGAACTTTTCATAGTGGCCGGTGGCTTTGTCGCGGACATATCCGAACCCATCGCTGCCCAGCACGGCGCCAGCGTGCACGATCACGTGGTTCCCGAGCGTTGTTCCCGAATAGATCGTCACATTGGGATAAATCTCGCAGTCCTGCCCGATTGCTACTCCGGCGCCAACCACGCAGCCAGCGGCGATGCGCGTGCCACTTCCGATCTGGACGCCCGGCCCTATCACGGCGCGGGCGGCAATCGCTACGTCCGCCGCGAGCTTTGCCGAAGGATCTACCGTCGCGGATTCGTGAATGCCGGCAGTCGCGTCAGGGCGAGGGTAAAGTAGCCGGGCCGCGCGTGCGAAAGCCAGTTTGGGATGTTTCGCTATCAGCAATGGCTTGGAGGAAGTTGTGTCTGCGGCAAAATCGCCTGCCAGTATTGCCGCGGCCGGTGACGCGAACGCGGCCCGCAGATGTTTTTCATTTTCCACGAAAACCAAATCCCGCGGCGACGCGGATTGCAAGCTGGCGATTCCCGAGACCATGACTCCGCCATCTCCTGCCACTTGCGCCCGCACGAATTCCGCAATCTCTTTTACGGAGACTTTCATGGTTATAGGTTTTATACGTTTGTGATCGGAAAGAAAAGCAGCAAGGCTAGAATACGAAAATGGAGCGAAAGGTATTCTGGATGTGTTTTACGGTCCTCGGCGTGATCGCGGATCTTACCTTAGGAATCTGGTGGGGCCTTGCGGCAACCATTCCCATCGTGTACGTAAGTTGGTGGGTCGCCTACCGGAGCGATTGGTTCTAACAGATTATCTTTTCAATACAGCGGGGGCGACCCTTCGGGCCTGGTCTTCCATCGGCGGTGCACCCACAGCCACTGTTCAGGATAACGCCGTACGTAATCCTCAATAATTTTCGTAAAGATTTGCGTGTTGGCCGTGATGTCTGCTTCGTTATTGTCGCTGCGGATTAAAGCGACGGCGGGATCGAAGCGCAGCCGATACTTTCTGAGCGCAGGGTCCCAGATGGTGAATCCCGGCACCACTGCGGCCCCCGTGCGCAACGCAATGCGAGCCAGACCGCTGGCCGTGCAGGCGGGAATATTGAAAAAGTTCACGAATATGCCCTGCGGCGGGGTCATGTTGGTGTCCATCAGGATGCCCACCACTTCTCCTTTGTTCATGGCCGAAAGCAAACCGCGGACGAAATCGCTTTTATCCACTACGGTATTGCCATGCATTGTCCGGTAACGGCGGACTAGAGCGTCCAGGTAAATGTTATCCAGCGGACGGGTCACAATGTGCATGGGATGACCGTGCATGGAGTGGGCGAAGGCGGAAAGCTCCCATCCGCCAAAATGCGCAGTCAGGAAGAGAACGCCTTTTCCCTGCGCCACGGCTTGCTCGTAGTTCTCGAATCCGTCGTACACAATCACGTTATTCAAATTCTGCAGCGTGTATTTGGGGAAGCGGCAAACCTCTGCCAATTGCCGTCCTAACGAGGTGAATTCTCCGCGCAGGATGCGCGCACGCTCCGCGCGGCTCTTTTCCGGGAAGGCCAGTTTCAGGTTGCGCATCCCGACATGCCGCAGGTGGGCATGCAGAAGATAAATCGTTTGTCCGAGCGAAATGCCAATGGCCCGCGCCAGCGGGCGCGGAAGCAGCCCGAGAATGGTGATAAACGGCCAGACCAGCGCGTATTCGAGTCGCTGCCGCATTAAGGGGAAGCGTGACGGTACCATTCACGGAAAATCAATGTCAAACGGTCCAGCTCTTTAAAAGTAAACAAGTAAAAGCAAACAAGGCGCGATTTTGGCCGCGCCTTGTCACAATTTCTCCAAATCCAGGATTATCTTGTCCCTGCCGCCTTGGCCCATTTCGCGAGGGTGCTCAAGAACGGATAAGACGCTTGCGGCGCTTCCATCCCTCCGGTCAAGGATGTTTTGAACGGCACTACATTGCCGTAGAATTCCTGCGTGCTGTCCTTGTCTTCGTTGATGACCGCCCCGTTCAGGGCAAGACCGGCGAAAACACCGCGGGCGCGGGAATAAGAGAGTACCTGTGCGCGCATCTTCCAGTCCGTATCGGCGGCGGCATGCCGTCCGACCGGCCCGGCGGCCACACTGGCATCCGCACCCAGCTTGAATTTGGAAGAAAGCAAGTTGTCCATGCCCTCGCGGTTCATGATGAGCATGACTAAATCAATTGCTTGGCCGCCGATTTGCAATCCAAAACTGCCGCCCTTGATGGCGAAAAATGCAGGCGCGCTCCAGCCTTTGGCAGTGCGGCAGCTGGCGACGCCGCGTCCGTAACGCGCGCCGATGACAAATCCGCCATTCAACATCGAGGGTACAACTGCGACGCACTCTGCGGAGCTTAGTACTTCCGCTGGAATTCCTGTGTCGGGAGCGGACTGGATCTGGTCGAGGACTTTTGAGGCGGCATCCACACGCTGTGCCGCTTTGGTGCCACTTCCGTCGGCTGCCCAGGCCATCGCTGCCAGACAAAACACTACCCCTGCCACGTAAAGCTTTCTCATGGACTTCTCCTGGTTGAATCTTTGGATCAAAATTGTATGTAGCTGATTGTAAGAGATTCGCGAGTGAAAAAAATGGTTATCCGAAGTATCTTTGAAGAGGTTGTTGACTGATTTGGGGACAAAAAATTCGGGGCTGGTAGCGGCGACCCTAAATCTCCACTTCCAACCCCGTCTCCCAGGTTCTGTGGTAGGTGATGCGAGTATGCGTCAAGCGATATTGGGCCACAAGATTACCTAGGTCATTGTCCAGAAGTAATGCCGGAGATTCAGAGGGTTAAGTTTCGCGGAAAAAAGGAATGCGTAATAAAAAAATGCGTCCGCCGTGGGATTCTTGTGGGCAGCCGCAAAGTTATCGCGCGGTGACCAGCGAATGCGTAATGGCATGAACGGAAAGCGCGATGCGGTTTTGCACGCCGACCTTTCGCATCAGTTTGGCGACGTGCGCCTTTACGGTGCGCTCTTCAATGCCGAGCACGCTGCCAATCTCTTTATTGGAGCGGCCCACAACCAGCATTTCCAAAACTTCTTTTTCGCGGTCGGTGAAAGTGACGCGGCCGGCGGGGAAGATTCGTCCCGGCGCGGAGGTCACGCGTTCAATAAAAGTAGAAAGCACGTGTCGAGGAGCCCAAACTGAGCCTTGATTGACAATGCGGATAGCCTGCACAAATTCCTGCGGCGAGGCTGCCTCGTCCACATAGCCTTTGGCCCCGGCGGCGATTGCCTTCAAAATGGTTTCTTCGTCCACGCCGGAACCTGTCACAATAATTCGCAGGTCGGGACGCGAGGCCTTCAGGCTGGCCATAAGGTCGAACAGATTTTGTCCCGCGCGATTACCGAGCAGGATAAGGTCGGTATTCTGCAAGGTGCTGATGTCCGCCATGGTAGCGGAGATCAATTCAAAATCCGACTCCGTATCAAACAACGCCCGGAAGCCAACGAAGCGCAGCGGATCGCTTTCCACCACGGCAATACGGATTGGCTCTTTCTTAGACGGAGCGGCTTTCATCGCAGTTGCAGCCTTCATATGCTCTCCTGCACAGGGAAACTCGATCTAGAATAACCAGAACATCCCCGCGAGGGAAGAATCGGTAATACATTGGGATTACGGCGGTAACATGGGTTGCATCCAAATAAACCGAGGTTTAAACGCGTGAAACTCAGATTCCGAACGGTTTTTCAGGGTTGTGTCCTGCTATTGGCGGGTGTGGTTATGGCTGCGGCGCAAACGGCGGGGACGCCCTATCAGCCGAAGTTCCCCGGCGATCCCGCCCATTCCGACTCCGAGGCCCTGGCCTTGGGCTATATGCGCACCGTGCTGCGGGCCCAGAGACAGTATGAGAAGAAAAACGGGCACTATGCCACCTCCTTGATGAACCTTGTTCATACCGGCTCCTTCACCCGGCGGATGGTCGATCCTAATCGCGGCGACTATACGGCCTCATTCCGCTCGCACAAAGAGGGATTCGAACTGACCATGACCCCCACCCAGGTGGACGCCAACCATCGTTCGTTCTATGCCGACGAGGACGGTAAGATTCACGCAAACGACCAAGGCGCTGCTGACGAGCATTCGCCGGAGGTAAAATAGAAGCAATAAATCAATGGCGCGACTTAGCTCGGCGGATGTTCGCTTTCCATAAGCTGATTGTTAAGTTCCCTGGCCCGCTTTCACTTCAACCGCTTTCCCGCTGCTATAGGTCACCGAGACCGGCTTGCCTCCATTGGCGTAGTACATCGTTCCATTGTCAGCGTCTCCGGAACCTTCGGAGCTTCCCATTCCCAACGCAAATGACACTTGCAGTTCGTTCATTCCGGGCTTGGCTTCATGCTTATCAATCGCAGCCCACACGTCCGTGAGCCAATCTTTGTAGAGTTCATGCGGATCTTGAATAAAGAGCATGTCGTTGGAATAGAAACGGTAGTCGCCGTGTTTGACCGCGCCGATGGGAAATGAATACGTCCGCCCATCCTGTTGAAAAAGGGCCATGATCTGATGCTCGTCGGGATGTCCGGGCGAAGCGTCGAGCACCACTTTCTTGACGTCGATTTTCTGGATTGGCCCCAGCGTGCCCTTCATGTGCGAAAAATCTGATCGTCGCAGCACATCGCTGTAAGGATAAAACGCGATGCTGTAGCCCAGCTTCACCCATACCGGTTGCTTGGCGAGTTGTTGCGCGGACTTCAAATCGTAGGGATAAAGTTTTTTAGGAACGACGTAATAGTCAGGATTGAGAGGCGGCGCCTGCTTCTGCACCTGCTCCGACTCAGCTTTTCTTTCATGCAGAATGTATGCGGTACGAGCGGCGGCCACCGCGATGGCAATGGCCAGAAAAATCTGAATTTTCTTTCGGGCGTCGGCTTCCATGGTTCCGTTCCTTGATCGCTTATGACTGCGCAAGCGCGGACTATATTACCGTGCTCAACCTACGGAATGAACCGTTTAGAAATGAAAGTTTTGAGATCCAGCTGGAAGACTTTGGCGTGTGCAGTAGGGAACTAGTCGAAAGGTAGCCGTCGGCCAAGCCGGATACGCTCGTTCATCCCGCCAGAAAACGATACCAAGAGGACGCTGAAGTTTCTTTCATGTCGGATATCCGCTCGCCCACTCTGGAGGCTACGTCAAGGAGTGTGGCTCCCTGGTCCACATATTCGTGGAAGTTGTTGCGGATATCGCGAAACTTCTCGGGATATTCCGAAGCCAGAGTGGCCAGCCCGATGCCTGCGCAGACCAGTCCTGCGGGCCGTTTCCCGCGCAACAAAAGCAATGCGCCAACACCGACACTCCCCGCGATCAAGGCATGCTTCCAGTTCTCCATGTCTTTTTTCTCCTGTGGGCTTTTTGCTGGCCCAGGCACAAATTATTGCCCGCTAAATCATGCGGCAAACACTAAGATGCTGAAAGTCTTCCCTGAGATTTACATCCTGAACGCAACTAACACCCGCGAAATGTTTTATTCTGAGACCCGTCCTAATAATCTTGAAGGAGTTCCATGAGCAAAACGCCTGAGTCCAGCCCGCAGCAGAAAACGCCGGCCGTTTTTTACTGCCCCACCTGCGCCGCGGAGGTTTCCGATCCCCTGACCTGCGGGGATTGCTCTGCTGTCATTTGCCGGCGGTGTGGCATGCCCCTGGAGTCCGCCGACGAACTAGGAATGGGCTGAACCGGCCCCAGGTATTCACGCTTGCGGTCTGCCCGTGCTCTCTGCAAAAGGTTACTTTGGTTTCCTCTCATTCGTGGAAGGGCGTGTCCTCTTTGGGCCAAAGTCATACTCTTGTAGTATTACCGTCACATGAACACGGGTTCCGTGAAGAATACCGCCATCCTGTTAGTGACTTGCCCGGATCGTAAGGGTCTGGTGGCTGCCATTGCCGACTTTGTTCTGCAGCACAACGGCAATATTCTGCATGCGGACGAGCATGGGGATCCGGAATCGCGTTTATTTCTGATGCGAGTGGAGTTTGACCCGTCGGAGTTTGATATTGATCTGTCTGAGTTTGCCCGCCATTTTTCCCCAATTGCGGACAAACTTGGCATGAATTGGAGACTGGCGCAGTCCAACTACCGGCCGAAAATGACGATCCTGGTTTCAAAATACGATCATTGCCTGGTGGACTTGCTTTACCGGCATAAGAGCGGAGAGTTGCGGTGCGATATTCCACTGATCATTTCCAACCATCCGGATACCAAACCGATCGCCGATTTTTACCAGATACCATTCTTTTTCGTTCCCGTACCCGACGATGACAAGCAAGGGGCCGAACAGAAAATTCTGGCCCTGCTCAAACAGAACAACATTGATTTCGTGGTCCTGGCGCGCTACATGCAAATTCTTTCCGATCAATTCGTGGCCCAGTATCCGAGTCGCGTGATTAATATTCATCACTCGTTTTTACCTGCGTTTGTGGGCGCAAAGCCCTATCACCAGGCATCTGCGCGAGGCGTGAAGTTGATTGGCGCTACCAGCCACTATGTCACCGAGGTCCTGGACGACGGCCCCATCATCGAGCAGGATGTAGTGCGAATTTCCCACCGCGACACGGTGGACGATCTGGTGCAAAAAGGCCGCGACCTGGAAAAAGTAGTGCTTTCGCGCGCCGTGCGCTGGCACGTTGAAAACCGAATTTTGTTGTATGGAAAAAGAACGGTTGTGTTCGACTAAATGCTGCGTCAATCCAATGCGAATGACGTTCCTAAAGGCGGCGGATTTGCCTTCGAAGAACGCTTGCGATGTTGGTACATGACCCGACGAGAGGCTTGTGCGCGGCACAACATTAGGTTTTACTTAGATTTGCGGCTTCCCGTCCCAATGCACGCTGGGCGGAAAGTTACGCTTGAGGGGTTAATGCGTGGGTGAGGATCCGAAGTGGGAACTCGCCATTCTAGCGACTGTACAGGGCTTCTATGAAAAGCTCCTGCAGGAATCGGTAGAAGGCGAAGTTCCAATTCCATCAGGGCTGGAAACTGTCTCGCTGCAAAGCGACGACACGGACGTCAACCAGACCCTGACCAAAATGCGTCGCTGGTTGCGCCTGCTTGATATGGCGATTACCCCCGCCATGTTGCGCCGCGCCCTCACGCTTGATACCGATCCCGAAATCGCCGAAGCGCTGCTGCGATATTTCTCGCGTCGTAAGGAACTGGGTGCCGTAAACCGCGACAAAACCGATCTGGTGGCCACCTTTCTCTACACGCATCCTCGCGTTCCCGGGCAATGGGAGCGGAGAGGCTATGGACTGGACGGCTCCCTGCCTTTGTCCCCCTTTGAAATCGCGCTGCTGGAAATCCTCGCCGATTCCGAAGCGCCATCGCTTCCGGAAGACCATCTGCAACTGCTGCGCAGGTTCGACCCGCTGTGTGAAGAAGCCGAGACTTTTCGCGACTTGAACACGCTGATGGAATCGGGAATCATTTCCCGGGTGCGCGATCTCAAGCAGGCTTTTGAGCTTTCGTTTTACCATCCCGGCGTGCTGGCCACGATTGCGCCCTACAACGCGGCCTTCGGAAAGAAGTTCGATGAACTTTTCCGCAAGGCGGCCACGGAAATTAAGAACTTCGCCGAAGCCTTGCAGGAGCAGGGCGGAAGCATCCTGGGCAATGTGGACGGCATTGACGTGACCGTCGAACACGTTGCCAGCTTGAAAGAAAACGAATTGCTGAAGATTGACTACGGCCAGGCGCTCGACAAATTCACTCGCGTGTCCCGGCTGAAGAAGGCCCTGGAGCGCAGGCCGCCTATTCGCCGCGTCGCGCGTCCTACACCCGCCCCGGTGCCGGTCAAGCCCCGCCCCGTGGCGCCTAGAACGCTTACGTGGGAGCCGCCCGCGGTGGACGTGCCCGCCATGCGCGCCAATGTGACGCCACAGCAGGTTTCCGGCGAAGAAACCAAGCTGCTTAAAATTGAGGAATCCATCCGGATTTTTGTGCGCGTGGCCGATCCAAAATTCCGACAGGTCGTGCCCATGCGCTTCTTCAATCTGATGCTCACCCCCGCTGAAGCCGACGCTTACTGCGCCGACTATCTCGAAGAAAAAAGCTTGCGTGCGGGAGTTTCAAGGGTGCTGCTGCGGTTGGTGGCAATTGGAGCGCGCATCAATACCGAACTGGAGGAGCTGAAGCGCTGCGGAAATTCACCTTCATTGTGGAAGATGCACTCCGATTCATTGATTGTGTTACTGGAAATCGCCCGCAGCGTGGGCGAGAGCGCGGGAAGAGTGGCCAACCTCGCCGCGCAGCAGGACCAGACCGCGCAATCGGAAGCCATCCAGTCATCGCTTAAGAGATTGCGCGATTCCAGCGACTTGGCCGCCAACACGCTTTCCCGCTCCCTCGAACAGAAAACCGTGGCCACCGGCGCAATCTAAAACGAACCCGTCATTCCCCGCCGTGTAACTCTAACCTCCAATATGGACCATGGTTCGGGACGCGGGTACGAAGTCCGCTTCGCCAATGTGGTGGCGTTCTTCTTTTTTTTGGATCACGTCGCAAATGAAACTCGACAGCTCCAGGTCGGATGCGCCCCTTGCCATCAATTCATGCAGGTCGTGGTCCCACACGGAAAACAAGCAGGTACGAATTTTTCCATCGGAGGTAATGCGGATGCGGCTGCAATGGCCGCAAAACGGATGCGAGACGGGCGCGATAATTCCAATCTCGCCAATGCCGTCGTCAAAGCGATAGCGCCGTGCCGTTTCGCTGCGCTCATGGGGAATTTCCACCAAAGCCCGGTACTCACTCATGCGAGCGATAATTTCTTCTAACCTCACGACAGTATCGGGGGCCCAGACGCGGTCTTCTTCCAGGGGCATGAACTCAATAAAGCGGAGAACCACGCCTTCTTCCCGGGCAAACATGCCAAAGGGAATAATTTGGTCTTCGTTGAATCCGCGCATTAGAACGCAATTCACTTTGAGTGGCCACAATCCCGCACGGCGCGCGGCGCGAACTCCCGCTAACACCTTGTCGTAACCGCCGGGCACTCGCGTAATGCGGGAGAAGCGGTCGGGATCCACGGCGTCCATGCTGACGGTGACGCGCTGCAGGCCTGCATCTTTGAGCGGCTGCGCCATTTCTGCCAGAAGATGACCGTTCGTAGTCAGAGCGAGATCCAGGGGATTGCCATCCACATTCCGCAACTGCGCCAACTCATGGACGAACTCGATTAACCCTTTGCGCAGCAGCGGTTCGCCGCCGGTAATGCGGATCTTGCGGATTCCCATCGCGGTCAAGATGCGCGCCATTCGCAGATAGTCAGAGAAGGGAAGATCGCCATACAGCGCGCCTTCGTTTCCCGTGCGGCAATAGACGCACTTGTAGTTGCAGCGGTCGGTGACGGAAATCCGCAGATCGGTGATGGCGCGGCCGAATTTGTCGGTAAGAAGCATACGGCAGTTGGGTTTAGCACTTGGGATTCGGCTTATTGCGGAGTTGGCCAAATGCCAACAGCCCAATGCCAAATGCAAGAACTCATTATAGAAGGGACGAGATCAAGATACGCGGTGAGTATCAGCGCTTGCGGAAGCGGAAGAAGGCGCGGATATGGCGTTCTTCGGTGGCCACGGCCAGATCGAGCAAAGCAAAAGCGAGTACAACGCCCGCAACGGAAACGACTACTACTCCCATACTGACTCCAAATCGTGCAGATCAACCAAAGTTAACGCTGTTTTATCGCCTGTTCAAGATCACTAAGGTACTGAGTGAATACCTCTTCAGAGGCGCTTGCGGCGGGCAAATGCCCTTATTCCCCGGCTAAGCGCAGGGTCCCTGCCTCTGCTAAAGTGTTCTCGCCATGAAACCGATTCGCAGCTTTGCCAGTGACAACAATGCCAGCGTCCATCCGGAAATTCTCAAGGCCATGACCGCCGCAAATCATGGTCATGCCGTCGGCTACGGAGATGATCCCTGCACGGAAGCGGCGCTGGCCAGGTTTCGCGAGCATTTCGGCGATGACGCCAAGGTGTTCGTCGTCTTCAACGGCACGGCGGCAAATTGCCTGGGCCTGCAAGCCCTCACTCATTCGTACGATGCGGTCATCTGCGCGGAAGGCGCCCATATTTATGTGGACGAATGCGGCGCTCCGGAGCGGCTTACCGGATGCAAGCTCATTCCGATTCCTGCGCCCGAAGGCAAGTTAACGGTGGAAGCCGTAAGCCGTGTCTATCACGGAATCGGCGACCAGCACCACGTGCAGCCGCGCGTGATTTCCATTACCCAGGCCACCGAAGTAGGAACGGTTTACCAGCCGGAGGAGGTCAGGGCGCTTGCCCGCTTCGCCCACGAACGGAAAATGTTCCTGCACATGGACGGAGCGCGCATTGCCAATGCCGCGGTGAGTTCCGGACTGACGCTTCGCCAGGCCACGCGCGACCTGGGCGTGGATGTACTCTCCTTTGGCGGAACCAAGAACGGGGCCATGGGTGCCGAAGCGGTGGTCTTTTTTGATCAGAAGCTCGAATATGGGGAAGATGCGGCCCGCGACTTCCGCTTCCTCCGTAAACAAGGGATGCAGCTCTCTTCAAAAATGCGCTTCCTCTCGGCCCAATTGAGCGCTCTGCTGACCGATGATTTGTGGCGAAGAAATGCCCAGCACTCCAATGCGATGGCCAAGTTGCTGGAACAGGAGTTGCGTAAGATTCCCGCTGTTAAAACCGTGTACCCGGTCGAAGCCAACGGCGTGTTCGCGCAGATTCCCAAAGCCGCCATCGCCCGCATCCAGGAGCGCTATTTCTTTTATGTTTGGAATGAGGAAGAATCTGTGGTGCGCTGGATGTGCTCGTTTGATACCACAGAGGAAGATGTGAAAGCCTTTACCATGTTTGTCCGCGAAGTGGTCGCAAGCTGAGGATTCATCGGCATGCGCCCGCCTGTTGCTGCGAAAGTAGCTTGATTTTTCTCCGTGGTTTTACTAAAGTGGCGCTTCCCTGGCAATCCGGACGGGAATCGTAAAATTTACTACTGACGGCGGGAGAACATCGTGAAAATAGCTGTAAAAGTATTCGCGGCCCTTTCTGTGGGCTTGCTCCTGCTGAACCTTCTCGGCTGTGCCGACGAACATAAGCTGCTCTCGATTGATGTCAGTCCACAAAACACCACCATCACCGGCGCGGGCTTGAATCTTCAATTCACGGCCATCGGGCATTATGTGCATCCGCTGGAAGACAAGGACATCACCAGCACCGTGGTTTGGGCGTCTTCGACCGATCAGATTATTAGCTTTGCAACTCCCAGCCAGCCCGGATTGGCGACCTCGGGACTCGGTTGCGGAACGAACCTGCAAATTTCAGCAAGTGTATACAAGGATCCCGCTAAACCCTCGAATGGAAGCGTGATTTCCGGGATTGCTACGGTCAACGTTCAGCAGCCGGGAACCACCTGTCCTTAAAGCGCGCAACGTCAGAGATCATTCCTCCGCTAGTAAATCTTTGAGCGTCTTGTGCTTCTCCGCGGCTTCCTTTTTCTTTTTCGGATTAGGGATGACCTGGCCAGCAGGAGGCGCTCCAATCCGCTCGCGCGCCAACGCCTTGACCGCTTCGACCGCTCGGAATCTCTTTACTTTCCGTCTTTTGGGCATTCTTCCTTATCTTGCCATAGCTACAACGCTGCAAGAAGTGCAATAATTTACCAAGCCAGTGAACTACAGCCTGGCAGCGGAAGGTCAGCTTATGGAAGAACGTGAATTTTTCGATGAGCGGCCGGAGAAAAAGCCGGCTTCTTTGAATTGTCCCCATTGCCACCAATCCGCTGAATATGAAGTTACATGGCTGGTCCGCTCCAAAAAACGGCAGCTTCCCCCCCGGGCCGACGAGCGTGACCGCGCGCGTTTCGCCAAGGCACGCTCTTACATGCTGCGCAGGGACGACCTGATGGTGTGCAAGAACATGCGCTGCCGAAAGCGCTTTGATATTTCCGGGGTGCAATCGGTAGTTTTCACCGAGTAGTTACTCGCAGCATCCCGCTATTCCAATCGTGCGGTAATCAGTGGTAATCGGGTATCACTGCGCATGAAAAGACAGCAACCATCCTGCTGCTTCGCCCATCTGACCTTTGTAGAGGCTGACGATGTTTCCCGACACCAATTTCGAAGCAAAACCGCAGGTCACTCCCAGCGAGACGATTTTTTCCGACCCCGAGTTTTTGGAATCTCCATTTGACCGCTGGCTCCATCTCGCCGAGGTCATCATCGAGAAGCACAAAAATCCAAAAAACCCACAGCCGTCATCGGGCCAGGTTTAAATTCATTTTTAATCCCAATTCACGAAACGGTATTCAAAATAGATAAAGCCGTTTAGAATACTTCCCATGATTGGAAAACAACTGCTGCGCATGGAAGAAGCTGGCATGGTGGAAAGTCAGCGCAAAGGGCTGTTCATCATGACTCTGGGCAAAGTGTTGCTCGGGTTCGACGGCATCCTATTGGCATTCGTGTATGTAGGGATTCGCGGCGGCTCTTACATGTACGCCTGGTGGGTAGCTGGGCAGGGTTTGCTGGGCCTTACCCTGCTGGCGATCGGTTCGAGAAAGCGCGGTAGCCTTAGCGAATAGCTGGCCGCCCCGGGCAGCTTTGTTGGCCGCACGGTCTTTCCTTGTATTCTGTGGGTATATTCCGCGTAAATCAAAAATCGAATCTTTGGCAGCTTACGTGGCATCTTTAATTTCGTCTAAGTTTTCATTTTCCAGCAAGATATTCCTGGATGGCCTATGCCATCCAGGCGCACGCTAGTTTATTGGAATGAGGGCAACACTCTTGGAACCTCTGCGCGAACGATTTGCAAAGTTGTTTTTACTGGCAGCGCTCTCCGGGCTGATAACCGCCGTGAGTTGCGGGGGCGGCGAAGCTAAAGCCGGAGCGCAGGGTCCCATGCAGGCTTTCCCGGTGAAGGTGGAAATCGCCAAACTGGCCCCCGTACACGACACAACGGAATATGTGGCGACGTTGAAGTCCCGCGATTCTGCGGTCATCATGCCTGAGGTGGATGGACGCGTCACCCAGATTTCCGTGCACTCCGGGGAACATGTTGCCGCCGGCGCTCCGCTCATGCAGATTGATCCCAGCAAGCAGGAAGCAACGGTCAACAGCCAGGAAAGCGCGCTGGCCGCCCAGCAGGCAAATCTTGAATACGCGAAGCAGCAGTACACGCGCACCAGCGGATTGTTTACGGCGGGCGTCGTCAGCAAGCAGGAGATGGACCAGGCGAAGTCAGGCCTGGACGCAGCCCAGGCCCAGTTGAGCTCTCTTCAGGCGCAACTCAAAGAGCAGCAAGTCGAACTCCATTATTATCGGGTCAACGCACCTACCAATGGAATTGTTGGCGACATTCCCGTTCGCGTCGGCGACCGCGTCACCAGTTCCACGCAACTTACCACCGTGGACAAGCCGGGCAGCCTGGAAGCTTACATTTATGTGCCGGTGGAACGCGCTCCGGAGTTGAAACCGGGATTGCACGTGCAAATTGTGGATAAGGACGGAAAGCCGCTCGCCGACAGCCGAATCACCTTTATTTCTCCACAGGTGGACAACACGACGCAAACGGTGTTGGCCAAAGCCAGCATTGCCAACAGCAATGACAAGCTACGCAACGCACAATTCATTCGCGCGCGCATCGTGTGGGGAACGAGCAACCAGCCGCTGGTCCCGGTGCTTGCGGTTTCGCGCCTGGGCGGACAATACTTTGCGTTCGTCGCACAGCCAAAGGGCGAATCCTATATTGCGCACCAGCAGCCGGTCAGTGTAGGCCAGATGGACGGCAACAATTACGTCGTGCTCGATGGCATTAAGCCCGGCGACAAAGTGATTGTTTCGGGCACACAGTTCCTGGTGGAAGGAATGCCGGTGGCCCCGCAGAGTTAGTCGGTCCACGCCAATTCGCAGTTAAGTTCCTGATTCTCAGTTCCAGTTTCTTGCTGTCAATTTACGGACTCATTGCATGTTTGTTGATTTTTTCATCCGAAGACCGGTGTTCGCCACTGTTTGCGCCCTCATGATTATTCTTGCGGGCGCGGTCGTTATTCCCAGCCTGCCCATCGCGCAATTTCCCACTCTTGCGCCGCCCCAAATTTCCGTCAGCAGCTTTTACGTGGGCGCGAGTGCGGAAACCGTAGAGACCGCGGTCACCATTCCTCTGGAAGAGCAGATCAACGGCGCGGAGGGAATGAAGTACATCGAGTCCGAAAGCGGCAATGATGGCAGCAGCACCATCACCGCGACCTTTGATTTGAACCGCGACCCGGACCTCGCGGCTGTAGACATCCAGAACCGCGCCAGCATTGCCGAAGGCGTGTTGCCGGCGTCGGTGAAGACTACGGGCGTGACGGTCACGAAAGCGTCCAATAATTTTGTTTTTGGCGCGGCGGTTTATTCTCCTGACAAGCGCTATGACACGTTGTTCATGAGTAATTATCTGGACGTGTATGTCATAGATGCAATCAAGCGCGTCCCTGGAGTCGCCAACGTAGTCATCTTTGGCGAGCGCAAATATTCCATGCGCTTGTGGCTGGATCCGGGCCGCATGGCAAGCCGCGGCCTTACCGCCAGTGACGTTGTCAGCGCCCTGCAAGAGCAGAATGTGGAGATCGCAGCGGGCCAGGTCGGCCAGCCGCCAGTACAAGCGGGCCAATCATTTCAGATCAGCGTGCGGGCCATTGGCAGGCTCAGCGAACCCGCGCAGTTCAACAACATTATCCTCAAGACCAATGCGGATGGCACGCTCGTGCGTTTGCAGGACGTGGGCCACTCCGAGTTGGGCGCGGAAGATTACGGCTCTGGCCTGGAATACAACGGACACGATGCTGTCGGCATAGGAATCACGCAGCTTTCCAATGCCAATGCCCTCGAAGTGGACCGCCTCGCTCTGCAAGAATTGGATAAGCTTTCCAAGCATTTTCCGCCGGGAATGGTTTACGAGAACGCGTTCGACACCACGGAAGCCGTTGGCGAATCCATCAAAGACGTGTTGAGCACGCTGATCGAAGCCATCATCCTGGTGATCCTGGTCATCTTTCTTTTTCTGGAAGATTGGCGCAGTACCATCATTCCCGCCGTTACCATTCCCGTCTCATTGATTGGAACGTTTGCGTTCATCAAGTTGCTGGGATTTTCCATCAATACTCTGACGCTGTTCGGCATTACGCTGGCCACCGGCCTGGTTGTGGACGACGCAATTGTCGTGATTGAAAATATTGAGCGCCATATTCAGGAAGGCGAGACAAACGCCCGCAAAGCTTCCTCGGCGGCAATGAAGGAAGTGACCGGAGCGGTCATCGCGACTTCATTGGTGCTGGTTGCGGTGTTTGTTCCCGTGGCGTTTTTCCCCGGCACCACTGGTATTCTCTTCCGCCAATTCGCGTTGACGATTGCATTTTCCATTGCCATCTCCGCTTTCAACGCATTGACCCTTACCCCTTCGCTTTCCGCTCTGCTGCTGGGGCGTGTTCACGGGGAAAAAGGCTGGTTCTTCAAAGGCGTTGATAAAGTTATTTCCGCCATCACGCACGGCTATGAGAGCGCGTTGCGCGGCTTTCTGAAGCTGCGCCTGATCGCGGTCATACTTTTCTTCCTGGGCCTGGGAGTGACCTACTTCGTTTTCCAAAAAGTTCCCAAAGGATTTGTGCCCAATGAAGACCTGGGCTATTTCATCATCGCCGTCCAGGCACCCCCCGGCGCTTCGCTTGAATACACGAAGAACATCGGCGAACAAGCGGCGCTGGTGTTAAGGAAGATCCCTGAGATCAGAAACATATTTTTCATCCGTGGCTTCAGTTTGAGCGGCTCCGCTCCCAACCGGGGAATTATCTTTGCCACGCTCCAGCCTTATTCGCAACGCAAAGGCGAGGAGCATACCGCGGATTCTGTCGTGCAACGTGTGCGGGGCCCCTTGCTGGGAATTTCCGGAGCGCTGGTATTACCTTTTCCTCCTCCCGCGGTACAAGGTTTGGGAAGCTTCGGCGGTTTTCAGTATGAATTGCAGGACCAGGGAGGCCATAGCCTGGAAGAACTGGCGCAGGTCACGCAGAAGCTGACGCTCGCTGGCAACCAATTGCCTGACAAATCGCTGACCGGGCTCTATAGCAGCTACACGGCAAACGACCCTCAATTTCTGGTCACGATTGATCGCGAGAAGGCCAAGAGCCTGCATGTGCCGCTGCAGCAGATTACAGACACTCTGGGCGTTTACATGGGATCTTCCTACGTGAACGATTTTGATTTCAACAATCGTTCGTACCGCGTGTACGTACAAGCCGACCAGCAATTCCGCGCGACCGCCAAGGATATTGGCCAATATTATGTGCGCTCCGACAGTGGAGCGATGATTCCTCTGGACAATCTGATTGCGGTCTCGCAGACCACTACGCCGCAGGTCATCAGCCACTACAATCTGTTTCGCTCCGCGGAAATTGACGGCTCAGCCGCGCCCGGCTTTAGCTCCGGACAGGCCATTCAGACCATGGATGACTTGAGCAAAAAAGTACTGCCGCCAGGCTTCAACTATGAGTGGACGGGCCTGTCGCTGGAAGAATTAGCTTCTGGCACGACTTCAATCATTCTGTTCGGCTTGGGCACACTGGTGATTTATCTCACGCTGTCGGCGCAGTATGAAAGCTTTGTGCTGCCGTTCATCGTATTGCTGGCGGTTCCCATGGCCATGTTGGGCGCGCTCTCCGCGCAGTGGATCCGGGGCCTGGAAAATGATGTGTACTGCCAAATTGGATTGGTCATGCTCATTGGCCTTGCCAGCAAAAATGCCATTCTGATCGTGGAGTTCGCGGAACAGCTTCGCGGACGGGGAATGTCGCTGCTTGAGGCGGCGGTGATGTCGGCAAGAATCCGTCTGCGCCCCATCCTGATGACTTCATTCGCATTCATCCTGGGTGTTTTGCCGCTGGTATTGGCGACGGGCGCTGGCGAAAAAGGCCGCCACTCCGTGGGCACTACGGTATTTGGCGGTATGATCATGTCCACCGTGCTGAACCTGTTTTTTATCCCCGTGCTTTATTTGATAATTGAGGGATGGCGCGAAAAGGGCGGCACGCACGTGAATCGGGAACAGGAAATTTAAGCATGCGCCGCCAGAGAAAAATTCTTTGGCTGGCTTTCTGCGCGGTTTCCTTTATTATCTCTGCGACTGCGACGTCGCGAGCAGCCCTTCATCCCAACGCGGCGCACCCCAATCCAAGCGAAAAAACCTGGCACTTCGCGGTCTCTGGCGATTCCCGTAACTGCGGAGATGTAGTGATGCCCGCAATCGCCGCAGGAGTAAAACACGACGAAGCGGCCTTCTACTGGCATTTGGGCGACCTGCGTTGGATCGTGGACATGGACCAGGACTTCCGGCAACTCTCCGAAATGCAGGGCAAGCGCCTTTCCGTCATGGATTACCCGTCGTATCTCCGCACAGCTTGGGATGATTTCGTTCAAAGCCAGATCAAGGCCTTCGGAGATATGCCTTTTTACGTTGGAATCGGGAACCACGAATTGTATTTTCCGAAAACACGTTCTGATTTCGTCACGCAATTTACTCCCTGGCTCGATACCCCGGAGCTGCGTGCGCAGCGCCTCAAAGACGATCCCAATGACCATGCCGTGAAGACTTACTACCACTGGGTCCGCGACGGCATTGATTTCATCAATCTCGACAACGCGTCCAAGGAAGAATTTGACGCTACCCAGTTGGAATGGCTTGAGTCCATTTTGAAGCGCGATGAGGCGGACCCCGCGATCCACACCATCGTTGTCGGCATGCATGAAGCTTTGCCGGAGAGCATTTCCGCCGACCACAGCATGAACATGTGGCCGCGCGGCGTCCAGACCGGTTTGCAGGTGTATCACGATCTGCTCAAGGCCCAGAACGACGCGAAAAAGAAAGTTTATGTGCTTGCCAGCCACTCCCATTACTTCATGGATGGAACCTATCAAACGGAATATTGGAAGAAGCATGGCGGAGTTCTTCCCGGCTGGATCATCGGAACAGCAGGCGCGGAGCGCTATCCGTTGCCGCCCGGCGTCGAAAATGCCAATGCAGCCAAGCAATACATCTACGGATATCTGCTGGCAACGGTGAACCCGCCTCACGAACCGGTAGGCACCATCCGCTTTGAATTCAAGCAATTGGATGAGAACACCATTCCCGCGGAGACGGTAACGCGTTTCTCCGCACCATTCGTACATCAATGTTTCACCGGCAACCGGCGCCAGACGCAGGTTCACTAGCGCTTCGGGTTTGCCGTGTAACCCCTTTCACGGATACACTTTAGGTTCTTAGGAGACAGCCCCATGTTAGTTGTCATGAAAGCTCACGCTACGCCCGAAGAAGTGCGCGCCGTCTGTCAAAAAATCGAGTCCATCGGCTATCGCGCCCACACCATTCCCGGAGCGGAGCGGACTGCCATCGGCGTTACCGGAAATAAAGGCGAGATCGAGCCCGGCACCCTGGACGAGATGCCCGGTGTGCAGGAAGTCATTAAGGTCACCAAGCCTTACAAGTTGGTCAGCCGCGATTGCAAGCAGGAAAACACGGTCATCACCTTCCCCGGTACCGATGCTACCTTTGGCGGCAAAGGGCTTGCCATCATTGCCGGGCCTTGTTCCATTGAGAGCCGGGAGCAGGCTTTTATCATCGCCGAGAAGGTGCATGCCGCGGGCGCGCAATTTTTCCGAGGAGGCGCTTACAAGCCGCGCACCTCTCCCTATTCCTTCCAGGGCATGGAGGAAGAAGGCCTTCGCATTATGGCGGAGATCCGTGACCGCTTTGGCCTGAAGATCGTCACCGAAGCCATTGACCACGAATCGCTGGCGCTGGTGGAGGAGTACGCCGACGTTATCCAGATCGGCGCTCGTAACATGCAGAATTTTTCGCTGCTCAAGCGCGCCGGACGTTCGCGCAAACCGGTGCTGCTAAAGCGCGGCATGGCGGCCACTTTGGAAGAATTTTTGATGGCTGCTGAATACGTAATGAGTGAAGGGAACTACAACGTCGCGCTCTGCGAACGCGGCGTCCGCACCTTTGCCGACCACACGCGGAACACGCTCGACTTAAGCATCGTCCCCGCCGTGCAGCGCTTGAGCCATCTTCCCATTCTCGTCGATCCCAGCCATGGCACCGGCAAGCGCAACAAAGTTACTCCGCTTTCCCGCGCCGCTGTGGCGGTAGGCGCCGACGGCCTGATTATCGAGGTCCATCACGATCCCGATAAAGCGCTCTCCGATGGCATGCAGTCGCTCTATCCAGAGCAATTTGAAGAGTTGATGACCCAGGTGCGCCAAATCGCTCCGGTGGTGGGCAGGACCGTTCCGGCGATCGGTGTCCATGCTCCGGCCGGTTCCATTGCCGCGAAGACCACGGCACCGCATTTGGAACGGGCTCTGTAAGAGGCTGTTAAGAAATTCTAAACGCGGACAACTCATCGCTGGTTTAGCTTCCGAGCTGCCGACGATTCTGAAAGTTGATGGCGATAAGCGCGTTTATGAGGACTTAACTCATCTCGTGTCGCTTGCAAGAGCCGATAGCGCGCTATCACGGTCGTCGCTCTTTCACCACCTGTGCCGTTTCGTCTCTTCTTCGTCAGGTGGAGCGGTACGGACCGTCATTCCACTGTTTATCCTCTGGAGAAAAAAATTATGAGCAAGGCGATTGAAACTCTGCAAGCCGCACAGAAACGCGCCATGGCGGGCCGCCCCAAGGTAGGAGGCTTTCCGTACCTGGCAGAGACTCTTCGACGCGCAGGGGTGAAGCGCAATCTGTGGAGCCTTCCATCGTGCCAGAGCTTGTATCTAACAAACGAAGGCCCGGTTGTCATGCAGGGTGCGCCGTTGGTGTCGGGCGCAGCCGATGTGCCCAGGTTTGACCGGGAATCCCTCATACGAGCGCTGCGAACCGATCAGGCAGGCAAGAGCACTTTCCCGGAGTTCTTGCTGGCGTCGTGGCATGCAGGAGTTGTTCGTTACGATGTCGACTTCGACGCGCGCACAGTCACGTACTACGGATGCAACGAAGAGGAGTATGTCGAAGGATATCCTGCTGTAAACGTGGATTAGTTGTTCGGCGGGTGGCCCAGCCTTTCGTTTTTTTTGCGAAGGTTGGGGATGTTCATCCGTCACAGCGAAGGGTGTTTTTTTATCCTAGGGGGCTGCCCCATCTTTTCTTGAAACTTCATGATGCGGCTATCCCGTCCTTGTCCCTGCATTTCTCAGCAGGGACAGGGCGGGAATTTTGATCTTGGGGTTGAAGCCGCGGATGAACCTCAAGCGATTTTCTCTTCCGCCCCGTCCCCATATACAGAAATGGGAAGAACGAAAGGAAGTCTAAACCCCCACCCTGTCCCTGCAAAGATCGCAGGGACAAGGGTGCGGCAACCTTCTAAAGTAAGGGTGGGCCAGCCCCCGTTTCGTCTCTTCTTCGTCAGGTGGAGCGGTACGAACCGCCATCCCACTGTTTATCTTGGGTCCTATGTTGAGTACGTGCAGAAGCTTGGACATGAGGCGCCTGGGATCTATTCGTAGGGCTGTGTGCAAACGGGGTACGTCCCGTCTGTCCCCGTATTTTCCCCCGTATTTTCCAGCTTTCTTTCGGTTTACATCATTGCAATTCGCAAAGTTGGGATTAGCCCTAGGAGTGATCGACAGCCATTTCTAGTGCTATAGAATAAAAAATTACAAAGTAGCTATCAGCAAGTTTAAACTTATTCGGACTTGCCGAAATGATGCCCAAACTCAACAAAAAGAGTAATGCAAAGTCAAGTGCTGCGGGAGTGCCCTCCCTGAGCATCTTTTCTGGTGCAGGAGGTCTCGACCTTGGATTGCACTTGGCGGGGGGAAGATCGCTTGCCTGTATTGAGTTTGATACAGATTGTATCGCAACGCTTAAAGCCAACCGTGTTTTCGGTAAAACAGCATTAATGGAACGCGATATTAGGGAGGTAGGTGCGGCAGAGCTTCTTGCAGTAACCGGCAGTAAAAAAAGAGAGGTGGCACTCCTGATAGGTGGCCCACCTTGCCAACCATTTTCTAAAGCTGCATATTGGACTTCCACTGGTGAAGAAGCAAGAAGGCGTGAGTCGCTACCTGGACGTATAAAGCGGACGGCAGAACCGAAATCGTATAAGAGACGCGTATTCAATCCCAGCATTGATCCTCGGTCAGAGATGATCAATGAATACCTGCGCATTCTAGCGGGGGTGCAACCCTCGGGTTTCGTATTTGAAAATGTAATGAGCATACGTCACCCTTCAAGTAAACCTCTGTTTGAAGCTTTTTTGGTTGCTGTCAAAGAGCTCGGATATGCCGTCACGGTGTCCGAATTGAATGCAGCTGAGTTCGGCGTTCCCCAACTCCGCAAGAGAGTATTTGTTACTGGTTTGCGCGGCAAGATTTCTCCTGCCCCTCCTTTGCCAACACATTCGTTGAATAACGAACGTTCCAGAAACCTGTGGAAAGCCGTGTCCGTGGAGTCTCCGCTAGAGGCGTTCGCAGGGAAGAAATATTTTGAGAAAGAGGAAGTTATCGCAGGTAGATACGCGGAGCATCTCAAGGAAATCCCTCCTGGATGGAACTACAAAGCATTATCCTCTTGGGCCGGACATCCGGAACCGTCATTTGAGGCAGAGACCCGTTTTTGGCACTTCCTGCTAAAGTTGCACCCTGAAAAGCCTTCTTGGACAATTGCAGCCAGCCCGGGCCCATGGACTGGCCCATTTCACTGGAAAACGCGCCGATTACGAATACCAGAATTGGCAGCACTACAAGCCTTCCCTAAGGACTACATATTTTCGGGGGTACGCCGTAGCGTACAGCGGCAGATCGGCAATGCAGTTCCTCCGCTTCTCGCCCAAAGAGTAATCGAGACCGTGCTTGGGCCCATCGAAGGAAGGAATCTAAGTGGCAATGCTTAGTTCCGTGAGCCTCTTTTCCGGATGCGGTGGCCTCGACCTAGGCTTGCAATGGGCGGGTTTTCAAGCAAAAGCATGCGTTGAAATGAGCGCAGATGCGTGTGCTTCTCTCCGTGCAAACTATCTTGGGAACCACGTAATACATGATCGTATTGAAAATGTGTCTTCGGAGTGCTTGCTGCAAGTCGCTCAAGTCCAACCCGGAGAATTAGATCTTTTATCAGGTGGTCCGCCCTGTCCGCCGTACTCAAAATCTCGGTTCTATCGCAAAGAGAAACCTCGTGCCTTGGACGACCCAACTTCCGACACCCTAGTAAATTACCTGCGAGTTCTTCGAGATTTGCGCCCACGAGCCTTTTTGCTTGAGAACGTTGCAGGAATGGCTTTTAAAGTTCATGCACCAGCCTTGAATCTGATCCTTCGTACGGCAGAGGAGTTGGGATACAACGTCACTTATCGCGTGGTAAACGCAGCAGATTATGGGGTCGCTCAAATGCGAGAACGACTGCTGATCGTCGGTATGCGTTCGGAATATGAGTTCCAATTTCCCGAAGAGACACACGGAGAAACTACCGAACAACTAACACTTACTGGTAAGCGGCCGTGGATAACAGCGGGCGAAGTCCTCAATGATCAGGATACGCTTGAAAATGCAGATGACACAGGGCACTTTGCGGGTGGGCAATTCCACTCGCTTCTCGAACAGATACCCCCTGGCGACAACTACTTGTTCTTCACGGCTAAGCGAGGGCATCCATATCCTCAATTCGAGTGGCGGAAGAGATATTGGTCTTTTCTCTTGAAATTATCTCCAGATTTGCCGTCGTGGACCATCCAAGCAAGACGGTCAAACAACATGGGCCCATTCCATTGGCGAAATCGTATTCTTCGGATCGAAGAAATTAAACGTCTGCAATCATTCCCAGATTCGTTTGCGCTCGAGGGAAACATTGAGTCAGCATGGCGACAAATTGGAAATGCTGTACCACCAAAGCTGGCACATGCCGTCGGGCTAAGCATTCGCGAGGCTCTTCTTTCGCAGGAGGAGCTATTAGTGCAACTCGCAGCATCTTCTAGAAAGGTCGGCATTGATGGAGAGCATAGAGAAGCGACTGCCATTCGCGGGTGAATTTTCTCCAGGACAAGTTGATCTACGTCGCGTCTTAGAACTCGCATCACAATCTGATTCCGAGAAGTCATTTGCGGAAGCAGTGCGCACTGAATATTTCGCTGACTCTTGCGAGTCCTACAAAGGGGAAAAACGTCACATTCAGCAAACCAAACGAGCGAAGAATGTTCTTCTCGGAATGCGTGCATATAGGCTTTTGGACAGTGGATTTTTACTAACTCCGATTGGTTCGGAACTGCTTCGCTTAGATAAGCGCTCAGCTTACCGTCACTTTGCAGCGCATATCATTACAGAAGTGCACGGTCAAAACGTTTTAGGCGCAGTCGATCGGTTATATACAAAAGGCGACAGGGTTGGGAAAGCGAGCATTAGCCTGGAATTGCGGCGTTCTGGATACATCATGCCAACCGCAACAACAGCTCATCTGATATTACTGAAGTGGCTTCGAGAAGCTGGCTTGTTCCTCAAGGATAAATCGTACGAATTGAACCGTACAGTTCTTAGCGAAATACTTGGAACAACTCAAACTATCTTGACGGACTTGGATGGCCTATCACATAACGAACGAATATTCCTTCTTGCTTTAACAAAATTGATCACAGATGAAACCAAAAGCTTAAAGGTTTCGGACGTAATGGAATATGCTCAGAATCTCCTAAACTTAAAAGTACGAGAGGATCAATGGCGCTCTAAACTTCTCGATCCGCTAAGTAAAGCAGGCTGGATTGCCCTTGAATCTGGTACTAGTGGTAGAGGCGCGAAATCAGGAAGAGTGACGCCAACAGAGGTATTTAAGAGTCAGTACCTAGCACCGCTTTTACAACAGCAAGAATCCGAGATGCCACAAGAACTAAGGAAAGGGCTAAATCGGTCGTTCGACAAAATCTTAGCTGAGATGGCCTCAGAAGATACATATATTAAAGGCACCGCGTTAGAGCATCTTGCTGGAAGAATCACCCAACTGCTTGATTTGAAACCCAAACATCTGCGTTTAAGGTCTTCGATGACAGGTGGTACGGAGGTGGATCTGATTGCTGAGTCTACGCGGCTCATCTTTAGTCGATGGCAAGTACAATGTAAAAATACTAAAACTTTGGCGGCAGATGATGTTGCGAAAGAAGTGGGTATCGCAGTCAGTTTGCGGTCACAGGTAATTCTTATGGTCACGACGGGACGTGCTGGTAAGGTGGTTTATCAGTATGGTCGTAAAATTAATGAAACAACTGCAATGCAAGTAATTGTTCTTGATGGTAAAGACCTGCAAGAAGTTGCGAAAGACTCGTCTGCTGCTGGTGTTACACTCACGAAAATTTTGGACAGCAGAGCCGAGCAAGTCATGCAGCATAAAGCCGTGCAGCTTAATCTTCCCGAATATTAGAGACGTTCCAGACACGTTATCAGGGCAAACTGGGGATAGACGGAACCTTCCCCCGTGCCGCCTCGCTAACCTTGGCGGGTGGCCCACACAACGCGGTTTTCGTTGTGTGGGGAATTAAAAGCTTCCTTCCGCGCTTTCTTAGATCGACTCGATCATTTTCAGCCCACTCAATCCCGGTTTTGAGCTTGAGTGGGATTCGCACTATTTCTCCATCATTCTTTTCTTGCCCTCCGTCATCACCCTCCGCAGGATCCGGTTGATGCGCGTCTGGTAGCCCGGCCCTTTGGACTTAAGCCAGTCCACCACCTCGCAATCCACGCGCAGGGAGATTCTTTGCTTCCGCGGACGGCTCCATCGCGACTCCGCTCCCGCATCCTCCTCCGCCAGCCGCAACAACTCATCTTTTACAGACGATCCTCCCCCGGCCCCACGCCCCGCCGACGCACGCAGCCGCGCGATTTTCCCTCTCCGCAAGCGAGTCGTCCGCAACCCTGTCTTTTTCTTCTGTGTTTTCCCACGTTTAGCTGTCATCACATTATTGTATAGCTCTGACCGTCATGACGATGTGTTCCCCAAGGAACACTTTCGCAGCCGCCTCTTCTTCGTAAGGTGGACTAGCCTCGGCGAGGAAGTCTCTTTGCCGAGGCCTGGGATCCAAGTGGTTCACGGAACGGTTCCACACTAATGCGCTCGCAGCGCACTTCCAGCACGGTCAGGTATTCTGTACCGCCCGGCGCTCACCCTTGATCTCAGCTTATTGAATAGTCACCGGAATCTGCACCGAAGCATCCGGCGCCGGCGGGTTCGCGGCGCTGGTGTTGGTTTCGGAATAGGCATTTACCGTAATCTGGTAGGTTCCGGGCGCAGTTCCCGCGCTGCTTCCTCCTCCTCCTCCGCTTCCCCCGCCGTTGGCTGCCGCACCGGCTCCGCCGCAGCCCACCAATAAAATTATTCCCAGAGTGCAAACGGAAATTACCGAGCGTTTCCAACGTTTTGTTGGTCCCGACGGGAATACAGTCCCGAATATTCCGAGCAGCAGAAAAGAAGCCAAACTGGAGATCAGGCCTCCACTTGCGTCAGACTTCCGTTTCATGAATGCGGAAGCGAAATTTTGCGGGTTGGTGGTCGTGGTCAATATGACCGTCGCCGTTGCCGTGGAGCTGGCGATGAAATTGACGGTGTACTTGCTGAGCGGATCTGCGGTGGCAATCGCGCAACTGGCTTTGGGAGCGTTGGTGGAGCAGTCCAAATAAACTCTGCCATCAGCGGCCACGCCGCTAAGGTTTACCGTGGTTGTGTTTCCACTGGTCGCGCCCGCCTTCACTGTGATCGCGTTCGGCGTTCCTAAATTTGGCGGCGCAGCGGCGGAAGCCTGATAGTAGCGAACGTAATCCACCAACATAGGCGCGGGACTCGGTGTGTTGCTGTCGGGAGGTCCCGGCCAGCTTCCCGTGCCTCCTACCGCCAGGTTCAGAAGCAAATAGAAGGGATGATTGAAGTCCCACGACTGGCTGGCAGAAATGTCGTTGGCTGTGCGCACCTCAAAAACGTTGGCAGGGTCATCCACATAAAACTGCACCATGTAAGGCGACCAGATCCCGCCGTAGATGTGGAATGAGGTCACGTCGCTGTGAGTAAAAGTAAAGATTCCACTCAAACCATTTCCCGCGCAGTAGCAATCTCCGAACGCTTTTCCGCCGTGAAGAGTGGAACTGATTTTCGTGGGGCCCAAGTTCCCCGGCGGCGAGGGAACGTTCTCCATGAAATCAATTTCACCAGAACTCGGCCAGCCCACGCTGGAGATGTTGGTTCCTAATGCCCAGAACGCCGGCCAAAGGCCAGCTCCCGCGGGCAGCTTCATATTGGCTTCGATTCTTCCATAGGTAAATGACTGCTTTCCGCTGGTGATCATGCGGGTGGACGTCCAGCTATTGCTTTCGGCTGCGGTGCCGGAGCCCACGCGAATGGCCTGAATCACGAGATGACCCTTGCCGTCCATGAAGACATTTGAATGATTCGTGCATGGAGGGTGATTGCTGGGATATCCCGGAGGGCCGCAATAGAACTCAAGCTCGTTATTCACCTTGAGATTGCCGTATTCAAACCCCCAGTTGCTGCTGTCAGGGAAGGTATTGGCGGCGCCATTGAATTCGTCGCTCCAGCGAAGGTTCCAGGTTTGCGCAGTTATCAGAGAAGGGGAAAATATTGTGCACAATATCAGCAGTAAAAGCTGCAAAATGCGGGGCGCGCGGAGATCCATAAAAAATATCCCCCTTTTTTACAGAATGTTAGCAGTTCAGTAAAGGCTTTGTGATATCAAAGCAGACGGCGCGAAGGCTTTGCTGCCTTGAGATTTTAAGCATCCAATGCACTAATGTGCCCCTATTCAGCCCGATTTTGTAGCATCCTATAAGAACCCGCTGTAGGCAAGGATTTCGCAGGGATGACGGATCGTCGGCGAGCGAATGGAAGCCCGTTGTTTTTGTCGGGAGTGCGAACGGCGCTCGTGATCACGCTCGTTTTGTTGCTCAAAGGGCCCGTGCCGCAGGCTGAGTTGCACTGGGAAACAGATCAACGCGAGCAACTGCACGTAAGGATCGTGGCCCTGGCGACATCGTTTCCGCGCTCCAGCGTTTTTACCACCGACGAAGTCTTCATCGCGGAAATGCAAATCAGCCATGATGAATCGAGGCTGGTGAAACTGGTCTATGCCTTTCTTCCTTATCAGCCCCGCCTTTCCGAATATGGGTTGGATTATTCCCTGGTCCACGAACTGGGCGCATTGCGCGACCCAAGCTGTGACGAAAGCCTACGGCAATTGATGACGGTGCGAAAAATGGATGGCAACGAAGTGACCGAACAGGCCGCAGATTTGAAGTATTCCGTGGATTCGCCCGTGCTTGACGTGAAACACGAACGAGGAATTCTTCACTGCTACCGCACCACGCCCGAGTTGTATGCGAAGGCGGTGCATGATCCGGTGCAGCGACCGCAATTCAGCCTGAAACTGCGGCGCTAACAGCTATTGCTGAGAGTTATTGCTGAGCCCGGCAGGCAGTGCAGTACCCGCCAATTTCCAGCCGTGAAACCATAATTTTGAAGCGGCAATCTTTTTCCACCTGCTGCTTTAAATTTTCAAAAATATCGCTGACAAATTCCATGATTTTCCCGCAACGCAGGCACGCCATATGGATGTGGTCGCGGTTCACCTTGCGCTCGTAGTAGTGGCCTTCGCCGTGGATGTGCATCAGGTCCAACTCGTCAATCAGTCCATTGCGCTTCAATAATTTAAGCGTGCGATACACGGTGCTGCGATCCACGGAGGGGTCGATCTTTTTGGCCTTGCGCAGAATTTGCGCGGCGTCGAGATGTTTGCTGGCGGTTTCCATGACCTGCAGAATGGCGCGTCGCTGCTGGGTCATGCGAATTCCGCGCTCGGAAAAATGCGCCTGCAGGCGGCCTGGGATTTCAGTCTGGGGAAGCGGCATAATTTCTCCTTCGTGTACCGTTGCAACTGGTCGCAAATACGCTGCGACGATATTATTGGCGGCGCATTGACAGCAGCGCCCATTCACGCGAAACTAAGAATCGTTAGTTAGTTGCGAACGGGTCGCAACTCTTTCCTGAAACATCCCCGAGACAATTCTTCGGGTGTATTTTTGCATTACCAGATGCGACTGGATTGCAATAAGCTGCACGATTAGTTGCGACCGAATTGCAAATAGGCTTGCCATCTAGTTGCGACCGGGTTGCAACAATGAAAAGTTTAAATTAAAATCCGCGCTTTGTCTATTGGCGTTTCCGTTGAAAACGCTGTCCGGGCCGGGAAATTAGCCTGACGTTAACAAACACATTGAATACTGCTTGGGGAGAGAACATCAGGAAATGAGTCAGTCAAGAATCAAGATCAAGACGAAGGCCAGGAATAAGAGCGGCAAGAACAACTGCAAACCGCGCGGACCCATGTACTGGATGGCTGTCGGGACGCTCGCCGCTTATACCAGCTTCGGAAGCAAAGCGGTTACCAAGGCGTTCGCGCAGCAGGGGCGCCACGGCAACCCTAGCAGCGTCTCTTCGGGACAAGCCCAAAGCCTGACGGTACGCCGCTTTGATCTTGCGCCAGGTCCGCTCTCCACGGTCCTTGCTGGCTTCGAGAAATGTGCCCCGATTAAAGTCATCGTGCCGAATGACGCCATGAACGACCTCACTTCGCCGGGCGTAAGCGGCCTGTACACGCCTGAATCCGCGTTGCGAAAGCTTCTGAACGGAACCGGCATCAGCTATCACTTCACCGTTCCGGGAACGGCAATCCTGGAAATTGAGAAGGTGTCCGCGGTTGTGGAGGTGACCTCCACGACCTTGCAAGACACCCTGCCGAAATTGACCCAGCCCCTGATGGACACTCCGCAGTCCATTGATGTAGTGCCGCAGCATATTATTCAGGACCAGGGCGCAACCACCTTGCGCGACGCTCTGCGCAACGTCGCCGGCATCAGCCTGGCGGCAGGCGAAGGCGGCGCGCAGGGAGACAGCCTCACCATCCGCGGTTTCACTGCGCGTAACGATCTCTTTGTGGACGGCATGCGCGACTTTGGCAGCTATTACCGCGATCCTTTCGATACGCAGGAGGTTGCGGTTCTACAAGGGCCGTCATCGGTCACTTTTGGTCGAGGGTCCACGGGTGGGGTGGTGAACCAGGAAACCAAGACTCCCGGACTGGACAATTTTGTTACCGGTGATGTTGACTTCGGAACCGATAAAACCAAGCGCATTACCACGGACATTAACAAACCTCTGCCATCGCTGGGAACGGGCGCTGCCTTCCGCCTTAATCTCATGGGCCAGGATTCAGGAGTCGCAGGGCGCGACGTCGCCGAAAGCCGCCGCGTTGGAGTTGCGCCATCCCTGGCCTTTGGCTTGGGCACCCCCACGCGCTGGACACTCAGCTATCTTCACCAGTGGGCGGACGACACGCCGGACTACGGCATTCCGTGGCTTTTCAATGGACCCGCGCCGGTTGAACGAAATAACTACTACGGCTTCGAGCACGGGAATTATTTAAAGACCAACGTACAAATCGGCACCGCCAAGTTCGAGCACGACTTCAGCCCCAGCGTGACCTTCCGCAACCAGGCGCGTTACGCGCACTATAACCGCGACCTGCGCATCACCGAGGCACAAGTCACAGGAACATTTGACGGAGTTGCGCTGGGCACGTCCACGCCGCTCGACGACATCGTCGCCAACCGCCATGAAATCGCGGCTACCAGCCTGGAAACCTATCTTGACGATCAAGCGGATGTCAGCTTCCGCTTCCATACTGGTTTTCTGCGGCACAACCTGGTGACGGGCGTTGAAGCGGGAAGGGAAACTTCCGCGCCGGTGCGGCCTACCTATGTGACCTGCACGCCCACGCTTTTGACCAATTGCACTCCGTTCACCAGCCTGGCTGATCCAGACCCGAGCCAGCCCTTTCAGGGGACGATTTCCTCTACGTCGGTTACTCACGTGGATGCCCTGAGTGCCGGTGCCTATGTCTTGGATACGGTAAGGATCGGCGAGAAGTGGGAGGTGACCGGTGGCGCGCGAATTGACTGGTTCGATGCCCGCTTTAATCAATTCACTACGCCCGTTCCCGCTACGCCTCCGCCGGGCCCGCAACCTCCCTTTACACAGGTGGTCACAAAGCCGAGCTGGCGTGGAGCCTTGGTTTACAAACCAGCGCAGAATGGCAGCATTTATTTTGACTACGGAACTTCATTCAATCCTTCCGCCGAATCGCTGTCGTTGAGTGCCAGCACGGCGCAGGTTGCGCCGGAGGCGAATCGCACCTTTGAGGTCGGCACCAAGTGGGATCTCTTTGCCCGCAGGTTTTCACTGCGGAGTTCTGTATTCACCACGCAGAAGACCAATGCTCGCGAAACCGATCCAACCAACTCGCTGTTGACTGTCCTCTCAGGAACGCAGCAAGTGAATGGGTTGGAAGTGCAGGCCTCCGGCCATTTGACCAGCCGTTGGGAGATCCTTTCGAGCTATGCCTATCTCGATAGCAAAGTGGTCAACTCACAATTCTTTCCGGCATCTGTGGGGGCGCAATTGGCCAATGTTCCACGAAACACATACAGCGTCTGGAGCAACTACGACCTGCCCTGGAGGCTGGGTGTGGGAGGCGGCGCTGACTTCGTGGACAGCCGCACGGCCAGTTCCACCGTGCCCTTCGATCCCGTTACCGGGTTGGTGAAGCAAGTGCCCGGCTACTGGGTGTTCAACGCGATGGTGAAGCGGCCTTTGACCGAGCGTCTGGAGTTGCACGCCAATATTTACAACCTGGCCGACAAGTACTACTACGACCAGATTCATCCCGCGCACATTATTCCCGGCGCGGCGCGTTCGGCGCTTATTGGGCTGGACTACAAATTCTGATTAAGAAGGGAAGCACAGCAAGTGTTATTGCCTATACCGGATGTATTGACATCGGAACAAGTCGCGGACGCGCGGCAGCTCTTCGACAAAACGGATTGGGTGGACGGCCGCGTGACTGCCGGCCACCAGTCCGCCCGCACCAAAGACAACATGCAGCTTCCGGAGAGCAGCCCCGCCGCGAAGCAACTGGGGGAGATGATCCTGGGAGCATTGGGTCAGAATGCGCTGTTTATCTCCGCCGCGCTGCCCGCCCGCGTGTTTCCGCCGCTGTTTAACCGCTACCAGGGCGGGCAATCCTTCGGCACGCATGTGGACAATGCCATCCGGCAAGTCACCGGTACGGGCCATAGGATCCGCACCGATCTTTCCGCCACGCTGTTCTTTTCGCAGCCCGATGAATATGACGGCGGTGAACTGGTCGTCGAAGATACCTATGGGCTGCATAACGTGAAGCTTCCCGCGGGGCATTTGATTCTTTATCCCGCGACTAGCCTGCATCACGTGACGCCTGTCACGCGCGGGGCGCGCATCTGTTCATTTTTCTGGATTCAGAGCATGGTGCGCGACGATGGCGAACGCACATTGCTGTTCGATCTCGATATGGCGATCCAGAAGTTGAACACAGAGCGAGGCAGCGAAAACCCCTCGGCGGTGCAGTTCACCGGCGTGTATCACAATCTTCTTCGCCGCTGGGTGGAGATATGATTTCTTTCCATTGCCCATTAACAAAAATGGGGCATGATTTAAAAAACATGTCATCCTGACGTTGAGCGAAGCGAAGACGGAGGGACCTTAAGACGGCCAGCCACTTCTTGCGCAATCGGCAGGGACATGATTCCCGATGGCAGCGCATATCATTTGATCCGACGTAAGGTCCCTCGCAAAAGCTGCTCGGGATGACATCATCTTCAGAATTAGAATTGCAAAGTGGATAATTTTCAGATGCAAAGTCGATGATGGTCCGTTTGCAAACAGATCCACTACCCTCAGTTCCCGCTCCTTGCCAACCCATTGATCAGATGGTTCCTCCTGCTACAATGCCAACTCTTACAAGCACATTGAACTCCTGTGGATACAACAACGTATATAGTCTGTGATGTTAGGCCGGAAGGCATAAAATCAGTATTCCCGCCACGGCGCTAGAAATTTAAGAGTCCCGGAGAGTGCGGCGTGGAAGACGCCCAGGTTGTTGCCATCCTAGTTCGACGCTGCGTTGCCGGGGACGCTGCCGCCTGGGAAGAAATCGTACAGCGATACCATCGCCGGATTTACAACATCTGTTACCGCTTCTGCGGTTCCTCCGACGATGCTCAGGACCTTACCCAGGAAGTTTTCATAAAAATGTACCGCACCTTGAATTCCTACGACTCCACGCGTGGCGCCTTCATGACCTGGGTAACCACCGTAACGCGCAACCTGCTCGTGGATAATTTCCGCAAGGGAAAGCACGACAGGCTTACCGATTCCATTGATACTGTCTCCTCGGAGCATGAAGACGCCATGCCCCTGAGCGACCAGATTGAGGATCAGGGGCCGAAACCCGATGCCCGGGTGCAGAGCCGCGAAACTCGCGATACCGTGCATCTGGCGCTGCAAAAGCTCTCCCCGGAGCTCCGCGAGGCAGTGATTTTAAGGGACTTACAGGACATGGATTACAGGGAAATTGCCACAACACTTAACGTTCCGGAGGGTACCGTGAAATCCAGGATCAACCGGGGACGCGTGGAACTTGCACGCCTTCTCCAACGTACATATAGGCAGGTGATGTGATGCCAGGCGAAACCAACAAAGCGATACGGTGCAGCGAGTTCGAGACCCTGCTCAGTGATGTAGTCGAGAATCGGGTCACGGGCAAAGCGCTGGAAATTTTCAACGCCCACGCCGCTTCATGCGCCACCTGCAAGCCGTTGCTTGCGGAAGCGCAAGAAGGGCACCGTTGGTTAAAATCACTGGCGGAGGCGGAACCTCCGGGGAACCTGGTGCGCAATATTTTGGCGGCCACCTCTGGCGTGCAGCCATCCCGCGCAGCCGCACGCAGGCCGCAAGCGTCATGGTTGGAATGGGTGCAGGCCTCCGTTGTGGCTCCGGCCATGGCGATTGTGAAGCAGCCGAGGTTCGCAATGTCATTCGGCATGGCATTCTTCTCCCTCTCCGTAGGGTTGAATGTTGCCGGAGTAAAAGTAAGCGACGTGCGGCACGTGGACCTTCGGCCAAGCGCCGTGCGGCATACTTACTATGAGACGTCAGGCAAAATCTCCAAATATTACGAGAATTTGCGCTTCGTTTATGAGATGGAATCGAGGCTGCGCGAGTTGAAACGCGTCACGCGACCTGAACCGCAAGCACCTGAACAACAGAAAGACCGGAAGAACAACACCAGTGGACAACCCGATCAAAAACAAGAACGCAACTACAGTCAGCAGGGAGATCAGCCTATTCTGGCATCCTTTCCGCAGGCTATTCCTGTAGTGCCGGTGACCACATGCAGGAGGTTTGTATGAATTGCGTTAACCATCCGGATTTATCCGCGGCGCACTACTGCCGCACGTGCGGCAAGCCTTTATGTTCTGCTTGCAGCCGCGATGTTATGGGAGTGATTTATTGCGAACAATGCCTGGCGGAGCGGATGCAGGGAACGCCGCCCGCGCCGGCGCAACCGCCAAGCCCTGGATACGTGCCACCCGCGGCTGGATTTGTTCCAGCGGCTGGCACGTATGTTCCGCCGGCCGGAGGCGTGGCGCAAGCGGGTTTCATGGGAGGTCCGAATCCCGCACTGGCAGGGTTGTTGTCGGCCATTTTTCCCTTCGGCGTCGGCGCGGTTTACTGCGGCCAATATATGAAGGGCCTGGTGCACCTGGGGATATTTGTATTCCTGATTGTTGCCGAAAGCAGCAACGTGCCCTGGTTTATCCACATGATTCTGGGGATTTCCATTGCGTTCTTTTACGTTTACCAGATCGTGGACTCAGTCCGTACCGCGCATGCCGTGATCGCCGGACAGCCCGCCCCTGATCCTTTTGGCTTTGGGACGGCCTTCGGGCCGATCCAAAGAAGCGACGGCGCGAAAATGCCGACAGGCGCTATCGTCCTGATCGTTCTGGGCGCGCTGTTTCTTCTCAATACCGCGCTGCAATTCGATCTTGACCGCGTCTGGCCGCTGTTCCTCATAGCTCTGGGCTTCTGGATGTTCGCGCGAAGCTGGGGCCTGATTCCTTCGCAGTCGCGCGGCTGCCAGTGCGAACGCTGCAAAGCGCGGAACATGACTGGCCCCGCGATGTTAATGACGGTCGGCGTTCTGTGGCTGCTGTCTGACATGGGAAGTTTGGATTGGGGGCATAGCTGGCCGATTATTTTGATCGTGCTTGGCCTGGTCAAGATCCTGCAGGGAAATGCCTCTCGGTCGGGACATGCGGAGTTGCCGAACTCGCCTGTGGGGCCCGTGCCGCCGATAAATCCCCCAGTTTCGGTAGAACCTCCAAAACCGCCGAGTGAGGTGTCGAATGGCTAGCACACCGCAAATGCCTCAGACGCCGTCGCAGGTTCCTCCCCCTTACCGCCATCAGCATCCGCGATCCGTCACCGGGCCGATTGTGCTGATCGTGATTGGCGTCCTGTTCCTGCTGGAGAAGATGGGAGTTCTGCACTGGGGCAACTTGGGATATCTGTTCGCGCACTACTGGCCCTTGCTGTTGATCTTTTTCGGGCTGGTCAAATTGATTGAGCATATGGCCGCGCAACGCAGCGGCGGTTCGGCATCAGGTTTAGGCGTAGGCGGGGCCATTTTGGTTGTAGCCATTATTTTTTGGGGATTGGTTGCTTCTCAAGCGACGCACGTGGATTGGAACGCGCTCCGTGATCAGTTTCAGGTTGACGATAATGACTTCCCGTTTTTCGGCCACAAATATAGCTATGAAGATCAGCTGGCGCAGGCATTTCCTCCCGGAGGAAATCTACACGTAACCGACAATCGTGGCGCGGTGAATATTACGGTTTCAGACGACAATCAAATTCACGTGGCCGTGCATAAAAGGCTGAATGCCGATAGCCAGGAATCCGCGGATAAATGGAATGCGGGAAGCCCCCCGCAAATTACAGTTTCCGGCCAGAACGTCACCGTCAACGCAAATACGCAGGGCGCGGGTGACCACGGTGTAACCAGCGATCTTGATATCAGCATTCCAAGAAAAGCTTCCGTTGTGGTTTCCGCGGAGCACGGCGACGCCTCGGTTTTGGGCCGCGACGGTGACGTGAACATTTCGGCCAAGCATGGCGACGTTGCTGTTACTGACATCAACGGCAATGTGCGACTTGATTTGCAGGACAGTTCCGCGCATATTGCGAAAATCTCCTCCGACGTAAGCGTGCAAGGCAAAGCGCAGGATGTGTCCCTGGAAGACATAAAGGGAACAGTGACGCTCGACGGCGACTTTATGGAAAGCCTGCGGCTTGCCCGGCTTGCCAAGCCCATGAACTTTAAGTCGGCGCGCACTCAAATTGATTTCACAAGGCTCGACGGCGACTTAGACCTCGACTCCGGCGATTTGCGCGTGACCAATGTCGTTGGGCCGGTCCACGTCTCCACCAAGTTCAAGGACATTGGATTGATTGGCGTCACCGGGGACGTGCGATTGCGCAACGAGAACGGCGCGGTTGAGATCCAGATGACGAAAATGGGCAGCATGGATGTTGAAAACCAGAATGCCGATATCCAGATTGGCGTTCCTCCCAAGGCTGCATTTCAACTCGATGCCCGCTCTCATGGCGGAGAAATTGACTCAGATTTCCATACTCTTAATATCCAGAATGGAGATGAGCAATCCACGGCCGCCGGCAGCGTAGGCAGCGGGGGCCCGCATATGCTGATCAACAACCAGCACGGCAGCATTGAGATTCGCCAGGGAGCCATTGAAGCCGATGTGCCTACCGTTCCTAAACCGCCCGGCGCTCCGAACGCTCCAGAACCGCCGACGGTCACGGATAATTAATAGAAAATACGGAAGTTAGACCTTCATGGTCGTTGCGTAATTACTCTTCTCTCAGCCCTTTTGAAGAGTTTCCCCAATTGATTTCGGATAGGGCTTCCAGCCGCGCCGCCCAAGGCTTAATACAGACGGGCTTCAGCCCCTGAGGCACCGGAAGCTTGTTCCTTCTGATTCATTCTGAGATGGTTCATTTAGAGAGAGCTTCTAGTAAAATACCTGCTTATGCTTCGTGTTGGATTCATTGGGTGGAGAGGGATGGTCGGCAGCGTCCTCATGCAGCGCATGCGTGAGGAAAGCGACTTTGCTGGTCTCGATCCTGTCTTTTTCTCGACTTCAAACGCCGGCGGGGCTGCGCCCAAAGAGGCTGCTGGCGCGCCGTTGAAGAACGCGTCAGACCTGAAGGAACTCGCCAAGTGCGATGTGCTCATCAGTTGCCAGGGCGGCGAGTACACCACGGAAGTTTACGGCCCGCTGCGTAAAAATGGCTGGCAGGGATATTGGATTGATGCCGCCTCCACGCTCCGTATGGAAAAAGATGCGGTCATTGTTCTCGACCCGGTCAATGGAGACGTGATTGAGCGTGGTCTTGCTTCAGGCGTTCGCAGTTTTATCGGCGGGAACTGTACCGTCAGCCTGATGCTGATGGCTTGCGCTGGTTTGTTCAAAGCTGGCCTCGTCGAATGGATGAGTTGTATGACGTATCAGGCGGCCTCAGGCGCAGGCGCGGCTAAAATGCTGGAACTGGTCAAGCAGATGAGTGCGTTGGTTGATCCCGTTCGAAAAAATCCTTCGGAGAATGCGCTGGAAGTAGATCGCATGGTGATTGAAGCGCAGCGGGCTCCTTCACTGCCGACCGGCGAAATTGGCGCGCCTTTGGCGGGCAGCCTTATTGCCTGGATTGACAAAGAAATGCCCGGCGGCCAGAGCAAAGAAGAATGGAAGGGCATGGCCGAGACCAACAAGATCATGGGCCTGAACCCTGCGGTGCCGGTGGATGGCATCTGCGTGCGCGTTGGTTCCATGCGCTGCCACAGTCAGGGGCTGACGATTAAATTAAAAAAAGATGTTCCGCTCGACGAGATCGAACAGATTATCGCCAGCAACAACGATTGGGTTCGCGTTGTACCGAACAATAAAGACGCGACTGTGCGCGATCTCACGCCGACTGCCGTTTCCGGCAAGCTGCATGTTCCCATCGGACGCCTGCACAAATTAAAAATGGGTCCGGAGTATCTCGGAGCATTTACTGTAGGCGATCAGTTGCTTTGGGGCGCGGCCGAACCGCTGCGGAGAATGCTGAACATTGTGCGGGAGCATGTAGGAGAACCGCAATTGGCAACGGCGCAGACACGTTCGTGATCCGGTCAAATATTCAACGCAAATGATCCGCCCCTACAAAGGCATTTCACCCACCATCCCTGCGTCCTGCTACATTGACGACTCCGCGCAGATCATCGGCGATGTCGTCCTCGGTGAGCACTCCAGCGTCTGGATGAATGCCGTTGTCCGCGGCGACGTGTACGCCATCCGCATTGGATCAAGCACGAACATTCAGGACAATTGTGTTTTGCATGGAATGAAGGAACAATACGGCGTCACGCTGGGCGATTACGTGACCGTAGGCCATTCCGTGAATCTGCACGGATGCACCATCCAAGACCGCTGCCTGATCGGTATGGGCTCCATCATTTTGAATGGCGCGAAGATCGGCGCGGGCTCGATCATTGCCGCAGGAACTTTGATCCCCGAACAAACCGTCGTTGAACCGGGATCGTTGTGGATGGGCTCTCCGGGAAAATTCCGCCGCAAGCTGAATGAAAAAGACCAGGAAAGCATCCTGCGCTATGCCAATAATTATTTGGGATATAAAGATTCGTACCTGCGGGAACGCTGAATCCACAATGCATCTGTTACCCTAAACAATTGTCATCCTGAGCGAAGCAATGTTTCCGCGAAGCGCGAAACACTGCGCAGTCGAAGGATCCCTATCAGCTGATATATGTAAATGCAGGTTAGGAGCATTTTTGTCGGTAGGGATTCTTCGACTTCACAATTCATTCGCAAGCGAATGAATTATTACGCTCAGAATGACAAGAAATAGACTCATCCATGAAGAAAATTACTCCTCGATCTGAAGATTTTGCCGCCTGGTATCAGGATGTCGTGCTGCAAGGCGACATGGCCGAGCCCGCTGAAGTGGTGAAGGGCTGCATGGTCATCAAGCCCAACGGCTATGCCATTTGGGAGCTCTTGCAGCGCGAGCTTGATGACCGCTTCAAAGCAACCGGCCACGAGAACGCTTATTTCCCGTTGCTCATTCCGCAAAGCTTTTTGAAAAAAGAAGCGGAGCATGTAGAAGGTTTCTCGCCGGAACTCGCGGTTGTGACCATCGCCGGCGGCAAGCAGCTTGAAGAGCCGTACGTGATTCGGCCCACGTCGGAAACGATCATCGGTCACTTCTTTGCCAAGTGGATTCATAGCTATCGCGATCTGCCTGTGCTCATTAATCAATGGGCAAACGTTATTCGATGGGAGCTGCGTACACGCATGTTCCTGCGCACCACCGAATTTCTCTGGCAGGAAGGCCACACCGCCCACGCCTCGCACGAAGAGGCGCTCGAAGAAACGCTGCGCATGTTGGACGTTTACGCCGACGTTGCCGAGAATGTAATGGCCATGCCAGTAGTGAAAGGCATGAAGACGCTGGCAGAAAAGTTTGCCGGGGCCGTCCGTTCCTATTCGATTGAAGCCATGATGCAGAATGGACTCGCGCTGCAAGCTGGCACCAGCCACGATCTCGGGCAGAATTTCGGCAAGGCCTTCGATGTGCAGTTCCAAACCAAAGAAGGCAAGCTCGATTACGTTTGGCAAACAAGCTGGGGGGTGAGCACGCGTCTTATCGGCGGATTGATCATGACGCACTCCGACGACAAAGGGTTAGTGCTGCCTCCGAAGCTCGCCCCGAAAAAAGTCGTGCTGGTGCCCATCTTCCGCAAGGAAGAGGAACGCGCATTGGTCATGGAAGCGGCTGCGAAAATTGCCAAAGAAGTCGGCGCTCACGTGGATGCCCGCGAGAGCGAAACTCCTGGCTCGAAATTCTTCCACTGGGAGCAGCGCGGTGTTCCGGTTGTGCTGGAACTTGGCCCTCGAGACGTGGCCAGCGGAAATATTGTGATCAAGCGCCGCGACACTGGTACGAAAGAAATTATTCCGCAGGCGGAAGTAGTGGGGAAGGTGAAGGCCACACTCGAAGTCATGCAGAAAGATTTATATGCCAAAGCCAAGCAGCGTTTGAAAGACAATACCGTGCTGGCAAATTCCATCGAGGAAGTGGAAGCCATTTTAAGCAACGAAGTCACGGCGGAAAAAGGCGGCGGCAAATTTGTGATGGCGCATTTGAAAGATGATCCGAAAAACGATGCGCGAATCAAAGAGTTCAAAGCCAGCGTGCGCAATATTCCCGCGGTCGATGAATTCGACGGCCCCGGCAAATGTATTTTGACGGGAGAGCAGGTGGATCGGCGCGTTTGCATCGCGAAAGCATATTAAGCGCTGGTTATCCTACTTCTTCGCAAAGCATATTATCTGTTAACGAATGTGCACCGAAAAAGATTTGTCATCCTGAGCGAAGTCGAAGGACCTTGCGTTGGTTTGGGAGCTTGTATGCTGTGGCGAGTAGTTTCAGTGGTGGATTTATCGTCCAGAAACTTCCGCGACAGTCCGTGGTGGTCTTAGAGGAACACAAGATCCTTCGACTGCGCAAATTCATTCGCAAAGCGAATGAATTTACTTCGCTCAGGATGACAAGGTTTTAAGGTTTGCCAAGAACTGACAACCGGCCACCGGGAACTGACTACTAATGATCAAAGCTGTCCGAGGAACGCGCGATCTTCTCCCGCCGGAAACGGTGCTGTGGAACCACGTCGAAAGCGTGGTGCGCGACGTGTTCCGCGCTTACAACTTCCAGGAAATTCGCACGCCAATTTTCGAGAAAACTGAACTCTTCTCACGAGGCGTCGGCGAAGAAACAGACATCGTCTCGAAAGAGATGTACACGTGGGAAGATGGCATCTATCCTGCAGATTACGCTGTCCACAAAGAATGGATGGTTGGAAAATTCCCAAGCATAACGCAGTTCCAAAAAATAGACCCCGAAGCTGCGCAGCAGTGGCGGAGGGGCACTCAGGGGCCCGTTCTGTTCCTGGAACTCAACGGCACGCGTACAGTGGTCAAATTCAAATACGCCCCGACCATTGCGGATCTACTAGAACTGAAGAATGCCCGTACTAATTGGAAGCCTTCGGCGCCGCCCGAGGCATCCCTTCTCTTAGTGGTGTATGCGGGTACAACACCGGACGCAGTCACGGAACGAGCTGCAAAGGAAGACATTCAGATCGAAGAATTGACTATAGAAGATTTTCAACGTCCTCAATTCCTTGCCCTGCGTCCGGAAAACACCGCCGGCGTTGTACGCGCCTACATCGAACACAAGCTCGGAGATCGTGGCCTCAACAAGCTTTATTACATCGGCCCACAGTTTCGCCGCGAGCGTCCGCAGAAGGGACGCTATCGCCAGTTCTACCAGATCGGCGCCGAAGTTATTGGCCCTGCGACTTCGGGAAGCGAATCCCCTGCGCGCGATGCCGAACTTTTGGAAATGCTGGCTACACTGCTCGACCGGTTGGGCATCAAAAACTGGAACTTGCAACTGAATTCCGTGGGATCGTCGGCCGATCGTGCGAAGTACAACGAAGTTCTGCGCCAGGCGCTCGAGCCAGTGAAAGACAAAATGTGCGGCGACTGCCAGCGGCGCGCCGTCACCAATCCGCTGCGCGTGCTGGACTGCAAAGTTTCTGAAGATCAGCCGATCATCGAAACATTGCCGCGCATTTTTGACTACCTCGACGACGCAAGCAAAAAACATTTCGAAGAGGTGACGGCGATTTTAGAGAGTGTCGGCGTCCCTTTTGAGATTAATCATCGCCTGGTACGCGGCCTCGACTATTACACGCGCACGGCTTTTGAGTTCACGCACGGGGCGCTTGGAGCGCAGAACGCCATCCTTGGCGGCGGACGTTATGACGGCCTTGCTGAATTATTGGGAAGCCCGCAACCCGCTCCTGGCATTGGTTTTGCCATCGGCGAAGACCGCCTGGTGATGGCGTTGCAGGAAGCCGCTGGGGATGTGCAATTAAAGCCGGATGTTTATATCGCGCCGCTCGGTGCCGGCATGAATCGCGAGGCTGCCAAACTCGCCCGCGAGCTTCGTCGCGCCAATATCATTGCGGAACTCGGCGACGAGAGCTTCCGCCTGAAAAAATCTTTCGAGACTGCGGACAAAATAGGCGCGCGCTTCATCTTGATTGTCGGGGAAAATGAGGTAAAAGCCGACACTTTCGCCCTTAAGAACCTAAAGAGCGGCGAACAGGTCTCCGTCCCACGCGCCGAACTTGGCCAGCGCATTCATTTATAATTCTCAATTCGGCTTTTCGCCGTATTTTCCACTGAAAGGCACAACTTGCTCGACTTCTTAGGCGACTTACAACGTACTCACAAGTGCGGAGCTTTGCGGTCCTCCGACTCCGGCAAAAAAGCCGTGCTCATGGGATGGGTGAACCGCCGCCGCGATCTTGGCAGCATTATTTTTATTGACCTGCGCGACCGCACCGGCGTCACTCAGGTAGTAGTAAATCGCGAGTTGAATGCCGCTGCGCACGATAAAGCCAGCTCCCTGCGCAACGAGTACGTCATCGCCGTCATCGGCACCGTGAAGCAGCGCGACGCCAACACGTTCAACAAAAATATTCCCACGGGTGAGGTTGAACTCGTTGTGGACGAGTTGCGCATTCTCAACGAATCCAAGCAGCCGCCATTTTTGCCCAGCGAAACCGTCCTGCCCAATGAAGAGATGCGCTTGAAGTATCGTTACATTGACCTGCGCCGTGATGCCATGCAGTACAACATCGAAATGCGGCACAAAGTAACGAAGGCGATTCGCGACTATCTCTCAGCGGAAGGGTTCTTTGAAATCGAAACGCCTTTTATGACTCGCTCCACGCCCGAAGGCGCAAGGGATTATCTCGTGCCCAGCCGCGTGCAGCCGGGGAATTTCTACGCCCTTCCGCAGTCGCCGCAGTTGTTCAAGCAGATACTGATGATCTCCGGCTTCGACCGATATTTCCAGATCGCGCGCTGCTTCCGTGATGAAGACTTGCGCGCTGACCGGCAGCCGGAATTTACGCAAATTGATCTGGAAATGTCGTACCCACAATTGCAGATCGTTTACGACGTGGTCGAAGGGTTCGTCTCAGCTGCCTTCAAAGTTGCCGGGCACGAGATTAAAAGCAACTTCACCCGCATGAGCTATGACCAGGCGGTCCGATTGTATGGTAACGACAAGCCGGATATGCGCCTGCCCGCCATGGTGGACATTCGCGAGGCGCTCACGCCGGAAGAACTCGAAGAGCTGGCGGCAAAATTCAAGATCAGAAAAGAATTTCCCATCCAGCTCATTCGCATTCCGAAAGCTGGAGACATTTCCGGTACCGAGCGCCGCACGATTGGAACTTACGCCGCCTATCAGCATGTGCAGGGACCGTCGTTTGTGCAGTTGATGACTGACCCCAAGCGCTTCGCGAAGGATTATCCGGCGATCTCGGAAAAAGTTCTGGCCTTCGCCAAGGTCGAAGCCGACGATCTGTGGCTTTTCGCTGCGGCATTGCATCGTCCGGAATCTCCGACGGTGATGGACCAGAGCATTCAACACTTCTGCGAGAAGTGCGGCTTTTTGCGTCTCGATCTCGCGCAAAAATATGCCGAAAAGCATGGCTTATTCAAAAAGACCGGTGATCCCGCAACGGATTTTCGTTTTCTTTGGGTCACGGATTTTCCCATGTTCGAATGGGACAAAGCCGAAAAGCGCTGGAACCCCGCGCACCATCCGTTTACTTCCTTGCACGAAGAGGATATGGCCAAGCTCGAGGCCAACATTGACTCCGTGCACGATCCGAAATCGCCGCTGGGAGAGATACGCGCGCTGGCCTATGACGTTGTGCTCAACGGGACTGAGCTCGGCTCAGGCTCCATCCGTATTCATCGCCAGGACATCCAGAAGAAAATCTTCCAGGCCCTTGGCATGGGCGATGAAGAAGCCCGCGCGCGCTTTGGATTCTTCCTTGAAGCGCTTGAATACGGCACGCCGCCACACGGAGGCATCGCCCTTGGTCTGGACCGCATTGTGATGATCCTTGCCGGCGCCGATAGCCTGCGCGAAGTGATCCCATTCCCCAAGACCGCCCGCGCCGTGGACTTAATGGTGGACGCACCTACTCCAGTGGGCGAGAAGCAGTTGAAGGAACTGGGGATACAGATAAAGGCGCAATAGGCTCTTCACTCCGCAACCAGCTCATCAAGTATGTTGCAGTCACGGCCCCTGCAACTTGCGTCCCAATGAATCCCGGTACGTCCAGCGGGCGAATGCCTGCGAAGCTGTCCGTAATGGACCGCGCCAGCGTCACCGCCGGATTCGCGAACGAAGTCGAAGCCGTAAACCAGTATGCCGCGGTGATGTAACAACCCACCGCAACTGGAACCGCAAGGGCGGAATTGATCCGCACGCATCCCCAGATTGCGCAAAGCAGTCCGAAGGTCGCCACAAACTCGCTGACCAGTTGCGGAAAGCCCGAGCGTTGATGCTGGGAGAGCGCATACCAATGCTGCGCGAACATCGTATGTGCCAATAGTGTTCCGAGTATGCCTCCAGCGAACTGTGCAGCTGCATAATAAAGAACCTCGTACCACGGCAAAAACTTTTTAAGTCCCATCGCCAGGCTGACGGCAGGATTCAGATGGGCGCCGGAAATCGGACTAAACGTCAGGATCAGCGCCACGAGTGCGGCTCCCGTGGCAATCGTGTTTGCCAGCAAGGCGATGGCAACGTTTCCGCCTGCGAGCCGCTCTCCCATAATGCCCGAGCCGACCACGGCGGCCACGAGGAATGCCGTACCAAGAAACTCCGCCACTACTCGTGTTCGTAGACGAAATTTCATTGGCGGCCGATGTTGTCAATTTCTCTTTTGATCGCGAGGCTGTCCAGAGAAACAAACGGCAGATTGAGAAACAGGCGGATTCTGCGGTCCAGCATAAAGAAAGCGTCGCGGTAGGCCTTAGCAATCTGCTCCTTGCTTCCTTGTGCTGCTGCTGGATCGGGGACGCCCCAGTGGGCCGTCATTGGTTGATCCGGCCAGAAAGGGCAAACCTCTTTCGCGGCGTTGTCACAAACGGTAAAAACAAAATCGAGCTTAGGGGCGTCCGGTTTCGCAAACTCGTCCCAGCTCTTGCTTCGAAGGCCATTGATCGAGATGCTTGAAACTTCAAGCTGACGCAAGGCTTCGGGCCGGATCGCGCCAGAAGGATGGCTACCAGCGCTATAGGCGGTAAAGAACGGGCCGCTTTTTTGATTCATGATGGCCTCAGCCATAATGGAACGGGCAGAGTTTCCGGTGCATAAAAACAAAACGTTGTAATGGTGTGGCATTGAGATTCTCCTCAGTTGCAGCAGCCGGGAGCGCAACAGGAAGCGGGTTCCTCAACCGTCTTCTCCGGCAAGTTGTCCTGCAGCACCACAAATGCCTCCCACTCGTTCCCATCAGGGTCGCGAACCCAGGTTTTGTCCTGCGTGGCATAGCAACAGTCGGTCTGCATTTCGTCGCGGGTAAACAAACCCGCGTCGGCCCACTTCTGGCGTATAGCCAGGACGTCCTCTGTGGAGGAAAGTTGAATGCCCATGTGGGAGAGTGCTCCGGCATCTGTGAACCTCACTTCATTGAGCGTGAAGTTCAGAGGAGGGTTCTGCACATCGAATTTGGCGTATCCCTTACGTACTTTGCTTGGCTCAATGCCGAACAGCTTGCGATAAAACTGGGTGCTGTTCTCAACATTGCTCACATTTATGGACAGATGTGCTTTCAACGCAATTACTGATTTGTTCGGCATGGGTACGCTCCTTCGATATCCGTTAATCACATTCGCTAATGCGAATATGTAAAAGATATAGGTGCCCAACGTATTCGTCAAGACGCATTTGTTTTGATACGATTCAGGTGAGATGAAGCCTGAATATCCATTAGCGCGATTGTTTGGCGCTTTCGCTGACCCAACCCGGCTCCGGCTCATCAACCTGATGGCCGAACAGGAAATTTGTGTCTGTTATTTCGTGCAAGTCATTGATGCGCCCCAGCCTAAGATCTCCCGTCACCTTGCTTATCTGCGGAAGGCTGGCATTGTCGCCACGCGGCGCGAAGGGAAGTGGATGCACTACCGGCTAGTCATGCCCGGCGATCCCCACGCCGCCATCGTGAAAGCCACCCTTGCTTCTTTGAAACAAGACAAAGAATTACAGCGTGACCTGTTGCGGCTGACCAAAGCATGTTGCGGGTCTAAGAGCCTGGTGGAACTGCTTGGGGCGCCATTACCTCGGAGCCAGTCCCTCAATAACTAGTTTCACTCAGTTCTTTTTCATACACAGATAAATGCCGCTTCTAGAGTCTTCCCCTTATATCGGGGTTCAGAATCAAGCAGTAGAATAACTAGGTTGCAGGGGGGCTCATGCCTGATACCACATTGAATGGCACCGTCGAGAAAATTATCAAACCGGCACATCCAGAGGAAACTGAGAAGGCGCAAATTACGGTGGAAGGCGCCGATCACCTTTACCGCGAATTGCGTATCGAGAACATTCTCAAGGATGAGCAGGGCAATGAAGTCAGTCTGAAGCCGGGTGCGGAAGTAGAAGTAACGGTGGAAGCCGATCGCAATGGCACGGTGCCGAAGGCGGCCTCCAAAAACTCATCAGGCTGCTGAGTTAGATTTTGTAATGTCGTGAGCAAGCTTTAGCGATAGTATCTTCCTTGAGAAGTCTCCCTTCTCATATTTCTGCCATTTCCCACAACAGCTATTGTTCGGCGTCCATGCCATTTCCCAAAGTTAGCTGTCTAGCTTGACTGACTATTAAACACCCCTGTTATTCTCTGTATCAAACGTATGCAAATGATCCCTTGTCCGAAGTGCGGTATCCAAGCAGAGGCAACGATGGTTGCTGAAGAAAGTTTCGTTGGTATTCCAGATCAAAAAGTTAAATTTGCGTCACGTTGGTTCAGAGTGGAATGTTCTGGATGCGGTTCATTTCTCCACCTTCTCAAAGTAGGGCATCACGGGACACAAGCCGAAAGGAAAATGAAGACTTTGTTTCCTAAGACTGAATGGAAACGTTTGCGGGCTGCCCTAGATGACGGGGAGCGGAGATTATTCAATGAAACTTTAGAAGGTAAACGAATGGCCGAAGCAGGAGAGGTAAAGCATTGGGTCGACATACTGAAAGGATGATTATGGGAACTGTGCAATTCGTTTTGATATTTCTCGGATTGTTGAAAGAGTGGGTGAATTGGGAAAATTCCCGATTGGCCTTGAGGGAATGCGAAGCTGACTTAGCGGACAGCCAGTCTCAAATTGCCTTCTGGAAATCTCTTGGTGTAATGTTCGGAATCATTCTGATATTACTATTTTGTAAGTTCGATTTCGTGCCTCGCGGATCATTGAACGCTTAGTTTACGAATTCGATGCGCCGTATATTGAACCAAGGACCTAGACCTAACTGATATGTCTTTCAAGCGGTATGAAAAAGTTGAAAAAAGGAAATACCGCGAAGGTTGAAATTGGGGTGGGAGACGGGAATTGAACCCGCAACGTCCGGAGCCACAGTCCGGTGCTCTACCGATTGAGCTACTCCCACCGCGTCTCTCGATTATAGCAATGGAAAGCTGGGAGCGTCTCAGCCCGCAAGTGCAAATTCGATAGTGGAGCGACGGGCGTCCTCGCCCGTCATATCAATAAATTCGAATCGGGAGTAAAAAGTAAAGAACTACCGCCCTACGCCGACGTACTCAAACCCCATCGCGCGCAGGCGGACAGAGTCAAGAAGATTCTTAGTGTCCACAATCACCGGACGTTTCAGCAGATGTTTGATGCGGTCAAAATCCAGGCCACGGA
>DASXFN010000066.1:0-54782 GCA_036489565.1 Terriglobales bacterium
TCTGCGCGTTGCCGGAAACGTAGAGCCGGGATCCATTAAGAGAGAGGGCACGAACCTGGAATTTGTGCTCATGGAAAACGATCAACATTTGTCAGTGATTTATAACGGAACGGAAGCCGCGCCCGACACATTCAAAGATGACTCACAGGCTCTTGCCTCGGGCAGTTTTGGGCATGATGGCGTCTTTCATGCCAATGAAATTCAGGCCAAATGTGCCTCAAAGTACGCTCCCGCGCAACCGGGAGCGCCAGGCATGGCTACGCCTTCCAATGCGCCCGCTAAAAGCATGACCCAGCTGGAGAGCAACGCGCCGCGAACGGCCGCCAATTAGCCTATCGCCACCTAGCGCACGAGTCGCCACAACACGCGCGTCCGGAATGCCACTTGGGATAGACTGCTTTCGCCGGTGATAAATCCAGTTACAACATCCTCTCTCCAGCCCATTGTGGTTGTGGACGGCCTCATCAAGCAATTCGGCCGCTTCGCCGCTTTGCGCGGTGTGACTGCGGAATTCGCTCCGGGCCGGATGTATGCCGTCCTGGGGGGCAACGGAGCAGGGAAGACCACGCTTCTGCGCACCCTGGCGGGCCTTTCCGCGCCGACGCGCGGCGCTGTGTCCATTTTTGGCTCTAGAGATCTGCGCGCAGTTTCCCGCAAGCTGGGCTATATGGCGCATCCTTCTCTGCTTTATGACGAGATGAGCGGGATGGAAAACCTGCGCTATTTTGCGCGGCTCTATGACATTGAAAATGACGGGCGATGCGCAGAAGTCATCCGGTCTGTGGATCTCGATCCTGAGCTTGCGCGTCCAGTAGGGCAATACTCGCAGGGAATGCGGCAGAGAATGTCGCTGGCACGGGCGTTGATTCATAATCCGGAAATTCTCCTGCTGGACGAGCCCTTTTCCAACGTGGATGTGACTTCTGCGCGGACTATGGTCGAGTTGCTGGCGCGTTTGCGCGATTCGCGGAAAACAATCTTTGTGGTCACGCATCAAGCCGCTCTGCTCGAAAGAGTGGCGGACGAGTTTGTCTGGATGGATGCGGGGAAAATCACCAGCCGCACACGGGAAATTTCGCGGGGCGGAGAATGAGTTTGTTTTCCTCCATCACGGTGGCGAGTCTGGCGAAAGATATTCGCCTGGAGTGGCGCTCGAAAGATGCCATCAACTCCATGCTGTTTTTCGCCTTGCTCGTTGTAGTTGTATTCAGCTTTTCCTTTGACCCGAACGCGGAGGAATCGCGTCGGATCGCGGGTGGCCTGATATGGGTGGGATTTCTGTTTGCCGCGGTTGTGGCGCTGAATCAAACCTGGGCGCGGGAGTTGCGAAATCAGGTGCTGGACGCCTATCGAGTGTCGCCGGCTTCCGCGAATTCGCTCTTCCTGGCAAAGGCCCTGGGTAATTTTATTTTTGTGTGCGTCCTGGAAGCACTAATGACGCCACTTTTCATTTTGTTTTACAATCTGCGCGCTCTCGGCCCGGCCTGGCAACTTATTCCAATCGCAGTGCTGGGCACTTGGGCGATCGTCGTGAATGGAACATTCTTTGCCGCGCTTTCCATCCGAACCCGCAGCCGTGAAATTATGCTTCCACTCCTCTTGTTTCCAATTTCCATCCCTGCGCTGTTGGCGATGGTGCAGGGAACGGCCGCGGTACTCGGCGGTGAGTTCTCCGCGCGCTTTTGGATTGCCTTGCTTGTGACCTATGATGTGGTGTTTACTATCGCTAGTCTTTTCCTCTTTGAAACGGTGTTACACGCGGAATGAAACGTCTTCTCCCCATCTTTGGAGCTATCACAACAGCCCTTTTGGGTTTCGCGCTTTATGAAGCATTGATCGGTGCGCCGACCGAGCAGACCATGGGCAACGTGCAGCGGATTTTCTACTATCACGTCTCTTCCGCCTGGACGGCATTCATTCTGTTTTTTTTGAACTTTGTCGCGTCTGTGCTGTATCTGGTTCGAAAGAACGATTCCCAAGGCTTAAAAGACCGCCTCGCAAACTGGGTGGTGATCGCGTTAGGAATTATCACCTGCATCGCCGCTTACCTCATTAAGCTTCCGGACGGTATTGAGCGATCTTCCGTCGCATCCACGGGAATAGCGGCGGTATGCATTTATTTTCTGGTGAGGAAGTATTTTCCCGAAGATAGAGGGGATGCGCTGGCCGTGACGACCGCTGAAGTAGGCGTGGTTTTTTGCACGGTCGTACTGGTGACCGGTCCACTGTGGGCGAGGCCTGTTTGGGGGATTTGGTGGGCGCCCGGCGACGTACGCCTGACCTCGACGCTGGTGTTGTGGCTTATTTACGTGAGCTACTTGATTTTGCGAAGATTTTCCAGCAGCGGACAAACGCCTAAGATTGCCGCAGTATTGGCGGTCTTTGGAGCTTTGGATGTGCCTCTGGTTTATTTTTCCATCTGGTTCTTTCGCACGCAGCACCCTCAGCCGGTGATTGGCGATGGAGGGTCGATTGATCCCCGCATGTTGCACGTGCTGCTCTTGAACTGGCTTGCCTTCTCTTGTTTTGCCGCTTTGCTCTGCTGGGCGCGTTATCGGCTGGAAGTCCTCAGGCGTGAAGTGGACGAAACACTGGCGCTGGAAAGTTTGCTCGAACCACGGGGGTCGCGATGAAATTTCTTTTTGCCGCCTACGCCGCCACCTGGCTTATCCACACTTGTTATATGGGAACGCTGGCCCGCCGGTTTACCCAACTGCGCAACCAGATAAAGGAAATCGCGGAGCGGAAGTAAGCTAGTTCATCGCGGGGGCGGAATCGGCCTCGCTGGTGGAACGAAGGAATTCATATTCCTCGATGACAGCGGCAATGCCCACGCGGGAAACTGGGAGAGGTTCCTCCACCCGGATAATTCGCGCGCGAAAGCGCACACGTACCGGGTCGGTCATGGTGATATGCGGCGGAAACGTCATGGTGACTTCAATTTGTGTCCCATGGGTGAGGGCGTGGTCCAGGTAGAAGAATATTCCCCGGGCGCTGACATTTTGCGTCTCGGTGGCAATGGGTTCCTCGGCAACGCCCGCCAGTTTTATTGCCGCGGGCAGGTGCATGTCGAAGCGCCGCATCAGCCGACGTTCCTGCGTGGACTGCCGCATAAAAGATTCTCTTCCTGAGAGCATTCTATTGAGTTTCGCGTTGCCCGGAACATCCGCGCTGAGGCTGGTGCGGCACGCGGGACATTGAGTTTCCGGGGCTATGGAATTTAATGACGTCGCGCTAAAGAATCACTTATAGCTCAGCAATTTGCAAGCTGAAAATTAAAATGGCAAGGCTGGAAACTTTCTGCGCATTGGAGAACATTTTTTCCATTTTCACATCTGGAGGGGTTTACTCCGGCCGTTTTCACGAAATCTCACAGCATCTTTGACCTTGCTTCACCGCATCAGATCAACCTGAGGGCTGCGCGCGGCTTGACAGGCTATCCGTCAGATGTTTAAGTAGTTGTTTGTTTTTCACCCAGTTTCAAGTGACAGGTGTGCCTGCCGTTTTACGACAGAAGTGGGCGCTCTTGCTGCGCCATTTGTACTTCTTCCTCTCCATCAACCCGAGAACTCGGAGGAGGCTCGTGAGATTGAATCGTCATCAGTTGGGACAGAGCTGTATGCAAAAGTTTGCCGGTCTGGTTCGCGGGGTTTTAGCGACGTCAGCCATTTTGGCGCTAGGGGTTGCCACGCTGGCGAACGCCCAAGAACGCGACGCCCATGCTGCTCGCCAGAAATCCAAAGATCTCACGGCCGTTAATGCTCGCGCGCATGTTCGCGCGGCCTATGCCCAGCTTCCTCTTATTTTTGAACCGAACCAGGGGCAAAGTGACGGACAGGTAAAGTTTCTGGCACGGGGCGATGGGTACGGCCTGTTCCTGACGCAGAATTCAGCTGTGCTTTCCCTCCAGCACGCTTCCGCCGGAAAGCTTAACAGTACGGTTCTGCGCATGGACCTTACCGGGTCGAACGGCGCTCGTGCGATTGCCGGGATGGATTTGCTTCCCGGATCGAGCAGCTATTTTATTGGCAATGATCCCAGCAAGTGGCACAGTCACATTCCCCAGTTTGCCCAAGTGCGCTATTCGGCGGTTTACCCGGGAATTGATCTTATCTATTACGGACGACAAGGCCAGTTGGAATACGATTTTCGAGTTGCCCCAGGCAGCGATGCCCGCCAGGTAAAGCTGCATTTCTCTGGCGCGGAGAATCTTACCCAGGCGTCAAACGGCGACGTGGTGCTTGCTACCAAGGGTGGAGATGTTCGCCTGCATGCGCCCGAAATCTACCAGCAGTCAGGCACGAAGCACCAGTCGGTGGCCGGCCACTACGTTTTGCTTGGCCAGAACGATCTAGAATTCGCCGTAGGCGCTTATGACCATAGCCGCGAACTGGTGATTGATCCAGTACTGACCTATTCGACTTACCTGGGCGGAAGCGGGAATGAAGCCTGCACCGCGATTCTGGGCACGGCGAATCCCGTTCCCGGATGTCCTTCCATTGCGGTTGATGCGATCTCAAATGTTTATATCGCGAGCATTTCCAACTCCGCGAATTATCCCAACCCGACCGCGCCCCCGACACTGAGCGGAACAGCGAATGTTGCTATTTCAAAAATCAATATCGCCGCCACGGGAGCGACGCAATTGGTTAATTCCATTTTTCTTGGTGGAAATGGCACCGATATTCCGGCGGGGATTGCCGTTGATTCAGGCTTTCGCGTGATCGTGGCGGGTACAACCAGCTCTACGAATTTCCCGGTAATCAACGCCTACCAATCCACACCTGCTTCTACGGGAAATCATGTTTTCGTGACCAAAATTGATTTGACCGCAAATACGCCTCTTTACTCCACGTATTTGTCCGGTAACGGCGTAGATACGGCGAGTGGACTCGCATTGGATGGCAGCGGCAACATTTACGTGTCTGGCACCACGACCTCCAACGATGTTCCGTCGCAGACAGATGTTTTCCCCGCCACGCTTGGTTCATTCCAAAGCAGTGCTGTCTCATTGGCAACGAACAAGTTTTTCTTCACGAAACTGAATCCGTTCAGTTCCGCGACCGCCAGCGTTCTGTACTCAACTTACTTCGGTGGCGGGAATCCAACGAACGGCGTCGCGATTGGCGGAGGGATCGCCCTCGACATCGCAGGGAATGTGTATCTTACTGGTGGAACGAACTTCCTGAATACGCAAAACAATCCCAGCACTGATTTTCCGATTTTGAATCCCTTGCAGGTCTGCCTGGATACGCCAGTCAACCCGGCATCTGGCACCTGCTCCGTAGCGCTCACGGCGACGGACGCTTTCGTCGCGAAGTTTTCTCCCCAGACCGGTTCAACCAACCAATTTACCTTGAACTACTCCACGTATTTGGGGGGCACGGGCGACGATATTGGTTTTGGTGTTGCTTCGGACACGGCGGGCGACGCCTTCATTGCGGGATCCACGACATCCACCGATTTTGTTCTGCCGACAACAATTACCAATCCGTTTCAATCCGCAAACGGCGGAGCAAGCGATGCTTTCGTAGCCAAGCTCAGTCCATTTTCTATCGTGGTCGGTACGACTGCGACGCAGGCAGTGACCCTTGATTATTTCTCCTACCTGGGAGGAAGCGGGGCGGATTCCGCTTTGGCTATTGATGCGGACAATACCGGCGGCGCTTATGTGGCGGGTTACACGGACTCCCCTAATTTTCCGACTAACAACGGAGTCTTCACCGCGAACGCCGGTGGCCGGGACGCATTTGCCGCGCGAATAGATACCACTGCGACTACGGCCACGACGCCAAGCGAGTTCATGACATACCTGGGCGGCAGCGGCAGTGACGCCGCTACCTCCATCGTTCGTGATACCCAGGGCGGCACGTTAGTCGCGGGCGAAACTTCATCATCAAATTTTCCGACCGTGAATCCATTTCAAGGCTCTCTTGCGGGCGCGAGTGATGCTTTCATTGCGCGCTTGGGACCGTCGGTCAGTTTGACCATGACTGGCAGTTCGTCCCCTACGCCGGTTGGCATCGGCAACCAGGTTACATTCACCTACACCATTACCAATACGGGGGATGCTCTTCCCGGACTCACGTTTACTGAGACCTATCCTGTGACGGGCGTTTCCAATGTGACGGGCAGCAGCAGCGGCGGAGCCTGCGGCGGTAGCGCGGGAACATTGATATGCTCGGTCGGGCCAGTTGCTGGCGCGGGAGCTACGACAACTGTGTCGATCCTCATGGTGCCCAACAGTGGATCGTTTGGAACGACGGCAAGTGTAACCGCGGTAGGCTGCCCGACCCAATTTTGCGCCTCCACTCAGGTAACTGCGAACGTCACTGACTTCGGCGTGGCGGCGCAACCTTCAATCTTTACCGCTATTGCAGGGCAACCGGCTACGTATCAGATTACCGTCAATCCGCTCAATTTTCCGAACCTTCCGGATGCCGTTACTTTGGCATGCAGTTCAACTTTGCCAACCGGAGCAACTTGCAGTTTCACCAACAATCCCATCCCCAATCTCACCGGTCCGCAGACTCGTACACTGGTCGTCAACACCACGGCCCGAACGACCACCACCACGCAAAATTTCCGCATGACGAATCTTTTTTATGCGATGTTTTTGCCACTGTCAGGCCTGGTACTGGTGGGCGCATGTTTCGGTGGAACAGACTCGCGCAAGCGCCGATTGATGATCGCGTTATTCGTCTGTGGTTTGTTTGGAACGGTCTTCGTTCAGGTGGGATGCGGCTCCAGCGGCAGTATAACGACTGTAAGCGGCACGCCCGCGGGCAGTTATAACATTACGGTTACCGCTACGACGGGTTCAGCTTCGCGTTCTGCGGTTATTACATTGAATGTGCAGTAAAGAAATCCGGGTGGATTGAAATGGGTGCGCGAGATTCTCGCGCACCCATTTAGTTTTGAATATGTTTCAGGACCAAGGCGACGCAGATCATAGCATCGGAGCAGGCCACGACGCCCCGCCGTAGGAGCTCAAATACTACGCCCCGGCGGAGAGTTTGTGATGGCTGTTTGCCTGAGCAATTCCATACTGGCGTATTTTGTAGAGGAGGGCCTTGTAACTGATCTTCAGCAACACCGCCGCCTGTTTCCGGTTCCAGTTGGTTTCGTCGAGCGCATGGCGGATGGCTTCGGCTTCCGCTTCATCTTTGGCACTGCGCGCCACGGACTTCAACCCGGCGAGTGGTTCATTGTTATGGGCGGTATCAAACGGCGCTCCGGTGCCGTCACTCTTTGGGCGCAGTTCATGGATGGCGAGATTTTCATCGCCGAGCACCAGATAACGCTTCACGAAATTACTTAACTCACGCAAGTTTCCCGGCCAGGAGTAATTCAGGCAGGCCTGCATCAAATTTTGCGAAAGCGGTAGCGGAGGACGGGCATAACGCTCCGACATCCGCGACATAAACTGCTTGAGCAGAATGGGAATTTCTTCCTTACGCTCCCGCAATGGCGGGACTTGCAGCGTGAATGCGTTCAGGCGATAGTAAAGGTCTTCGCGCAGTCGCTTGCTGGCGAGCGCCTCGGGAATATTGATGTTAGTGGCGGCCAGTATTCGTACGTCCACCTTGATGACTGAGCGGCTGCCCAGGCGCGAGAATTGCTGATCTTGCAGGACATGCAGTAGTTTCGCCTGCAGCAGCGGAGGCATCTCTCCGATTTCGTCGAGGAGGATCGTGCCTTTATTGCATTGCTCAAATTTTCCCGGTTTGGCGTGCGTGGCTCCAGTGAAAGCTCCGGCCTCATAGCCAAACAATTCGCTTTCCAGCAGGTCGCCTGGCACTGCGGCGCAGTTCACCTTCAAAAATGTCCGGTGAGCGCGCGGCGAGAGCTTGTGGATCAGGCGCGACATGACTTCCTTGCCTGTGCCGCTTTCTCCCAGCATGAGTACGGGAATGTCTACGTTTGCTACCAGCGCTGCTTGCGAGCGCAGCTTTCGCATGGCGGGGCTGGCCGCGACAAAGAATTCGTCTTCAGAAAGTTCTTCCACTTCGCCGGGATAATTCTGCTGGTTCGTTCCCAGGCACTGATCAATCACGGCGTCCAATTCCGATTTCTGGAACGGCTTGGTGATGTAGTCCTGCGCGCCCAGACGCATTGCATGCACCACTTTGCGCGTGTCATTCACGCAAGAGAGCATGATGACTTTCAGCCCTGGCTTCATCTGGCGCAGTTGCTCAAGCGTCTGTAGCCCGTCAATGCCGGGCATTAGGACATCCAGCAAAACCAGGTCAGGTTCCAGGCCTTTCTGCACCTGCTCCACGGCTTCCTCGCCGGTGGTGGCTGTTGAAACTTTGTAGTTGTCCACTTCCAGAAGAGTGCGGATGTACCGCAGCATTCCCGGTTCATCGTCCACCAGCAGGATCTTGCCAGGTTTGCTCATCGGTTCTGTCCTTTGGTCCATGCGCCTGTCGGCGGTTTCATCGGCAGAATAAAGGAAAACTTGCAGCCTGAGCCGGATTCGCTTTCCACCCAGATTTTTCCGCCCATGTTATTTACCAAGCGGCGTGCGATGCCCAACCCTAGTCCCATGCCTTCGGATTTGTCTTCGGTCGCGGGCAAGCGGAAGAAGTCGTCAAACACTTCAATGTGATACTCCGCGGGAATTCCCGGGCCAGTGTCGGCAATACTGATTTTTATCGAATTATGCACGAGTGCGCTTCGCATGCGGCGCTCGTCGGAACCACGTGGCTTATGGATGCTACGCCGCTCCCACATATAAGGCTCGGCATGAAGCCAAACCGTCCCGCCCGCTGGCGTGTATTTTGATGCATTCTCCAGAAGGTTGGAAACTACGCGTTGCACTTTGGCCGCGTCAAATGGAATCTCCGGCAATTTGTCATTGCCCAGGAAGTAGAGCGCGAGTCCCTTCTCGTTAAAGCTGTGCGACCACAGGCGGCATACTTCCGAGAGACACGCGTTCATGTCTCCCTTTTCAAAACGCATCTTCACTTCGCCGGTTTCCAGCACGCTGAAGGTGAGGAAGTCCTGAATAAAATGCTGCAGGCGCGCTCCGTTGCTCCGCATGTCCTGGAGTATCTCGCGCTGTTTTTCATTCAGATTGCCAAGTTTTTGGCTCTGCAGCAGCTCTACGTAGCCGTTCATAATGGCCAGCGGAGTTTTCAAGTCATGGGCAGCGGAAGCGAGCGCATTGGTGGTGCGCAAAAAGCGCTCCTGCAATTGCTTGTAGTCCTGGAGCTTCTGCTCTACTGAGGGTTCTTCTCCGGACGCAGTCTGAGTGGCGTCCTTCGCAGGGTCACCTTCCCGGCGAGCCTTGACCGGTTTCGACGAAAAAGCATTTTCTGGCGATGCAACCATAAAGGGTTGGTCAATTTGGAACAAAACGAGGGAGGAAAGAGCAAATATTTCTCTTGCTCTAGTAGAGGCATGGTAAGACAAGTTTTTGCACCCTGTCAATCAAATTTGCAACCATTTCCCCATTGAAAAGAAAAGATTTGCGTGAATATTAACCTCTCCAAACGCGCGTTCGATACACTCCAAAAACCCGGTAAAACCACACGAATCGGGTAATAAAACCGGAATGAAATGGAGTAAGTTGGGTGCGGGCCGCAAAACTATCGGAATGCTACCTGGTTTGGCCCATCAAGTGCCACTAGTCCCCCTGAAACGCTTTATTTCGAGGGCAAATTGCGCAAAGCAAGAAATGAAATTGAACGCCGTCAATGGGCCCGTCTTCCGTTGGCGATTCCACTTTTCGTGCGTGGCAAGGGCGACCAGGAGAAAGAAGTCCTGGAATTTGCTTCGGCGATCAACGTTTCAGCCGGCGGCGCATTGGTGGCAATTCGGCGTTCTTTGCCGTTGTTTTCGCAGGTTTCCGTGGAAATCCCCACCGCGCCATTTGCCTCCGCACAGGCTTTTCCTCAAGCCGTCCGCCTGCTTCCCGCTCAGATTATTCGACTTACGCACGGTGAAGGGCATCACTTGATGGGCCTCAAATTCGCCGCTCCCATTGACAGCCCCCTGTCAGACCGCAGGGGAAGAACGAGGAAAACCGTTTCTTCAGTGTGAAAAATATTTCCTATTCAAAGGCGGCTTCCCCATATACACTAGCCGTGTAACTTCCCCGAACGATCCTCTCCCAAGCACTAAGCTAAAACGCACATTACCGGGACTTTAAAGCTGCTCTTGGTTTAACCCTACGGTGCTGATGCGCTTTGGTGTTCGAGGTGCAACTATGCTCGGCAGGAGCAGAAGCAAAAAATTATGCATGCCACGGTGAGTCCCTTAAGCCCATTAGCCCAATCGTTGGGGGAAATTCCCCCTGAGTCTATAGTTTTCGGGCGTACGGAAGCCATGCGGTCGGTGCGCGAACGCCTGACTAAAATCGCCTCCGCGAACGTTCCGGTCCTGATCCATGGCGAAAGCGGAACCGGCAAGGACATCATTGCGCGCATGGTCCACGGACTCTCTCCATGGAAATCCGGGCCGCTGGTAAAGGTGAACTGCCCAGCCATTCCAGGCACGTTGCTGGAAAGCGAATTGTTCGGATACGAGAAGGGCGCATTTACCGGCGCATACGGAGCCAAACCAGGGCGCGTGGAAATGGCGCACCGCGGCACGCTCTTTCTGGACGAAATCTCGGAGCTCGAACTGGGACTGCAATCCAAACTTCTACAGCTTTTGCAGGACGGTCAGTTCTGCCGCATTGGCGCGCAGGAAGACAAGAAAGTCGAAGTGCGTATTGTCTGCGCCACCAACCGCAATCTCGAAGTTGAAATCGAAAGTGGGACCTTCAGGCAGGACTTGTATTACCGCATCAACGTTGTCAGTCTGTATCTTCCTCCGTTGCGCGAACGGCGCAGTGACGTGGAAGAGCTGGTGAATTATTTCCTCGACTACTACAACCGCAAATTCAACTGCCGCGCGCGTGCTCTTTCTTCTGATCTGATGGGGGTCTTGCAGAAATATCATTGGCCAGGAAACATTCGCGAGCTGGAAAATTTGATGAAGCGTTATGTCATCCTGGGCAACGAGGAAGCAATCGCGGGAGACCTGGCCCCGCGGCAGGCGAACTTTTTCAATCCCGATATTGATTTTGACGGCCCTATTTCGTTGAAGAAGCTTACCCGGCAGGCAGTTCGTGAGTTGGAAGGCAAGATTATTCTCAAAGTTTTGCAGGCCAATCATTGGAACCGGAAGAAAACCGCGCGCGCTCTTAGCATCAGCTATCGCGCGTTGCTTTACAAAATTCGCGACTCGGGTTTGCCCGCAAACCGATCTGCCCGGCGTCCGCAACCGGTTGTTACACAAAGCGTGGCCGCTGACTAATATGCCCAGGAAGACACAACAAAACGTGGCAAAACCGGCTACAGGCGCGCGGTTTGAGGGAGGGGAAGTGCCTTCCATAATGCGCATAATTTTTCATACCGACCGGGTTTTCGCAAAGCTAGAAGCAGTAAGTGTCACGGAACCAGCTAGTTACTTGCAGCACGATTTGGCACTTGGGATGCTCTATAAGAAGCGTACCGCGACGCCAACCAGCGTAAGACGGTATCGCGGCCTTCCCCCCGAAGCTCGAAGGACCGTATTTCATTTTAAGAAGGGGTGGGAGAATGTTTAGGAACACACTTTTATTCGCTGTCTTGGCGTTGGCTCTATCTGGGGCCGCTTTCGCAGATAGCGGTAACGTCATTAATTTTAACGGAGGCTCCTTCTCGCAGCCTCAGCCAACATTCCACGTATCGGGAGATTTTCTTCCTGGCGGCAGTTTTTTGCCGTTGAATGTGAATAGTGCCTTTGGTGGTGGCATTTTTATTGATTCAAATGCCAAGAATATCCTGAATTCAAACCGGGGCTCCTTCAACGGCTTTACTTATACCTTCGGACACACAGTCGTCCCAACTCCGGAGCCGGGAAGCGTTGCTTTTCTCGCGATCAGCCTTTTAGCTTTCGCGTTCGCATTCCGCAAAAAGTTTAAACTGCAGACTTCAAACTAAGTTTTCTTTCGTTCTCTTCTCCGAGTCCCTGCCGCTTAAACCGGCAGGGATTTTTTTGTTTATTTCGGTTTGAAAGTTCCTAATCGCGATTTCGATTTGCCAATTCCGAATAGTCAGTTCAATTCTCTTGTTCCGCGCTAGTCTTCGATTTTTGATTTGGGTATATACTTTTTTGTCCCAAAAGACTCTCACTCTTGCGATCGACTATGCAAAAAGAACGACTTCAAAGTTCGAGTGTCGAACAAAATATAGTTAGGCAGCAATAATCAGGGAGGATTTTTGCCCACGCTACGATCAATGCACTGTTCTGCTGTTTTTCTTTTGTCCGTCACCCTTATTTTTGGTGTCAACGCGGTTGGTCAACAGGCACAAGTTTCTTCCAGCTCTCCACCTCCAGTCCACCTGACGGCCGAGCAAGACCACCAAATCGCTCTCACCTTTGACGATCTTCCCGTCCACGGCCCGCTGCCCCAGGGACTGACGCGCGAGGACATTGCCAACAGCATCATCCATGCTTTGAAATCCGCGAACGCGCCTCCGATTTATGGTTTTGTGAATGCCACATGGCTGAAGAGCGATCCCTCGACGGCACAAGTCTTGCAACTCTGGCGCGACGCCGGATTCCCGCTGGGCAGCCATACCTTTACTCACATGGATCCCAATACGAATTCTCTCGAGGCATTCGAACAAAATATTCTCGCCGACGAACCAACGCTGGAAAAATTCATGGATGGTCAGGACTGGCACTGGCTGCGCTTTCCCTATCTACACGAAGGAGAGACGCCGGAGAAGCACCGCGAGATCATGGATTTTCTTAAGCAACATGGTTATAAAGTCGCGCAGATCACCCTCAGCTTCGGCGACTACAACTACAACGAGCCCTATGCGCGTTGCCTGGCGAAGAATGACCAGCACGCCATTGAGCAGTTGAAGCAAAGCTACCTGGACGGCGCGAACGAACAACTCACGGACGGCCCGAAATTGGCGAACCTGATTTATGGGCGCGATATTAAGCACATCATGCTATTGCATATTGGCGGTTTTGAAACTGTGATGCTGCCAAAACTTTTGGAATTGCTGCAACAACGCGGATGGAACCTCATTACACTGCCGGAAGCGACGAGTGATCCTGCATATGCAAGTGATCCAAAACTGTCCACCTACGGCGGAACATTTTTGCAGCAGGTGATGAAGGCGCGGCATATAACACCGCCTCCGGCAACGGGTGGTTCAAAGCTAAATTTGGATGCGGTTTGTCGCTGAAAGCTATTCTGTAAACATTATTCAATTACAAATAAGACGGATGGCATGAATAAAAAATGGATTTTTACTTTTGTATTGTGCATTGGGATCGTCATCCCGTCATGGGGTAAACAACACAACGGAAGTTCGGGAGACACTCATTGGGTGGGAACATGGGCATCCTCTCCGCAACTCGTGGATAAGAGCAGTGCGCCCCCAACTCCCGGACTTGCCAATACCACCTTGCGGCAGATTGTTCATGTTTCCGTTGGCGGCCAGCGAATCCGCGTCCGGTTCTCCAATGCTTTTGGCGCCACTCCGCTTACGATCGTTTCCGCGCACATCGCATTGCCGAATGGAGCCAGCAAAATAAAACCAGAGAGTGACAAACCGCTCACTTTTCATGGCCAGCAGTCGGTCACCATTCCATCCGGTGCATTGATGATCTCTGATCCGCTGGATTTCGATCTGGCCCCTCTTTCCGATCTCACGATAACAATCCAGTTGAATGACGTGCCCGAGCTCATTACCACGCATTCGGGCTCGCGGGAAACTTCTTATATTCAAAGCGGGGATTTGGTTTCAGCAGAGGATATGCCGGCCGCCGCACACACCGATCACTGGTATTTCATAAATGGCGTGGATGTGCAGTCGCCAAAAGACAGTGCAGCAATTGTCGCGCTTGGCGACTCAATTACCGACGGCCACGGAGCCACTACAAACGGAAACGATCGCTGGCCGGACGATCTCGCGCGGTGTCTTCAAGCGGACAAGCATACCCGAAACATCAGTGTTCTAAACCAGGGTATTGGCGGCAATCGTTTATTGCATGACGGGCTGGGGCCAAACGCATTGGAGCGCATGGATCGCGATGTGCTGGCGCAAACCGGCGTGCGCTGGTTGATTGTTTTCGAAGGCGTGAACGACATCGGCACTCGCGCCGGGGCGGAAAGACGCCATGAACAACCAGCCTCCGCAGATGAAATCATCGGTGCGTATGAACAAATCATCACGCGTGCTCATGCGCATGGCATTCGAGTGTACGGAGCGACCATCACGCCCTTCGGCGGGTCATTTTACGATAACCCAGACACACAAGAGGTATGGACAAAGGTGAATGAATGGATCCGGAGCAGCGGCAAGTTCGATGCGGTCATTGATTTCGACGCGCTCACGCACGATCCTAAAAATCCGTCACACCTTCTGGCAACAGACGATAGCGGCGACCATCTGCATCCCGGAAGCGTGGGCTACAAGAGTATGGGCGACTCGATTGATTTGAAGTTGTTCAAGCAGTAGGACTAAGCTCTAACGCATCATGCGTACTCGATGAGAGTAAATGAGAGTTGGTCTTTCGGTAGACTAAACATCATCTAATCAAGTAGAGACGGGAAATACCCGACGTCTAGATAGCCGCTGGTTTTCCGTCACTTTTCCGGGATTCGCGACTCATATTTAGCGTTGGGGGTTTAGCCATGAACGAACGATCAAAAGATTGGACAGCTTACATAAAAATCGCCATCTTTGTGCCTTTTCTGCTGGTGGGCCTCGGGTTATTTTTCGGCCACGCGCGCGCCAGTGATGCGGTAACGATCCCCTCGCCGGCAGTGGACGCTCCGCTCGCCGCGAGTTCCGGCACACAAACCGCGGTCTTCTCCGGCGGATGCTTCTGGGGTGTGCAAGCCGTCTTTCAGCACGTAAAAGGCGTCAGCGACGCTACCTCCGGATACACCGGCGGGGACGCCTCCACCGCCGAATACGAAATCGTGAGCACCGGCAGCACAGGGCATGCGGAATCCGTAAAGGTAACGTTTGATCCCTCTCAGATTTCTTACGGCCAGTTGCTCAAAGTATTTTTCTCCGTCGTCCACGACCCAACGCAGCTCAACCGTCAGGGCCCGGATGAAGGCACGCAATACCGTTCCATGATTTCTTACGCGAACGCCGACCAGAAGCGGATTGCCGAGGCCTACATCGCGCAGTTGACTCAGGCCAAAGCATTTCATGGACGCATCGTCACGCAGGTGGTTCCGCTGAAGGCGTTTTATCCAGCGGAGGCCTACCACCAGAATTATGCAACGCTGCATCCGGACAATCCTTACATTGCCATTAATGATTTGCCGAAGGTTGCGCACCTGAAGCAAATGCTTCCGCAGCTTTACAAGTAAAGGCGAAAGGCGCGAGGATTACGGAGAACCATGCTCATCTACCTGCTGGCATTTATCGGAGGAGTCTTAACGATTCTGAGCCCTTGCATTCTTCCGGTACTGCCGTTCGTGTTCTCGCGCGCCGACCAGCCCTTTCGCCGTTCCGGGTTGCCGTTGCTGATGGGAATGTCGGTCACATTCTCGCTGGTGGCGGCAGCTGCCGCGTTTGGCGGACATTGGGTGATCCGCTTGAACCAGGATGGGCGCTACGTCGCAATGGCGATTTTTCTGGTGCTGGGCATCAGCCTGCTTTTCCCCGCCGTAGCAGAGTGGTTTACGCGGCCATTGGTACGCTTTGGCGGACGCTTGCAGGGTGGCCCGTCGCAATCTTCCGGTCCGGGCACTTCATTTCTGCTGGGCGTTTCCACGGGGCTCTTGTGGGCCCCTTGCGCGGGCCCTATTCTTGGATTGATCCTGACTGGGGCCGCCATTCAAGGCCCCGGTGCACGAACGTCGTTTCTTCTGTTTTCTTTTGCGCTCGGCGCGGCCACATCTTTAGGAATCGCTCTGTTCGCCGGAAATAAAGTGTTCGCCACTATGAAAAAATCTCTCGTCTGGGAAGCATGGATTCGCCGCGCCATCGGAGTCGCGGTCATTCTTGGAGTCGTGGCCATCGCTCTCGGCTGGGACACCACCGTCCTCACCAAGTTTTCTTTCGTGAACACCAGCAAAACCGAAGAACGTCTAATTGGCGCGCTCGACCGGAATAAAAGTATCGTGCATGCCAACTCGCCCGCGACGCCACAAAGCGCCCCGCAGCAGGAAGTCCTGCTTGACGAAGGTGAAATGCCGGAGTTAGGAGGCGCGGTCGCCTGGTTGAATTCGCCGCCGCTCACGCGCAAAGCGCTGCACGGAAAAGTCGTGCTGGTTGATTTCTGGACGTACTCCTGCATCAACTGCCTGCGCTCCTTGCCTTACGTCGAAGCATGGGCCAACAAATATAAAGACGCTGGCTTGGTTGTGATCGGCGTGCACACGCCAGAATTTGCTTTCGAAAAAGACCGTGCCAATGTTGAGAAGGCCGTTCGCGATTTGAAGATCACCTACCCTGTCGCCATTGACAGCGACTACAACATCTGGCGCGCCTTCAACAATGAATACTGGCCGGCGGATTACTTTATTGATGGCCAGGGCCGCATTCGCCATCACTACTTTGGCGAAGGAGACTACGCTGCTTCAGAGCGCATCATCCAGCAATTGCTCAAGGAAAACGGCGCGCACAGCCTGCCCACAGGAGTCGCAGACGTCACCGCCTCTGGTGTGGAAGCCGCGCCCAGCAACATAGCCGCTCGCTCTCCGGAAACTTACATCGGCACGCGCCGCGCCGAACACTTTGCTTCTCCTGAAACGCTGGCGCAGGATTCTCGCAAAACTTATACGCTGCCCGTTCGGCCCTCATTAAATCAGTGGGGACTGGGCGGATCATGGAAGGTGAGTCCGGAGAGCGCCGTGCTTCAGTCCGCGCCAGGGAAAATTGTTTTCCGTTTCCATGGCCGTGACCTGCATCTGGTGCTGGGTCCTTCCAAAAACGGCAAGCCCATCCGCTTCAAAGTTAAATTGGATGGGACCGCGCCCGGCGAAGATCGCGGCGTGGATGTGGATTCCAGCGGCGCCGGTACGGTGCAGGAACATCGCCTGTATCAACTCATCCGCCAAAAAGGCCCGGTGGAAGACCGGACATTTGAAATTGAATTTCTTGATCCCGGTGTTCAGGCATTCGCCTTTACATTCGGTTAACCAGAAGGAGTCATTATGGATCGCAGAAATTTTTTGATAAGTTCATTCGCAATTGTCGGTGGGGGATTGGGCGCCCTTTGGCTCAGGAACCCTACGCTCGGTACGGTTGACGCTAAATCCTCGAATGACAAAGCGACGGTCACTGTCGTGCAGTTTAACGATATGGGCAAGAACCTTGGTCCTGCTGAAGTCAAAGTCGTACGCAAGAGCGATGCGGAGTGGAAGCAGCTATTGACCGCGCAGGAATTTGAAATCACCAGGGAAGCTGGGACCGAGCAGGCATTCACCGGGAAGTATGCGGAATCAATGGACAAAGGTCTTTACCGCTGTATCTGTTGCGACAACGCTTTGTTCAGTTCCGATACGAAATTTGATTCAGGCACGGGTTGGCCCAGCTTCTGGGAGCCAATCGCAAAACAAAACGTAAAGACCAGGACTGACGTCGGTTTTGGAATGCTGCGCAAAGAGGTCCTTTGCTCCGAGTGCGATGCGCACTTGGGTCACGTGTTTGATGACGGACCAAAGCCCACGTATCTGCGTTACTGCATGAACTCGGCCTCGTTGAAATTTATTAAATTCGCGTAAAGACGCGGGCGATTTTCCACAAGAAAAAAAGCAGGATGCTCATACCGAGCATCCTGCTTTTAGTTTTGTTGCCAGCTTTACTCCGGCAGTTTGTGGCTACCGCTAATCCAGAACTGCGCATCAGCCATCGCTGCCGAAGTTCCCGGCTGGCCTCCGCCGACAGTCACCGTGTAGTTTCCCGCCGCGTCCCAGCGGGTGCCCGCCAGATCCACCATGCTCAAGTCGCGTGCGCTCAACTGGAACTGCACATGTTCCGTAGCGCCTGCGGCAATATGCACTCGCGTGAATCCACGCAGAGCATGGAGCGGTGTGCCGGGTAGCTTGGGGAATGTGAGATAGAGTTCTGCAACTTCATCACCATCCTTGTCGCTCGTATTCTTCACATCCGCATTCACGGTAAGAGGATTGCCCGCGATTACGTCGTTGGTGGAAAGCTTCACGTTGCTGTATTCAAACTTCGAATAGCTCAATCCGAAGCCGAAAGGATAAAGCGGCTTGCCTTCGAAGTACCGATACGTGCGGTTGGTCATCGCGTAATCTTCAAACGGAGGCAATTGGTCCACGCCCGTGTAGAAGGTCACCGGCAAACGTCCGGCGGGATTGTTCGCCCCCGCGATCGTTTCCGCAATGGCTGTTCCGCCTTCCTCGCCCGAATACCAGGCGTCCATGATGGCATTCGCATGATCGTGGGCCCAGTTCACCGCCAGCGCGCTGCCGTTCATCAGGACGACGACGAGCGGTTTGCCCGTGGCACCCACGCCTTTCAGTAAGTCTTCCTCTTCCTTGGGAAGATCAATGCTGGTGCGGTCTCCACCCTTGAAGCCGGGCAAGTCCACTTTCATCTCTTCGCCTTCGAGTTGGGAGGTAATGCCGACCACTGCAACTACCAGGTCGGCATTCTTGGCCGCTGCAACCGCATCCGCCACCGGATTGGCAAGCACACTCAACCATACGAGCCGCGTGCCAAAACCGCCCCGCAAATATTCAACCTTCACGGAATAGCGGTGCCCCTTTTGCAGTTCCACCGGGGCCGTCTTAGGATGCGGATCGTGCAACTCGGAATCGTCGAGCAGCAGCTTGCCGTCAAACCATAAGCGGTTCATTGAACCCGCCAGTCCAATGTTGTATTTTCCCGATTCAGTGGGAGTCAGGAAACCAGTCCAGCGCACGGAAAAATCCCGCATGCCTTCGGGCGGCGTGATTGCATCGGCATCCGGACGGAAAACCTGGAGGTCGACCGTCTTGTCCACGCGCGTTACTTTTGGAGTTCCCTTCAAATCATCGGTAAAATATTCCGCCTTCAATCCCGGCTTGCCATCGGGAGTAGTGAGCAAGTTCGCGGGAACCACTGTCTCCGTCCGCAGGAAGTTCATTCCGGGGTCGTACGTTACCTCCGCGGAAGGAAACTGCTTGCGGATTCCATCAAGCGCGCTCGTCGCATGCGACGGGGTGCCGTTGTAGTTGCCCGCCAGAACCCGGGTCTGTTCAGCCAAAGGCCCGACCACAGCGATTTTCTTCACATTCGCGTTCACGGGAAGTATGCCGTCATTCTTCAACAGCACGATGGATTCGCGCGCAGCCTTCAGCGCAACTTCGCGGTGCGGCGCGCTGTCAATTTCCGACTCCGGAATGTTGGCATACGGGTTTTTCTCCGCCGGATCGAACATGCCGAGGCGCATGCGGGCGGTGAACAACCGCCGCAGTGACGTGTCAATGTCGCTTTCGCTCAGAATGCCCTGATGCACGGCGTCAATGAATTTCACGTAATCGGAGTTGTCTTTGGCCTTGGTGAAGAAGTCGGCGCACTCGTTATCCATCCCCGTTTTCATTGAGACAGCCCCGGCTTCTGCAAGGGAGCGAGTGAAGTGATGGCCGTTGTAGATGTCGGCAACCGCATCGCAATCAGAGACGACGTATCCGTTGAACTTCCAGGCGCCTCGCAAAGTGTGTTCCAAGAGGAAGGGATTGGCGCAGGCTGGTTCGCCATTGATGCGGTTATAAGCGCACATCGTGGACTCCGCCTTGCCTTCGACAATTGCCGCGCGAAATGCCGGCATATAAGTATCTTCCATGTCGTGCTTTGAGGCGGGTACGTCCGCTTTGTGGCGCGTAGGCTCCGGGCCGCTGTGTACGACGAAATGCTTGGGTGTGGAGATCACGCGGAAGTAATAGGGATCGTCGCCCTGCAAGCCTGTAACAAAGGCCACGCCCATGCGTCCGGTGAGGTAAGGATCTTCACCATAGGTTTCCTGGCCGCGTCCCCAGCGGGGGTCGCGAAAAATGTTGATGTTCGGAGACCAGAAGTCGAGGCCTTCCATAATATCGCGGCGTCCCGCGCGAACAGCCTGATCATGCTTCGCGCGCCCTTCAGTCCCGATAATGATCGCCATATTGTGAATCAGCGGAGAATCGAAAGTTGCTCCGAGGCCAATCGGTTCGGGAAATACCGTGGCGATTCCGGCGTTGGCAACGCCGTGAAGAGCTTCACTCCACCAGTCGTACGCGGGCACCTGCAAGCGTGGAATGGCCCGCGCCTGGTTCACCAGTTGCGACGCTTTTTCTTCCAGCGTCATTCTGGAAATCAAATCATTCACGCGCACATCCGTTGGCTTCGAAGAATCCATATAGATCGGCGGAGTTGACGGTTGCGCATCTTGTGCGAAGGCGCTGGCGAAAGCAATAAATAGAAATGAAAGCAAGACAAGCCGGACACGGAACTGCCCCATGAATAGCCCCCAAAAATTGTGAGATGGAAAATGCTGCGTTTCTGTCCGAACCAGTGTAGTTGCTTGCGCTCGTACCGGCAAAGTAAATCTTATTGAATAAAATCGTTTTTTCAACATTTCGCGGCGCGATAATTCTGATCATTCAGCGCCTAAAGCGTCGCTGGCCAATTCGACCTCTATAATCAGCATAACAACTGAGGCAGGTTAAATGGGACATTTGCCGCGCAACTCGATGTTGCGTGTTTGCAGCGAGTTATCCCCTGCTACGTACCTTCGTGAGTCTTGACGGGATTTCGCGTACAGGCACGTGCAAGAGTTTCGGGCCGCTCCCTTTTCTTTTTTCCCGCTTGCTGCGACACTGACGAAGGTTCTGTCGCTAGCGATGAGCCGTTTCTCATGGGACGCATTCACGTTCTTTCAGACCAAGTCGCCAATAAAATCGCCGCCGGTGAGGTGGTGGAGCGTCCTGCGTCCGTTGTGAAGGAATTGTTGGAAAACGCTCTGGACGCGGGCTCAACCCGGATCAAGATTCAAATCGAGGCGGGCGGAAAGAAGCTTATCCAGATCACCGACAACGGCTGCGGCATGGTGCGCGACGACGCGCTGCTGGCATTTGAGCGCCACGCGACCTCTAAAATCAAGAATGCCGAAGATCTTGTAAATATTTCCACGCTGGGTTTTCGCGGAGAAGCGCTGCCTTCCATTGCTTCTGTGTCGAGGTTGCATCTTGAGACGCGCGCGCCTGAGGAAGATTCGGGAACAGTCGTTGAGATCAATGGCGGCAAAATCTTCAAAGTAGAAGAAGCGGGCTTGCCGGCTGGAACTTCCATCACGATCCGCGATCTTTTTTTCAATATTCCCGCCCGCAGGAAGTTTCTAAAAGCTGAATCCACCGAGCTCTCGCATATCGCTTCGCTGGTGACACACTACGCGCTGGCGCATCCTGACAAGCATTTCGAACTGCACTCTTCCACCAACGCCATACTTGTGGCGCCGCCAGTATCGGGGCAGAGCGAACGCGTGTTTCAGGTGTTCGGCAGGGAAGTGCTCGACGGGCTAATTCCTGTCGCGGCGATGCAGCCCCTCGATCGCGTGGGATTGCCGCAGCCGCCGCCGTGGCGAAGAGCCGAGATTGTCGAAGAAGAATCTGAGAATGGCACGGACGCACATTTCTCCACGCCCGGCGAGTTGCGGGTGCATGGATTTGTTTCCAAGCCTGAGATCCAGAAGCTCAATCGCAACTCGATTTACGTCTTCGTGAACGGACGGCTGATTCGCGACCGGCTCATCCAGCACGCGATTATCGAAGCATACCGCAACATTATTCCGCCGACAGTTTATCCCGTGGTGCTGCTGTTTTTGGAGATGCCGAACGCCGAGGTCGACGTAAACGTTCATCCCTCAAAGACGGAAGTCCGCTTTCGCCAGCAGACGGTAGTGCACGATTTTGTCCGCGATTCAGTGCGTGCCGCATTGATGAAGGCGCGTCCCGTGCCCCAGTTCGCGGCGGAAATTCATGCGCATGCGACGGCGAATCCGTCGCTTACGCCCGGAGCGCGGCCGGATATGCCCCAAGCATCGGCTTGGGGGGCGCAAGCGGGCGGGGAATCATTTTCCCTGCAGGCGGCCAGTTTTCCGCCCGTGACCGAGCGGTTGCACTTTGGCATGGAAGGCATCAGTGTGGAGGCCAACTCGGGTGCGGCGATGGCGCGTGTGCCCCAGGAAATTGTTACCGGCGATGGTTGCGCGCCGCCTATTCCCGAAGATCAGCCCGAAGATCAGGCTGGATATCAGGATGCATCTGAGCACGCCAGCGAATTGGCACCCTTACTGGCCACGCTTAAGCCGCTGGGCCAGATACGCGAGTCATTTATCCTGGCGGTGAATCGCGAAGGGTTGTGGATTATTGATCAGCACGTGGCGCACGAGCGTGTGCTGTTTGAAAAGATTTTGAAGCAACGCACCGCGCAGAAAGTAGAAAGCCAGCGCCTGCTCATGCCACTAATTCTGGAGCTTACGGCGGCACAGCAGGCGGTATTCGCGGAAATTTCCGACGAGCTGAACCAAAATGGTTTTGAAGCGGAGCCCTTCGGCGCGCGCAGCATTGCGGTGAAAGTCGCGCCCGCGGGAATTGAAGCGCCGCAGGTGGAGCGCATGCTGCACGAATTGCTGGAGCAATTTGCCCGCGAAGATCAAAGCCTGAATCTGGAAAAGATTCGCGCCCGGATTGCCGCTTCCATTGCCTGCCACGCCGCCATTAAGGTAAATATGCCGCTCGAGCAAAACAAAATGGAGTGGTTGCTGGCTGAACTCGCGAAAACCGACTGCCCCATGTCTTGCCCACACGGAAGACCTGTAGTTCTGCGATACTCAATGAAGGACATTCAGAAAGCATTTAAGAGAATCTAGCACTTGGCACTCAGCACTCAGCATTCAGCACTCAGCCAACGAAAGCTGGGAAGCAAAATTAAAAGACTCATTGGCTGATACGCCGACGGCTGACTGCTGAGTGCTAATTACCAGCTGGCAACTGACAACTGCATTTATGACCGATCAGGAACTGGAAGAACAACGGCGACAGAAGTGGCGGCTGAACGGCAATCCTGTGCGCACGTTTGAAGATGCTCGCGCGTTCATTGAGGACGTTGGTTTCTGTCTCATTTATCCCATGCGGCCTGCGTTGCTGGCGCCTACCTTCATAGGCGCATGGTCAGGTTCAAGCGAAAAGCTTCCCAACTGGCGGCAGGCGTATTCCGATCCCAGCGCTCAGGAGCGCACGGACCTGATGGTCCGGCTGCTTCGCGACCGCTCCGCCTACGAAACCAACCTGTTTGATGAGAACAATTCGTTTCTGGTAGCGGGTTCGGTATTTCCATATTTTTATGCATTGGTGGGCGAGCGGAATCCAAAACAGCCACCCCAACCCGCTCCACGCTCGCAATATTCTGAACTGGCCTGTGACGCCTATGAGGCGGTCCGGCGGGGAGGCCCGATCTCCAAGCAAAAATTGCTGGATACGTTGGGAGGTGGAGTTTCCGGTCCGGCGCTCGACAAATCATTGGCGGAACTTTGGTCGAAGCTGCGCATTACTCGAGTGGACTACAAAGCCGGCGAGGGAGCTTACTGGGACGTGCTGTACCGCTGGTCGCCGGACGCCGTGCGCGAAGGAATCGGGCTTTCAGTCCCGGAGGCCCTATCAGCTCTGCTTTCCAAATACATTGATTGCGTCATCGCCGCTGAGCAGGGGGAGTTGGAGTCATTCTTCGGCAATTTTGTCTCCCGTTCGCGAGTGAAGGAAGCCATCAATGCGCTGTTGTCGGCCCGGGAATTGGAATTCGTTTATGTGGGACACCGCTCGCTGATTCAAATCACGCAAGTGAAAACTGCTGCATCCCGTTCCGTACCAGAAAGCATCAAACACTGAATTCCGATTCCCGCGAAGATTTCTGCAACTGTGAAGTATTTTGCGGGTTTCCTATTTCAACCAAGGTTTCCGCCGCATGAAGCAAGAGCAAGCACAGTCTTCCCGCATTATTGCCGTTGATTTCGCCCGTGTGCTGGCCATCCTGTTCATGATCCAGGGCCACACGCTGGACGTTCTTTTGCTCCCCGCGGCGCGTCAGGGATTCTTCTTCGACAAATGGCTTTTCCTGCGCGGCCTGACGGCCCCCATGTTCCTTACCCTCTCGGGCGCTTCGTTCGCCATCGCCACCATGCGCCGGTGGGATTCGCACATCGCATTTTCCACGGCGTTCTGGAAGCGGGCGCGGCGGTTCTTGTTTTTTGTGGCTTTGGGCTATGCCATGCACCTCCCGATGAAATCATTTCGCAACATTTCGTTTGTAAGCAGCGCGGGATGGCGGGACTGGCTGCAGGTGGACGTGCTGCAGTGCATTGGAATCTGCTTGTTGTTCCTTCAGATATTGGTGCTCATCGCGAAAACGCCCGCACGCTTTGCCAAACTGGCAGTAGGCAGTGGAGCAGTTGCCATCCTTCTGACCCCGGTGATGTGGAGAGTTGGAGCGCACATCCCACTGTTCTTTGCCTCGTATTTGAACGGGAACACGGGTTCACTGTTTCCTCTCTTCCCTTGGGCGGGATACGTTCTTTGCGGAGTTGGTCTGGGATATCTGTATGCACGGAAGCAGCAGAATTTGCCCTCGTCAATCTGGCCGGTGGCGTTGATTGGAGTTGCGGCCATGGGCGCGGGATTTTGTTTTAACAAAATCCCGTTCACTGTCTATGCGAACGCTGACTACTGGAAAACGAGTCCAAACCTGTTCCTGATGAGGATGGGTTATGTTTGCATAATTCTTGCGGGGCTTACTTATCTAACTCAAAGAATCGCCCTGCCGCGCCGCGCCGTGCAGTCGGTGGCGCAGGAGTCATTGACGATTTACATCATTCACATTTGCATTCTTTACGGTTCCACCTGGAACCTTGGCATGCGCCAACTGATTGGTCCCACGCTCACCTTCCTGCCGACACTGGAATGGATTTTGTTTCTGCTGGTTTCCATGACACTGATGGCCTGGGCATGGAACTGGTTCAAGCACAACGAACCGGTAAAGCTGCGCTGGCTGCAATCGGCGGCGGTGGTGCTGATGGCCTATTCGCTGTCGTGATCGTAGCGAAACCAAGCGCAGGAGCTTACGGGCTGCAAAAAACTCAAACTGCAAAGCATTGGCGGAGATACTCGTCATTCCATCAGGGTTGGGCACGCGGACAGGAGTGTCCGCGCCACAAGGTTTCAAGGGCGTGTAAAATCATAGGGCCTCACGATGACCCTCGCCTCCGAACGCAAGCTGATTATTGCCATTGACGGCCCCGCCGGGGCCGGGAAGAGCACAATTGCCTCCCGACTGGCACGCAAACTGGGATACGTGAACCTGGAAAGCGGCGCCATGTATCGCGCTCTTGCGCTGAAGGCGATCCAGAATGACGTTTCAGTGGACGAAGAGGCTCCCCTCGTCTTACTCGCAAGAAATTCGTGGATCAAGCTGGAACCTACGCTCGGAGGGAACCGCGTCCTGCTCGATGGGCGCGACGTCAGCCAGCGAGTGCGGGAGCCGGATGTGACCGATGCGGCATCGCGCGTTTCCGTGCATCCCAAGGTGCGGGAGTGGATGGTGGAACACCAGCGCGAGATGGGCGTTGGCGGCGGCGTTGTAATGGAAGGCCGCGACATTGGAACAAAAGTGTTTCCCGATGCCGACATCAAGATTTTTCTGGACGCGGACCCCGTCATCCGAGAGCAGCGTCGGCTGGTGCAACAGCACGCAAAAGGCGTGGCGGCGGAAATCCTTTCCGCGGAATTGCGAGAGCGAGATCGCCGCGACCGCACGCGCGCGGTGTCTCCTTTAGCACCGGCTGCGGATGCGGTAAAGCTTGATTCCACGGAAATGTCCGAAGACGACGTCCTGCAAAAAGTGGAAGAGCTGGTCGCGAAAAAACTCGGACAAAAGTAAGAACCCACCAAAACTTGCCGTCTTCAACGAACCGCACAGCCAAACCACGCGGCGCAAATAATAATCCCAAGTTGGGAAGATTTTCAAAAAAACTCCGCATGTCACAGACGAAAGCGTGGCTGCGGTGATATATACATCTCTGTCTTCCCGTCAATGTGCTGGACTCACTTTGTGCTTCCGCAAGGTGAGGGTTCATGCTGCATCCTAAATTTCGATCGCCTCATCGGCGTGGCCGAATTCTCGGCCTCCTGCTGGGTTGCCTGTTGCTGGCGTGCTCTGTGAGCGCGCAGGACGCCTCCACGGGCGCGATCCGCGGCACCGTGAGCGACATCAGCGAAAGTCGTATCCCAATGGCGGCGGTGGTGTTCGTCAGTGTCGCCAAGGGAATCCGCTATACGGCGGTGACGGACGCCGAGGGGCGTTTCAGTGTGGACCTGCTGTCTCCGGGCGACTACCAGGGCAGGGCTACGGCTCCCGGCATGTCTGCGCAACAAACGCCGCTCCTGCATGTGGACTTGGGGAGGGTGACAGCGGTGGGCTTTAAATTGTCTCCGGCGGGCGCCAAAGAGACCGTCACAGTTTCCAGCGCGCCACCGCTGATTGAAACGCAGTCCAGTTCGATTTCCTCGGTTGTGACCGAGCAGGAAATTGAATCGCTGCCTTTGAGCGGCCACCGCTATTCCGATCTCGCTTTGCTGAATTCCGATGTGACCCAGGACCCACGAGGGCTGACGTCGAGCACGAACGGAGACCTGGCCTTCGGCGGTATTCGCGGCTTTCAGTCCAGCTATCTGGTGGATGGCAGCGACAATAACAACGCATTTTTCGCGCAGGCCCGGGGACGATATCGCGAGCCTGACCAGTTTTCCAATGGCGTGGTGCAGGAATTTAGCGTGTCATCGAACACTTATTCGGCGGAACTTGGCCGGTCCGGCGGGGCAGTAGTGAATGTGATTACCAAATCCGGTTCAAATCATTTTCACGGCACGGCTTTCGACAATTTTCGCGACAGCCTGTTCAACGCGCAGCAGCCTTTTACCGGCTCAAAACCGAAGGGACAGCAGGAGCAATTTGGCGCAACTTTTGGCGGCCCACTGAAGAAAAACCGAGCGTTCTTTTTCGCGGGATATGACCAGCACGCTTTCCGTGCGCCCACGGTGGTGCAGTTCGCGGATGGAAGCTCGCGTATCACGCCCCTGGCGGCGACCGGACCGGTAACGCCGGGCGACTATGAGCAGAGTGATGAATCCCTGGTTTTCGCCAGCGCCGCCCAGCTTTCGGGGCAAGCCGGCGTGTATCCGGCGAGGCTGCTGGGTAATTCAGGTTTTCTGAAAATAGACTTTGCGCTTTCTCCTCGCGAGCAACTTACGCTTCGTCTGAACACCTCGCATTACTACGGAATGAATAATGTTTTTGTGGATCCCAGCAGCCCGCTCACAACCTATGGAATTTCCGATAATGGCAGCGAGAGCGTGGATACGCAGACCGGTTCGCTGGCGTTGATGAGTGCGCTCTCGCCGCATCTGGTGAGTCATTTTAGAGCGCAGTTCTCTCGTGACCTGCAGCAGTCGAGCAGCAACACCAACGATCCACTGACGAAGATTTACAGCATCATTGACGGATTTGGGCGCTCCAACATTCTTCCCCGCGAGGAGCGCGAACAGCGGATACACATAGCGGAAACTTTAGGTTGGGACAAAGGGCGCAACTCCTGGAAGTTTGGCGGCGACGCGCTGCTGAGCAAAATTTATGACTACTTCCCCTCGAACTTCGGCGGGGAATATATTTTTGATCCGATCAAGGTGGACCCGTTTACCTTCACGCCGGAAATTGGCGGGCTGTACCTGACTGCTTTGCGCGCCTACGCGCATGCCGTGCCGCACTATTATTTGCAAAGTTTCGGCTCTGCCGTAAGCCATCCGGACACGAATGAATACGCCGCATTCGTGCAGGACGCCATCCGCGTAACCAGTCACTTCGCGTTGAGTCTGGGAGTGCGCTACGATCTGCAAACCTTCAGCAAGCAGGGGCTGCTGACAAATCCGCTCTGGCCGGAATCCGGCAAAGTTCCCTTTGAGCCTTACAATTTTGCGCCGCGAGGGGGATTTGCTTATTCAGTGGGGAAAGAGAAGCCTCTGGTTGTGCGCGGCGGCTATGGCTTGTTTTACACTCGCATTCCGGAAATTTATACGTCAGCGATTGCGACGGAAAATGGACTTTCCGACAGCCAGATTTTCCTGAACAACACGAACCCTGCGGCGCGCGCGGTTTTCCCGCAATATCCCAATGTGCTGGTGAACTGCGCACCATCGGCGATTGGGTGCGATCTTCCTGCGAATCTCGCTCAATACGCGGAAAGCGATATTTCCGCGTTCTCGCAAAATTTTCGCACGCCTGAAGTTCATCAGGCGAACCTGAGCCTCGAAAAGCAACTGAGCGAGCGGATATCAGGAAGTCTTTCCTATACTTTCGTGCATGGGCAGGATCTGATTCGCGCGCGCGATGCGAATCTGCCAGCGCCAGTCAGCGTATCGTATCCGGTATATGACTCTTCTGGAATAAATTTGCTCGGATATTCCGCCGTCGATTCATTTTCCACGTGGCAGATGACGCGCAGCATCACTTGCCCATTCCCTCCCTGCATTAACCCGCTTGCCCGGCCGGTTCCGCAGTTGGGGGCCGTGGATGTGTTTGAAAGTGCGGCTTCGAGCGTGTATCACGGTTTGACGGTTTCGCTTCGCCGTCGCATGGCAAACGGCGTGTACTTCCGCCTCGGTTACACCTGGGCGCATGCCGAGGATGATGGTCAGGATGCTCTGGTCGCCGGCAGTCCGGCGCTGGTGCAGAATTCGTCCTCGCCGAACTCAGAAAAAGGAACCAGCACTACCGATCAGCGCCATCGGCTGGTGTTTTCCTGGATATTGATCCCTCGTCCATTCGGGCATGGGCAGCCTGTTCTTAGCAAACTCTTTAACGACTGGAAGTTATCTGGAGTCATGAACTATGGCAGTGGTCGGCCGGTGAATCCGCAGGTGATTGGCGATCCTAACCAGGACGACGACAGCGCCAATGATCGTCTGCCGGGAGCCAGCCGCAATTCTTTTGTCGGGCCGGACTACTCTACGCTGGACATGCGCCTGGGTCGGCAGATTTTGGCGGTGGGAAAATTCAAACTTAGTTTAATGGTGAACGTATTTAACGCGTTGAACCGCGAAAATCTGAAAATAGCCAGCTCGCAAAACGGCTTTCAGACAGCGGCAAGCCAATTCGTGTTGACAGATAAATCTATTGGAGTCAATAACTTCCCGGCCTATTATCAGCAAACGTCCATTTTTATGAAGCCTCTGGATGCTTACGCAGCACGACAACTTGAGCTCTCGTTGAAGGCCACTTTTTAGCGTAAGGAATGGGAACCTGCGTGGGGAACAACTCTTATCATCTCTAATTTATGTGAGCAATTGCTCAATAACGCTTGACTTGGCAAGCAAATCTTGACATAACTATTTGCGGTTCCAACTTGGGACGAGTCGGGGGGTGTGTTGGTTGGCCGAAGTCAGACTTCAAGAGGGTGAGTCCCTCGAGAACGCTCTTCGCCGCTTTAAACGGAAGGTACAACAGGAGGACATCATTAAGGAAGTGAAACGTCACTCCTTTTACTTAAAGCCGGGCGAAAAGAAGCGGGTAAAAGAAGCGTTGGCGCGAAAGCGCAGCCGTAAAAAGGCAAGGAAAGAGCAAGAGTAGTGGATGTTAAGGGCCGTCCTCTCAGGGACGGCCCTTCCTTAATATCTAGATCGGTCGATTTGTTGGGCATCATATCGCGAAGCGCAATGTCCACATCTTCAGGGTGTGGCGGGCCGAACCCAGGGGCAACTGTTCTAACAATTTGAGGGGGGTGCGACAGACCTGCTAAAGGTGCGCCGCAGTGCGCATTTTTGTGCCGGATCGAGTTTTAAGGGGAGCACTCTCAAATGGAATTCCAGGACAAGGTATTGAAATGCGCGGACTGCGGCTCCGACTTCATCTTCACGGCCGGGGAGCAGCTTTTCTTTCACGACAAACAGTTCAAGAATGAACCAAAACGCTGCCGCGGATGCAAGACCAAGCGGGCCGCAATGGTCGGCGCCGGAAGCCGGCCGAATTCCATTCGAGTGGAAACCCACGCGGTATGTTCCCACTGCGGCAAAGAGACTACCGTTCCGTTCAAGCCAACCCAGGGAAGACCAATCTTCTGCCGCGAATGTTTCCAGGAGCGACAGGCGGCCAGCGCTTGAAGTACGCGCGTTGACGTGCGCGGATGCGAATGGGCAGATGTAAACCTTTACATGCTGCCCTTAAACTCGCGCAGGTCAGATGCCGGAAAAATCTCATCTGTGGCGACTGGCATGGCTTGTGCAGCGTCGTTGTCCAATTCATGGATTCCTGTCTTGTCGGCGAAATTTGCGCTGAATTCTAATGGGTAAGCTCTTGGCAAGTGCCTCTCGGCACCAAATCCGGCACGCCAGTCACCTAGCTGTTCACCCCGCCGAACCTATAAATCGCGGCGCGTCCTTTACAATGCTGAAGTGACCGACGCAGTCCGCATAGGGATTCTGGGCGACTTCAACAAGGAATCCCGCTCGCACCACGCCACCAACGATTGCCTGCAACATGCGGCAGCCAAACTCGGCATTTCGTTGCATTCTGAATGGATCCCGACTTCGTCCCTGCTTGAGAGACAAGGGGTAAAAGCGTTGGAGAGTTTTGATGGCCTGTGGGCTTCGCCGGGCAGCCCCTATCAGAGCTTTGACGGAATGCTGAAGGGCATTCAATTCGCGCGCGAACGCGATTGGCCATTTCTGGGCACTTGCGGAGGGTTCCAGTACGCATTGATTGAGTGCGTGCGCAATGTGCTCAACATCAAGGATGCAGATTCCGCGGAAAATAATTCCGGCTCGAAGAACATTGTGATTTATCCGGTGGCGTGCGCGGTCCCAAACCAGGCGTCCGGCGCCCCTAAATTATCCGGTGTAGTTCCGGAAATCCGCTTGCGTCCGGGATCTTACCTGCAGTCTTTTTATGGGAAGGACACTGTCAGCGAAGAATTTTTCTGCAACTTTGAGGTGAATCCCGAATTTGAATGGGCTGCGATTGAAGCAGGGTTCCCCGTGGTCGCGCGCGGGCCGCAGGGGGAAATCCGCGCCATCGAATCGCCGACGCACCGGTTTTTTATCGCCACGCTGTATCAACCGCAGCTTTCTTCCAAGCCGGGCAAACCCCATCCTTTGGTGCTGGCGTTCGTGCAGGCGGCTGCGGACTGGGGAAAAAAGAAGCTCGATGACGCCGTGCTCGAATAGGTTGTCGCTCTGGGCCACGCATTTTCCCTCCAATTGCGTAGCATCTACAGATTTGTGCAGCCCCAACGATTTATAATCATCTTGAGCGATAGGTGAATCTCCGCATAAATTCCTGTCATCAGAAAGAGTAGGAGGAAAATCATGGCGCACGAGTTACCCGCCCTGCCTTACGATTATTCGGCCCTGGAGCCGATCATTGATGCTGCAACCATGAAGTTGCACCACGACATGCATCACGCCGCTTATGTGAAAAATTTAAACGCGGCCCTGGAAAAATATCCCAATTTGCAGACTAAGAGTGCCGAAGACTTGTTGCGCGACCTAAGCGCCGTCCCGGAAGATATTCGCGGCGCCGTCCGCAATAATGGCGGCGGACATGTGAACCACAGCATGTTCTGGAAGATCATGAAGCCGAAAGGCGGAGGAGACCCGACCGGGCCAATCGCCGATGCGATCAGCAAGTCCTTTGGCAGCTTTAAGGATTTTCAAACCAAATTCAACGACGCTGGCGCCAAACAGTTTGGTTCCGGATGGGCTTGGCTCGCAGGCAAGCCAGGCGGCGAGCTGCAAGTGCTCAGCAGCGCGAACCAGGACAATCCTATGTCCCAGGGTTTGTTCCCAATCATGGGCAACGACGTTTGGGAGCACGCTTATTATTTGAAATATAACAACCGCCGTCCGGAATATCTCTCTGCCTGGTGGGGAGTGGTGAACTGGGAAGAGGTCAATAAGCGCTTCGAAGCCTTCCATGCCGCCCACCAACCGGCGATGGCGGGAAGGTAGCCATTTTGTGGTTATGTAGCGCCGGGTCTTTGACCCGGCGTTTTTTATTGCTTTACATCAGCCACAGCGCGTCCATATCCACAATCACCTGTGTTCGCGGAATTTTTCTTTGCGCGGCGTAGCTGAGCATGGCGCGTAGAAGAGTGTTCAGTTTTTCGCGGCTGGTGGACTTCAGCACGAAGTGGTACCGATAATCCTGCTTCAGGCGCACGAGCGGCGCTGCCGCTGGGCCCAGTACGCGAACGCCTTCATGCCGCGTCTTCTCAAACCACTTGCCCAGTAGGCCAGACCACTCCAGCGCTTCGTTCAGCTTTGGGCTGCGCACCAGAACATTCGCGAGTGAGCTATATGGCGGGTAGTGCATCCAGCTGCGGAAACGCAGTTCTTTTTCATAGAAACCCAAAAAATCGTGCGCGGCAGCATATTGCACGGCGTAATGGTCGGGAAAATAAGTTTGCAGCACCACACGGCCTGGAGTCTGCCCCCGCCCGGCGCGTCCAGCAACTTGGGTGAGCAGCTGGAAGGTCCGCTCGGCGGCGCGAAAATCCGGAAATCCTAAAGCCATGTCTGCCCCGACGACGCCCACCAGTGTCACCCCGTGAATGTCGTGACCCTTCGCAATCATCTGTGTGCCCACCAGCAAATCGAGTTCGCCATGATTGAGCGCGCCGAGGGTGCGCTCAAAATCCTGATGGCTGCGCACCGTATCCCGGTCGAGCCGCGCAATGCGCGCCTGGGGAAACATTCCGTGCAATAACTCTTCCAGCTTTTCCGATCCGGTGCCGATGAAATAAACGTACTCACTACCGCATTGCGCGCAGGTTTTTGGCACCTGCGCCAGAAAGCCGCAATAGTGGCACTCCATTCGGTGCGAACGCTTGTGATGGGTGAGCGCGATGGCGCAGTTTTTGCATTCCAGCTTTGTTCCGCAGGCGCGGCACATGACCACCGGAGAGTAGCCCCGGCGGTTGAGCAGCACCATGACTTGCTCTTTGAGTTCCAGTCTTTCGCGGATCTCTTCCGCCAGCTTGCGCGAGATGACCTGCTCGTGCCCGGTCTCCTGAAACTCTTGCCGCATGTCTATGATTTCGACTTCCGGCAGCGGACGCTGCTCCACGCGGTCGCGCAACTCGAGCAACGTGTATTTGTTCTTTTTGGCGTTGAAGTAGGATTCCAACGACGGCGTGGCCGAACCTAGCACGACCGTGGCATGCGCCATCTTGGCTCGCACCACCGCGACGTCGCGCGCGTGGTAGCGGGGCATCTCTTCCTGCTTATAGGAAGAATCATGCTCTTCATCCACGATGATCAGCGCAAGATCGGAAACCGGAGCGAATACAGCCGAGCGCGTGCCGACGACGATCCGCGCCTCTCCGCGCCGAATGCGGTGCCATTGCTCGGCGCGTTCTTTATCCGAGAGCGCTGAGTGGAGGATGGCGACTTCTTTGCCAAAAATCTGGTGAAGGTCGGCGGCGACTGCGGGAGTCAGACCAATTTCCGGAACCAGCAGAATGGCCGAGCGTCCAGCATCGAGGACAGAGCGCATGGCCGCAAGATAAATCGCGGTTTTGCCTGATCCCGTAACTCCATGCAACAGTAAGCCAGCAAATTTGTATGCTTCGACGTTTTGTTGGACCTGATGGAGGGCGCTTTGTTGCTCCGCGGTAAATTGAAAGTCAAATGGTGAAGGCCGAGCCTTGTAACGGGAGATGGTGAAATCTGCCGGTTCGTCGAGCAGTTCGACTAGACCGCGTTTCGCTAATGTCTGGAGGGTTGTGCGCGGAACGTCGAGTTCTCGCAGATGCTCAACCGGGAGCTTTCCCCCGGCGGCCCCCAAGGCTTCGATCAGAGTTCGCTGGTTGGCATTGAGTTTGCCTTCTGCCGATTTGAGCACTGCGATGCGCACGGTCCGTGCGGCGTCCTGCGCATCGGATAAGTCTTCCCGAGTGATCCATTTTTTTCGTACCATCCCGGCGAGCAAGGCCTTCGTTGCTCGCGCGCCCGCCCGCAAGGTTTCTTCCTTCACCATTTCGTCGTCGCCGAGAAATTCGAGGATGCGCATTTCCGCCATCTGCTCGTCGGGAGTTTTATGGGAACGGAGCGAGGAGCCGCCCGTGCTCGTCTCATAAAGCATGTTGTGACCTTGCTCGGTGATGCGGTAGCCGATCGTCCGCTTGAATTCCGCATTCAGGGGCAGCATGGAGCGAAAGACCTCGCCCAGCGGCGCAAGGTAATATCCAGCGATCCATTTGCCGAGTTGCAAAAGCTGCTCGTCAAGGACCGGCGTGGCATCGAGCACGCTGAGAATGTTCTTGGTTTTGACGCTCGGCTTGCGGTCATGCAGCTCTGTAACAATGCCCGACAATCGCTGTTGACGAAAGGGGACGAGCACACGCCCGCCAACCACCGGATCCATGTCTTCGGGAATGCTATAGGTGAAGACAATATCCAGCGGAACAGGTAAGGCGATGTCGCAGAACGCAGGCATGTGATGGAAGGATAAACTAGTGAATCGCAGTCAGAGAATGAAGCTTACTCCACGCCTTTGGCTGGCATGGGTAAACCTAGTTCCCGCATCACCATCTGCAAATCTTTCCAGGTTTCTTTCTTCTGCCGCGGGTCGCGCAACAAAAATGCCGGATGGTAGGTGACGGTGAGCTTTGTGCCGCGAAAGTCATACCAATGCCCGCGAAATTCGGACATGGGTGCGTTGACCGCCAGCAGCGTTTTTGCGGCGACCGCCCCCAGCGCCACGATCGCCTTGGGCTTTACCACCGCGATCTGCCGCATCAGAAATGGTGAGCAGGTTTCGCACTCGTCGCGCTCCGGCTGGCGATTTCCGGGAGGACGGCACTTGATGATGTTGGCGATGTACACTTCCTCGCGGCTCAGCCCCATCGCTTTAATCATGTTCGTCAGCAATTGGCCGGCGCGACCGACAAATGGCTCGCCCTTCATGTCTTCGTCCGCACCCGGAGCTTCACCGATGAACATGAGATCGGCATTCGGATTTCCAACGCCGAAAACGATCTGCTTTCGCCCTTGCTCGGAGAGCTTGCAGCGCGTGCAGTCGCCAATGTCTTCGCGGATGATTTGCAGCGCGCGGACGGGGTCCTGAACATTGGCCTCCGGCTTTGAGCTTGCAGCTAAAGGCGAATCTACTTCAGGAACTGCAACAGCTGAGGCGGCTTTGGCTCTAGGCATCTCTTCTCTCTGTTCTGGTCTTTGTGCGGAACTGGGTTCCAAGTTGGATTCTGTCTGGAGCGAAGTAAAAATTTCTGATGATGCCGGACCGCGCCGGTAAAAATCATAAATCCCAAGGTCGTTGTAATAACGGATTCGATCAGCAAGCGCGCGCCGGAGTTCAGGATCAGTGACAGAAGACATTGTTCGTTATCTTAATGGAAAATGAGAAGGAAAAGCAGGAATCCCTAACCGACGAGGCAGCAGAGCAATGGCGTCCACGCCATTACTTTACTTCGGTTCAACGGCGCTGACTTTGACATTTTTGCGTAGCTTTACAACAGCGTCCAACACGCGCTGCGCCACTTCCCACTTGGTGGTCTCGGGAACATCCAATACTTCGTCACGCGTCAGAATAGTCACAGCGTTGCGATCCGAGTCAAAGCCGATGCCTTTGCCGGAGACATCGTTGACCACGACAGCATCCAGCGATTTGGACAGCAATTTTTTGCGCGCATTCTCCAGAACATTTTCTGTCTCTGCGGCAAATCCTACAATGACCTGAGACTTCTTATTGCGCACCGTCTCCGCCAGAATATCTGGCGAGGCTTCGAGTTCGAGGGTGAGGCCGCCGGTGCGCTTAATTTTGTGTTCCGAGGGATTCTTAGGCCGATAGTCGGAAACAGCTGCAGTTTTTATCACGATTGTTGCCTGGGGCAAGAGCGCCAGGACCGCATTTCGCATCTCTTCCGCGGACTCCACTCGCGTTACCTCCGCAGCGTCCGGCAGCGTAATCGAAGTCGGCCCAGTAACCAGCAGAACCCGCGCTCCGCGCCGAAATGCGGCTTCGGCAAGTGCGTAACCCATGCGTCCGCTGGAACGATTGGTGAGGTAACGCACAGGATCAATTTTTTCCCGCGTGGGCCCGGCGGTGATCAGCACGGTCTCTCCGGATAAATCCTGCGCCGCACCTAAAGCCTCCAGCGCGGCGGCGACAATCGCTTCATTGCCAGCCAGGCGGCCCGCGCCAAGCATGCCGCAAGCCAGGTAGCCTTCGCCGGGATCCACGATGCGAACTCCCCGCTTACGTAGAATTTCCAGGTTCGCTTGCGTGGCTGGATGCTCCCACATATTCACATTCATCGCCGGAGCGACGACAACCGGCGCGGTGGTTGCCAGATAGAGCGTGCTCAGGAAGTCATTGGCCATGCCGTGGGCGAATTTGGCCAGAATGTCAGCCGTTGCGGGCGCAACCAGCAATGCATCAATCGCTTGGGCAACGGCAATATGTTCGACTGCGGAGTCAATATTGGGTGGCTCCGCGCCGGCTGAAAATAAATCAGTAATGACTTTTTCGCCGGAGAGCGTTGCGAAGGTGAGGGGACGGATAAATTCCTGCGCGGCTGCGGTCATGATGACCTGTACGCGAATGCCGCGCTCTTGCAACAGGCGCACAACTTCCGCTGCCTTATAAGCCGCGATGCCGCCGCTGACGCCAAGAGCTATCTTCATGGGCGTTGACACATGGACGATGACTACGAGGGCGATAGACTACCAATCCCGCGATCCAATGATCGTAAACCAACCCCCGCTTAATCTGGCAGGATGCCCTTATTGTCGAGCATTTCCGCCGGTGCATCCATAACCGGACGCGGGAGTTCGGGAATGAGCCACTTTACTTTTCCGGCCCTGATTTCATCCTGAGCAATCCGGCAGGGTTTGCGTGAGCCGGTATCAATCACCGGGGGCGCGCCACCCTGCAACTGCCGCGCGCGGCGGGCCGCAACCAGGATGTAACGATAATTGCTGTCGAACCCATCAATTAACTTCATATTTGTTCTCCCCGCGTTACCTTTCGCTCGGTACTACTTCCTTGAACGAAGCCAAAATCGGCTGCACCCGGTTGCGAACCACTTCCAGTTCGAGCAGGCATGAGTCGGTCTTTGCCAGAAGCGCTTTCTGTTCCGCTGAAAACATTTGGATGCCGGAGCGTTTGAGCCGTTCCCCGAGCAGGATCGCCTTTAACGCTTCGACGGATTCCTCCAAACGGTCGTTCACTAAAATATATTCGTACTTGAAATAATTCTCAATCTCCCGGGTGGCCGTGACCAAACGGCGTTGGATGACCTCCTCGGAATCCAGCCCGCGGTTGCGCAGCCGCCACTCCAGTTTTTCGCGGTTGGGTGGAAGAATGAAAATGCTGACCGCCTCGGGCAACTTCCGCTTGATCTGCTCCGCGCCCTGTACATCAATGTCCAGCAGAAGGTCGTGATGGTTCTGTTGCGCCTCCTGGAAAAACCGTCGCGCAGTCCCGTAGTAGTTGCCGAAAACATTGGCGTGCTCGAGGAACGCGTCCTGCTCGATCATCTTCTCGAACTCTTCGCGGGAAACGAAAAAATATTCACGTCCATTCTGCTCGCTGCCGCGCAACGGCCGGGTTGTGTAGGAGACGGAAAAATCCAGCCCAGGAACAATTTGCCGCACTTCATTCACCAGCGTGGATTTCCCCGAACCGGAGGGCGCCGAAATGATGAATACGATGGACATTATTCGACGTTTTGCGCCTGTTCGCGGGCCTTTTCGATTTCTGATTTGATGGCCAGCCCCATTTCCGTGATCTTGAGCGCTTCGCCCGCAAGTCCGGAGGTTTTGGAAAGTAAAGTATTGGCCTCGCGGTTCATCTCCTGCAAAAGGAAGTCGAGCTTCTTGCCGACTTCTCCGCCTGCGTCGAGCAATCCTAAAAAGTGCTGGATGTGAGTGTTCAGGCGCACCAACTCTTCCTGGATGTCGCTGCGGTCCACCAGCAGCGCAGCTTCTTGCAGCATGCGGTCAGGGTCCGCTTGCGAACCGATGAGTTCCTGCATGCGCGTCTTTAATTTCGCTAGATAATTCTGCAGAATCCCCAGACGATGAGCTTCCACACCCTGAGCGGCCTTGCGCACCTGCTCCATGCGCTCTCTCAAATCTCGCTCAATGCTGCGTCCTTCTTCTTCCCGCATCTGGTTGAGCCGGGTAAAGGCCTCGCCGGATTTCGCGAGCACGGCAGCCTCGAGTTCCTCGGGATGCGAAGGGGCCGAATTCTCCATGGCGCCAGGAGTGCGAAGAATAATATTGAGGTCTGGCTCTGCTGCCAGGCTGAACTCTGCTGCTGCGGCGCGGAAGGTCTGAATGTATGCGCCAACCAGGGCCTTGTTCAGTGCCATGGATTCGCCGTTGGCCCGTTCCAGGCTCAGCGTCAACTCTATGTGCCCGCGGGCTAACTTTTCTTTGACTGCGCGGCGCAGTTTCATCTCCAGCGAGTCAGTTTCCGAAGGCATGCGGAAGTGCAAATCGAGAAAACGGTGATTCACCGATTTCAAGGACAAGGAAAATCCCAGCTGTCCGTTAGCTTGTCCCTTCACCTGCGCGTAACCGGTCATGGAGCGAATAGGCATAATTGAGAGAAAATCAGGCTTCCGTTTTCTGAGGCTCCGCCTCTACGAACTGTAAATCATACAGCCTGCGATAGGTGCCGAACTTCTTCATTAATTCTTCATGTGTGCCCATATCGGAAATCGTGCCGTCTTCGATCACCACAATCCGGTCGGCCCGCCTGACGGTGGAAAGGCGGTGCGCGATCACTACCACGGTCCGCCCCGACATTAAATTATGCAGCGCGGACTGCACCAGCGTCTCGGATTCGGTGTCGAGCGCCGAAGTAGCTTCGTCGAGAATCAGGATGGGCGCATTCTTCAGCAGCGCGCGGGCAATAGCCAGGCGCTGGCGCTCTCCTCCGGAAAGGCGTAGCCCGCGCTCCCCGATGACCGTATCGTACCCTTCGGGAAACTCCATGATGAAGTCGTGCGCGAGCGCGGCACGCGCGGCGGCTTCAACGTTTTTTTGTGGAATGGAAGGCTGGCCGTAAGCGATATTGTTGCGCACCGTATCGTTGAAGAGGACGGTGTCCTGAGTGACGATTCCGATTTGCGCGCGCAGAGAAGCAACGGTCACTTCGCGGATGTCGTTGCCGTCCACCAGTAATTTGCCCGCCGTCACGTCGAAGAAGCGCGGAATCAGATGTACCAGCGTGCTTTTACCCGCTCCGCTTGATCCGACCACTGCCAGAATTTCTCCCGCCCTTACCTCGAGGTTAATGCCGCGCAGAATGTCCCGGCTGTCGTCGCCATTCGCCCCGTAAGAAAAAGTCGCATTCTCGAAAACAATGTTATGCGCGAACTTTGGCAGTTGTTTCGCGCCTGGCTTTTCCTTGACTTCGTCATCGCTGTCCATGAACTTGAAAATTTCTGACGAAGCTCCCAGCGCCTGTTGAAAGTTATTGTTGAAAATAGAGAATTTCCGCACTGGGTTGTACAGGCTAAACACTGCGGCAAAAAACGCTCCGAATGTTCCCAAAGTGAAGTCATGATGGGCAATGCGGTCGCGGCCCAACTGCAAAATCATGGCAAGCGCAATGGCGCCAAAAATATCCATCAGCGGAGAGCTGATTGCCGCCGCGGCCACCGCCCGCAAATTTGCGCGGAACAGGCGTTGGGCCGCCTCGCGAAAGCGGCTGATCTCCCAGCTTTCCATGCTGAAAGCTTTTACGATGCGGTTGCCAGTAATGGTTTCTTGCAGAATATTCTGCATGTCCGCAAGTTTGTCTTGTCCGCCGCGCGTGGTGCTCCGCACGCGCCCGCCGATTTTAACGGCTGAGTAGATGATGAAAGGAATGAACAGCAACAGTACCCAGGCAAGTTTTCCGCCGAGAATTATGACCGCGGCAGCGATGAACAAGAAGGTAAAGACTTGCTGGAGAAAATCCGCAAGCACGCTGGACATCGAATACTGCACGCGCTCGATATCATTGACGATGGTCGAGATCAACGTGCCGGTTGTGTGCTTCTGGAAGAACGCTGCTGACCGCCGCAAGGTTGAAGTGTAGAGGTCATTCCGGAGATCGGTAATCATGCCAAAACCGGCATGGTTTACCAAGTAAGTGCCGGCATAATCGCAGAAGCCTTTTAGGATCGTTGACACAACCAAGGCATAAGCAACAATTGTCCATGCGTTATGGAAGTGGGCCGGAACAAATTGCTGCAAGTAAATAACGTGATGGGTGCGCGGGATTGTGAACAGCTGAATATTGTCTGAGCCAGATGCAGGCTGCAACACACGATCAAAAATCGGCTTTACCAGCACCAGCCGGAAAGCTTCGAAAAATCCAACAGCGGCCAGCAGCAAAATGCCGGGAACCAATTGAAATAAAAATGGAATTACGTAACGCACCAGCCGCGTCAGTTGGCGCATGAGGGTCTCCCCACGCCTAGGCGGACGGGCTTTGTTGAAATGAACACTGGAAGTTAGGCATTATTCTACTTCACAAGAGCGCTTGTCGGGCTACTTAGGGCTGTCACGGTGGTTCACCTTCATCCGGTATCCCGCCTTCTTCAGCCGCGCGCCCACATCTTCAGCGATCATGACGGAACGGTGCTGTCCTCCGGTGCAGCCAAATGCAATCGTGAGGTAGCTCTTGCCTTCATGCACGTAATGCGGCAGCAGGTAAATCAACAATTCCGAAATCCTCTCGATGAATTCTCTGCTCTGCGGAAAGCTTCGAATGTACCGGGCCACTTTCGGATGCTTTCCTGTGAGGTTCCTGAACTCTGGCACGAAATGCGGATTCGGCAGGAAGCGCACATCGAAGAGCAAATCCGCGTCTTCGGGGACTCCGTGGCGAAATCCAAAACTTACGCAGGAAACAAGAATATTCTTGCCCGACTGCTGCTTCTGAAAGCGTTCGGTCACATGCGCGCGCAATTCGTGGACGTTGAACTTGCTGGTGTCAATCACCAGGTCCGCGAGATCGCGAATTTTCCGCAGGTGCCGCCGCTCTTCCGAAAGCGATGTTTTCACGGATTTATACCGTCCCAGCGGATGGGGCCGACGAGTTTCACTAAAGCGGCGCAAAAGCACCGCATCGGAAGCCTCAAGGAACAGGACCTTCGTGGGAATGATTCGGCGCACGGATTTCACAATCGCAGGCAGCTCTTCCAACTGGCTGCCTTCGCGCACATCCACCACGAGAGCGGTTTTTTCAATTTCAGAGGAAGGGCCAATCAGCTCGGCGAAGCGGGGAATGAGCCCTACAGGAAGATTGTCCACGCAGTAGTAGCCAAGGTCTTCAAACGCCTTCAGCACAGAGGCCTTGCCCGACCCGCTCATCCCGGTAATGATGACTAGTTCGCCCTGCGAACGGCCATCATGAGGAACAACATTGTGGGCCAGAGTCTGCAACTTGCCTTTTAATTTTTTAATAACTTTCCGCGGCGCCATTGTGGTGATCTTAGCAGGGCAGCCATAGGCCCGCCAATTTCCCACACCGGCCATTCACTGAATAAGGATCCAATTCCTAGGGCGTTTGTGCCTAATCTCCCGTTTAAGCCGGTTCTTCCTTCAGTTTCTACAGCCTGCGCCGGATGGAAAATCTTTCGGTTTGACCCTACTCTGCATTCAACAACATCATCGAGGAGAACGTATCTTATGAAATCGTTTACGCGCGTAGTGATGTTTTTTGCTTTGCTGATTGCATTCGCAGGCCTTGGTTATTCGCAGGATAACGGACAATCCTCATCGGCCAGCCAGAGCGCTAAACAGGATGCAAAGGACGCCGGGCACAGCACCAAGAACGCCGCAAAAAGTACTGGCCACGCGGCAAAGAAGACGGGCCATACCGTCAAGAAGGACACAAAGAAGGCGACAAATAAAAGCGCCGAGAAGACCAAGCAGGGAGCCAAAAAAGTAGAAGACAAAACCAATCCTTAATCACGGTTGAGATTCGCAGAGTAAAGTTTGCAATGGAAGTCTCGCGGAATAAGGTTCGCAAAGCAGGGCGCTAAGTCATGACGTTGGGTTCGGCTGCGGTGCTTCCAAATAGCGCTTCAAGAAGTCCAAAGTCCTGAGGCCCGCGTCGCGCCACACCTCTCCGCTAAAGCCGTGTCCAGCGCCGGGGTAGATTTGTATTTCATAGGGCAGTTCGCGTCGCTCCAATAGTTCTTTAAGATCGTAGGCTTCCTGCACGGGCACTGTAGTGTCCGCCTCGCCGTGGAGAATCAACACCGGGCATAGCCTGCGCATGAACAGCTTAATTTCTTTAGGGAAGCCGCCGAAGAACTCCACCACAGCCTGCACGCGACTGTCGAAAGCCGCGATGGTGAGCGCCAGATAAGCTCCCAAAGAAAATCCCAGCAAGCCGATTCGCTTGGCGTCCACCTGTGGCTGCTGCTCTACGAAATTCATCGCTTCCCAAATGGTCTTGAGCCATGCCGGTGAATTGCGAAGGATCGTTGCTTTGTCATGCACGTGTTCGTCGCCGGTGCGGTCGAAGTAATGGAGCACATAAACGGCAAAGCCCTGCCGCGCCAGCATAGTGGCTGGCTCCGCCATGCTCATGTGGCCTCCGCCTGAACCATGCAGGCCGATCACGGCGGGAAAGCGTTGCGCGTCATCCTGAGGGACAAAGCAATCCATGCGGACGTCTTTACCGCCGCTCTGTAGGACTGTTTGGGATTGAGAGACCGCGAACATGATTTGGCCAGCCCTTAACCCACCGGCTGATGTTCGTCCGCCAGCTTTTGCAGCGACTCTTCATATGGCGCCTTCGCGATTCCATGCTCAGTCACGATCGCCGTCACATACTTCGCCGGAGTTACGTCGAACGCGGGATTCTCCACTTGCGCAGCGTCCGGGACCATTTGCTTCCCGGCGATGTGAGTCACTTCTTTTGCGCTTCGCTGTTCAATGGGAATCTTGCTGCCGTCCGGAGTTTGCAGATCAATGGTGGAAAGTGGAGCGGCAACATAAAAAGGAATGCCATGTTCTTTGGCGAGAACTGCCACCGTGTAAGTGCCAATCTTGTTGGCAACGTCGCCGTTCGCGGCGATCCGATCAGCGCCCACGACGATTGCGCCGATCTTGCCCTGCCGCATCATCGCGCCCGCCATGTTGTCAGAAATTACGGTGGTGGGAATGTTGTCCTTGGTCAGCTCCCATGCGGTAAGTCGGGAGCCCTGCAAGAACGGCCGTGTTTCATCCGCATACACGTGAATTTTTTTGCCCTGCTCGACGGCCGCGCGAATCACTCCGAGCGCAGTCCCATAGCCGCAGGTCGCCAGCGCTCCCGCATTGCAGTGGGTCAATACGCCGCCGCTTGAGGGCATCAGCGTCGCTCCATGTTTGCCCATTGCCTGACATGCCGCAATGTCTTCGGCGTGCATGCGCTTGGCTTCGTCAATCAGGCTGGACTTGATTTGCGGCAGAGGCCGCACGCGCAGCGTCTCAAATTTCTCCTGCATGCGCTTGATGGCCCAGAACAGATTTACCGCCGTCGGCCGCGTTTTGCCGATCAGGTCGCAAATCGAGTCAAAGTCTTTCTTGAGATCGCCCGTGGTTTCGGCTTTTGAGTTCTTAACGCCCAGCGCAATGCCCATGGCGGCGGAAACCCCAATCGCCGGAGCGCCACGTACCACCATGTTGCGGATCACGTCCGCCACTTGCTCATGGGTTTTGCAGGTAACGTAAACTTCTTCGGTCGGCAGCTTGGTCTGATCAATGAAGCGTACGCCGGAGTCGGTCCATTCGAGAGTTTCGATCATAGATTTGTCGTTGGTTGTAGGTCGTAGGTCGTTGGCTCTTGGCCTTCGATTTTAGCGGTTTCACGCTTCTACGGGCTTTAGTCTCACATGCTCCGCTCTTATATCATTCGCGGTAAAAATTGAAATAAACGGTGCGGGCGACGACGCCTTCTCCACATTTGGGCGGCCCTTCGCTTCCTCGCGTTCCACCAGGCACATCGCCCCGACCACTTCAAATCCAAATTCCCGCGCGGCTTCAATCGCCTGTACCGTGGAAGCGCCGGTGGTGCAGACGTCATCCACAATCACAACCCGCGCGCCCTTGCCGCGAAAGCCTTCAATCCTCTGGCCGGTGCCGTGCTGCTTTTCCGCCTTGCGCACCAGGAATCCGTTTAGCTTGCCGCTGGTCACCGTCACCGCAACCACAATTGGGTCCGCTCCCATCGTCAGTCCGCCGATGGCCTCCGGCTTCCAGCCCCGCGCTTCAATCTCTTCCAGAAAAACTTTTCCGGTAAGCTGCGACCCGCGGCCATCGAGCGTAGTGGTGCGGCAGTCAATGTAGTAGTCGCTCGTTCCTCCGGAGGAGAGTTTGAACTCTCCCAGCCGGAAAGATTTGGTGGCAAGTAAGCGCAACAATTCCTGACGCGCGGAAGACACGGAAGCCGTGGACATGGAAATCGTGGACATGAAAATCTACGATAACATGAGCGAAGTTCGGGAAGTAGCGGGCGTCGCGCGCGCTGGCGTTGTTATTGCGTGAGCTTCTCCAGATGCCGAAACTCATCGGTCCCCACGAACGTCAAAACGGTAAGCGTGAAATTGTAAGCAATATGGACGATCATGCTTGCGGCTACCGAGCGTTTGACCGCCCGCACAGTCGTCAGAACAATGCCAACCACGGAAATCATCAGCACAGGTCCCCAGGCGAACGACAATTGCAGTCCATGCACCAGGCCGAAGGCGACGCCGGTGAGCACGATGCTCGCGATCATTCCAATGCGCCGCGCCAGTACGGGATATAAAAATCCGCGAAAAAGAATTTCTTCCATGAACGGGCCAAAGGTGATGGCGAACAGCGAGGTAAGATATGCGTCCCGCGTGGTGGCAAAAAATTTATCGAATGGTACATCTTTCGGGATAGGCAAAAAATGTCCGATGCCTTGAATGCCGATTAACAACACAACCCCGATCCCCGCCAGACCCAACCAGCGCCCCCGGGGCCAATTCCATCCTATGGCCCGAAAGAACGAAACATGGTACTGGCCCTCGATGAACATGACCATGAAGCAAAGCACCGCGACATAACCAGCAAACTCCGAGACCAGCGCGAGTACCGGAGTGAATGTCGCAACGGGATGAAAATATTTTCTGGTGACTAGCACCGCGGCTAAAAGAAACACGGACGGCAGAAGGAAAGTTAGCGCCGCAATCAACAATACAACCCAACCACTCCAAACCGGATTTTCCACCGGGGCTGGCTTTCTTTCCGGCGCTCCAATTTGCTCCGGTTGCGGCGGCTCGGATGGAGAAGGGAAATTATTCAGCGGGAAATTGGAGTCGGATGACATGGACGGCGCCCTTCTGAATGTACATGAATTGCGAGGAAAGTTCGAAACGTCAGGCCGTGCGATTTTTCTGTGCGGAGTGCTTCGTCTGTGCCGCGAAGTAGTCAGCCAGTGCCTGCCCCGTATAGGATTTTTTCACCCTCGCCACCTGCTCCGGCGTGCCCTGCGCCACGATCCGCCCGCCTTCCTCGCCGCCTTCGGGGCCAAGGTCAATAATCCAGTCGGCATTGCGGATCACGTCCAGGTTATGCTCAATAATTACGCTGGTATTGCCTAAATCCGTGAGCCGATGCAGCACTTCCAGCAGCTTCTTTACGTCGTCGAAGTGCAAGCCAGTGGTGGGCTCGTCGAGCAGGTAGAGAGTCCTTCCGGTTTGCCGCTTGCTCAACTCTCGCGCCAGCTTAATACGCTGTGCCTCGCCGCCGGAAAGCGTGACCGAAGATTGTCCCAGATGAATATAGCCAAGGCCCACATCCACTAGAGTCTGGAGCTTCTGCTTTACCAGTGGGATATTTTCCAGGATCGGCAGCGCATCGGAGATCGGCATTTCCAGAAGGTCGGCGATGGATTGCCCATTGTATTTGACCGCCAGCGTCTCCTGGTTGTAGCGCTTGCCGCCGCAGACCTCGCAGAGCACGTACACATCCGGCAAGAAATTCATTTCAATGCGGCGTTGTCCTTCGCCCTGGCAGGCTTCGCAGCGTCCGCCAGCCACGTTAAAGGAAAATCTGCCCGGCTTATAACCGCGCTCCCGCGATTCCGGCAGCATGGCATACAGATCGCGGATCTGCGAAAAAACTCCCGTGTACGTCGCGGGATTCGAGCGTGGCGTACGCCCAATCGGCGATTGATCAATGCGGATGACCTTATCAATATTTTCGGTGCCGGAAATGGTTTTGTGTTCGCCCGGTGCTTCACGTGAGCGGTAAAGTTTGCGCGCCAGCGAGCGATACAGAATGTCGTTAACCAGCGTGGATTTTCCTGAGCCGGAAACTCCCGTCACCACCGTCATCACGCCCAATGGAAATACCACATCCAGGTTCTTTAGATTATTTTCTCGCGCGCCCAGAATGCCGATGCCGGCCCCATTGGGTTGCCGGCGTTCTGAGAGCATCTCAATTCGCCGCCGTCCGGAAATATAGGCTCCAGTGAGCGACTCAGCCGATTGTTCAATCTCCAGCGGCGTGCCGTGCGCGACAAGGCCGCCGCCGTGGCGTCCCGCACCCGGTCCCAAATCAATGACGTAATCCGCCCGCCGGATGGTCTCTTCATCGTGCTCGACCACCAGCACGGTATTGCCGAGTTCGCGCAACTCTTCGAGTGCCGCGAGCAGCCGTCCGTTGTCGCGATGATGCAGGCCGATGGAGGGCTCGTCCAGCACATAAAGAACGCCGCGCAACTTTGATCCAATCTGCGTTGCCAGCCGAATACGCTGGCCTTCGCCGCCGGAAAGCGTCGCCGCCGAACGGTTCAGGGACAAGTATCCCAATCCCACGGCGCTCAAAAACTGCAAGCGCTCCACAATCTCATGCACAATCCGTTCCGCGATAATGGCTTCGCGCCCGTTCAACTGAATTTTCTTCGCCGCCTCAAGAGCTTGCGAAATAGGCAGCGCCGTGAAATCCGCAATGGACAATCCATTCACTTTCACTGCCAGGCTCTCCGGTCGCAGCCGTTTCCCATGACACGCCGGGCATTCCGTAGCCGACATGTAATCCATTAGAAAGTCGCGGTAGCCCTCGGAACTGGACTCCTCCATCGCATTTTTCAGATACGTGACGATGCCGAGAAAACCGGTCTTGCCGTTTTTTGCGCCTTCGCCATAGAACAGCAGGTTCTGAGTTTTCTCCGAAAGCTTTTCCATCGGAGTGCGCAAATCAATACCGTGCGCCTCCGCAACGATCTGCAATTGATGAATCAAATTCTGCGACGCTGATCCCGGCCCCAGGCCGCCTTCCAGCAGCGGCTTCGACCAATCATTCACCACCTTCGCGGGATCGATGTCATAACGGCTGCCCAGGCCATGGCACTCTGGACAGGCTCCGTAAGCGCTGTTGAATGAAAACGAGCGCGGTTCCATCTGCGGCACGCTGATGCCGCAATCCGGGCACGCCAACCGCGCGGAATAAAGCTGCTCCTCGCCTCCCACAATCGCCACCTGCACCAACCCGCCCGCCAGCTTCATGGCCAGCGCCACCGACATTTCCAGGCGATGTTCAATTCCTGGTTTCACCAGCAAGCGGTCAATCACTACCTCAATGGTGTGGTTCTTGCGCTTGTCGAGTTGCAGGTCTTCTTCCAGGCTTACCAGTTCGCCATCCACGCGCGCGCGGGTAAAGCCATGCTGCACCAGCTTTTCCATTTCTTTTTTGAATTCGCCTTTTCGCCCTCGCACAATGGGCGCCATGATCATGACGCGGTCTTCCGGACTCAGCGCCATGACGCGCTGCACAATCTGGTCCGCGGACTGGCGAGAAATTGCCTGCCCGCAATTGGGACAATGCGGAATGCCGATAGAAGCAAATAGAAGGCGAAGATAATCGTAGATTTCGGTGATCGTTCCCACCGTGGATCGCGGGCTGCGGCTGGTGGTTTTCTGCTCAATGGAAATCGCCGGGCTCAGACCATCAATGGAGTCCACATCAGGCCGTTCCATCTGGTCCAGAAACTGCCGCGCGTAGGCGGAAAGAGTCTCTACATAGCGCCGTTGTCCTTCCGCGTAAATCGTGTCAAATGCAAGGGATGACTTGCCCGATCCGCTTAGCCCGGTGATCACGGTGAGGCTGTTCCGCGGGATCGCGACGCTAATGTTCTTCAGGTTATGCTGGCGCGCCCCGCGGACTGAAATCTGGGTAATTGGCATGAATACCGGAGGCGTGGATTGTCCTTCCGTAATATGGACGGATCCACAGAAATGTTAGAGAGTGTAGTTGCGCACCTCTACTCACGTATCTTAGTCGTCAACAACTAAGAGCGTCAACGAACAGTAGATTGGGTTTGCGCACTCATAATCGGGCCGGTTCGCCATACAAACTGGCTTTTATAAGCAGCATCTGAAGGAAGGCAAGTAGGTGGGGAACTTAGTGAGCGCTCTCATACTCTTTGGCACGGTACTGGCGGTACTGGTCTTTGGAATTGCGGCCGCCTACGGAACAATCTTCAGCATCCTCTCTGTTTTGGCCCCGGACATCTCTCAGCCTGCGCCCGTGCGCGCCGTCCTTGCGACCAGCCAAAGTCTGGTCAGCGGCGACTAACGCCGTCTTCTGAAATCCGCTTTAAATTCCTGATTATTGTCCGATGTAGAGCTTGATGTACCGCGGCTGGCTTTACCATGTGCGGGCTAGCGCTGGATTGGATGCATCTGCTCGCTCGGTCCCGGCTGCCCCTGGTTCTGGTTCTGCTGTTGTTGTTGCTGTTGCAATAGCTGCTGTCGCTGCAATTCCTGCAACAATTGCTCCGGGGTCTTAATCTGAGGATTCTGCGATTGGTCTTGAGAGTTGTCATCATCCGCGGGGGGATTGTCCTGCGGCACAAATGATTCGCTGGGAGCGCTCTGCTCCGGTTCCTGCGCATCATTCGCATCGCTGGAATCATTCTGTCCCGTGTCAGCGTCTGCGGGCTGCGGCGGCGTATTCACAGCGGCGTTGGTGACCGGTTCATTCGACTTCGCCGTAATGATGACGTGCTCCAAACCATTTGGATTCGCAGGCGACCCCAACAGCACATAGTTGAACCCGGACGCATCCAGCACTGAGGCCAGAACATCCCGAGGCGATCCAGGACCAAACTGGCCTACAACGCGTTGCGTGGCGTTGGGAGGCGCATCCACATTCGCGCCTGTCTGTTTCCGCACCGCGCGCAAAATATCGCCTACGGTTGAATTTCTAGCAAGAATAGTGAGCTGGCTGTTCTGGTAGGTTACCTGCGCGGGAGTGGCCGGCATGTGTTCAAGCGTCAAAGGTGTTGGAGGAGCAACCGGCGCGGCAGCTTGCGGTGGCGGCGCCTGTTGTTTTGCTGGGATCTTATGGGATTTATGCTTTGACTGAGCGGCATGCGCGGGAACGCATAACAGAACACCAACAGAAAGCGCAGCGCAAAAAATAGCAACCCTACCCATATGGACTCTATCTCGGATTTTACACCTGAAAACGCCGCCGCAAAAAATGTATCAATCCACAGCCGCCTCGAATCTGAACCCGTATAAAACACTTTGGAGGTCATCATGAAAGCTCGCATTGAATACAGCAGCGCATCGCCCGAAGCCTTGAAGGCCATGTATGGGCTGGTTACATTCCTGAAGCATTCCGGCATTGAAAAGAAACTCCTGCACCTTATTGACCTGCGAGTCTCGCAAATCAATGGCTGCGCCTATTGCCTCGACATGCACTGGAAGGATTTGAAAGTAGAGGGCGAAAGCGACCAGCGGCTCTATTCACTCGACGCCTGGCGCGAAACGCCCTTTTATACCGATCGTGAACGCGCCGCGCTCGCCTGGGCGGAGGCGGTGACCCTGGTCAGCGAGACCCATGTGCCTGACGAAGTATACGAAGAAGCCCGCAAATATTTTTCGGAGAAAGAACTCGTGGACCTCACCATGGGCGTAGTGACCATCAATAGCTGGAACCGTTTGAGCATTTCCTTCCGCGTCGTGCCTGGAACATACCAGCCGCCAAAAGCCCAACAAAAGGCTCAGGAAAAATCTCAGGAGTTAACCGGCGTTAGCTCTACGTAGCGATTTTGGATGCAGGCACGGGCATCCTGCCCGAGCAAATCTTTTTAAAATGTTTGGATAATTGAGAGAGAAATTACGGACGAGGCGCGTAGTACCCCATGCGCGCTCGAACCTGCAGATCTTTTTTGAGTGCGGTAATTTCAATCGGACGGAAGCGCCCATCGGCATTGAAATCCGCAGGCCGGTAGGAAATCACATACTGGCTCCGCAATTCATCTTCAATCGCGGAAAATGATTTCGTAATGTCCTTCATCTTGAAGGGAAGAAACGCCCGTCCGCCGGTAGCTTCCGCGATCTGCTGCATCACCTGATCGCCACGAAGAATCAATCCGCTGTCATCGGTGGAGATGGTGTAGATGGTCACTTGCGCGCGTTGCGCCGCTTCAATCGCCTGTGCTTCTGAAAATTCGCTCTGGTTGTCTTCGCCGTCGCTCACAATCACCAGCGCCCGCCGCACAGCATGATCGGGATTATCTTTGAATTTGTCCTTGCAGGCATGATAAATCGCGTCAAACAACGCAGTGCCGCCGCCATCGCGCATGCGCAACACGCCCGCGGAGAGCAGAACATGGTTGTCGGTAAAGTCTTGCGTCATCTGCGCATGGCTGCTAAAGCCCACGACGAATGCCTTGTCAAACTTTGGACGAACAATGTGCTCCAGAAATCCGGTCGCAGCGTCCTGCTCAAAGTGAAAGCGTTCGCGCACCGATCCGCTTGTATCCACGAGCAATCCCATTTCCAGCGGTAGATCGGTGTCACTGCGGAAGCTGATAATGGACTCAGGCGGCTTGTGATCGTCAAGAATGCTGAAATCGTTCTGGTTCAAATTGCGAACGAACTTGCCATGCTTGTCGGTGGCAATGAACAACAAATTGACTTCATCCACGCGCTTGGTGATGGTAAGCAGGGAATCATCGGGCTGGCTGATGACAGCGGAAGCCGAAGCATTGGATATGAGAGTGTTGAGCGGGGCCTGGTAACTCTGAGCGCACAGCGGCAAGGTTGCCAGCATTACGCTTACCGCGAAAACCGCGACTCGACCCATGTACTTCATTCCAAAACCATCCAAAAATTTCACGCCGACACGCCTCCGGCGATGTACTTCCTACTTAAGATGCACGTAGGGGGCCGAAGCGTGTCCAGTGCGAAGCTATTTGCGGCTTACCTTCCGACTTTAAAGAAGAGGTTGAAAGGTGCCAAGTTACAAAAGGAGCACTCAGAGGGTCATCGGGCCGCAACTAGTGCTTTTGCAAGTGTTTGCGCCACTAAATTCTTACATTGAGGTGAACACTGAAAATCTCAAAAGTCTTTAGTGATTAGATGGGAAAGTAGCCGGGAGAGATGATTTTTTTCTCGTTAAAGGACAGGCACATTTTCAATCCGACCAGAAAATCTGTCATCCTAAGCGCAGCGAAGGACCTATGTGCCTCGCAGAAAAACTTATCGGAACACGATTGCGGCACAGCCAGGAGTAATCGGCGCTGTAGCTTTAATCCGCAACCCCGCAGCAATTGTCAACGACGCAACTACTCTTCCGCGAACTCCCCGGTCTGCATCGTCAAATACCGCTCGTAGCCCATTTCTTTCATCTGATGCACCTGAGCTTCGAGCCAGTCCACGTGGCTTTCTTCGTCTTTCAAAAGTTGCACCAGCAAATCGCGCGAGCCATTGTCCTTGAGCTCTGTCGCAATCTGAACCGCAGCGTTGTATTGTCCTACGGCCGAAATTTCTAGCGCCAAATCGGCCTCGATCATGTCCTTCACCGACGAACCAACCGATAGCTTCAGCGGTTCCATCGTGGGAATACCGTCGAGGAACAGAATGCGCTCCAGCAGCGACTCCGCATGTTTCATCTCGCCGATGGATTGCTTCTTGATGAAGTCGGAAAGTTTGCGGTAGCCCCAGTTCTCGCACATCTCGGCATGAAGGAAATACTGGTTGATGGCGGTAAGCTCTTCGCGCAGGGCCTTATTAAGTTCGTGGATGACTTTCGGATTGCCTTTCATGAGAAAGGAGTATGCCACAAATCGGCGCAAGATCAAAAGCAAGATTAAAAAGCGGTAGTGGTGCAGTTTGAAATCTTAAGCTATTTCCGTTTGGCATTGATCTTGCCTTGATGCGTCTCCCGATGCTCTACATCTTCGCGTAGTACGCGTTCCACATACTGAAGCAAAGTCTCGCGTTGTTTGGTAGCCTTTTCACGACATTTCCATTTCAGATCGGTCGAAAACCCCCTCAAATTTAATGCACAGGTTGGCTGTTTAGATTCCATGTTTTGATAGCTTACATATGTTACATGAGTATGCTATGTTACATGAGTAACCAAAGGAACGACCATGACAGATCACGCCATGAATCATCTTGATGCAGGCATTAAGGATGCCGTTCTTTTATTGCGTGAAAATGGAGTTGAAACTGTGGAGTCATGCGAAGGCGGCTCAGGTCATGCATTTCTAGAGCCTACTGTGAGATTCGCGGGCGGCAAAGCGGAGGGCTATCGAGCTTTGTCTATAGCCCTCCAATTTGGATTGAAGGTTTCAGAGTTAAGGCGCGTCTGGCCCGTTCTTGATTACGAGCCGACTGGCCCATATTGGGAACTGACCTTCGTTCCCGTTACTGGCCTTGGGCATCGAGACGAGCGCAGTGCTTGCACAGCGGTCGTCCACCAGTCCCTTGCTTGAGGTAGTACGCTTCGATATTGTTACCCTCCGTGCAGAGGGTGTTGTCATGATGGACAGTCTCCCCAGGTCGGGAAGAATGCCAAGGAGATTTTCTAGACATATGTTTTTTCCTTTCGCGGTTGTTACAGCAAGTGAAGTTGACAACCGGAGAGGGCAGCCATACCATCGAAGGTTTTCTGGCTGGCCATTCTGGCCACCGAAACAGGAGTGCAGGGTCGTTTAGTTATTCGGACCGAGCGACCCTGCGCTCCCAGAGAAATCTAACTCTTAATCGAACATAAATTGATGGCGAAAGAAAAGAGAAATAGCATCTTTTCTTGTGCATATGCTGTGGATATGGGGGAAAAACGGTTGATTTTGTTGGAGATGAATATTTAAGCATGAGGTAATACCTCGCGCGAAGTCCAAAAGCCCTATCAATTCTTCTATTTCCCAAACGTGGTCGGTTAAACCTGCTTCCATCGCTGGAGTGACGCGCAACGTCTTATGCACCCTGCAAAAGTTGTAGTGCATGAAGCACAGCGCAACCATATGGCCGTGGTTCTCCAATTTCTTGCTGAATCCGTTTGTTAATCGAGTAAAGCGGCGCATGCCCATCCGCATTGATAAATTGCTGCGCTCAACGAATGACGTGGAGATATGATCGGCATCGGGGCGACCGCTCAGAACGCCGGTGCGACATCCAATGCAAGTAGCAGGACTGTATCGCGATTCAGGATTGTCATTCGATGCGCCATAAATCTTCACCAGCATGGCATAGTCAATATCCACGCCAAATGCGCCTTCCACGGCATCGGCATAGACCCTGTGACCGTCAGTTGTTAGCTGAATCCGAGTGCTAACGCGGCTCGCTACATCCTGCATAAATTCATTTGCGATCTCCGCGCCGCGATGACCCAGAGTGTAGGAAAGGATTAGCTTCGTGTCCGCATCAATGGCAGTCCATGTCCAGACATCCCCGTAGCCCTTTTCCATCTGCTCCGCCGTCACGTTCTTTTGCTTGGCATAAACGAAGGCCCAAATCTCATCGCACTGGACACGGCGAACTCTTAGGTTGCGCACGTGCGCATTATGATACTCTGCCGCAGCGCAACCCAAGTCTTTTAGGAGCTTCAAGATGGTGTGTTTAGCGACTCCGGTCATGCGGCATGCAGCATTTATTGAGGCTCCCTCAACCAAGGCTGCAACCACTTGGACACGCTTTTCTGTTCTAAGAGAGTTCATTGTGATTGATATAATAAAAAAATTATATTATCCTGTCAATCACAATATGCTTGATGTATAACTTTTTTGTGATAAAATGAAACCTGTTTGGGAGTTCCGGGCTGTGAGGACAGCTAGGCGAAACGTCCTAGTTGACTGGTTGTCACAGAATCCGGCTCTTCAGGCGAAGGTGGATGCCACGCTGAGGCGGCTGCAATTCATTGGGCCACTCTGGCCGATGCCCTACTATCGGCCATTAGGGGGCGGCGTTGGTGAAATTCGACTGGATGATGGGAATGTGGAACATAGGATTTATGGCTTTTTCAGCGGAAAGTGTTTTGTCGTGATATTGGGAAATAGCGACAAGAAGAATCAGCAAGTTTCAATTAAGTCAGCCAAGAATCTTAAGAAACTGTTCGATAAAACTCCTCCCCCCACGGAGCGATACCATGTCTAAAGAAGTGCTTTTAGAAAAGCTGACCGATACTACCTACCGCGATGCTTTTATTTCCGAAGAGATTGATATTGGATTACCAATGCAGATTCGAGCCATGAGGGAAAAACGTGGCTGGAAACAGCAATATGTCGCGGAAAAGATGGAAACAAAGCAGCCACGTTTTTCTCTGATGGAAAAACCCGGTTATGGCAACTTTTCGCTCAACACACTCAAGAGGCTTGCATCAATATTCAATGTTGGACTCATTGTCAGCTTTGTTCCATATAGCGAAATGATTGAGTTCACTAATTCATTTA
>DASXFN010000078.1:0-3134 GCA_036489565.1 Terriglobales bacterium
AAAACGGATTGCCTCTCGGTTGCGCGATGTAGTTGATCACTACCCCTTCTACAAGGGCGATCCCAATAGCGATTGGATAGGCCACAGCCATTCCTGCGAGGTCGAGCGCGGACATAAATAAAATGTTGGCCAGGTTGAAAACGACGCCACTTAGAATCGCCCATTCGTAACTGCTGGCGCTGCCTTGCGCGAGATCGGCGAGAAGGCTTCTTCCTTCCGTGCCGAATGACCCAAACGTAAGACCGATGAGTAAAGGCAGGAGCAAATAGCCGATCGCCTGGTCCCAGTAAAAGAGCGAGAAAGCGTAGGAGCGGGGCTCCATCTTGAGCGTATTAGCCCACGATCCCCAGCAAACCATTGTCAGCACGCAAAGTGCTACGGCAATCGGGTACGAATGAACAGTCATCATCGGGGGTGTCTTACGCCTCGCACGATCTGTTGAACATCTGGTATCGCTTCGCCATGTAAAGTCTGAATGAAAAAATCGAATTGCCCCGGAAACGGGACTTATGGCCCGAATCATTTTAAAGGTTTCAAACTCCTTTCACAGGAGCGTAGATTCGGCCGCGGGTCTTGTCAAGCGTCACCTCAAAGACAACTGTAACTCTCTTAGAATATGGTCTACTACTTCTTTTTTTTCAATGGGTTATGGTTATGCTGGGCTCTGGCAAGCCGAGATCGATTCTGATATGATTTTTTGAAAGCATTTATGCGCAACTCCCAAATCCAAGGCTTGAAAAAGTCTGCTGGATGGATTAGAAAACCGTCTCCGGGACTGGCGAACAAGTATGATCGTCTGGAAATGAGGGCCAAAAAATGGCAAACATGAAGCAGATCGCCCAGCTTGCTGGAGTTTCTCTGGGCACTGTATCTCATGTACTCAACGATACCGCCAAGGTACGCGAACCATTGCGCCAGCGGGTTCTCGATGCTGTGCAAGTTACTGGATATCAACCCAGCCAATTAGCCCGAGGACTGCGTAGAGACAAGACAAACATCCTTGCCATGATCATTCCGGATATCCTCAACCCATTTTTTCCCGGGGTTGTGCGCGGAGCCGAAGATGTGGCGTTTGCCAATGGCTTCCGCCTGGTGCTGTGCAATACCGACAATGATCATGAGAAGGAAGTGGCACATCTGAACGCTCTGCAAACTTACCTTCCGTCCGGGCTGATCGTGATTCCATCCAGCTTCAGCGATCTGACTGTACAGACGGAAAGCTATCGTAAAGCGGGTTCGGCAGTGGTCTGTATCGACCGTTTGCCGCGCAATTGGAATGGAGACAGCGTAACCATCAATAACGCTGGCGGCGCATATCACGCTGCTTCCCATCTTATCGAGCTTGGGCACCGCCATTTGGCGGCAATCACCGGTCCTCTTGACTTGACCAATTCTCAGGACCGACTGGAGGGTTTCACGCGTGCCTTGCGCCACGCCGGCTTGGAAGCTGCTCCAAACTATATGCAAGAAACGACCTTCGACAGGACGGGCGGCTATGCCAAGGCCAAAATCCTCTTGCATATGACACCGCGGCCTACTGCAATCCTGGCGTGCAACGACATGATCGCCCTGGGCGCACTCATGGCTATCCACGATGAGCACCTGCATTGCCCGGAAGATATATCCTTGATCGGCTTTGATGGATTGGATCTGACCGAGATGACCACTCCTCAGTTGTCGTCCGTTTACCAATCCTCTTATAAGCTTGGCGCAGCAGCGGCACAATTGGCGCTCGATCGTATCGCCCAGAGGACCATCCCCGTGCGGCGGATTGTCCTCAAGACGGAACTTAGAATCAGGGAATCTGTAGCGCCTCCACCAAAAACAGAACAGACGACTGCGCGTGTATCGCTGAACAAAGCACGTTCATTAGCAGCTCGCCGTTGATAGGACATTTCACTTTCAGCCTCCCGTGCGGCAAAGTAAATCGTCAAAAAAAGTTGGAGTTGACAGCGTGAATGGAGAACCGTACCATTCTTTTTGATATTTGAAACGATTCAAGTTGACGAAAAATGCGGGGCATGTGGGTTGCGTACTTCGAGTTTACGCGAGTGCTTGGATGGTAAGCTCGCCCGCATAAAGATTTCAGGAGCGGCCAATATACTTGCGTTCTAATTCTGCAGGCAAGGAAGTGAGAATATGTTGAAAACCTTGAGTGTTTTGCACACGCCAGAGCTTTTGCATGCCCTGGCTTCGATGGGGCATGGGGATGAACTCGCCCTTGTGGATTGCAACTTTCCGGCAGCTTCAGTGGCGCAGCGGGTAGTGCATCTGGACGGTGCGGATCTGCCGGCGGCGTTGGCGGCATGTCTGCGTCTATTTCCACTCGACACCTTCGTCAAAGAACCCGCGATTCGCATGCTCCAGGTGCATGCACCGGATGAGATTCCCGAAGTGCAGCAAGTTTGCCAAAAGATAATTGACGAGTCCGAAGGGAAGCATTTGGAGCTTGCGGGGATTTCCCGCGAAGCCTTTTACGAACGCGCCCGCAAGGCCTATGCCGTAGTTGCTACCGGGGAACCACGTACGTATGGCTGCATACTCATCAAAAAAGGAGTGGTCTATCCGTCGAAAACCGAATAAACCTCGGCGGTTCAGTTCATAGTCCGGTCGGCGCGAACGGTCAGGGCGCAACGTTCATACATTTGCTGGGCGTAAAAGCCGACAGCAACGCCCATCGAGAACCGCCGAGTGTCTTAAGGAAATCAGGAGAGAGATGCGCATAGGTATAGGTATCTTGCTTACAGTTGTTGCGACTTTCGTCGCTACTCCGACATTTGCTGTGCTCCCGCCAGCAGCCGGAAATGCGGTAAAGGTTAGCGCGAACTGGAACGAAATCACTGGAATGTCCGAGACTGTTCCAACAACACAACATTTAGCGAGTGCATATACGTTGCGAAGCAATTCGCTGAATAAGCCATTGCTCAAAGCGCTGCGCGATTTACACACGCAGGATACGCGGCTGCAGTTGTGGTACACGGTCCCGAGACAAGCTGTTGCGGAACTGAAAGAACCGACGGCCACGGAAACGTTCTGGAACTTTCAGTACATCGACCCATTGTTCAGCGATTTCTACGCCAATACGTCCGGCCGGCATCACGTCAATGTCGGCACAATTCCGCGCTGGATGTTCA
>DASXFN010000089.1:0-41881 GCA_036489565.1 Terriglobales bacterium
AAATGCGAGTTCCGCCCCAGGTTCCTCGCTACTTCTACCAAACGGTTCGAGTTCGAGCTGTTCTCGGAACCGACGACTAATAAAAGCTCTGCATCCGAAACCACATGCTTTACCGCGGTCTGCCGGTTTTCCGTGGCATAGCAGATGTCCTGCGCATGCGGTCCGGTAATGTTAGGAAATTTCTTTTTGAGCGCGGCGATGATGTCGCGCGTTTCGTCAAGGCTCAAAGTTGTTTGCGTAAGATACGCAACGCGGTTGGGATCAGGCACTGTAAGGGATTCGACTTCTTCCGGCGATCCCACCAACTGCGTAACGATCGGCGCCTCGCCTAGCGTGCCGATGACTTCATCGTGATCGCGGTGGCCAATCAGAATGAGCGAGTAGCCGTCCTTGGCGAACTTCACGGCTTCCACGTGGACTTTTGTGACCAGCGGGCAGGTGGCGTCAATGACCCGTAATTTCCGCAGATGGCTTTTCTCGCGCACCTCCGGAGAAACTCCGTGGGCGCTGTAAATCACGCGTTCCCCTTCTGGGACTTCATTCACGCTGTCCACGAAAATTGCGCCCTTGGCCTGCAAATCCTCTACCACGAAACGGTTGTGGACGATTTCCTTGCGGACGTAAATGGGAGGCCCAAAAGCCTCAAGCGCGATACGGACAATATCAATGGCCCGAACCACCCCGGCGCAAAAGCCGCGGGGCTTGAGCAGGAGCAAAGTTTTGCCTTCGTTCTTTGGCGCAGTATTTTGCACTATCAGTCCTCGAACTCTCTGTTGTAAGGATACACTTTTCCCAAGCCCGCTTGCTATAAGGCTACTGAAAAGTACCGCTTTGGTCAACGTAAAGCACTGACAGTGAGAGGATTAGCGATGAAAGGTTGTTTTTCTTCAGGCAACGGTTCCCTACCAAATCCGAGCGACATAGTAGGCATCAAATATCCGATCGTTGCTCACGATTGCGGCCTCTTCCAATTCCGCTTGCGCTATCAGCATCCGGTCAAACGGGTCTTTATGAGGTCCCGCCAGTAATCCAGCATGAACGCCGTGCGCGTTGCTGATGGGCAAAGATTCAAAACGTGCCTGAGATAAGTATGCGGCAAAATCGTCTAGCAGCTTTTCCCCTGTTGGAAGCCGTCCCAGTCTTACTTTAATAGCAATCTCCCAAGCCGAGGCGGCACTGACCAATACTGTATTATCGTCGCGCGAAATCGCCTTTTTGGCCGTTGGCGAGAGCGCGGGGTCCTCGCTAAACCACCAAAGTAAAGTATGGCTGTCCAGCAGCAGGCGCACTCAGGATTTCTCCCACAAATCCAATTCTTCAGGAGGCAACGGTTCAAAGAACTCCGGCCCAACATGAAGTTTGCCTTTCAGTCGTCCGGGCACCCGCTTCTTTCCATTTACGTTAATCGCAACCAGCCTGACGACTGGCTGATTACCGCGTGCGATGATCACTTCTTCCCCCTTGCATGCTTTCTCGATGAGCTTGGAGAGGTTGGTCTTGGCCTTGTGAATGGTTACGGTTTCCATAGTTAGCTAACCTGCTTAGCTAACCAATCCTATCGGGCCCGAATTGTTTTGTAAATAGGAGTAAAAACGCGGCAATTTATGCCTTTTGCGCACTGGATTCTTGTGCCGCGGCCGCGACCGCGCGGGTTTGCGCCCACGTGCGTAGTTCCTGAATTTCTTCAGCCCGGGTAGTGGAGAGCGGAATTGTTTGCGCGATTGCGGTTAATAGGTTTTGCGTGGTGAGCGGTTCTTTGTCGGTAAAGGCGGCGTACAAGGCGGCCTGCACTGCCGCGCCGATTTCAGCGCCGGAGAATCCGCGCGCGGCGGAGGCCACGCTCTGCAAATCAAATTCGTCCGGATTGCGCTTTTTGCGCTGCAATTGAATGATCAGAATCTGCTTGCGCTCTGCCAGATTCGGCAGATCCACAAAGAAGAGTTCGTCAAAGCGGCCTTTGCGAATTAATTCAGGCGGCAGCACGGTCACGTTGTTGCATGTCGCCGCGACAAATACCGGGGCTTTGCGATCCTGCATCCAGGAAAGGAAGGCGGCGAGGATTCTTGAGGAAACTCCAGCATCAACGGATGCGGAATCCGGCCCGCTTCCGGCGAACACCTTTTCCAGTTCGTCAATCCAGAGCACGCACGGAGCCAATCCCTCAGCGACCTTAAATACCTTTTGAATCCGCTTTTCCGTTTCGCCGATGTACTTATCGAAGATCGCGGCGCTGTCGAATTTCACCAGCGGTAAATTCCATTCTCCGGCGACCGCCTGCGCGCACAGGCTTTTGCCACAGCCTTGCACGCCCAGAATGATCACGCCCTTCGCCGGGTCCAATCCAAAATCGCTGGCGGAAGTTTCCCATGCTCCGCGCCGCTGTGCCAGCCAGCGCTTCAGATTTTCCAACCCTCCCACGCTCTGCATATTCTCAGAGGCGTCCACAAAATCCAGCATTCCGGAGCGGCGGAGCAATTCTTTTTTCGCCTGCAAGACGTCAGTGACAATTTCCGGAGTCAGCCCGTAGCGAGTGACAATGGCCTGTGATAATGCACGTTCCGCTTCCTCTTCAGTCAGCCCGCGCAAGCTGTCCGTTAGCGCGCTCATACCCGCGGCATCGAGGCCGCGTTTTAAGGTGCGAGTCTTCCCCATGCGCACGGATGTCTCGTCAATGATTTGGCGCAATCTCCCGGGATCTGGCAGAGGGAGATCCACGTACTCCACCAGGCTCGCAAGTTCCGGCGGGACTTCAATGGTTGGCCCGGTAATGATCAGCGTTCTGCGGTTGGTGGAAAACTTCTGCCCCACATCCCGAAGACGGCGTACCACCACTGGATCATCCATGTGGCGATGAAAGTCTTTCAAAATAAATACCGCTTCCACGGTCATGCCTTCCATATTCCCGAGCGCTTGCGCGGGTTCACGGCTGTTATAGATGGCCTGGGCATTCGCATCTGGACTGTTGCCTATGGGGTATGCAGACGGTAGTGCGCTGGAGGTCACTTCGTGGGCATCGCCGCAGCGCGAGAGGCCGCTGGCAATGCTCCATTCAAAGACGGCCAGGTTTAGCGCGGTGCAGGCGGCCCTGACCGAACGGACGGCGCGCATTTCCTCCACGGTCTCCATCGCCACGATGGGAGTGGAGGAATCAATCAGAATTTTCAGCCGTTCCGCGATATCCGCCATGCTGGTTGACCATCTGCAAGTTGCTCCCATACAATATCTTATCCGGCGACCTCCGGATAATCTCTACAGCAAAACGAAGGTAACGATCTAGACATGGCAAATCATTTTTCGGCGATCAAACGCGCCCGTCAAACAGTGAAACGCACCGCCCGCAACCGCGCCAGCACTTCGCGCCTGCGCAGCACTCTGCGCGAGTTCCGTGAAAGCCTGACCAAAGGCGATAAAAAGGCCGCAGAGCAGCTCTTCAGGCAGACCGTTTCGGCCCTCGACAAGGCCATCCAAAAGGGCGTGATTCACAAGAACACGGCGGGCCGTTATAAGTCTCGTTTAAGCACACGGCTGAGCGCGTTGAAATAAATGGAAGGTTGGAGCGGGGCGGCAAATTCAGCGCTTTGCCGCAGCATTTCTAATGTACTGCTGAGTGACTGCCGCCAGATCTCCACATTTGCGTTCCGCGCCTTTCCCCTGTAATTTGGTTCGCTCCCGCAGGTTTTTATGGCAATTGATCAGCAACACCGGCGCCTTATCTTCCAGAATTTGGATCGCCAGCTGCTCCAGCTAGCGAAGCGTCCCGAAGCTGAGTACGTTCATAAGTTCCGGACGTACAGCCGCCGGGTAGAAACCTTCCTGGAAAATTTCGGGCTCGAACAGACAGGCAACAATAAAAAAGTTTTGCGCCTGCTGGGACGCCTGCGGAAGAAAGCGGGACGCGTCCGCGATTTGGATGTGCAAACGACCGCCCTTGAAAATCTGAGGGTTTCTTCCCACTCCAGCCATAAGGCGCAACTTTTGCGCGAGATGGCGCGTGAACGCGAACAACGCCAGAAGAAACTGATCAAAGCATTGGACGAAGATAGCGTTGCCGAATTGCGTAAGCGGCTCAAGCGCGCCGCCCTGGAAGCGCAAGTTCCCAATGAAGTCGAGCCTTTCCTGCTGGCCCGGCAACTTTTCACGGAGATGGATAAAGACCATGCTCCGCTCACGGAGAAGCGGCTGCACCAATACCGGTTGCTCGGCAAGCGGGTACGTTACATGGCGGAATTCGCGGGCGCAAGCGCGGAAGCAAAACAATTCATCGAGAAGTTGAAGCGCATGCAGGACGCGATTGGCGACTGGCACGACTGGCTTGAGCTTGCCGGGCGGGCGGAAGAACTTTTTGGACGTGCGCACGATTCTTCGCTGGTAGCGGTGCTGCAAAATTTGACCCGCGCGAAATTCCGCCAGGCGGTTCGTGTGCTCACAGAGACGCGACAATGGGTGGCCCAACAATCGTTGAAATCCGAAGATGCCTTAGCGGCCCGTCGCAAGCCATCCGCGCAGATATCCCGTATTTCCGCAGATAATTCTGCAACGGCTGTCGCTTAATATTTAGCTGCCGATATAACAATTAAATATGGCTTTGTGGAGAATCCAAGACGCGAAGGTCCGCTTCACTGAATTCCTGAAACAAGCTTTGAACGAGGGCCCCCAGATTGTTACCCGGAACGGCGCAGAGGTAGCTGTGCTCGTTTCTTGGCATGAATGGTGGCAACCCCAAAATTCGCAGCCTCCGAATCTAAAAGAATGTCTTCTGCAGCCGACGCCGCGATGGGATAATTTTCCTGCACGGCGACGCTCTCTCAAAAGTCGGACTCGATTCACATAGAAGCTTTGCGCCGTCTGATGAGCGGTAAACTAGTTTCGTCCTCATGCCGACTTTTGCCGCGATTGATATCGGTTCCAACTCCGTCCGCCTGAAAATTGCGCGGCTGGTTGGACACAAGCTGCGCGAAATCCATGAAGACCGCGAAGTCACGCGGCTCGGCGAATCCGTCTTTCAGCAGGGATTTCTTTCTCCGGAAGCCATCGCCACTACGGTCAAAGTTTTACGGCGCTTTCACCGCGCCGTGCAGAGGACTGCTACCGACACCGTGCGCGTGGTCGCCACCAGCGCCATGCGCGATGCCCGCAATTCTCGCGCATTCATTGAATGGGTGCGCTCCTCGACCGGCTGGAATGTCGAAATCATCTCCGGCCTCGAGGAAGCGCGGCTCATTCACATGGGCATTAATTCCAACCTGCGCATCAATGCCTCCCCCGTGCTGATGATTGACCTGGGCGGAGGCAGTTGCGAGCTTACAATTTCTGAAAAGCACCGCATCCTCAGCACCGTCAGCCTGCCGCTCGGCGCCGTGCGTTTGACCAATGAATTTCTCAAGCACGATCCACCGCGCAAATCCGAACTCCAGCAACTGCGTGGATTCGTAGCCCGCGAAATTGAGCGAGTGAGGCGGCGCATCACCACGGCACGGCCAAAAGTGGTCATCGCTACCTCTGGCACCGCAGAATCGCTCACCGCCGTCTGCCACAATCTTTATAAAACTAAAAACACGCGTGGTAACGCGGTTTCGCGGGCGCAGGCACAGCGCGTGGCAAAGCGCATCTCCCGGCTGGCGATTGAAGAGCGCCGCAAACTGCCGGGCATTGGACCTAGACGCGCAGAAATCATTGTGGCTGGGGCGACGGTTTATGCAGAACTTCTTGAGCGGTGCCAGCTTCGCGGATTCCGCTACTCGCCGCTCGGACTTCGCGACGGTCTGCTGGCCCAGATGGCCGCCGAATATGACACGGGTACACGCTCGGGAAAACAGATTGAGTCAGAACGATGGGAGTCCGTGCAGACAGCGGCGGCCCATTATCGGGTAGATATGAAGCATTCCCTGCGGGTCCGCGATTCGGCCATCCAGTTCTTCACTTCCCTGAAGGCGATTCACCGGCTGCCTCCGGCATATCGGGAGTGGCTTTCCGCGGCGGCGATGTTGTATGAGGTAGGCGACTACGTGAACCGCAACGGCCGCCACCGGCATAGTTACTACATCATTTCGCACTCGGAGATTCTGGGCTACACGCCGCAACAGCGCAGGATTATCGCCGCCATCGCCCGCTACCTGGGAAAATCGCGGCCAGTCACGAATGATCCGGCGATGAAACTGCTGCCGCCGGCGGACCGGAATCACGTAGTGAAGGCTTCCCTTCTGTTGCGTCTTGCCAGCGCGCTGAACCTGGGCCGTAACGCGACCGCAAGCAAGGCACGCATTCGCATTCAAAATGGAAAAGTGAATTTGACCCTCACGGCAACCCGGAAATCCGGGCTGGACCTGGAGTTATGGGCGGTGGAAAAAGAACGCGCTTATTTCCGCGAAGTTTTTGGGCGAGAACTCTCCGCGGAACTGGCGTGAAGAGTTTTAAAAAATTTGGGCGGCAGGCACCATTGCAACTCAGCGGAATTCCGTTGTGTCTCAACTTTCGCGACGGCGGCCTTTTTCAGCTCCACGCTGGCTTCGCACCCGTTTTCGCTGATGGCGCGTCCCACAAACTCGCTCAGGTTGGGATTGTGGCCAACAACCATGATGGCCTCATGCCGGGCATACTTATCGAGCAATTTACGAAAATCGGCAAAGGACGCGCCGGGCCGAAGCGCGTCATCCAATACAAGCTTTCCCTCATACCCCAATTCATTGCCCACTAAAGACGCCGTTTGGGTGGCCCGCTTCAGGGGACTGGAAATGATCACGCTCACCTGGACGTCCAGCGCGTTCAGAGCGCGTCCGACGTAGCCACATTGCTGAATACCAACGGGATCCAAGGCCCTTCGTTCGTCTTTCTTAGGATTGCTGACTCGTTCTCCGGCGCTGGCGTGGCGCAAAAAATAGATGATCATCGTTGTCGTTCCTTTGCTTCCCTTCCTTCATGCTTCACTCGCGTTTAGCCTTCACTGTCTGCCGTTTTGGTTTATCGCTCTTTCCGCACTGCGGTCCGTCTCGGTTTGCGTACAGGAGCCGCCGGAATTGCATCCGGGGCCTGTTTGCCTTCGGCGACTGCGATTAAAAAATCCTGGGCGCTAAAGCTTGCCACGCTAGCCGGTAATTTGCGTTTCCCCTGCGCCTGCCAAACGCGTTCGTAAGTTCCATCAGCACGCAATAAGCGGGCTTTGCGGTTATCGGCGAGGTAGGCATCAAGAATTTCGCGCTTTACCCGCTCGCGAAGAAGTTCGTCTTTGACAGGGAAAATTACTTCCACTCGTTCGTATAAATTGCGCGGCATCCAGTCCGCGCTGCCCAAATACACTTCTTCTTCTCCGGCATTTTCAAAATAATAAATGCGGCTGTGCTCCAGGAAGCGTCCGACAATACTGCACACGCGGATATTGTCGCTCACCCCGCGCACGCCGGGTCGAAGCGAGCAAATTCCCCGCACAATCAGGTCAATTTTTACGCCTGCCTGCGAAGCACGGTAGAGCGCCATCACCACATTTTTATCCAGCAGCGCATTCATTTTGGCGATGATGTGCGCGGGCCGGCCATGTCGCGCATGCTCCGCCTCGCGCGCAATGAGTGAAAGAATATGTTCCGCCAGGTTTACGGGCGCCACGAACAATGGATCGTAGGTGGCATGTTCCGCATAGGCGGTGAGAAAACTAAATACATTGTGCGCGGCGTTGGTGATGGCCGGGTCGGCCGTCAGCAGGCTCAGGTCGGTATAGATGCGCGCGGTGTTCGCGTTGTAGTTCCCCGTCCCAAGATGCGCGTACTGGCGGGTCACGCCGTCCCCGTCGTGACGCGTTAGCAAAGATAGTTTGCAATGAGTTTTCAGGCCGACAAGGCCGTGGAATACCTGCACCCCGGCATCTTCCAAATCACGCGCCCAGCGGATGTTGGAATCTTCGTCGAAACGCGCCTTCAACTCCACCACCGCGGTCACTTCTTTCTTGGCTGCGGCTTCGATCAACGCAGGCACGATGAGCGAATGTTCGCTGGTGCGATAAAGCGTTTGTTTGATGGAGAGAACATTGGGATCTTTCGATGCAGCCTCGATGAAGGAAACCACGGCATCGTAGGAGTCGAATGGATGATGCAGCAGCACGTCATGCCGCCGGAGTTCCTCGAACAGGTCTTGTGATTTGGCGGTGAGTCGCAGCTCGCGGGGAACATACGGTTTGAACTTCAATTCCGGATGCTGCGTTTGCTCGTAAATATTGAACAAGCGCGAGAGATTCACCGGCCCATTGACGGGAAAGACCTGCCAGGGCTCCAGCTCAAAGTTCGTTCGCAGGCGCTCCACGATTTCCGGATCGGCATCCGCGTCAATCTCCATGCGGACGGCGTCGCCCTTGCGGCGATTGTGCAACTCGGTGCGCACCGATTCCAGGAGGTTCCGGGATTCTTCCTCAGCAAGATAAAGGTTGCTGTTGCGAGTCACGCGAAATGCGGCGGAGGAAACAATGTCGTATCCGTGATACATGCGAGAGGCGTGATAAACCACCAGGTCGGCGAGAAATATGAAATCGTCGGTGCTGTCGGAAGGCAGGCGCACCAAACGCGGCAAGGCGCGCGGGACCGTTACTACTCCCGTGTAGGTAAGCGATGACCGCCGGCGGCGGCGCAGCAGAAATGCCACGCACAATGCTTTGTTAATGACCCGGGGAAAAGGATGTGCGGGATCAATGGTGACGGGCGTTAGCAGAAGATCGAGTTCGCGTTGGCAGTAATCGTCCACGAATGCGCGGGCGCGCGCATCGAGTTCATCCATGCCCAACACTCGGATTCCATTTTCTGAAAGAAGGGGGCGTAGCTGGTCGTTCCAGCAGCTATATTGCTCGTCCACAAATTCGTGCGTTGCCTGGGAAACGACCTCGCGCTCTTCCAGCAAAGTGAAACCATCCAGGTCCGCTTCGGTGTAACCGTCTTCAATTTGTTGCACCAGGCCAGCAACGCGCACTTCAAAAAATTCGTCGAGATTGCTGGCGGTAATAGAAAGAAATTTAAGGCGCTCAAGCAGCGGATTGCTCTCGTCCTGGGCCTCTTCAAGAACACGCCGGTTGAAGGCCAACCAGGAGGCTTCCCGGTTGATGTAATACTCCGGACTGTCAAGAGCAATTCGGGCCATGAGTTTTAAGCAGCGGGCGCAACCGCACCGGTTTCCCACTCAAATTTTCGAAGTTGAGCTTGAATTCACCGAGCGAAGCCGCCATCCAGCAGAATATTCAGCACCTTGACGGTGATTCAATTATACGCCAATAAAAAACAGACGGCCGGGGCACCAAGGGTGCTCCGGCCGTGATAAGTGATTGCCAGTCATTGAGTTAGAGATTTGCGCTAAAAGTTAAAATGCTGCCATTGCCTAAGCCAGCACTCAGCTGATCTAGGGCAAGTAATAACGGAACGATGTCAGGAACATGTTTTCGGTGGCGGTGGGTTGACCGGCAGCGCTTGTTCCATTCAGGCCGTTCCAGGTGTTACGCACGAGATAGGAATACTGCGGTCCCCACTGAAGGGTGCCTTTCGGCCCCTTGTAGAAGCGGTACCAGAATCCGACCGTACCTTCGAGGATGTTTCGTGTGTCTCCGGTGCAGTTGGCGAGTGCGCCCGGAGCGAAGCCTCCAGCGCCGGGAACGGTTTCGATACCGCATCCGGAATTGTTTAGAAAAGGAGAGCCGTATCCCACTGCCGTGGTTGCGGAAGTGAACGACACGGTCCGTCCCGCATATTCAGCGCCCGCGTTGGTGTAAATATCCAGCTTGGGATAGTGCCACTCCAGCGTTCCCAGAGTCTGATAGCTCCTGATCGGAACCAGATTGCCGCTGGGATTCACCGTCACATCGGGAAGCGTAGAGGTTCCATAGCGGCCGACTCCATTGCCGCCCAGGAAATGCACGCCTACATCCATATGCTTGTTGAACATTGAACCGCGAAAGTTTCCGCCGATGCCCCAGCCTTCCACAGAATTGTTGAATGCTCCGACTGCAGAGGGTGTAGCCGCAGTCGCGTTGGGAAAGATGCGATCACGAAACGTGCTGACCACTCCGAAAACTTCATAGTGTCCCCAGCCGGGCTGGAAGACCGCCTTGGCGACAAAATCTGGAGCTTCGTTGAACGAATACGATCCGTTGAATGCGTTATAAAGACCGCCGCTATTGCCGGCCGTCCCGATCAGGAAATTAGCGCTGGTTCCGTGTCCGGCGAACGTAGTTTGCGGATTCTCCACGGAAAACGCCAGCCACATCTTGTTGCCGAAATCCTTGGAGACACGGAAGCCATACTGCCGCGCCCAACTGAAGCCGACGTGGTATGCGGGATCAATGGTCATGGGCAGAGCTTCGGTGCGGTTGTCCACGCCGTTCCTGGTTTCCGTGACCAAACTCCACATCTGGCCGCCGGTAAAGCTCCAGCCGTTATCGAGAGCGGCTTGTCCCCACATCTGCCGCTGCCGCAGCGTGTAGCTGTTGCTCTGGTTGTTATTGGAAGTTGTTCCGGAAGAAAGAAAATCTGCTTCCATGTATCCCGTCAACGTCGTTGAAGTCAGTTTGCCAACGGCGAGCAGGCCCGCGCGAGATTGACGCCCGGAGCCGAAAAATTCAGATAGAGAGCTCTGCGACGATCCGTCGAAGGGGATCGAGTTGAAGGGAGTATTGAGGTCGGCGCCGAGTCCGTGCTGCCGCCACACGGTCTCAGCCGCAAGAAATCCCACCGGCGAAATGGAAATGCCTTTGTAGTGCAGGGTCAGCGGACTTTCCAGATCGCCGACACGCTTCTGGGTTTCGTGGAGCGCCGCGGTCGTCGAGGCATTCTGCGCCTTCAGATCGGCGATGTCGCCATGAACGCTGGCATCGTTCTGCTGCTTGGTTGCGCTTTCGGCGAGAGTGGCATCCACTTTTTGCTGGGCCTGAGCGGCCGCCGCCTGCGCTTGATCGGATTCCTGTTGCAAACGCTGGATCGTGGCTTCGCGGGTTTGCATTTGTTCCCACAGTTGCTCAATCTGGCGCTGCTGGGCGGCAAGCGCGTCGCGCAATTGCTGAACATCGTCCGCTGTTATGGGTGATTTAGCTGCATGGTGGACCACTTTTTTCGACGTTGTAGTTGTAGTTTGCGCTACCACCGTTACAGCTAATAGCGGAACTGCACACCACCTGAGAACAGACTTCATTCTTCTCTCTCCTTTTTGCTCAAAAACGAAAGTTCGGGCGCATCAACCCTATATGGAAAAGCAGCGTTCGCTGTAAACGCTTCACTCTTACGTGCCTTCGCCGTCCCGCGACATGTCGCGAAATCGGCTGGCCACTTTTGTGTTGGCCTTCGATGGCTAGGTTTTATTTGCAAATTGTTAAAGGGAGGTTACGAAACGATAAATTTCTGATGAATTGCCCAACTTTGAGACAGCGTATGTAGTGATAAAATAAGAAGATTACATGCGTGAAAAGCCTTCTACCGTACTTCCCGCGATCTCGCCGCAAGCGGACGTCCCACGCCCCAAGGTGGGCTTCGTAAGCCTCGGGTGTCCTAAAAATCTCGTGGATAGCGAAGTGATGATGGGCATACTGGCGCAGGCCGGTGGCGACCTTGTGGTTCGACCGGAGGACGCCGACGTGATCGTGGTGAATACCTGCTCGTTCATCGAGAGCGCACAAAGAGAGTCGGTGGACACGATCCTGGAGATGGCCAAGCACAAGACTTCAGGGCGGGCGCAAAAGCTCGTGGTGGCCGGTTGCCTGGTGGAGCGCTTTCGTGGGGAGATCCGCAAGAATATTCCTGAAGTGGACGCAGTCGTCGGAACGGGTGAACTGGACAGCATACTTGCGGCAGTGGGAATGGACACAATCGCCCAGCCGTCCAACTCACCGTTTACGATTTTGACCTCCCGCCCGGAAGGCGATGCCCGCGCCGCGCAAGGCCGCTTCTCCCGCGAGTCGTGGGACGGGGCCATTGGCGACCTGCCGAATTACTTGTATGACGAGGCCACGCCGCGGATATTGGCTACGGCCAAACACACGGCTTACATAAAAATTGCCGAGGGCTGCGACCATCCTTGCAGCTTCTGCATTATTCCGCAGCTCCGGGGAAAGTTCCGTTCGCGCAGATTTGAGTCTGTTGTGGCTGAGGCAGAGCGCCTCGCGCATTCCGGCGTTCGTGAAATCACCCTGATCGGTCAGGACACCACCTGCTACGGCGAAGACTTTGGACTGAAAGACGGCTTGGCACTATTGCTGGAAAAGCTTGCCCATATTGAGGAACTGCACTGGGTGCGTTTTCTCTACGCTTATCCCAATAAGATCACCGGTAAGCTGCTTGAAACCATCGCCGCCCACGAAAAAATTTGCTCCTACATTGATGTTCCCTTGCAACATGCCTCGGCTTCAGCACTCAAGCGAATGAAGCGGGGCGGCAGCGCGGACATTTTTCTGCGCTCCATTGAGAAGATCCGCAAGACAATTCCCGAAGTTACGGTGCGGACATCTTTCATCGTCGGATTTCCAGGCGAAACCAAAGATGAGTTCGAGGAGTTGTGCGACTTTGTCCGTGCCGCTGAATTCGACTGGATGGGCGCATTCGGCTATTCCGATCAGGAAGGTGCCGGTGCTTATGCGCTAGGACAAAAACTTTCCACGACTGAAATTGAAAGACGCCGCAAAAAACTCATGCAGATTCAACGTGGCATTAGCAAGCGTCGAAAGAAGTCCTTGGTAGGAAAAGAATTCGATCTGCTGCTTGAAGGCGTTTCCCAGGAAAGCGAACTTCTACTGGAAGGCCGCACCGCCATGCACGCTCCTGAGATTGATGGCAAAGTTTTCGTGAATGATGTCCCCGAGGGAATCACTCCGCAGCAAGGAAATTTCTATCGCTGTCGCGTGACCGAGGCCCACGATTACGACCTGGTCGCGGAAATTCTTTGAGGCCGCTCATTTCTGGCAAACTCATGGCTCGCAAACTCGCTTTAAAGTTGCAATGTCCGATATGCAAGAAAGGCGTTAAAAAAGCGGACCCCGACTTCCCTTTTTGCAGCGAGCGCTGCCGAAGCGTTGATCTGGGCAAATGGGCAAGCGGAGCATACGTGGTCTCGTCACCCGTCACGGACGGCGATGAGGAAGCGGTTGAATCCATCCTCAGGCATCACGAAGAAAACGATTGATCAACGTGGAAAGCGCGTCCATAACAACTCCCGCCTCAAGCCGTCCAGCACCGCGCTGGGCCACGCTGACCGCGACTTTTTTCTACATTGGAAAATTAAAGCCGGGGCCGGGAAGCTGGGCGTCCGCTGCAACAATTCTTATCTGGATCGGCATCACCCGCTGGATCGCTCCGCACTGGCAGCCGTGGGCCGCAATTGGGCTTTGCCTTCTCGCGGTGTTCGTGGGAATTCCCGCCGCTACCCGTGTCGCCCAAGCCTGGCAAAAGAAAGACCCGTCGTTTGTAGTGATTGACGAAGTCGCGGGTCAACTGATTCCCCTGATTGGCGCGGCAATCACCTGGAAATCTCTTCTGGCGGCGTTTTTGCTTTTTCGCGCATTCGACATTCTTAAGCCGCCGCCGGTGCGGCAACTGGAGCGGCTTCCTGAAGGTACTGGCATTGTGCTTGACGACGTAGGCGCGGGTTTATACGCTTTAATCATCATGCAACTCCTATTTCACTATGGAGTTTTGCCACGATGACTTGCCTCGCTGCATCCAATAAACAGCTATGAGTATTTCTGAACGCATCATGGGCAAGAAGAGCACGAACGGCGGGCCGCACATTGAGGCCGTCCGTCCCAGTTCCGCGCTCCCCGGCGGCGAAATTCGCATTCAGGGCAAGAGCCTGCGGCCTGCGGAATTGCAGCGGCCCACCGTGCTCTTCGGCGACCAGGAAGGTTCGGTAGTCATCAGCTCCGACGAATTTGTCGTGGCCCGCGTTCCTTACGCCGCGTCATCGGACTCTGTCGTCATCCGCACCAATGGGCATTCCAGCAATTCGCATGAAATTCACGTGGCGAACACTATCGCGGAGAATCTGCATCCGGTTTCCAATCCTGCGCTGGACGGGGAAGGCAACATCTTCACCACTGTTTCCGGCGCGCGCGGGCAGAAGATGCCAGTTTCCATTTACAAAATTGACCAGAACTACACGATGAAGCCGTTTGTCACCGAGATGCTGAATCCCACCTCCATTGCCTTCGACCGCGAAGGGCTTATGTATGTTTCTTCGCGTTATGACGGAACGGTCTATCGCGTTGCGCCGAATGGGACTATGTCCGCTTACGCGGAAGGAATGGGAATTGCCACCGGCATTGCCTTCGATCGCGCGGAAAATCTTTACGTGGGTGACCGTAGTGGCACGATCTTCAAGATCGCGCGCGACCGCCAGATTTTCGTCTTTGCCACTCTTGAAGCCAGCGTTTCCGCCTATCACCTGGCCTTTGACGCGCACGGGAGTCTCTTCGTCACCGGGCCAACGATTTCCAGCTTCGATTGCGTTTACAAAATTGACGTGCACGGCAGCGTTTCCACATTCTTCCGCGGATTAGGCCGTCCTCAGGGATTGGCATTCGATGTAAATGGCAATCTCTATGTCGCCGCCTCCCTGGCGGGACAACGCGGGATCGTGAAGATTACACCCGATGGGAAAGCCGCTCTGGAAGTTTCCGGATCAGGTTTGGTTGGGCTGGCGTTCGCACCGGGACGATCGGCAGTTTTGGCCACGACAACCGCCGTTCATCGTTTGGCTTGGAACATCGAAGGATTGCTTTAGCCGCAGCACGATAATGCACCTGCCATAAAAGCATGTCATCCCGACCGTTGAGCGTAGCCAAGACGGAGAGACCTTACGACGGCCAGTTCGCCCCATGCCCCCAGGAGTGGGCACTCCCGCACGCGGCATCGGAATTGCAAGCTGACATAAATCCCTCACCGCTGCGCATGGTTCCGGATGACATGATTTTGGAACGATCTTGGATTTTGGATATCGCCGCGCGTGCAATAAACTCTAGGCGTGAACGCCGAGATCATTGTCGTAGGTTCGGAGCTCCTAACTCCTTTCCGCCAAGATACTAATTCGCTGTATCTCACGGAAAAATTGAACCAGCTAGGCGTGGAGGTGCGCCGCAAAACAATTGTCGCCGATGATCAAAAGCAGATTGCCGAGCTTACGCGTCTGGCCCTCTCACGTTCCGACATTCTCGTTTTCAGCGGCGGCTTAGGCCCCACCGAGGATGATCTGACTCGTGAAGGCGTCGCCGACGCCTTGCAGCTTGAGTTGCAACGCGATCCCGAAATGCTGGCCGCATTCGAGGTTCGCGCCGCCGCTCGGGGTTGGAAGATGACCGCCAACAATCACAAACAGGCAGACGTCATTGCGGGAGCCATTGTCCTGGCCAATTCCAACGGCACCGCCCCCGGCCAATGGATTACTCGCAAGCATGACGGACGGGAACGCATTCTGCTGCTCCTGCCCGGGCCTCCGCACGAATTGAAAGCGATTTTTGAAGAGCAGTGCATGGGACGGCTTCGCACCGTGCTGCCCACGCAATTCATTGTTACCCGCGTGCTGAAGATTACCGGCATTGGAGAGTCGCAATGCGATGCGCGCGTCGCGCCGATTTACAAACGCTACTCCGACGTGCAGACCACGATTCTTGCCGGGGCCGGGGAAATACAGCTTCATTTGAAGACCCAGGCGGATGGTGTGGACGCCGCGCGACAGCGCGTGGATGAACTGGTCGAGGAAATTGAGAATGAGCTCGGTGATCTGGTCTTTTCCGACACCGGCGAATCGCTCGAGCAGATTGTTAATTACTATCTGCAAATGCGCAATGTATCGCTGGCCGTAGCTGAGTCCTGTACCGGGGGGCTGGTGGCGGAAAGGCTAACTTCCATCAGCGGCAGTTCGCGTTATTTTCTGGGGGGCGCGGTAGTTTACTCCAACGAACTTAAAATCCGTTTCGCCGATGTTCCAGCGGAGATGATTGAGAAGCATGGAGCGGTAAGCGAGGAAGTTGCCGCGGCCCTGGCTGAGGGAATCCGCAGGCGCTGTGGCGCCTCGTTTGGCATGGGGATCACCGGAATCGCGGGCCCCACGGGAGGATCGGCGGAAAAACCCGTTGGGCTGGTCTTTCATGCGCTTGCCAGCGAAGCGGGCGTGGAAGTCGTCCGAAAAATTTTCCCCGGCGACCGCAAGCATATTCGCTGGTTTGCATCGCAGACCGCGCTGGACATGGTAAGACGGAAGCTGATGTAAATCTTCCCATGCGAATCTTTGTTGCGCTCGATCTAACGCCGGAAATTCGCCAGCGCCTGGAACGGTTCGTGGCTGGGGTGGAGAATTTTGCTCCGGAGGCGCGCTGGGTGCGTCCTGAGTCGCTGCACGTGACGCTGAAATTCATTGGCGAGAAGGACGTTGAATCCGTGGAAAAGATTAAGCAGGTATTTTCGTCCATCCACGCGAACCCCATTACGTTGAATTTTAGCGGATATGGATTCTTCCCCACGTCAAAAGCACCCCGTGTATTTTGGGCAGGAATTGAAGCAGAGCCGGAACTGACTGCTCTGGCGAAGCAAATAGATGAGGCGACGGCCACAGTGGGAGTCGCTCGCGAAGATCATCCCTATAGCCCGCACTTGACTCTAGCGCGGGCGGGATCGCAGAGAAGCGCGAAGAGTTCTGTAAGCTCCGGCGCTCCTCAATGGCAGAAGGGCGACAGCCCGAACCAACGGTTCGCGAAGCTGCAGGAGAAATTGAGCAGCTTGCCGGCGCTGGAGTTTGGTACGATGACAGCCCATGAATTTTTTCTGTACAAAAGCCAACTATTGCGCGGCGGCTCGCGCTACACAAAAATCGGGCAATTCGCATTGACTCCGCAAGAATAAATCGTGGACCACATTCTGCTATCGGCGGGCATGGGCTATCTTCTGGGATCTATCCCCTTTGGATATTTGCTGGTCCGTATTTTTCACGGTGAAGATATACGCCGTACGGGCAGTGGGAACATTGGCGCGACCAACGTTTCGCGCACATCGCTCACGTTGGGAGTTATCACATTGCTGTTCGACGCGAGCAAGGGCCTGGCCGCGGTTCTTCTTGCCCGGTTCCTGTTTCCAGGCAATATTACTGCGGCGGCCGCGGCAGCTTTATTCGCAGTCGTCGGCCACGTTTACCCCGCCTGGCTGAAATTCCGCGGCGGCAAAGGAGTAGCGACCGGGCTAGGATCTTTTATTCTTCTGGCCCCCAAATCAGTTGTGATTTGTGTTGCTATCTTTCTCGCCATAGCGGCTTTGTTCCGTTATGTGTCTCTGGCTTCCATGGTCGCGGTCGCGCTGCTGCCGGTTTTAATTTTTGCTCTTAGCCCGCGCACGCCTGAGTTCGAGCTGGTCGCACTTCTCGCCGCAGTTCTCATTCTTGTTCAACATCGCGGGAACATGGGACGGCTGCTCTCAGGCGTCGAGCCGCGCTTCCGCGCAGGGCATGGAGCGCGATGAGCCGCATTTCCATCCTTGGCGCTGGAGCATGGGGCACGGCGCTGGCAATCGTGCTGGGGCGCAAAGGCATTCATGAAGTGCGGCTGTGGGCGCGCGAGAAAGAAGTGTGTGACGCGATCGCATCGCACCAGGTCAATGACGTTTTCCTACCCGGCTGCCCTATTCCAAAGAGTGTCTCCGTCACAACGGAATACGAACACTGCATTCAGGGAGCGGAAATTGTTGTGTGCGCCGTTCCTTCGCAACACTGCCGCGCCATTTTCCAGGAGATCAAAAAATATTTGCAACCGCAAATGCTGCTGGTAAGTGCTACGAAAGGACTGGAACAGTCTTCCCTTCTGCGCATGACTTCCGTGATTGCCGAAGTGGTCGGTGCGGAGAACGGCCCTGCTCCACGCGTAGGCGCGCTCAGCGGGCCCTCTTTCGCCAAAGAGGTGGCGCAGGGCGATCCCACCGCCATAACCATCGCCTCGGCGGACGCCGCGCTTGCCGAGACCGTGCAGCAGAGGTTCAGCGACGCAAGCTTTCGCGTCTACCGCAACGATGATGTGACCGGAGTGGAACTGGGCGGCGCGCTGAAGAATGTCGTCGCTATCGCCGCTGGAATTTGCAATGGCCTTGGACTGGGGCACAACTCCATTGCAGCCCTGATCACGCGAGGGCTGGCGGAAATTACCCGTCTCGTGGTGGCCTGCGGAGGCCGCGAGCAAACCATGGCTGGACTGGCCGGACTTGGCGACCTTGTCCTGACCTGCACGGGAGAACTTTCCCGAAATCGCAGCGTGGGCGTGGAACTCGGACGGGGACGCAAGCTGCCGGAGATTTTATCCAACATGCGCGGGACGGTCGCCGAGGGAATCTTTACCACGTATGCAGCCGTCGGGCTGGCGCGCGCCCACGGAATCGAAATGCCCATCACTGAGCAAATGCACTCAATTCTGCGCGATGGCAAGCCGCCGCGCGAAGCCATCCACGAGTTGATGACGCGAAGCGCGAAGAGCGAAATTAGTCTGGGTTCTTAGTGATAGACGGGACTGATTTCACATCGGCCCCACGCTTCGCGGGTTTCGAAGCGTGAGTGCCACTGACGATGGCATCAAGGAATTTTCAGTGACGAGTGTGCGTGGAATCTAGGTGCGTGGCACCCACCGGCGAACCTCGCGCCGGATGGGGCAGCCATCGTTATGGATGGTACAAACAAAAACGCAGGGAGGGTCAGCCAGCGATTGCGTCTTATCGAGAACAGCGCTATAGCCTCTTTTTCTTCCGTTGAGCGGAAGCACTTTGCATAAAAACATCAGCAGGCAAATTAAATCTGGCGCTCAATGCTTTAACCTGATCTACGGTGATCTCTCGATGTCCATTCATAAACATTGAGACGGCACTTTCATTCCCAAACTGAGGAATCAAATCCCGTTGTGTGAGTCCTTGGTGTTCTATGAGATGGCGAATAACTGAAACAGGATCGGCTGCCGGAATCGAATAATGTTCTTTCTCATAGTGCTCGATAAGCAGAGTCAAAAGGTTAATGGCCTCAATCTCGTCAGTTGAAGGATCCTCTTTGGCAGTCAATGAGAACAAGGTCTTGGTATATTCCTCAAGCTCCTTATCGTTGTGAATGGTTCGTGGAGCGCCGTGAGCAATCATTTCGACCGGATTAGCAAGTAGCGTGCTCATCTCTTCCCATACCTCCTGTCCCAATTTCCCTTATTGTCGTATTCCTTGTGTGTTAAGAAGGACCGGATATAGACATGACCGCCAGTCTTGAGTTCCTTCATCGTCTTTGCATAGTGGATCACGGTCACCAGCCGATATCGGTTTTTTCTAATATTGAAGATTACATAGCCATCAACATTGTCAGCATCTGAAAAGATTGCGCGAATTTCGGTAAAGTTATGCCAGCGAGCTTTCTCAACAATTGTGTACCAAGCCTCGATTTCTCCCCTCGCATCCGCGTATTTTTGCGTAGCTTCTTTCAGACGCTTAAGCGTAACGATATGCACAGATTAATAATACTTCACAATTCGTGAAGGCTGCCAAGAAAATAGCAGTTCTTCTCGTTCTCCGCTCACATTGGTACCACCCCACACGGCTGCACTTTCGTAATGGCTCGACAGATATCAAACCAATTCAGTACACAGTAGAATCATGAGTACTCCCCGACTCGGCCGATGCTTAAATTCGGCTTTACGATCCAGCTGCCACTTGAGATCGCTTATACCATCGCGCATCCCGATTCTGTACAGCATTCTCAGCGTTCTTGTCCTCATTAGCGTCGTCCCAATGTATTTCTACTCCGAGCGAGTGGAGTACATCAATCGCCAGCGACTGATCACGAATGAACGGCTTTTGCAGAACACAGTGACGCGATCGCTGAGTGATGACATTTCTCAGCACCAGGACTCTTTGGGGATGATGCTGGCTAATCTTTCCTCCGCTATTCAAGTGGCCAGCGGCGGCGATATTACCGACGCCCACGTGGAAACTCCCGAGTTGCGCGCGCTACTGGAAAACTTTGTTTCTTCATCCGGCGATTTGGCTTACGCCACTCTGCTGAATACGGACGCCAAGGGAATCTCCGCCGGACGCATTTCTCCGGATGCATTTTTGCAACGTGAGTTGGAACGCGCCTTTGCCGCGGCACAGGAAAACCGCTCTTATACCGGACAGGCGCTGGTCATTGGCAGCGGAAAGTCGGAAAAGACCGTGATCCTGGTGAGCACTCCGGTCACGGTGGATGGACATTTTCTGGGAATGGTAGGCGCCGTGGAAGACCTGCAATTTCTTATTCGCCGCTTGCAGGAGATCAACCGCGGCGGACTTACGCCTTACGTCGTGGACAGCCAGGGACGGCTCGTTGCGGGCGGCACCGAAAACTATGCCACCGGGCAGGACATGACTAACCTGGAACTTGTCCGCAACTTCGTGGACCAGGGCAGCAAGACGCAATTCGTCGCGGCCACCCGTGAGTTCCCTGCCACGATCAACGGCGTCACGATACAAATGCTGGGGAGCTACAGCCCGGTTTCCAGCCTCGATTGGGCAGTGGTCGTACAAAAACCCCGCGCGGAAGCTTATAGCGGAGTGTTTGAAATGGAGCACACGGCGCGGCTGTTGGCATTTATAGCTGTGCTGCTGAGCATTCTGATCAGCATTGTCGCCGCTCGGCTTATTACCAATCCTCTGGATGTGCTGACGAATTTCAGCCATGCCATCGCGCGCGGCGATTTCTCTCAGCGCGTCAAGCTGAAAAGCCGCAGTGAAATAGGCGAGTTGGCGGCCACTTTCAATACCATGTCAGAAGAACTCGAACACTTCATTCTTGACTTGAAACGGGCCGCGACTGAGAACCGTGAGCTGTTTATGAGCTCCATCCAAATGCTTGCCGGAGCGGTTGACGAAAAGGACCCTTACACCCGAGGCCACTCCGACCGCGTCACGAAATATTCGGTCATGATCGCCCGGGAGATGGGCCTGGAGGAATCGTTCATCGAGACGCTGCAAATCTCAGCGCAATTGCATGACGTCGGCAAAATCGGCATTGAAGACCGCATCTTGAAAAAACCCGGCGCGTTGACCCCTGAAGAATTTGAAATCATGAAGACGCACACCACCAAGGGTGCGCATATCCTCAGGGGCGTAAAACAGCTGGCGGACATGCTGCCGGGAATTGAGTTGCACCATGAATCTTTGGATGGCCGCGGTTACCCTCACGGATTGAAAGCCGAAGCCATTCCGCTGCTGCCCCGCATCATTGGGGTGGCTGACACATTTGACGCGCTTACCACAAACCGCCCTTACCAGAAGGCCCATGATGTGGAACAGGCCTTGCGCATCATTCATTCGCTGGCCGGCAAGCGCCTGGATCCAGTTCCTGTCGCCGCACTCAATACCCTTTATGAGCGCGGCGATATCCGCATTCAGAAAAGAGCTGCAGTAGCGACGGTGACTACCGCTGCCGTCGAAAGCGCAGAAATCTCCGTGCCAAGCGATCCACCGCTGAGCGCAGAAGTTGCTACTACGGCTGCTCTCACTTCACTGACCTGAGCGCCCGCCGCCTAATCCTTCAAGGTTTAATGGCCCTACTCCCTTTCCCAACGGATAAGCATTGGCAATCGCGTTGTGAACGTAGCTCTTCGCCACAGCTACGGCGTCCGGCAAGCTCTTCCCTAATGCAAGTTGGCAGGCAATCGCCGTCGCAAAAGCACATCCGGTACCGTGCGTGGAATTTGAACTTAACCGCTCGGAAGTCAGGATTTTCTGTTCTATCCCGCCGGGTGCGGCAATGCTGAGGACATCGGTGGCTTCCTGCAAATGCCCTCCGGTAATAACTACCGCCTTCGCACCGAGGAAGTGCAACTTTTCCGCCGCAGCCCGCATTTCCTCCACATTTTCCACAGGGAGGCCGGTCAGGGTGGCAGCCTCTTCGAGGTTCGGAGTAATGATTTCCGCCAGCGCCAATAATCGATCCCGGAGTACCTTTACTCCCTCCGCATCTATTAGATCCGCACCGGAGGAAGACTTAAGAATCGGGTCCAGAACCATGCGCGCCGTACGTTGCTCGGAGAGAAAATCCGCCACCACCCGGGCGATTGCTGCTGAGCCCAGCATTCCAACGTGGACCGCCCTGATTTTCATGTCCTCAGCCAGGGCATACAGGCTCTCTCGCAATAGGGCCGGATCCACAGGTTCCACCCTCCGAACCCCGGTGGTTGACTGCACGGTAAGCGCGGTCAGGCATGAGACTCCATAGCAACCATGAGCGGCAATCGTCTTAATATCAGCCGTCACTCCGGCTCCGGAGGACGGATCAAATCCTGCGATGGTGAGAACTACGGGCGGAGAGTTCACACCGCAAATCTACGGAAACTCGACAGGATTGGGAAGAGGCGGATGAAAAACTTCCCGAAAACTGCGCTAACTGGCTGAAACAAAAAGCCTTCCACAAATAGTGCCACATGGGCGCTCAAGCAACAGAAAACAAAAGACTTGTAATTATTTCATCCTTCAACCCCATTGGGCTATTTACTCATCAGTAAATACATAACTCATCTAATTACAGCAAGATGAGGATGATTACTCAATATCTACAGTAAGTTACGTTTTATATCTATTACTAAGCCGTCAAGTTAATACAGGCTATTTCGCATTGACATGCCTTCGTTTGGCCCGGTAGCCTAATTGCTGTCAATGACGAAGTACCGTACGGGGAGGACCAGTTTAGAGATGCGAGGTGACTGAATGCGAGTACGAATAGCTCATGGGGTGGCTGCCATTGTTTTGGCTGCCAACTTGGGAGCGGCTCAGGGGCCAATCAGCTCAGGGTCTAAAACCCAAAGTAAACCAGTTCCGCAGCAAGTGGTTTTAAAGACTGTATCGGTAAACGTTCATCAAAGGCCGTACCAGGTTGGGGTAGCCTCCTGGTATGGAAGCTACTTCCAGGGCAGGGACACCGCCTCGGGAGAGCCTTATAACATGTATGACTTGACCGCCGCCCATCCCAAGCTTCCGCTGGGGACGCTGGTGAAGGTCACAAATATCCGCAATGGCCGGGCGATCATCGTCCGCGTCAATGACCGCGGACCGGTGGTCCCGGGAAGGATTATTGACCTTTCTTACAGCGCGGCACAGGCCTTGAAGTTTAAGAGCCGGGGCCTGCAACGCGTCCGCCTGGACGTAGTCCACCCGCAAGTGGTGGCCGAAATGCGCGCTCCCTTGGCCTACTAGGCCCAATCGTTCTACACTTCAGCCATGACTGATCCGCGAGAGCGGTTGATCGTGGCCTTGGATGTGCCGTCCGCGGCCGCCGCCCAGAAAATGGTGGCGGCCGTGGGCGATTCCGCCTCCATCTACAAAGTCGGAATGCAGCTTTATACCGCTGAAGGGCCGCAGGTGGTTCGCGACCTTGTTGCTTCCGGCCGTAAAGTCTTTCTTGACCTGAAATTCCACGACATACCGAATACTGTGGCTGCTGCAGTACGCGAGGCCGCGAGTTTAGGCGTACACATGCTTACGGTCCATGGATCGGGCGGAAGCAAGATGCTGAGCGCTGCGGCAGAGGCCGCTAAGCAATCTACGGGCGGGCATCCCATCGTATTGGCTGTCACGGTCCTTACGAGCATGGATCAGGACGGCCTGAATTCGGTGGGAGTTACAGGCAAGGTGGCCGACCAGGTCGCAAGGCTGGCGCGGACGGCGATTGAGAGTGGTTGCGGGGGAGTGGTGGCCTCTGTCCAGGAGGCTGCCCTGCTGCGTAAAGAACTGGACGGAAACTTCGCGATCGTCACGCCGGGAATTCGCCCCGCCGGAGCCGCGGTCGGCGATCAGGCGCGGGTGGCAACGCCAGCCCAGGCCATGGCTGCCGGGGCAACGCACATTGTGGTGGGAAGGCCGATCACGGGAGCGCAAGATCCAGGAAGCGTGGCACGAGAAATTTTGACCGAAATGAAAAACTCTTCTCCAACCGAGACTCATGCTGCCCACAAATGACGCTCAGTTTGCTTAGTCGACCGCTCGTCTTCGACGATTCACTGCACTCCGCAAGTGTTCCATTTGTCTTTGGACCAGAGGTCCCAGAACAGGATTTTCAGAGCATTCAACGGCGGCTTTGTCTCGATTATTTCAAATGGGATATACAGGTTGGTGACATCTCGACTTTGTTTCGGCAGCCTCTTCTAATCAGCAGGCAGACATGGGAAGAGCTAAGCACATCGGCTGAAACCCTTGCTGACGAACTGATGTCGCTGGAGCAAGAGATCTTCGAAAGGCCGGACATTCATCGAATGCTGGGCCTACCAAAGCAAATCAGCAAGGTGTTCCGGAAGGCAGGCCAAAGAAACTTCTCAAACTCAGCAAGCCGGACATTGCGATTCGATTTTCACTACACAAGAGAGGGTTGGCGGATATCTGAGGTGAACAGCGATGTACCTGGAGGGTACATCGAAGCATCGCGTTTTACCGAACTGATGGCTTCCCTATCCTCAACAGCCAAGCACGCTGGCGATCCCGCGAGAATCTGGGCTGATTCGAGAATTTTTTCAAACAGTGAACATGGCCACGTCGCATTGCTCTCTGCGCCTGGATTTCTTGAAGATCAGCAAGTAACGATGTTTCTTGCCGCCCAACTTGAAGCTCGCGGATTTCAGACCCATTTGATACATCATCCAGGGCAATTGGAGTGGAAATCAGGGTTTGCGCGAATTACCGCAGGCAAGAATCAAGTTAATGTCGAGGCAATCATTCGATTTTATCAGGCAGAATGGCTGGCGCAACTGAGCCCCGAGTACGATTGGGAATGGCTGCTCGCCAATGGCAAGACCCCGGTAATCAATCCTGGGAGTGCCATTCTGACCGAAAGCAAACGGCTGCCGTTGGTGTTTGATCGTACGCAACATAAAATGACTGCTTGGAAAAGATTGTCACCTCGTTCATTTGATCCGCGCGACGTTGATTGGCTAAACGATGGGAGCATGGTTGTAAAGGCGGCCTTTTCAAATACCGGAGATTCCGTTCATATTCGTGAATTTATGGGTGCGGATGAATGGAAGAAACTCAGTTATCTCGTGAAGAAACGGCCAGAAGAATGGGCAATTCAAAGCCGCTTTGATCCTATTGCGATTCCTTCATATGTTGGTATGGTGTGCCCGTGTATCGGTGTATTTACTATCGAGGGACGCGCGGCGGGAGTCTATGCAAGGGTAAGCACAAACCGAATCACCGATTTTTCAGCAATGGACGCAGCGTTGCTGATTGACGAAAAAGGCAATGGATAAAGACGAAGCTTTTCGCATCTGGTCTCCGCCTCAATTGCGATGGTCGCGGTGGGTCAAGCCCGTCTTGTTCGCGTTCATGGACGGAGTTTTCGGACGCGCGGCAGATCGCTCCACGAAAATTGATTTAGGCTGGCTACCGCAAGATGGTTCGGCTGCAATCATTGTTAATTTACCCAATGAAGATGGTGTGTTTTGGGGCATCCAGTTGGCACACAAGGGCTACCAGCCAGTCCCCGTTTACAATGCGTTGCCTTTTCCGCTAAACGCAAAGGCGTCACCAAGGTCTCGGCCAGTCTCCACCGTCGCAGTAGAGCCGATCCTAGCGGCACTCTATGAAGCGAGCAGCGCGTTGGAACAAATCAAGATTAGCGATAATGCGCCGCCAGCGTTTCTTTTGGATGCGGACCGGGGCATCGCCCGCGCTGACGAGGTACCGGGCGTCTTCGATAACCGCTCCGTCTGCTTCATAACTGATTTTCCCAGTGCGGAATTACTGTTTGAAAACGGCATTCGCAGCGCAATCGTGGTGCAAAGGGAAACTGAGGTTGCGCGTGACTTGAGTCGTGTTCTCCTGTCATGGCAGGAAATTGGCATTCAACTTTTTCGACGGGAGCCATATGAAAAGGCCGCCTCGACGCCGATCAAAGTCGCGAAGCCGTCATTCTTGCGGTCACTCCTAGATCGCCTGCAAATCATTTTTGGTCTTCGGCGTGGAGAATTGGGAGCATTCGGCGGCGTACTCCGTGCGTCAGGCGGCTGATCTAGTAACCGTTTTGGGCTCTACAGCTTCTCGTAAAACTCACAGGCTGAGCACGAGATAAAAATCCCGCCGGGGATGCCACGCTCGCGATCCTTTACCCGCTTTACGATCCGGGTCTGCTTGCCGCATTTGGGGCAATCGGTGCTCTTGGTGGTGTCCATGACTTTCTTACGGTCGGCTGTTTTTGCGATCTTGGCCATGTTCTCTCCTCATCTCCCGCACACAATCAGGGCGCTTCTTCAGCGATCCTAAGAATGTATGGGAGGCGGTTCTGGCTGAATCCGCTTTGGAATTTTGCGATGAAGTAATACTAACTTCAGGGCGCTGCGATGATTTTACAGGAATTTTGCGCACAATGTCTCCACTACCCGGTATTGGCTTCGGTTCAAGGTTCTGGGCGAAACTCTGGCGTCTCGCTCGGGTTCACATTGACACTGTGCAGAGTCGTATATTAACCTACTTCTTCATGCTGACTCGGCACCATCATCGCCATCATCACGCGCACGGCGCGTTGGCGGCGGTGTAGCTGAGCATCACCAGCACACAAAGTTTCGGGCCCGCTGACGCTACAGTCAGCGGGCTTTTTGTTTGCGTATAAAGAAGTTGTCATTCCGAGCGTAGCGAGGAATCTGCTGTTCAAAGCAGATTCCTCATGGCTGAAGCCATTCGGAATGACAAAAATAAATGAAGGACGGAAGATAGGAACGCTAATGGAACCAAAAATTGATTTCGAGAAAATGGGCGGCCTGACCCCCGCCATGGTGCAGGACGCTGACAACGGCGAAATCCTCATGCTTGGCTTTATGAATGCCGAGTCGTATGCCAAGACTCTGAGCACCGGCTATGTGACGTTCTTCAGCCGCACCCGCAACAAGCTTTGGACGAAGGGCGAAACCTCCGGCAACCGGCTCAAAGTGCTCTCTGCTTCTACCGATTGCGACAACGATGCCCTGCTCTTCAAGGTGTATGTGGAAGGCGATGGCCTGGTCTGCCACGAAGGAACGCGGTCTTGTTTCACCAAGAACATTACGGTTCAGGCTACGCCCGCCGTGCAGGAGGCTGCGCGATGAAGCTCCGCGTCGGCATTCCCAAAGGCAGCTTGCAGGAGGCGACACTCGCTCTCTTCGCAAATGCTGGATTGAAAATCCACACCAGTTCGCGCTCTTATTTCGCATCCACCGGCGATCCGGAAATCGAATGCATGTTGATCCGCGCGCAAGAGATGGCACGCTACGTGGAACACGGCGCACTGGATTGCGGGTTGACCGGGCAAGACTGGGTGATCGAAAGCGGCCTGGAAGTGCAAACCGTGGCCGATCTTATTTACGCCAAGCAAAGCCGCAATAAAGTACGCTGGGTGCTGGCTGTCCCGGAAGATTCTTCGTATCAAAAAGCCGAAGACCTGGGCGGATGCATCATTGCCACAGAACTGGTGAGCGTAACCAAGAATTATTTCCGTGACCGCAATGTGGATGTAAAAGTCGAATTCTCCTGGGGAGCCACCGAGATCAAGCCGCCGACGCTAGCCGATGCCATTGTGGAAATCACCGAGACCGGCAGCTCGCTCCGCGCCAATCACCTGCGAATTATTGACACTCTGCTGGAATCGAACACGCAGGTCATTGCCAACAAAACTTCATGGCAGGATGCAGCCAAGCGCCGCAAGATTGAAAATCTGGCCATAATGCTGCGCGGCGCCATGGAGGCCAAGGAGCGCGTCGGCCTTATGTTGAACGTCCGCAAAGAAGACCTCGATGCCGTGCTTGCCGTGCTTCCTTCCTTAAAAGGTCCCACAATTTCCACCTTGAGCGATCCCAATTGGCTTGCCGTGAATACGGTGATCGAGGAAGCGACCGCATGGAACGTGATTCCCCGCCTTAAGGAAGCTAAAGCTCAGGGCATTGTGGAGTATCCGCTGAACAAGGTGGTGATGTAATGCGGACGCTCTCAGGCAAAGCTGCGGCAGAGCAAGTGGAAAAGCTCGCCGTCCGCAGCGCGCGCTTTGATGAAGTCGAGCCTAAAGTACAGCGCATTATTGACGACGTGCGCGCCCGTGGAGAAGCTGCCGTGCGGGAATATTCCCGGCAATGGGATGGGCTGGGAGAGAAAGATTCTCTGCAAGTGCGGGAAGGCGAACTCCGGGCCGCGTGGAAAGCGTCATCTCCGAAATTCCGGTCTTCGTTGAAACTCGCCAGCGCTAATATTCGCCGGTTCTGCGAACTCCAAAAGCCCAAAGAGTGGAAGAAGTCCTACAACGGAATTACCCTGGGCCAGTTAGTTCGTCCGCTGGATTCCGTGGGTTGCTATATCCCGGGCGGGCGTCACCCTTTGGTTTCAACTCTGCTGATGACAGTGATTCCCGCGCAGGTTGCAGGTGTAAAAAATATTCGCGTGGTCTCTCCGCGTCCACCAAAAGAAGTTCTCGCCGCAGCCGCAATGCTGGGCATTTGTGAGTTCTACCAAATTGGCGGGGCGCAGGCCGTTGCAGCCCTGGCATATGGAACGAAAAGCGTTCCTCGCGTGGATAAAATTGTTGGCCCCGGTAATGTTTACGTGACCGCCGCCAAGAAATTGGTATCGTTCGATCGTGCGATTGATATGCTCGCTGGACCCACGGAAGTTGTGGTCGTAAGCCACAGCGGCAAACCTGCGTACATTGCTTCCGACCTTGTCGCGCAGGCGGAACATGATCCCGACGCGATTTCAATTTTCATCACGACATCGGCAAAGCTGGCGGAAGCGGTCTCGAAATCCGTGGAAGATCTTGCGCAGGACAATGACCTGGCCAAACAATCATTGGCGACTAGCGGAGTAATTTTGATCGCGTCGTCTCGTACTGAGGCGATGGAATGGGCGAACAAAATCGCGCCGGAACATATCAGCGTTGCGAAATCAGACGTCTCGCGCGTTCGGAATGCGGGCTCAATTTTCGTTGGCGATTTCTCGCCGCAGGCTGGCGGAGATTACGCCTCCGGCCCCAACCACGTACTTCCCACTGCTGGCGTTGCACGTTTTCGTGGTGGCCTTAGCGTAATGGACTTTGTAAAAATCATCACCATGCAGGAGCTTTCTAAAAAAGGATTGCGCGGCATCGCGTCCGCAGTTGAGTTTCTCGCAGAGACCGAAGGCCTCAACGCCCATGCCGAATCTATTCGCGTGAGGTGCGGCAATGCTTAATCCGCGTGGCGCCGTGCACAGCTTGAAGGAATACCACCCGCCCCTGGGCAATCGCGAGGGATTACGGCTTGATTTCAACGAGAACACGGTCGGCTGTTCGCCACGCGTGCTGCAAAAGCTGCGCGAAATCACCGCCGACCAGCTTGCCCGCTATCCCGATCGCGATCCAGCCGAGAAAATTGCCGCTAAACATCTCGGCATTGAGCACGAAGAAATTCTCCTCACCAATGGCACGGATGAGGCAATTCATCTCGTCTGCGAAACTTATCTCGAGCCTGGAGATGAGGCCATTATTGTCGTGCCAACATTCTCCATGTACGAAATTTACGCGGGAGCAACGGGCGCAAAAGTTGTTGCGATTCCAGCCGGTGAAAATTTCAGTTTCCCAACGGAAACTGTGCTGGCCAGAATCAACCAGCGCACAAGGTTGATCGCGGTCGCCAACCCCAACAACCCGACAGGGACGCTGGTCTCTCCGCTGGAACTGATTCGCATAGCGCAGGCGGCGTCGCAGGCGGCCTTGCTGGTGGATGAAGCTTATTTTGAATTTTGCGGCGAGAGCCTGGTTCCGCAGTGGCGCGACGTTCCGAACATTTTTGTTTCGCGGACGTTTTCCAAAGCCTACGGTCTGGCCGGCCTCCGCATTGGCGTGCTGATGGGCAACGCCGCCCAGATGCAATGGGTGCGGCGCGTGAGTTCACCCTACAATCTGAATGAAGCCGCGCTGCAATGCCTGCCCGAGGCGCTTGCCGATCAGGATTATGTTCGCGCTTACGTCGAAGAAACAATTCGCGGACGTGAAAAGCTCGAAGCGGAACTGCAATCCTGGGGAGTACGCTACTGGCCGAGCAGGGCGAATTTTGTGCTGATGTATCTCGGCGAAAAGAATGCGGACTTCATCCGCCTGATGCGGGAACTGGGGATTTTGGTTCGCGACCGCTCCGCCGATCCCGGCTGCAAAGATTGCGTCCGCATCACGGTGGGAACGGCGGCGCAGAATGAACAGCTGTTCGCCGGTCTGCATGCGGTCTTTGAACAACTCGGCGTCCGAGAGAAGGCAAGCCTGTGAGAAAAGCCATATTGCAACGAGACACCAAAGAGACCCAAATCCGCCTCGCGCTGGCCGTCGATGGACACGGCAAGTACAAAATCTCCACCGGCATACGTTTCTTTGACCACATGCTGGAGTTGTTTGCCCATCATGGCGGATTTGATTTGCAGCTTAAATCCACGGGCGACCTGGATGTGGATCAGCACCATACCGTCGAAGACGTGGGTATTGCATTAGGGCAAGCATTCGCCAAAGCGCTAGGCGACAAGAAAGGCATTCTGCGCGCGGGATATTTTCTAATGCCGATGGATGAGACGCTAGCATTGGCCGCGGTTGATTTCTCGGGACGCACTGCCGCCGTGATTGACACAACCGTAAAAGTCCGACTGGTAGGCGATCTGCAGTCGGAACTGGTGTATGACTTTTTTGAGGGCTTCGCGCGTGGGGCGAATGCAAATGTACATCTAAAGGTTTTGTATGGACGCTCGAACCATCACAAGATCGAAGCCTTATTCAAAGCGTTTGCCCGCGCGTTGCGCGCGGCTTGCTGGCGCGACAAACGCATGGCGAAATTGATTCCCAGCACGAAGGGTCTGATTTAGGGCCAACCTTTTATGATCGCCATTGTTGATTATCGTGCTGGAAATCTGGCCTCGGTGAAGAAGGCGTTTGAGCATATCGGGCAAACGCCCGTCGTCACGTCCGATCCCGAAGTGGTCGCGAAGGCGGAGAAGATTGTGCTTCCAGGCGTGGGGCACTTCGCGGCTACCTCCGCCCTGATCGAGAGCGGATTGCGTGAAGCGATTGCGGAACAAATCCAGCAAAAGACCCCGTTTCTCGGAATCTGCGTGGGCATGCAGTGGATGCTTGCCTGCTCCGAAGAGGCTCCGGGAATTAAAGGCCTGGGGATCTGGCCCGACCAGTGCGTGCACTTCCCTGCTGGCGTGAAAGCCCCGCATGTAGGCTGGAACCAACTCGAGATCCGCGGCGGAACTTCGCGGCTATTGAAGGGCATCCCTTCAGACTCATTCGTGTATTTCACGCACTCCTATCGTGTGCCTTTGTTGCAGGCAACAGTCGCCGAGTCGGAGTACGGGGGAAAGTTCTCCGCCGCGGTCGAGCAGGGCCACCTTTTCGGGGTGCAGTTTCATCCGGAAAAATCCGGTGATGTAGGGCTAAAGCTTTTAGAGAATTTCTGTTCCCTTTGAATATTTCATGCTTACCAAACGCATTATCGCTTGCCTCGATGTGGACGCCGGGCGCGTCGTCAAAGGCACGCAGTTTGTGAACCTGCGCGACGCCGGAGACCCCGCACAACTGGCGTTCGCCCACAGCGAAGCAGGCGCGGACGAAATTGTTCTTCTCGATATCACCGCAACGCATGAGAAGCGTGCCACGTTGCTTGAGACTGTGCGCCGCACCGCTCGCGAAATATTTGTCCCCTTTACCGTCGGCGGCGGAGTTCGTACATTGGACGATGCCAGTGCGATATTCGATGCGGGAGCGGACAAGATCAGCATTAATTCGGCGGCGATCGCCGATCCCGGAATCATTACGCAAATCGGAAGGCGTTTTGGGTCGCAAGCAGTAATCGTGGCCATTGATGCCAAACGCGTGAACAGCGGCTTTGAGGCATTCGTTCATGGCGGGCGCAAACCGACCGGCAAGGATGCAATCGCCTGGGCCAAGGAGGCGGAATACCGAGGCGCGGGAGAAATCCTGCTGACCTCCATGGACCGTGACGGCACCGGCATCGGCTTTGATTGCGAGCTGACGTGTGCCGTCTCGCAAGCGGTACAAATTCCCGTGATTGCGTCGGGTGGCGCCGGAGGCGCAAAAGATTTTGTCGAAGTATTTCGTTCCGGCCGAGCCGATGCCGCTCTGGCTGCTTCCATCTTTCACTTTGGGCTGAGTTCTTTTTCCGATCTCAAACAACAACTGCAGACAGAACAAATCGCCGTGAGGTTCCCTTGCTAATTCCTTCGATTGACCTGATGGGCGGAAAGATCGTTCAGCTCGAACAGGGGCGCAAAAAGAAACTCGAGTTCGACAATTTCGAGGAATGGATCGAACGCTTCGCCAACTTCCCTCTCGTACAGTTGATTGACCTCGACGCGGCCATCGGAACTGGCGATAATCGCGCCTTGCTGAAGACTTTCCTCGACCGCCTGCCCTGCCAGGTTGGCGGCGGCATTCGTTCGATTGAAACGGCGCGCGCGATCCTCAACCTTGGCGCCCGTCGCGTAATTCTTGGGTCGAGCTTGATTAAGGAGGGCCTAATCAACCATGCATTCGCCGAAGAGATTTTTTCCGCGGTAGGAGCCGAAAGCCTGGTATTCGGCATTGACGCCAAAGGAGGAAAAATCGCCATCCGCGGCTGGCGTGAGCTTGCTCCAATCACCCCTCTGCAGATGATTCACGAACTGGATTCCTACTGCGCAGCGTTCCTGTATACCCACATCGACCATGAAGGCCTGATGAAGGGAATCCCGATGGATATCGTTCGCGAACTTCGTGTTGCAACCTCAAAGCAACTTATCGCTGCCGGGGGGATTTCTTCCAATGAAGAGATTGAACAACTGCACGCGATGAGAGTAGACGCCGTGGTCGGCATGGCACTTTACCTTGGAAAATTAAACCTCACAACTTTGGCACCCTAAAATTCGGCGATTTCAGGGTAGCCATCACTGTTGCTGCTCTGGCACACTGTCCAAGCTCAAGTTTTAAGGAAAACATTGTGATCGAAAATGAGCAATTTGCGCCGGGATGGCCGGGCATTGAACCGCGCTGGACTTCCGCCGCCAAATCAGGAATTGGAACGGCGCTGAATCTTCACAGCCGCGTCTGGTTCACCTTGAGCCACGGCATTCTGAACGAAGTTTATTTTCCGCGCGTGGACCAGGCATGCACGCGTGACCTGGGGCTCATTGTCACCGACGGTGTTTCTTATTTCTCGGAAGAAAAACGCCACTGCACGTTTGAGAATTTACCGATTGAGCCAGGCGTCCCAGTTTATGAATTAAAAAATACCGAGACGGCGGGACGATACCGGATTGAGAAGGAAATTTTCGCCGACCCTTATCGAAACGTGGTTTTGCAGAAAATCCGTTTTGTCCCCTTACAGGGAAAACTTACCGACTACCATTTGTATGCTCTTCTCGCGCCCCACCTGGCGAATTTTGGCAGCGGCAACACCGGATGGGTGAGCGACTATAAAGGGATTCCACTGCTTTTTGCACAGCGCAATGAGTGTTCGCTCGCGCTCGGCTGCTCCGCGCCCTGGCTCAATCGTTCGGTGGGATTTGTCGGCTCCTCGGATAGCTGGCAGGACCTCTCGCAAAACTCCCGACTCACAAAGACGTACTCTCGCGCCGAAAATGGAAACATCGCGCTCACCGGCGAAATTGATCTTCAACAGTGCGGTGGTGAATTTGTTTTGGCCCTTGGCTTTGGCGGAATCTGGTCAGAAGCCGGCCAGCAAGTGCGTTCCAGCCTTTTCGAGCCTTACCAGGACCTTCGTGCGCAATACGTTCGTCATTGGAAGCACTGGCAGGACGGCTTGATGAAGCTTGATCAGCCGCCGCGCGAGCGCGATTTATATCGCACGAGCGTTGCCGTGTTGCGCGCTCATGAGTCCAAAGATTTCCTGGGCGGCGTGATTGCCAGTCTTTCTATTCCCTGGGGCTTTAACAAAGGAGACGAGGACCTGGGCGGCTACCATCTCATCTGGCCGCGCGATCTTGTGGAGACCGCATTCGGATTTCTCGCCGCTGGGGCACAATCAGATGCCGTGCGCGTGCTTCACTATCTGGAATCCACGCAGGAGGTGGACGGCCACTGGGCGCAGAATATGTGGCTTGATGGACGCCCTTACTGGCAAGGCCTTCAGATGGATGAGGCGGCGTTCCCTATCCTGCTTGTGGACGCTCTGCGTCGCAGCGCCAGCAGCGCTCTGGGGGATTTGAAACGCTGGTGGCCGCTGGTAAAGAGCGCTGCCGGATTTTTAGTGAAGAATGGCCCCGTGACGCAGCAAGACCGCTGGGAGGAAGACGCGGGATATTCTCCCTTTACGCTTGCCGTGGAAGTCTCCGCGTTGCTTGCCGGCGCGGACATCGCTGACCTGGTGGGTGAAAAAGCAATTGCCAGGTTCCTGCGCGAAATCGCTGACTGCTGGAATGACAATATTGAGCGATGGACTTATGCCACCGCCAGCGATCTTGCGCGTCAACTAAACGTGGATGGCTATTATGTCCGCATCGCGCCTCCTGATAGTGACGGCGCTTCTTCGCCGCTGGAAGGCTTTGTGCCCATCAAGAATCGGCCGCCGGGACAGAGTGAGCAGCCTGCAACGCACCTCATCAGCCCCGATGCGCTGGCGCTGGTACGCTTTGGCCTGCGCGCTCCCGACGATCCCCGCATCCTCAACACCGTTAAAGTGATTGATTCTCTCCTGCGCACCCAACTTCCCCAAGGCCCTTGCTGGTACAGATACAACGACGATGGCTATGGCGAACACGCCGATGGATCGCCATTCGATGGCACGGGTATTGGACGCGCATGGCCTCTGCTGGCCGGAGAGCGCGCGCACTACGAGCTGGCCGCTGGGCATCCGGAAAAAGCTGAGGAGTTGCTGCGAGTCATGGAGTTCTCCACCGCAGACAGCCGATTGATTCCCGAACAAGCCTGGGACGCGGCGGACATTCCTGCATTCGAACTCTTTGCCGGAAAGCCTACCGGATCAGCATGTCCCCTTGTCTGGGCGCATTCTGAGTACATCAAGCTCCGGCGCTCGCTTCACGATGGCAAGATTTTCGACCAGCCGCCGCAAACTGTCCAACGCTATCAGGTGAAAAAACAGGTTGCCGAGTACTTCCTCTGGAGCTTTAACAATAAGTGCCGGTCCATGCCAAAAGGCAAGAAATTGCGCATTGTGGCGCTGTCGCCCAGTCAGGTGCATTGGAGCTTTGACAATTGGAAAACGACCCACGATGCATCCAGCCTCAACAGCGATTTAGGCATCTACACAACAGATGTCCCTGCCGATGGGTTGAAGCCGGGCGATCAAATCGTCTTCACCTTTTTTTGGCAGGAAGTTCAAAAGTGGGAGGGGACAAATTTTTCCGTCGTAATCGAAAACGGCGGATGATGAAGTTCGAATTCTGCAATGGCCGTGCGTGCTGCAAAAGCAGTGATTGCGCTACAGACTTTGAAGTTCCTGCGAGAACTCCTATCCGATTACCATCCTCGCAACTTTGAACTTGAACTTTGGGACGGCACGCGATGGCAGCCTGAAGCAAATCAGTTCCGTCGCTTCACGTGGAAGATTAATTCTCCCGGCGCCGTTCGTACCACCTTTACCTCTGCCAGCCAACTGGCCCTCGCCGAAGCGTACATTTGCGGTGATTTTGATATTGACGGTGACATTGAAAGCATCTTTCCGCTTGCTGACTATCTCTCCAATCTAAGCGGTGCGCGCAAACTCCAACTTGGAGCTCTGCTTCTCATGCTTCCCTACAGCCCTAGCCGCCAGAGCCCGCTCCATGCCGCAACATTGCACGGCAGAGCGCACACAAAAAGGCGCGATCGCCAGTCAATTCAATACCACTACGACGTTTCTAATGACTTTTATCGCTTGTGGCTCGATCCAAATATGGTTTATTCCTGCGCCTATTTCAAGGATGCCCACGACGATCTCGCAACCGCACAAATCCAAAAACTCGACTACATTTGCCGCAAACTCCGCCTTAAGCCCGGTGAGCGGCTTCTCGACATCGGATGTGGATGGGGAGGACTAATCCTTCATGCGGCGAGGCACTATGGTGTTAAGGCGCTGGGCATCACGCTAAGCGAGCAGCAATTTGCGCTGGCAAATGAACACATTCAGCAAGAAAACTTGTCAGACCGTTGCGAGGTCAAACTCATAGATTATCGGGAAATCCACGAGCCTGAATCATTCGACAAAATATCGAGTGTAGGAATGGTGGAGCACGTTGGTGAGCGCAACCTGGAAGAATACTTTCGGTGCGCCTACCGCCTGCTACGCCCGAAAGGCGCGTTTTTCAACCATGGCATCGGCATTCCAAAAAACTATTCTAAGCAGGAAGGACCAACCTTCGCGGACCTTTACGTTTTCCCCGACGGCGAACTTGTGCCCATCGGAAGAATGACTCGCGCCGCCGAAAGCGCGGGCTTTGAAGTGCGCGATGTGGAGAACTTACGCGAACATTACGCTCTTACGCTTCACCATTGGGTGCGCCGCATGGCCGAGCATTCGCGCGAGGCGCTGCGCATTGTGGACGAAGCCACATACCGCATTTGGCGTTTGCACATGGCTGGCTCGGCATATTATTTCGAAACTGACCGCCTCAATCTCTACCAGACTCTCCTTGTGAAATCGCAAAGCGGGGCTTCAAACTTGCCGCTTACCCGAGCGGACTGGTACGCGTAACAAAGGTTCATTGCGCAGGCTTTGCCGTTTGATATGCTGACATGCGACTAAACCAGTTCTCTCACGCATGACATACCAAATAGTGACATTTTTCATCTCCGTCGTAATCCTGCTTATAGGGAGAATCGTTTTGGGAGCGGCGGAGCGCCGTGGCCGAGGATTTCTTGCGGGCGGCCTTGCCAATGGCCAATTGTGGAGCGTTTCTGATCTCTTTCTTGCCAGCTTCCTCACGCTGTTCGCGGAATTGGCATTCATTCGCTGGATAGCTGTAGAAGTCCGCGTATTTGCGTATTTCAAGAACCTGGCGCTCCTACTTTGTTTCGTCGGCTTCGGCATGGGCTGCGCGCTCGCGAGCAAATCCGTCCGCTGGAAGCCCGCGATAACCGCCTTGTTTGGATTGCTGGTGGTCATTCATTTTCCCTTTTATCATGGCCGAGTTTTGGAAAGCCTCTCTGAAAACCTGGGCGGAGGAGCGGACGTTCAAATTTGGCGTGGCGCGAGCCATTGGAGCTGGGCGCACTTCTCCACCGCCGCAATTCTCACTTCTCTGCTGCTGCTAATGCTGATTTGGATTTTCATTCCGCTGGGACAAATTGTCAGCCGTCAACTGAACTGCGCGCCGCGGACCTTGATGGGATACTCCTGGAATCTTGCGGCGAGTTTGCTAGGAATCTTGTGCTTTCTCGGCGTCAGCCGCCTAATGCTTCCACCATGGGTTTGGCTGGGTATCGTTCTGGTGGGGTTTGCATTCTTGCAAACCAATTCGCGGGACAAGAAGATCATTTTGGCTTCGCTCGTCCCAATGTTCCTACTGCTCTACGCGCCCGCTAATCGCAACCGCTACACCATGTGGACGCCCTACCAGCAAATAGAATTTGCTCGCACAAACACAAGCGACGGACAATTGTTTTACGCGCAGATTCAGGTAAATCACACTGGCTACCAATCCATAGTGAATCTTTCGCCTGAGTTTCTAAGTAAGCATCCGGGACTGCTGAAAGAAGCTCCGCAAGACAATCCCTATAACATGGCTTTCCGTTTCGCCACTCCTGCGCCACGAGTGCTGATTGTAGGTTCAGGCGCGGGAAATGATGTGGCCGGAGCGCTGCGCAACAACAGCCGTAGCGTAGACGCCGTCGAGATTGACCCCGCCATTCTCGCCCTGGGCAAGCGCGAACATCCCGAACAGCCCTATGCTTCACCTCGTGTATCCATTCATCTGACGGATGCGCGAGCATTCCTGCGGCGCACCACTAAACAATACGATTTGATCTTGTTCGGGCTGCTCGATTCGCACACCCAGCTTTCCGACTACTCCAACATGCGAATTGACAATTTCGTGTACACAGAAGAATCATTTCGCGAAGCCCGTGCACACCTCGCCCCGAACGGAGTGCTGTTCATAAAGTTCCAGGTAGACCGACCGTGGATGGGCGCACGCATCGCACGAATGCTTGAGCAGACGTTCGCGAAGCCGCCTGTCATCTTTATCGCGAACTCCAGCTATTCCGCTGCCGCGACCTGCTTTGCCATATCGCCGTCAGCCCGCGTCGAACACGCTTTAGCTTCCGACCCTGACCTTGCCCGCTTTGTGAACGACAACGCACAAGCATTCCCCGCGCAAGTGCCCATTACAACCGACGACTGGCCGTATCTTTACCAGGAAGGCCGATGGCTTCCGCGCGCCTACATCTCGCTGGGTGCTCTGGTTTTGATCGTCTCTCTTCTCATGTATTTTCAAATCCCCAAAGCCCGGCATGCGCCACCTTCCTTGTTTTATTTCAGCATGGGCGCTGGATTCCTTCTTCTGGAGGCACAGGTCATCAGCCGTCTGGCGCTCTATTACGGCACCACGTGGCAGGTAAATGGCATTGTTATTTCCGCCATGCTGGCCGCCATTTTGCTCTCGAATCTGGTGGTGGAATATAGCCATTTTTCCATTCCCAGAAGTTTGCTCTTGTGTGCCATTGTCGCGGGATTGACGGTAGCCTATTTCATTCCGTTGCATTGGCTGCCCTACTCGCCTGCAATGGCTGGCGCTATACTCGCGGCGGCCTTCTCGGTGCCGGTTTTCTTTGCCGGCCTGCTCTTTTCCGCCGAATTCCGCACCGCAGTCTCTCCAAGCGCTGCTCTGGGAGCAAATGTATTGGGCGCGGTTGTGGGCGGACTTCTGGAGAACCTTTCCTTGATCACGGGAATGCGCGCTTTGATTCCGCTGGCCATCATCCTCTACCTGATTGCGGGCGGCTCGTTGCTAATGCTGGCAAGAAAGGGCGGGAAGGTTATCCAACCATCCTAGTTCTGAGGCGCAATTCGAGGCGGATTTGAACTTTCCAGATTTCAAGTGTTCAGCACCTATAGCGCGCATCCGGCGGATGGAAAATTAATCCAAATACTCAGGCAGCTTTTAATGCCTTCGCTGATTTTGAAGCAGCGCAAACATATAACAAGCACATTACGATGATCGGCAGAGGGAAGCTAACGTAAAAAGGAACTCGCCACATGCTCTCGACGATGTTCTTGGGGACGAAAGAATAAACCGCAGTGAGAGCGACACAAGCGATCCACTGCCAAACAATCAGCAATATCGCGAGGCACAAAAGAACTTTTTGCCAATACCTACTTGGAGACAGCCCTTCTCTATGTTGAACCACGAACAAAAAGCCGGGAAATAACAGAACTTGATTGTAAGGCGCAAAGATTGGCATGATCGCGACGGTTGCCGCCAACACAAAACACGACACAAAAGAAAACTCAATGCTCGTTTCTTCCTTGCCGCGCATGTTCCAGCAAACTGCTCCTGCCGCTAGTATCAGGAGAATATTGACTAACTTTCCCACCACTGGACCGAACAGCACGTCAGAAGGAGTCATTGCGTGGGTATATTGCCAATAGGCGAGGATTGCGTAATAGAACTTCCCAATCCAGCCGTGGAGAACCCATTCTGCGGAGGCAAAAAGCAGCGCCGTGCCAATCACAAAACTCAGCACAACATTCTTTCGTCTATGCCATCTGCTCACCGCCCATAGCGCAAGCCAGGAAACGAATAGAATGACCAGCTGAGGTTTGACCGTGGCAATAGCCAGTATCACTCCCGCAAGCACGAATTTCCGCTGTACCAGCGCGAGAAATCCCAGCGCCAGAAAACCAGCAACCAGCAGGCTGAGTTGACGCAATGTGACACCTTGCACCACCGGAAAGCTTCCAAAAATAATTATTTCCGCAACGACGATTGTTAGCAGGCCCGCCCGCCACCGCAATGCTTTGAACCACACCAAGAGTGTCCCTGCCGAGACAATGATGAGGAGCCAATGAAAACCAGTTTGAACAGTGGAGAACGGCAACGTGATTATTGGCGCGAGTAAAAAGACCACATAAAGCGGATAGGCAAAACCCTGTTGATCTTCTGGATCGTGCGGCCTTGCCGGATCCAAGGGCCTTCCGTAGTAACCGGTTTGAATCTCCCGAGTAACTTCCCTGCTGTAAGGGTCCCGCTTATGGAGCAATAGCTCCTTGGCGCCCAGCCATCTGGGATATAAATCCGAGAGATTGCCTCGGGGAATATCGTATTCAATCGCTGTTGCCAGCTGATGAGGCACTAATATGAACCTCGCATAAAACCAAACGCTTCCGGCGCATGCAAGAGCAAGCAACAATAACGCTAATTTTGCACCTACGCGCATGATTTCGAGAAATGCAATCTAGAACAGCCAGTTAAAGATATAGTAAACGCGATGTGTTTTGCTGCAATGTTTATAGCAATTGATCATCGAGCGAGAATGAATACCACTGTGCTACACCGCTAGGTCGGGTAACAAAGATGTCGATTAAGTTTCATTTTAGCTTTCGCACCTTGCATTACTGGGCGGGTATATTTCTGGCCCTTGCTCTTTTCCCACTATTCAAGTCGTTACGTCTACCGCTCCGTTTCGACTGGATGGCTCTGGTCAGCGTTTACTGGCTCGTATTGGCAACCCAATCCATTTTCGCGGCAATCCTTTTTTTTCTTCTTGCTGGTCACTCACGAACAATCCTGAGTTCATTTGTGGAACGCCTGAAGCGGCAGAAACTACGAATCTGCATGTGGTTGCTATTTTTTATTTCTCTCTGGTACGTGTCTTCCCTATTCAAGGGAGTTGTTTTGACAATTGACGTGGTAGCGCTCCTGGAATTATATGGACAATTGAAACCGCAGGAGCGCAGAAAGATTGCGGGTTCCGTACTATTGCCCGCCCTGTATTTGTTTGCCGGATTCCTGATTGTATTTGCTTACAATGACGCCATCCTCTCATTTCGTTTTTACGGCTTGGCCGACCCCTTATTTGACTCAATGGACAAATGGCTGCTGCATGGATCAAGCGTCTCGAATCTCTCGAAAATAGCGCTGCAACATCTTCCGATTTCATTTTTCTATTTTTTGGAATTTATTTATTTCGCAATGTTCTCTCAGTTGGGCGCGGGGATCATCCTTCTCGGGTGGTTTTACGGAAAACGCAGAGGATTGCAGTTTGTAGGGACTTTATTGATCGCCTATTATGTGGCGCTCGTGATTTTTTATTTTTGGCCGAGTCAAGGTCCGCCATATTTATTACTTGGGCATTTCTCTGGATTCCCGAGAACGCTCAAAGCTTTTTCCATACAACAAGCGCTTTTACAAAAGTCACAACTCCTTTGGACGCATCAACCGGCTGGCAAGATCTCCACCGACTACTTTATAGCGTTCCCCTGCATGCACATTGCGCAACCCCTTATCCTCCTCTGGTTCCTTCGACCTTGGAGAAGACTCATCGCCGTACTGGCCGCCTACGACGTGCTCTTGGTCGTAGCCATTATCCTGTTGCAGTGGCATTATGTAGTTGACGTCCTTGCGGGCATATTGCTGGCGGCCCTCGCGGTCTGTCTAACGGATTTTAGAGAATTTTCACGCTTCGCAAGACGCTCTCGGGCCCTTACCCATCCTAAAATTGCGATTCCCTCATAAGAGACTGTCACGCTTATCAGAATGCATTCGCTAGCGTCTTGATGCTTTCCGGATGGCCTGGCGGCAAGACTTTTATCGCTCTCACCACGGCGATCAAAAGGACCAGCAGCACAGGCACCATCAGATAGAAGCTCGCCAGCCCGAAGAATATCAGCCACACCAACGGAGTACAGAGCAGCCCCGCTGACAAAAAGAAAATGACTTTAGGCCAGCCGCGCAACTCTGTTTTTCGTGCGAATGATCCT
>DASXFN010000074.1:0-4286 GCA_036489565.1 Terriglobales bacterium
TTCCTGAACCATCTGGTCCATCATCGTGCACAGCTGGGAGTGTATTTGCGGTTGAATGATGTTCCACTTCCAGCTACATACGGTCCATCGGCAGACGATTCCATGGGTTTCTGAGATTCTTTTCGATTCTCTCGGGTTTGCAGGACTCCCACGGTGCAGCTATCTTTACGACGGGCTGCGCCGCTTTCATTGCGCGCGCGCCCATTGGCGATTCGCCACATGACCCTATTGCACCGTTCCGATAAAGACAGCGAATGGCGGGAGGGTCACATGATTCAGATCGACATTCTTCTCCGCACCCTGGTCGGCAAGGAGGGCTGTCGCGTGTGTGTGAGTCAACCAGATGGCATTAACTCTGCAAGTAGCCAAGGCGTTGAATGATTCCATTGATATCTCCAATGCCGTCGCCGTTTGTGTCTTGAAAACTGCGTGGGTAGATTTCGTACACCAAGGCATGTTTCCACCAGGGTGAAGCGTTTGTGGTCGATAAGGATGAGGCAGAATTGGTCGTTTGAGCTGGCTCGGAAGCCGTGGGATGGGCCGCAAACAGGGTGCCGGCTGCGAGGCCGGTTACAACGAAGCCGATCGTCAGATTTCGTTTCGAAATTAGGAAAGCAATGCAGGAGAGTTTGACAGAGAATGAATTCATTTCATCTCCTGAGGAGGGATATGCCAAATGGGGAGATTTGCACCACTCACACATCTGGTGGATATATGGGCAACGCATCGCGGTTGACCCACGGTTGCAGTCGACGGAATGACCGTCAAGCGAATTTCAAAGAATCGAACTACAACACGTTGCGAACTTCTCGGGCTTTCGGTACCAGTTCTTGCCCGGGCAAGACAATCTTCGCCCGAACTTTTCGAAATCCGAACAACACTGCAACCTGCGGCGCAACATATCGCGTAATCCACATCACGAGAAGGATTAGCGGGACATAATGGCCCCAGAGCTGAGGATGGACGGGCAAGAGCAGCCCCGGACCGGCCATGGCAGCGTAAGCAACCAGCACCAGCCCCCATGGACTTTCGCGAGCATCTCCAAAGACACCGTTCAAGAAGATAAAAGTGAAGAAATACAGGATTGGCATCACCACCGCGACGCCGGACCAGCCTAGCTCACGATAGGCGTCGCCGATGGGCGCGAATGCCACGGCAGTGACATAGTCTTCTTGACCCGCTTCGTCCGTTTCCCGGCCATAAATATTCCCGAGTGAAAGAACAATCCGGTTCGGCCACAGAAAATGCGGTATCACCATTTCAAAGCCATCCACCAGATAGCTAAATCCAGCTGGGCCCGCATGTTGTGTGAGCTGAATGAGTCGATCGTCCTGGCAGATCAAGGATTCCCGATCGAGCAGACCATGGGGATGGTCATAGCAGAGCGCGACTTCATTGACATCTTCATTCTTCTTTACGGAATCCGCGTACCACTGATACATGGCCGGGATTGTAGCGGGATTTTTGAGCAGAGTGATGGTAGCATCGACAGTCCCGATGAACGTCGACTGGCGAGTCATGGAACGGGCATATTGCGCCCAGGGAAATAGAAATCCGAGAGCGAATGCCAGCCATGCAACCATTGCCATTACCTGCAAGGGCCGGAACCGATATTCCAGGGCGGCGCACACTAGAAAATAGGAGAAAAACGGCTCATACATGCCCTGTTTTGAGGCAGCAATAAAACCAAATCCCGCCACATAGAAAATGCTGGCAACCACAATCCAATTCATGCTGCGCGTACCACGGCTGATACAGATCTCGTAATAGGTCGCAAGAATTGTCGCCATGGGGATGAAGATATTCAGTTGGTTCAAGGCAGCCCAAATCGACCCGTAGGCGCCGGTGTTGAAATTGCTGAGAAGTATTTGACTGACGAGTCCAATTACCAATAATCCGGCAGAGGTGTTTTTCAGGTTTTCAAGGTCGCGGACGGTAAAACGCACAAAATTGCGCCTTGTTGAGAACCTACGGCTGAGGCCGGCTGCCGCCAATATGCCTGCCCACCCGATCGCGGTGGCCGTAATTGTGATCATGGGTTGTCCAAAATGGCGGTTCGTGGGCTCCCATGTGAACACCTTTAGAAAAAGCAGAATGACGAACGTGGCAATGGCCATGAAAAATACAAAGGCACCGCTTGTCGTGGCCAAGCCGTCCAGTGCGTTAAAGGCCAAGGCACTGAAAACCATCGCCAAGCATGCCAAAAACGCGAAAACAGGGTCGGTACCATCGAGCAATTGCGCGAACAGTAGGACCGCCGCCGCAATCAACACGTGGTTGATGTTGATTCGCGTTGGGTAAGGTAAGCGCATGATTCGAAATTCAACGATGAGACGCCGCCAGGCCGAAAATCTATCCTTCTTCAGTGAAGCGATGCTGGAAACGACCAGCGGTCAGCTTCGATGGGGCCTGTAAATATGAGAGTCGGGTCAATAGCGAGTATACCAACTCGGCGCGTAAGAGATTCACATGTTCGGTGCTGCTGGATTCATCCTTGCACATCAACTTTTTCCGGGCGACACTAGTGTCTGGATGCCTGATGCGCGAGAATTGACTGCTTCGAAACGTAGCCCGTTGCCCGCGTTAACCGGCATTCGGATATTTGCCGCGTATTATGTCGTGATGTACCACACCGGCGCGGGGTATTTTGGCCGCCACGGCGCTCCCGCAGTCATTTTGCGATTGCTGGACAAGGGCTATCTGGCTGTCAGCCTTTTTTTCATCCTCTCCGGCTTTATTCTCGTCTACACGTATCAGGGAAAAATATCGGGGCCAGAGAATATCCTTCGCTTCTGGGAAGCCAGATTTGCCAGGATCTATCCCGTCTATCTTCTGGCGCTGGGTTTCATGTTTCCGCCGTTGGCCAAGACCCTCACCGCTGCCCAGCGATTGGCAGTCCTCTGCATGGTGCAAGCGTGGATACCGGGAAGGCCGGACCTGCAGGGAGCATGGAACTTTCCCGCCTGGTCGCTATCGGTGGAGGCCTTCTTTTATTTAGCGTTCCCTCTAATTGTTCTGGCATTGAATCGCGTAAGTACCGCTGGCTTGTGCCGTCTTGTCGGCCTACTGTTGGCGGTCATCGCGATTGGAAATTTAACTCGCCTGGCGGGATTGTGGTACGTTGCCGTCACTTGGGTTCGCTACGTTCCATTGCCAGTACTGCGGCTGCCGGAGTTCATTGTCGGCATGGCCTTAGGACTTACTTTTTTGCGCGCACCTGCATGGAGATATAGCGGACTGATTTCCGTTGTCTCGTTGCTGTGTGCCATCACTATTTTGTGTCTCCCGTTGGGAAGGTGGGCATCCGTTGTCGTGATCCCTTTTGCAATTCTGATGATAAGTCTTGCCTATCAGAGAGGGCCGGTTGCCCGGTTACTGTCGAACAGGATAATCATCCTGCTCGGAAGCGCCAGTTACGCCGTGTACCTGCTGCAGTTTCCGACGCGATTCTATACCCGGCTTATATTTGCTCATATCCTGCATTCGCCGCATAATCTGGACGCTTTTCTCAGTCCGTGTTTGCTGCTGATCCTATCAGTCCTGGTGTTCTTGTTCTGGGAGGAGCCGGCTCGGAAGTTTCTGCGTAAATCTTTCGGTTTGAGGCCTCGTTGGAAGTGGCCATATCTACCAGCGGAACATCCATTGCCGGATGAAGCCCTAATCAAATCGGCAGAGGATCGCTGATTTCGAACGTATTCAGACGGCTCCTCATTGGGGGCAAGGAATGCCTACCGTGCCAACATCCCTAGTTTTCGCTCTGTCCAGTTACGAATTTGATCTGTATGTGCTTCGAACGCCAGATGGATGAGGTGAGCATAGATCCAGGCTGCGCAAACAAGGAGAACCCCATAGGTCATGTGCAGCGACGTCGGAATCCAGCGACCGCTGATCCAAACGGCGATGAACACAAGAAAGGGGGTATGGACCACATAAAGAGTGTAGGAAGAGGAGGCCATTTTGTGCGACATCTTCGAATACCAGTTGCTAACTTCTGGTGCGTTATTGATTAAGAAATAGAGAAAGACACAGAAGGCGCTAGACATGCAGTAGTCCTTCATTAAACCGCTTTCCCAATAGTATTGGGCTAAGATTGTGGTGCATCCAAATGCTGCCGCAGAGATTGCAAGCATTGCTACTCGCAGCCGACGGGAAATGGTCGGCTTTGGCACGTAAAATATCGCTGCCCCCATCACCCAGATCGGAAAATATAAGAGGACTGCAGCCCCGACAAGCCATGCGATGAAACAGGCCAGGACTCCATAAAGCCAACGTGCGAGCTTTCCATG
>DASXFN010000096.1:0-3274 GCA_036489565.1 Terriglobales bacterium
CACCGTATGCGGACGAAGGGCATCGCGATGGAACATAGATTGCAGTTGGCTGCATACGAAGAATCTTATTCAGCGGTCATTTAGTCCTTTGGGGGAGCATGTCGTTAAGCCGCTGGAATTCGGAGAATGTGGGCGTGGCTGATTCGTCAACTGGCGCGTTGCCTTTTGCTGTCGGCTTTTATTTTGCCTTCCGGACGATGGCGGTACTCGTTTCAGTGCGCATTTTTGGTGCAAACCCGCAGACCGGAACCGGAATAAATATTGCGGTAAATTTTTTCCTTCTGCTTGCGACCGCATTTTGTTCAGTGGGAAACGTTCGCTATCCGTTCAGCCAAATGGCGAAGCTGCCAGGTGTCCGATGGGCGTTGCTTTTCCTTGGGTTTTCCTGCTGCAGCCTATTGTGGAGCAGCACGATATCGCTACCCGATTCCATTGCGTATTGGTGCTCAATGGCTGCCGATTTTACAATCGTCGCCATGCTGCTCGGCGCTGGGCCGCTCGTACAAGTCTCCGACGCCTTGATGAAGGGCTTTATATGGGGCGCATGCACAGTGGCTATCGTTGCCTGGCTTATGCCTGCACAATCCGATCTGCGTCTTGGCGATGAAGAACTCCTGGGGCCCAATCAAATTGGATTTGTCTGCGCGTTCGCTTTCTTCTTTGCGCAGTACCTCATACGGGAAAAGCGAGGAAAACTGGGAGCGCCAGCCTTCCTACTTGCGATTACGCTTCTTCGCACTCTCAGTAAGACAACAATAGTGGCGTTTCTTGTGAGCGAAGGGTTCTTGTTGATAGGAGACAAGTCGATAAGCCGCCGGACAAAAATCCTGGCGACCTTTACCACCGCCGCGATGGTTGCTGTATTTTGGGGACTATTGGTGTCCTATTATGGCGTTTACACCAACGCCGGCAATCAATCAGAGACACTCAGCGGAAGGCTTGGAATCTGGGCCTACTTTCTGGCGGAAGCTGTCCAGCAGCCATGGATAGGACATGGATTCAACTCTGCGTGGAAAGTGATCCCGCCGTTCGGCCCAACTCAGTTCGAGGCGGCCCACGCGCACAATGAGCTGCTGCAGCAATTCTATGCTTACGGACTGGTAGGCGTTTTGCTGTTTCTAGGAATTTACAGCAGCATCTACAGGCATATTCGCCGGCTTGCCCCAGGCCCTGTGAAAACTTTCTTTTTGGCCTTTCTACTCTTTGTTCTTGTGCGCGGAATGGCGGACACTGAGCGGTTTGATCTTTCACTTCCGCTGTGGGCAATTGTCATGATTAGTCTTTTGATAGAACACGCACGCGCTATGGACGACAATGCGATCTCTGTTGTGTTCACGAGGCGAATCGATGATATCTATGTCGATGGTTTGCCACACACAGGAAAAACATAATCCATCAATACCTGTAAGCCGGGAGTTGTTATGCGGGAAAACGGAACTACCGATTCGTTGGGGAGTGCTATGGAAAGCCAGCCGGTGAGAATTGCCGTTGTCGGCGCAGGGTATGTCGGACTTGTCGTCGCGGCGTGCTTTGCGGAAATCGGGCACAGCGTGATTTCCGTAGATAATGACGCTGCAAAAATCGCTGAATTGAGGCGGGGACAGGTCCCGATTCATGAACACCTCCTGCCGGAATTGCTGCAAAGGCATTGCCCTTCACGCCTGACATTTACAACGTGCTTGAGCGCTGCCGTTGCCCAATCTGACGCCATCTTTATCGCCGTCGGAACTCCAGCGCTTGATGACGGAGAAGCCGATATCTCTTCAGTGGAGATGGTTGCCAACGAAATAGCTTGTTCAATCAATGGCTATAAAATCATCGTTGGGAAAAGCACAGTCCCCGTTTTAACGAGCGATTCCATTGCCGGAGTATTGCTGCGGAATGGCGTTCCGCGGGAAATGTTTGATGTCGTCTCCAATCCGGAATTTCTGCGCGAAGGAGCGGCGGTTACAGATTTCCTTCATCCAGACCGAATCATCGTCGGTACCGCAAGCGAAGCTGCCTTCAATCTTCTTGAACGAATTTACCGCCCGTTAACTTCCGGCCAGTACTACAAATCCCCTTCCAGTGTCGCAGGCCCAAGGTGCGTTTCCTCTCCCGCGCCTTTGCTCAGGACCAGTGCAAAAAGCGCTGAGCTGATAAAGCATGCGTCGAACGCATTCCTTGCAACAAAAATCAGTTTTATCAATGCAATCGCGAACATTTGCGATGCGGTGCAGGCCGACATATTGGAGGTTGCGCAGGGAATGGGTATGGATCAACGGATCGGTCCTCGCTTTCTTTCAGCAGGCGTGGGTTACGGAGGCTCATGTTTTCCAAAGGACATAAGATACCTTCACATGATGGGCAGCAGAGCAGGAGTCGATCTGAGCCTTATCGATGAGGTCGAGCGCATTAACGAGCTTCAACTGACAAATTTTCTGCATAAAATTCGATCTACCATAGGCAAGCTGCAGGGTAAGAAGCTGGGCGTTCTTGGCTTGTCATTTAAGGGAGGCACGGATGACGTGCGGGAATCCCCCGCCATTCATTTGGTGCGCTCGTTGATGGCGGATGGATGCATTATCGCGGCATATGATCCTGCAGCTATGAGGAATGCACGAGCGATATTGCCGGAGGGTAGTATTGTTTTCGTCGAGAATGCGTATCAGGCAATGGATGGGGCGGACGCTCTGTTAGTGCTCACAGATTGGGCTGAATTTTCTCAGCTGGATTTGCTTCAGGTAAAGAGGAGACTTGCACGTCCAGTCGTTCTTGATGGACGCAACCTGTTTGACGGCAGCGCAATGAAAGAAGCGGGGTTGACATACGTCTGCGTGGGCCGCCCAATGGACAGGATCCCCAATGCGAAACCGGTTTCGCCGGTCACGACGAGAAGGAAGAGGGCCCTTGTCACAGGTGCAGCAGGATTTCTAGGGTCGCACATGGTCGACGCGCTTCTTGCCGAGGGCTATTCCGTCCTCGGAGTGGATAATTTTCTGACTGGCTCCGTCAAAAACATACAGCACCTCAACAGCGATCCACAGTTTGAATTCTTAAAACACGATATTTCGGAGCCGCTCGATCCCGGCGCAGTGGACATGGTGTTCAATATGGCAAGTCCAGCCAGCCCGGTAGACTATACGATCCACGGAATCGAGACGTTGCTTGCAGGTTCTTCCGGCACTCGAAACGCTCTCGACATCGCAAGGCGGCATCATGCCAGATTCCTGCATTGCTCGACCTCGGAATGCTATGGGGATCCCCTCATACACCCGCAGCCGGAGAGTTATTG
>DASXFN010000122.1:0-6945 GCA_036489565.1 Terriglobales bacterium
CAGCGGATGCCGCAGAACCAGCACGGCTTGCTGTCCCTTACCCTGACCGCCAAAGCTCCCGGCGAACAGGAACTCCACGAGCGGTTAAGCAAGGAAGGATTTCGGATCGCGTCGTGTGCGAAGTCTTATTCAGAGGGCGCACAGGTGAAAGAGCTGCGCTGCCGGGTCAGTTGGCAATCGCGGCGCGGCCAGATTGTTCAGCCATCGTTCGTGGACGAACTGGCGCACCATCCAGAGGTGGTCAAGCTGCAGTGGTCGCCCGGTGAGAACTGAGCTTAGGCCGACTTCTTTTTTCGAGGGGCTCGCGCGGCGGTAGTCTTGGCGTGAGAAGCATCTCGGGGCGGCGTAGCGCGAGACGTAGTCCGAGGCTTGGGCGTCAGCTCCGCGGGTTCCAGCCGCTTTGCCGACTTCCAGAGACGTTCCAAATCGTAATACTTGCGGGCTTTTTCCGAGAAAACGTGGACCACGAAATCCACGTAGTCGAGCAATATCCATTCACCCTGTTTGTAACCTTCCATCTGCCGGGGAGGTTGACCGGCCCTCTTCAGGCGCATCTCGACTTCATCAGAAATGGCCTGCACCTGCCGCGGGTTGGTCCCGCTGCAAACCACAAAGTAATCGGTGAAAGCTCCGGAATCCTTGTCCAACTCCAGAATTGTGATCTCTTCGGCTTTTTTGTCCTGGCAGGCGTAGATGGCTTCTCGAACTTGCTTTTTGGAGTCGTTTTTCTTCATTCAGTGTGTCCGGGTCAATTCGTCCGCCGGTGTATACAGATTAACCTAGATAGAGGTCTTGGGGAAAACCGGAATTACTCGGGCGGTTCAGGGCGCCGCAACATCGTTGTCTTGAAATTTCGAGAAGTGGAAGGCTCCGTATCAGGCGCACCCCCGGCTATCCCTTCGTTCTTGTCATTCCGAACTGCTTTAGCGGTGAGGAATCTGCTTTTCTGGTCGGACAGCAGATTTCTCGCTTCGCTCGAAATGACAAATCTTTAAGAGTCGAGCTCCGCGGAGCGATAAGAGGCAGCCCTGGGGCGGGTGGTCCACGTCGGGGAAGTATAACTCGTGAAAGGAACTCGAACTTTCAATCTCGGGATGCCTATGTTTGCGCGAGGTTGGCAAACGTGGGACCTTGCTCGAAGAACCAATCCTTCCCGCAGAGTTCACAAATCCATTCCACGTCGTCCGCAGTTGACGTGGTCGGGCTCCACTTCTGGCAAAACCGGCCAGAAATGGAGCACCCCAAGAATGAAAAATAGGTGTCCCTATCCAAGGTTATACTTTCCCCCGGAGATGTGGGCCACCCGCCACCGTCAATGAGATTGTGGAGCAGGCAAAAAATGAGACAACAGCTTCGCAGGTACGGTTGGTTGTTCATGGGCACGCTCATCCTGACTGCGCTGGTGGGTGGGGTTGCTAGTGTACCGAGGTGGTCGGCCGTGGGAGTGCTCTTAGCGCCCGGGATGCTGGCCGCAGCGATTGTTTTTCCTGAGGGCATTAACTCTAATTGGGGAAATACGTATCTGGTGCTCGCAGTTTTGATGAATGCCTTTTTACTGGCCTGGCCGATGTTGTGGTTCTGGACGTGGATCGAGTCTCGGCGGCGGAGTTAATTTGCGTGCGGAGGGAGAATCTATGAATCGTTGGTTGGGCGCGTGGCCCACATCTGACCATGTCTCCCGATGATTCTAGCTTAGGGTGCCCCTCGATTCGGGGGGCGGCAACGTCTGGGCGCGATCAGCAAGCAAGGCAATCGCATGATGCGAATGCTGCTGGTGGAAGCGGCGCAGAGTGCGGTGCGTTATGATCCCGGACTTCGGCGGGCTGGTCCACCCTTTCCCACAAATCACTAAGGCTGCCCCACCCTTCGCGGTTTTCGAAGGGTGGGATTCCACGTTTCCATACCGCTTAGAGTTCTGATGTAAAAGCCAAAGCAGATTCCTCGCTTTGCTCGGAATGACAACATTTTGCCTTACTTTTCACCCCTGCCTCCGTAAAATCCGCGCTTCTTGATGTACTCCTCAACCTTCGAATCCAACAGCTTGCCCAGCGGACGCTTGGCCGCCACGGCCTGCCGGATGGCGGTGGCTGAGACTGCCTGGTTCACGCTGTCCAGCAGATGAATTGTCACGCCCGACAGAACCAGGTCTCCTTTGGCGGGCTGGCGCTGAAACGGCTTCGTAACCGCAGACGATGGCCGCAAACTTTCCGGAAGCGAATTGGCTACGTCCGCCAGGGAAAATCCCGGGCGGCTGGCGACGATAAATGTGCATTCGCGCAGCAGGGCCTCCGGCTCGTGCCATTTGGCAATGTCCTTGAAGGCGTCGATCCCCACAAGAAAGAACAGGCGGTCAATTTTCTTGAGGGTCTGCTTGAGCTTGCGCACGGTGTCAATACTGAAGTTTGGGGCGCGCTCTTTGCCGGACTTCTGGGAAGAATCCACTTCCGGAGCTTCCAGCAGCGACGGCACGAACGCTTTCTTCCCCTGCGTGGCCAGTGCCACCATGGCGTAGCGGTCGAAATACGTTGCCATGGGCTGCGCTCCTTTCAGCGGATGCATGCCGACGGGAACAAAATGAATGCGGGTTAGATTGCAACGTTCCAGCGCGGCGCGGGCCAATGCTATGTGGCCGCGATGAATAGGATCGAATGTGCCGCCAAACAAGCCGATGTTCATGCAGTTTTATTTCAGGATGTGACAACCCAACAAATTACAGAAATTGAGAAGTTTGTTCCAGTTTTATCGGGCTCGTGCGCGCATATTTTCTGAATCTCGGACGCCGGAACTCAGACGCTTAGCGGCCTCCGAAATCCTGCGTTGTAATTTTGGCTCTAAAGGTTGCACGCGCAATCGCAGGAATACGTACATGTCCCGGAAGTGAACTCTCGTAACTCGCGGCTTCCCACTTTGGGAACTACGATGCAGTTTGTATGCGACTGAACTCCCCCCTTCTTCGCACACTCTACATCCCTCCCGCACGGGCTGTGGTCCTGCGGTACGGCGTCGCTGTGCTCAGCATTATCCTCGCCCTCATTCCCGCATTTTTGCTTACGGACGTAGTGGAAAGCCGCCTCGTAGTTTTTTCCGTGGCCATCATGGTCAGCGCCTGGTACGGAGGCTGGAAGCCGGGCCTGGTTGCCACCTCCTTCGCGCTGACGGTGAGCGCTTATTTTTCTCTGGCGGGCAAGCACACGCCGCACGACTACAGCAAAGCGGTGATTCACCTCACGTTATTTGTCGTGGTTGCGCTGCTGATTTGTTCGTTCAATGCGGCGCTGCGCGCGGCGCAAGAAGGTTTGCGGCGTTCGGAGATGAACTTCCGTTCGCTGGTCACCAACGCTCCCTACGGCATTTGCCGATGCGACGCGGCTGGCATTCTGCTGAATGCCAATCCGGCTTTTGTCAGCATGCTGGGATATGTTTCTGCTTCCGAACTCGCGGGGAATAACCTCGGCAATCTCTACGCCGATGCTCAGCAATACTTCACGCTCGCCGATTATCTGCAAGGCGGGCACCGTTTTAACAATCTGATCGCGGAATGGAAGCGGAAGGACGGCAATTCCATCATCACCCGTTTGTCCGGACGCGCCATTCGCGGGGAGAAAAACGCCATTTATTTCGAATTATTTGCCGAAGACGTCACCGAAAACCGCGCCCTGGAACAGCAACTTCGCCAGGCGCAAAAAATGGAAGCCATTGGCCGTCTCGCAGGAGGCGTGGCCCACGACTTCAACAATCTGCTTATGGTCATCTCCGGCTATTGCGAATTCATGCTGGAGCGCGTGGGCCCGGAATCGGAGTTGCGCGGCCCAGTGCAGGAAATTGCGCGGGCTTCGGAACGGGCCACCTCGCTCACCAGGCAACTGCTGGCCTTCAGCCGTAAACAAATGCTCACTATGAAGGTCCTTGATTTGAATGGAGTCGTCACGGAAAACCTGAAGATGTTGACCCGGCTGATTGGAGAAGACATTGACCTGGTCATGATTCCGCACGGAGAGTTGGGCGCGGTCAAGGCCGACCCCGGACAGGTCGAACAGGTAATCATGAATCTGGCCGTGAATGCCCGCGATGCCATGCCGCGCGGCGGAAAGCTCACCATTGAAACCGCCAACGCCACGCTTGACGCGGAATACGCGCGCTTTCATGGGCCCATCAAAGCCGGAGAATACGTCATGCTGGCCATCAGCGACAGCGGCAGCGGCATGGACGATGAGACGCAAAGCCGCATCTTTGAGCCGTTCTTCACCACCAAAGGGACCAAAGGCACGGGCCTTGGCCTTTCCACCGTGTACGGCATTGTGAAGCAGAGCGACGGCTACATTTGGGTTTACAGCGAAGTAGGAAAAGGAACGACGTTCAAGATTTACTTACCGCGTGTCACCGAAGCCGGCGAGGTGATCAGCACGGAACCGGTGGTGGCCCTGCCCGCGCTACAGCAGGCGAATGAAACCATTCTGCTGGTCGAGGACGAAGACTCGCTCCGTCAGATGGACAAAATCTATTTGGAGCGGCAGGGCTTCGTTGTGCTGGAAGCGCAGGACGCCTCCGTCGCTTTGCAGATTTCTAGCTCTTATCCCGGGACCATTCATCTTCTCTTGACCGATGTGATCATGCCGGGAATGAATGGACGCGTATTGGCGGAGCGCATTGCCGCGCTGCGTCCGGAAACCAGGATCCTGTACATGTCTGGCTACACGGAAAATGCCATTGGCCATAACGGCGTGCTGGATGCGGGAATCATCCTGCTCCAGAAGCCCTTTACCCTTCCTGCGCTGAAAGCGAAAGTGCGGGAAGTTTTAGATACTCCGCTCCCCCAGGAGATTATTATGTCGACTCGTTACGCAACCCAAACAGAAGTAAAACGCTCTCGTGTAAAACTCACTTCACCTTTTCGGGCGCAGCGCTTTAATCTGCACCTGCCTCTTAAATACCGGATGCTGGGCGAAGATGGCTGGCACAGCGGCACGACGGAAAACATCAGCCGTTCAGGCTTGCTGTTCCAGGCCGAAGACGCAATCCCCGCCACCGCGCAATTGGAAATCAATCTGGTGCTGCCTGCGGAAATTGCCGGCCTAGCGGCGGCGGAGGTGGTGTGCCGCGGAGAGATCGTGCGCATGATCGAGTCCGAATCTGCGACGGTGCATCCGTCGCTCGCCGCGAAAATCCTGCAATATCACTTCCAGCACGGATCGCAGGTCGCGGAAGCGTAAGCGGAATGCAGAAGTGAGAATGATGAATGCAGAATGAAAATCTGATTCTTCGACCGATAATTTGATTCGATGGAGGCGCGGGCGTCCTCGCCCGTGCGATTTTACCTAAGCCTGCGCGATCAAACTTGCGAGTAGCGCAGCCCGCTTGGGCAATTCTGAAATCACAACATGCTCATGCTCCGCGTGCGCACCTTCGCCGACGCCGCCGAGGCCATCCAGCGTAGGAATGCCAAGCGCAGTAGTGAAGTTGCCATCGGAACCGCCACCCACGGAAGCCTCCTGCAGAGCCCAACCCAAGTCTTTAGCGATTTTCGCGGCTTGCTTGTAAAGCGCCGCCACTCCGGCTGTGCGCTCCATGGGCGGACGATTGATGCCTCCATGAATTTCAATGCGGCACTTTTTGTTAAAAGGGCGTAACGCTCGCAGTTTGCGGTCAATGCGCGCGCCGTCGGCTTCGCGGGTGATTCGCACATCAATCAAAGCCTCCGCGCTGCCGGGAACCACGTTCACCTTCGTTCCTCCGCGCACCACGCCGACATTCAGCGTAAGTCCGTGCGATGGATCCACGAAATTCGAGATAGCGTTGATCTGCCGCGCCAGTTCGAGAATTGCGCTCTGGCCTTTGTCGAAATCAAGACCGGAATGCGCCGCCTTGCCGGTGACTCGTATGGTGTATTCGCCTACGCCTTTGCGCGAGGTCTTGACCGCCCCATGCAATCCGTAAGCAGGTTCAAGAACGAAGACGGCGGAAGATTTTCTGGCAAGCGACTCGGTAATTTTGCGCGACGACGGACTTCCCACCTCTTCGTCTGAAACCAGCAGAACAGTGACCGGGCGCGGCAATTTGCCCTCGCTCAGCAATCCTTCAATCGCCGCCAGCATAAGAGCAATCCCTGACTTCATATCCAGCACGCCCGGTCCCCAGAGCCGATCTTTTACCTCGCGGCAGGGCATGCGGGAAATTGTGCCGATGGGATAAACGGTGTCCATATGACCGAGCAGCAGGACCGGCTTTGCTTTTTGCGCGCCGGCGAAGTCCATCTGTAAATGATTGCCGTATTTTTCCGCGCGATGGATCCTGACCTTGCCTCCAAGCTCCTCAAAGCGTCCGGTCAGGATTGTTCCCAGGCGGTCCACGGCCTGTTTCACGTCGCTCGGCGACTCAAGTTCCACCAACTGGCGGATGGTCTGCACGATATCCGCATTGCGCTCCTTGAAATAACTCAGCAAGCGGCTGGAATAAGGGAGAGATGGCTTTGTGGAACTGTTCTTTGCCGCTCTTGCTGTTTTCATGAAAGTTCAGATTCCGTGTTCAAGACGATACAGTATAATTTGGCTGCATACGGGTGAGAATGTCGGACACAGTACAAACCGAACTGGAAGCTCCCACCACAGCGACCAAGACCACGCTGGACATCAACGATATCTGCCAGATTTTGCCGCATCGTTATCCATTCCTGTTGATTGACCGCGTGGTGGAGCTGACGCGGAAAGAGCGCATTGTGGCGATTAAAAACGTCACGATCAACGAGCCTTTCTTTCAGGGACATTTCCCTAACATGCCAATCATGCCGGGAGTGCTTATTGTTGAAGCTATCGCACAAGCCGGTGGAGCACTTCTGTTGACAGAAGTGGAAGACCGCAGCAGCAAGCTGATCATGTTCACAGGGATCGAGCGCGCCAAGTTCCGCCGTCCCGTGGTACCGGGAGACCAGTTGCGCATTGAAGTCGAGCT
>DASXFN010000069.1:0-4560 GCA_036489565.1 Terriglobales bacterium
GTTCGGAAAACCTCGGCCAAGTGACACCAGTCGAAAATCCCATGGTTGACCTCTCTGGGAAGAGGCAAGCTCCCGCGAGACACATTCGGTGAACTTCGGAGAGTTATGATTTGTCGAGTCCATGTCGCTTGGTGGTAAATCACCAATGCACTCATCGAGGCCGGATTAGTAATGGGAAGTCGGCTTGTGTTGACCTAGATGCGGATTTGATTGTCGACTTCAGGGCAAGGCACTCATCCAGGGCCGCCAACAGTCGGGACCCAGGTTTAAGGTGAATGGATTCCTGCAAGCCCCCCTGGCATTCCGCGATGCCGAGTGGCCGATTGAAATGCGGTCGGCGCGGGTCCCGTGGCGACGCCTCAGTCCACGATGGTTGGCCGCAGAGGAACCATGCCGGTCGCCTGCCATGAGAAAACCGCTTCTTTGTTATTGGCGCTTCAACTGTTCCGAAGTTGATAAAATGTAGAGAGCAGCCTCCCCGCGCGCCTTTCTCTAGAGCAATGGAATTCCCTTATTGCCTGCGGTTTCGGGGCCAACCGCTCTTAGTTTTTTCCTCAAATTCGCAGTGGAAACGAAAATTAGATGAGGTTTTCCATCCATCAAGCTGCAGCCAAATCACTTGCCGCAGAAAGCACGCTGCATAATCCTTCAACTACGCCTCATAATCATTCAACTAGCCCGTATAATCCTTCAACTACGCCGCACAATCCTTCAACTTTGAACATGCGCCTCCTCCACCACAAGGTTTGCGCTCGCTGCCAGCGACCCAACGCCAGCGCAACTTAAGCTCTTGCGCCGACCATCTTTCGCGATTGGGCCTGACGCTGCTCGCGATACCAGTCCACGGTGCGCTGCAATCCTTCCAGAAAACCGATTTTCGGGTCGTATCCGAATGCTTCGCGCGCGGCCGAGATATCGGCGTAGGAGTGTTTGATATCGCCCTCCCTGGCAGGGCCATATTTTGGCGGGTTTTTGTATCCCGTTAGCTCGGCAATCAGCTTATAGGTCTGGTTCAGTGTGTACGGTTGCCCGCAGGCGCAATTGAACATGCGTCCCGCCACTTTTTCCGCGGGCGCAGCCGACGCTTTCAAGTTTGCCTGGACGACGTTCTCTATATAAGTAAAGTCGCGGCTCTGTTCGCCGTCGCCATGAATGGTGGGCTGTTCGCCTTCCAGCATTGTGGTCGCGAACTTCGCCATGACGCCGCTGTAAGGAGAGTCCGGTGCCTGCCGCGGGCCAAAAATGTTGAAGTAGCGCAGCGCCACCGTCTCCAGTCCATACACTTCCCAATAGCTGCGCAGGTAGAGTTCGCCCAGCAACTTTTGCACGGCATATGGGGAGAGCGGCCCGGGCAGCATGGTTTCCAGCTGCGGCAAAGGATTGCGATTGCCGTAGGCGGAAGAAGAAGCAGCGTACACCACCCGCTTGACGCCCGCATGACGCGCCCCTTCCAGCAGGTTGAAGGTTCCATCGATGTTGGCGGTGTGGCTGGTGCGGGGATCCTTCACCGAGAGAGGCACCGAGGGAATCGCGCCCTCGTGAAAAATGATGTCGACACCTTGGCAGGCCTTGGCGACACGATCTTCATCCCGCAAGTCGATCTCGAGAATCTGAATGTCGTTTTGCCAGGGCGTCAGGTTCTCACGCTTGCCGGTTGAAAAATTGTCCAGAGCGCGAACCGTCTCGCCCCGCTCAACAAGTGCCTGCGTCAACCAGGAACCGATAAATCCGGCAGCTCCTGTAACCAAAAATGTGGCCATACTTCTCCTTCGCATCGGGGTGTGGCGTTGGGTTTCGCGGCCGCTGTTGTACCCAGGCCACCATCATAGCAACCGAAACCTCGCAATTCTGCGTACACCGCCCCACATTACGCGTTACCTCCGTTACGCTTCAGATACCATGGGCGTCAGCGTCCGGCAGATCATTGCCGCGTTCCGTGTGTACTGCGAAAAATAAGACTTTCCTTGTATCTGGGTGCTATTCTGGCCCTCCCCTTCCCAAGCAATACTTCCACCTCATCCTGATCCATTGGAGTTTGTGCAATGGCAGGCGGCTGGGCGAGCTTTACGCGGATTGACGTGCCGAATCACCCGCGCTATACTCCTTTCGACTTTTCGGGAGGCGTCAAATGCAATTCAGAAAGTATCTCATCGCAGCCGTTATAGCGATGCTTCCACTCGCGGCGGCCGCCGCACAAATGCACAAGATTTACCTCGATCCCAACCGGGCCTTTACTCCATATTTCACAGCGGCGCTGCAAAAGAAAAAAGTTCCGGTCACGGTCACCGTCGATCCCGCTCAGGCCGACTACACGGCGAAGCTTCAGATGAACACCAACCACGGTTCAATCTTTGAGGGAATCACGAGGGAATTGCAATATGGGATGTACAACGCCGGAGCCTCCAATCGAGTCACCATGTCGATTATCGATGTCAAGTCCAAAGACGTGGCCTTTAGTTATACCTGCCGGAAACCCAACCGCTACTCCGGCAACGATCCGAGCACTATAAACTCAGTTGCGGAGTGTCTTGCGAAACACTGGAAGGATTCTTTGGGAAAATAGCGCATGCACCGGGTACCCGTGCTTCATTCCTTGCGGAATCCGCGGAGTAGGCTTCTGAACCATTGATGGGTGCCGTGCATGGGGCTACTTCCGTCACACGCCGCATCGATCACATGCTGCCACTTGCGTATGATGGAGTTGGCAGGCGGCTGGGCGATCGCTGCCGAATATCGCAAGGTATTCGGGGGAGGAAAGTCCGAACTCCGCAGGGCAGTGTGCCGGATAACGTCCGGGACCGGAGCGTCAAGGCTTCGGGACGGCAAGTGCCACAGAGAAAATACCGCCGCATCTCACAAGGATGAGGTAAGGGTGAAAAGGTGCGGTAAGAGCGCACCGCTTCGGCTGTAAAGTCGGAGGCATGGTAAACCCCACACGGAGCAAGACCAAATAGGCGGGAAGCGTTGACGTGCAAGCGGCGGCGCGCGTGCCGGCCCGGTGCGCCAAACCCGCGGGTAGGTCGCTATGAGCGTCGCAGTAATGCGTCGCCTAGAGGAATGATCGTCCTCGACAAAATTCGGCTTACAGGCCGCCTGCTGAAATCTCCATCTGATCCACTGACTAATTCTCTGCGCCGCTAACTGGAAATACTCTTCAACCGAACTAAAACGTAAAGGAGAATGCACGATGGCAACTGCACCGGCGAAACTGCTTCCGTACCTGAATTTTGGAGGGAATTGCGATGAGGCTTTCCGCTTCTATGAAAAGCATCTGGGTGGAAAGTATGTTTTCAAAATGACGTTCGGCGAGATGCCGGACAAGAAGAATATTCCGCCGGGGCAGGAAAAGGCGATCCTTCATGCGCGACTCGATCTAGGCCAGACTCAAGTGTTGGGCGCCGACATTCCCAGCTATCAACCAATGCGCAGTGCCTATCTGACGCTGATCGTCGGCAGCACCGAAGAGGCGGAGCGGGTTCACGCGTTGCTGTCCGATGGCGGAGAAATCTTCATGCCCATGCAGGAGACGTTTTTCGCTTTCCGCTTCAGCATGCTTCGGGATAAGTTCGGCGTCTCCTGGATGATCATTCACGAACGGCCGCCGCAACCGGGAGCTTGAGGGCTGCGCAATGCCGGCCGCGCATTGCGTTTGCAATTGAGAGATGGGAACTGGAAGGGCGGCCATTCCCCCAGCAATCGAAGGATCGATAAGGAGGACCGATGAAGCTAACGCAGGAACCTGAAATTGTGACCTGGCCTGAAATGCACTACGTGTTTGTGGAGAAAGTTGGACCGTTCATGACTTCCGCACCGGAAGCCTGGCAGCAACTGCACAAAGTTACGGATGCGATTGCCGAGCACAACAAGATCACCGGGCACACGAGCCTATATAAGGTAGAGCCGAAAATTTATCGCGCTGGCGTGTCCGTTGCGGAGGAGCCAAAGAATCTTCCTGCGGGCGTGGTAGCCACGCGCTTCAAAGGCGGGAAATACAGCCAGTTTCTTTTGACGGGGCGATTTGCAGATTTGCCGGATGCATCTCGCAGAGTTTTCGAGATTGTTGCGGAGAAGAAGATTCAGTTGCGCGATGATTTCTGCATTGAGAACTACGTCACAGATCCGAGGGCGACGCCGGAAGATCAGAACGTCATCCAGATCGCGGTTCCGACGGTGTAGAGCGCTCAGCCAGCAAAGCCATTCCACGAAGGAATGCGTAGGGGAGGGTCCTGATTCGGTCGATCGGTCGCCGTGGCGACGCTTAAATAGGCCGGTCGGTCCGAGCCCTGTTTCGCGATGCCGCGGCCCGGATAGTTGAATGATTATGCAGAATAGTTGAACGATTATACGGGATAGTTGAATGATTATGCAGGATAATTGAATGATCGTGCGAGGCTGTTTTTGCGGCAAGCGCTTTGATTGCAGCGGTTTGATGCGGGAACCTGAAGTATTTTTGCTTTTGCTGCGGCTATTCTGCAAAAAAAACGAAAATTTGCGGTCGCAAGTCCGTGCGATTCGGGAGATACGCTGGCTTGAGGAAGGCGTTCGGAGTGCTTACCTCCA
>DASXFN010000036.1:0-4667 GCA_036489565.1 Terriglobales bacterium
CCGTTGAAGTTGTGCAGCGTAGTCAGCGAGCCGCCAGGAGTGATCTTGAAAACCGTGCCCTTACCAAACAAGCCGCCGCTGGTTGTGCCGTAGAAGTTTCCGTCGGTACTTTGCACCAGCGCGGCGACTGGCGCGGCGCCGTCGACAGTTTGTTTGAAGCTGTACGTCCAGATCAGCGAGCCGCTCGGGCTCATCTTGAAGACAGTGCCGCAGCCACCGTTGCAGTTGGCGCTGCTGCCGCCTGCGGAAGTAGTCCCGTAGAAGTTTCCGTCGGTGCCCTGCACCAGTCCGGCAACCGGGTGGCCGCCGTCGGCGCCGCTGAAGCTGTGCAGCGTGCTTAACGAGCCGGCGGGAGTGATCTTGAATATGGTGCCACAACCCTGGATGCAGTTGATGATTCCTTGATACTCGGTTGTCCCGTAGAAGTTGCCATCGCTGCCCTGCACCAGCCCTCCGGCCAGCGTGGCGCCGTTAGGACACGTGATCCCGCAACCAGTCATGAAGTCGTGCAGAGTGGTCAGGCTGCCGCCGGGGCTCATTTTGAAGACGGTTCCGAAGCTGCCGTTACCGGGATCGGACGGATCGTCCCCGCTGGTTGTGCCGTAGAAGTTCCCGTCGCTGGCAAGCAACAATCCCGCTGCTGGGCTGTTCCCGTCGGGACAGTTCGCTTGCCTGCAAAAAATGTAAAGCGGCGTCAGGGCGCCCAGTGAAGTGACTTTAAATACGGTACCGCATCCGGAGACGCAGTTGTTGTTCCCGCCCAGAATCGTTGTCCCGTAGAAGGCACCGTCGGCACCTTGGACAAGCGAAGACTGAGGGCTGGAGCCTTTGACGCCGGCGAAACTTACAAGAGTGTTCAAGGTTTGCGCCGGCGACACAATCGCCATTAGAAGACAGAACGCAATCGTCCACCTGCAGCCTGATAGTCCGCGCAGTTTGACGCCGTAAGGTAGAGACAGGTATCGCCCCGGGATCTTCATGCCGATTCCCCTTTTGTCTTTAGAGACACGACCTGGCGGTCGTCATTTGAAGTAACTACTCAAGGCTTGGTCTGTAGAGTTACGACCCCACGGTCGTCATTCGAGGTAACTGCAGTTGGCAACCCGAGACGTCCAACACTATATACGCAGTAGCCGCGGTTTCGGAATTTATTAATCTTTGTGTCCAACGACGGGTACAGGAGTGTCTGCGGGTCTGCGACCGGAGAGGTCGTTTTCGACTTGGGTTGGAGGTGACTGACGCTCAGCGTCGGCGGCAGTTGGGAGACGAGAACCGCGGGCTGAAGAAGTCGGTGGCTTAGACCGGGAGATGCTGGCGAGAACTTTCCGTCCCAAGTGCGAATCTGTCAGCCAGGCGCCACTTTCGCGGCAGCAGGGCTTTCCCGGCAGCGCGGCACAGGTTGGACAGGCCACATCTTGCGCCTCATCCTTCATCGGCATAGGGTAAGCTCGACGACGCAATCGTAGAAGGGAATGCACTGGTTAGAGAAATCAGCGATTGCACTCAGGAATGGCGGCTGTCCGCCCGCCGTTCGCGACTGATTAAAGGACAAAAACCCGCAACATCCACCATATGAGAAACAGCGCAACCATAGCGCCCGCGACATGCACGATCCAGTCGCCGGCCGTCTTCGGTTTACCAAAATTGAACACGCCGCATGGTAGCACGGGTATCAAGCTGAAGGTTGGTCGAGCGCGGGTTCGTCCTATCTTTGTGCCGGAAGTCGAAGCCTGTGAGTGGCAGATTAAAGGCACCTCTGATCCTAAAAGGTATAACCGTCGTGACAAATCTGGTCGCATCACGGCGGAAAACCCGTACGCGCATCTGTAATCTGAGCGCTCAACGCAGACCTTCGACGGGAGAGCATCCGTCCTGGACTCGTGTGATCGTGAGTTCGCGCAGATACATGGGCACAATTGTTCTCTCCATCGGCGCATAATGCTCTCGCAGGTTTTGGCACGCGTTACCTACGCTTTGACTAAAGCGCGTGCGCGGAGATGACCAGGTGAAACTCAGACGCTTGTTCCTATACACCGTGGAGGCAGTTATTACGATTGCCGCATTTAATGTCGGTGCAGTCGCCGCTTCGGCAAATCCAAGCCCGCAAAAGCCTAACCTGGTTTTCATCCTAGGCGAAGGCCTGCGTTTCGACGAATTCAGTTTTGCGGGAAATAAGATCCTGAGCACGCCAAACATGGACCGAATCGCGCGGGAGGGTTTTTCATTCCAAAACGCTTTTGTGGTCAATGCTCTTTGCGTTCCGTCGCGAGCGACCATTCTCACCGGTGTTTACTCACATACAACGGGTGCGGTATCGAATGTCGATGCAACAATTCCTCCGCAATTCAAGCTCATTTCCGACCTGCTTCACGAAAACGGTTATGAAACGGCCTTTATTGGAAAATCGCACGTTAAGGGTGCGCTTAGAGATCATTACTGGGACTACTACTTCGGCTTTGCCGGACAAGAAGACTATTACCGTCCGGTCATGATCGAGGGCTTTCGAGGCAAGTATGGCGAGCCAAAAGAATATACCGGAGAATATGCCGACGATCTCGTAACGCAAAAAGCAATCGAGTGGTTGCAGAAGAAACACGACAAGCCGTTTTGTCTGTTTCTCTGGTTCTACGCACCACATGCGCCGTTTTACCGCCCAAAGCGCATGGTGAATCTGTTCAACGGAGTTTCCATCCCGAAGCCGGCAACCTTCGACGAAGACCTGGCCGGGTATCCCGGTAAGGCGCAGGCGACGAAGAGTGCGGACAACCAGATCGGGAGTGCCGAGATTGGTACAGATGATCCGCGCTCTTTGGAAGAACTTGTAAAGGATCACTACGCCGGGGTCGAATCCAACGATGAAAATGTCGGCGCGGTGATGAAGGAGCTCGAGAGGCGGGGGATCCTGGATCAGACGGCGATCATCCTCAGCTCCGACCACGGCTTCTTCCTGGGCGAACATCATTTCTATGACAAACGCCTGATGTACGAACCATCCATCCGCATTCCTTTTATATTGCGTTATCCAAATCGCATTCCGGCCGGTGGCCACTCGGACAAAATGGTTTTAAATCTCGATATTGCGCCCACGATTCTGGACCTGGCGGGAATCCCTGCCGAAGCGCAGGTGCAGGGAAGAAGCGTTATGCCGATTGCGGAGCGAAAGGAGGTCAATGATTGGCGAACTGACTGGCTGTACGAGTATTACGAATACCCAGGCTGGGAAAATGTGAAGCCGTGTCGAGGTATACGGACTGAACGCTACAAACTCATTGTCTTCTTTCTCCCTCCAGAAGAATTTGAACTTTATGATTTGCAACTGGACCCGGATGAACAACACAACCTTTACGGCGATCCGCGATATAGCGATTTGGCGAAGCAGCTCCGTGCGCGTATGGAAGAGCTAAGGGTGCAAACGGGCGATCATTATGAATACGATCCATCCGGTCTGCCGCTCCATCCAGCACACGAATGAGAGCACACCGCAGCGTGGAATATTCCCATGCGTTAGGGTAGCAATACTACATTGCCGTGATGAGCGACAGGCCATGGCGTGAAAATCACTTGCGCCGATTGACCCAAGGATTAGGATTTCGCGCAGCACGGAAACCCGGGTACCTTGTTGTGAATTGGCCGGGAAGAGAGGATTTGAACCTCTGACCTCGGGTCCCGAACCGGGCTCCAGTTGTTGGTGAAATCTAGTGAAATTCGGCGATTTTAAGTAATTGATGATGTGCCGCTTGCGGTCGCCTTGTTGAAAGCTAGGAAAATCTAGTGACCGTTGGAGGCAAGATCATCACAAAATCGTCTATAGTTCAGGACGCGAACAATAGAGAATGCCTGAAGACCTAACCGGTTGTCGGCGTGTTCGGCGCGTTGATCGCCAGCGTATTTCCTCGAAGGGCCGATCCGGAGAGTTTCCTGACGACCAGCTACTTCCACGCGTTGCCGACGATTCGGCCAAGTGACGAGAACGCGCTTGAACTAAGCCTCCGCAGCCACCCCTGGCTGGGGTTGCCCGGGATGGACCTGCGTTTGCTTTACGTTCAGTATCTCGCGCATGACGATGATCGAAGCTTCAGCTTCTTATTTCGCCTGCGCCAGCCCCGCAACAACTGCCGCAACTTTGTCGAGTGTTTCCTTCCAGCCCTCAAGTTGACCGCTCTGGATTGCGTTCTGCATGGTTTCATTTCCAATAAAGGTGAGTTTCGTCTGGCCGTTTCCAATATCCTCAAAGAGAACCACATCGTGCGCGTCGTCTATGGCCTCATGCTCGCTTCCATATTGCGCAGGGTCAAGCCTGTTTCCCTTCGAGTCGGAAAAGTACATGGAGGAAACGATCTTCTCGTGCGGAACAATCTCGTGGTATTCACCGCCGTTCCAGAACTCCTGCCCATCCGGCGCTCTCATGCAGCAGAGAAATTTTCCTCCCACGCGAAAATCCATCTCGCAAAAAGGCGCGGTAAAACCCTTCGGCCCCCACCACTGCATTACATATTTCGGGTCTGTCCACGCCTTCCAAACCAATTCGCGTGGGGCATCAAAAATTCTTGTGACAACCATCCGCTCCGTCTCGTTAACCGTGTTTTTTGTCATGTCTGACCTCCGCTTTCATTTGATTTACAACCAAATCCAGTTTGTCGAAACTCTCTTCCCAGAATCGGCGATAG
>DASXFN010000077.1:0-12785 GCA_036489565.1 Terriglobales bacterium
TAGTGGGTTCTGAAATCATTAAAAGGGGTAGAAAGGACTATGGCACAATAGATCTCAAGCAGCACTTGCCGATTCTGGTCGGCTTCTTCGACATACCGGTATTCCATCGCCCTGATTCGTTCCTTGGCGGCTTTGAAAGCAGCCATAAAAACTGGGTTTTGCATTAATCCAGCACGGCTATGCTCGCCAGCAATATACGAGGCTTTCGTCAAACCGGTCGCATTTCGTGCAAGTAAAAAAGCAAACGCCGCACTCCGGTGAGTCGCACCCGGAAGACAATGGCGACCATAGCGCTTCCTCATCACATTTGAACGACCAACGTAGAGATGTTTTCCATTCTCCGTAAACAAGTAGACCCCTGAACTCGGCATGTCTCGCGGTAACTCGCCATACCGCAATGGCACACGTTTGAGAAGGCATTCCAACTTAGGCGCGAGCGTATCAACTAACGCAGCGAATCTTGAGTCCATGCAGTCCTCTAATGGAGCCTTATCCAACCCCCGGACATCGTAACGCTTCACGTGCTGCGGTTACGTTCAACTTCGCGGGCGTGGTGCCCGCGCCACATTCTTACTCGCTGCTCTCGCCGACCTTGAGCACGGCTAGAAACGCTTCCTGCGGAATATCCACGCGGCCGATGCGCTTCATGCGCTTCTTGCCTTCTTTTTGCTTCTCCAGCAATTTGCGTTTGCGGCTGATGTCGCCGCCATAGCACTTGGCGATCACATTTTTGCGAATGGCGTGGACGGTTTCGCGGGAAATGATCTTCGCGCCAATGGAGGCCTGAATGGCGACTTCGAACATCTGCCGGGGGATCAGTTCGCGCATTTTAGAGACGAGAGCTTTGCCGCGTTCGTAGGCGAAGTCACGATGCACGATGATGGAGAGCGCGTCCACGGCATCGCCGGCGACAAGGATGTCGAGTTTGACCATGGGCGACTCCCAATGTCCGGCGAGGTGGTAATCGAGTGAAGCGTAGCCTCGAGACACGGATTTTAGGCGGTCATAAAAATCGAGAACGATTTCATTGAGTGGCAACTCGTATTGCAGCATAACGCGAGAGGAGCTTACGTATTCGAAACTCTTTTGTTTGCCGCGCTTCTCTTCGACGAGCTTCAGGATTCCGCCGACGTACTCTTCGTTGGTCAGAATGGTGGCCATGATCACTGGCTCATTGATCTTGGCAATTTCGCTGGGATCCGGCCAGCGCGAAGGATTGTCCACTTCGATGACGGTACCGTCGGTTTTGGTGATGTCATAGCGGACGCTGGGCGCGGTAGTGATGAGGTCGAGTCCGAATTCCCGCTCGAGACGTTCCTGAATAATTTCCATGTGCAGCAGGCCAAGAAAGCCGCAGCGGAAGCCGAAGCCAAGAGCCACGGAACTTTCCGGCTCGAAGAAAAACGACGAATCGTTCAGGCGCAATTTTTCCAGCGCCTCGCGCAGTTGTGTGTGCGCGTGGGCGTCCACGGTATAAATTCCCGCAAAGACCATCGGCTTGATCTCTTCGAAGCCAGGCAGCGCTTCCAATGCCGGGTCGGAAGGATTAGTGATGGTGTCGCCGATTTTAGTATCGGCAACGTTCTTAATGGTGGCACTAAGAAACCCAACTTCGCCCGCGCTCAATTCATCTACTGCTATAGGTTTGGGCGTGAGCGCGCCCAATGTTTCAATATCAAATACGGCGCCATTCGACATGAGACGAATTTTCTGACCCTTACGAATGCGCCCTTCAAAGACGCGCGTAAGTACGATGACGCCGCGATAGGGATCGAACCAGGAATCGAAAATCAGCGCCTGCAATTTGTTCTCCGGATTTCCCTTAGGCGGAGGAATTTTTTTGACGATGGCTTCGAGGATGTCGGGAACGCCCTGTCCGGTTTTCGCGCTGATTGGAATAGCGTCGGACGCATCTAGGCCAACGGCGCTTTCGATCATTTCCTTGGTGCGCGGAATGTCGGCGCTGGGCAAGTCAATTTTGTTGATGACGGGAATAATTTCCAGGCCGTGGTTGATGGCGAGGTAGGAATTGGCGAGCGTTTGCGCTTCGACTCCCTGCGAGGCATCCACGATCAGCAACGCACCTTCGCAGGAGGCGAGGGAGCGCGAAACTTCATAGGAAAAATCCACGTGGCCGGGAGTGTCAATTAAGTTGAGCTGGTAGGTTTCGCCGTCCTGGGCCTGGTAAATCATGCGGACAGCGTGGGCCTTGATGGTAATGCCGCGCTCGCGTTCCAGGTCCATGGAATCCAGCACCTGCGCCTGCATCTCACGCATGGCGAGCGACCCGGTCAGTTCCAGCAGCCGGTCGGCCAGCGTGGATTTGCCGTGGTCAATATGCGCAATGATGGCGAAGTTGCGGATGTGGGAGGAATTCATGATGAGTGCGTGATATTTGATTTTAACAGGGTGGGACGGTGCGGGCTTGTTTGCGGGATTAGAAACGCTAGGTCCTTCGACTTCGTAGGATCATTCGCAAGCGAATAATCTCACTTCGCTCAGGATGACAAAGAGGGTTGGATATCAATTGATAGGATGGAGTTATGAATCCATTTACCGCGATTGTTCACGTGCAGTTGGCGATGCCGCGTGGAGAGGAAGAAAAAGCGCGAGCGTTTTATTGCGGAGTTTTAGGGATGACAGAGCTTGCTAAGCCGACAGAATTGGCGAAACGTGGTGGCTGCTGGTTTCAGAGCGCTGATGTGCAGATTCATCTTGGAGTGGAGGAGGATTTTCGTCCGGCGAAGAAGGCTCATCCAGCGTTGCGCTGCGGAAATTACGAAGAACTGACTGCGAAGTTGCAACAGGCCGGAGTGGAAACGACGTTAGACAATACGATCCCCGGCGTCACGCGCTGCCACATTCAGGATTGCTTTGGAAACCGGATCGAGCTGATTAGTGAGTGAAAAGAGAACGCCGGATCAGAGATTCGGCGTTACACAATTATTCATGTAAGTAGCGAGTTAAACCGAGTACGAAACGTTCTCATCGCTGGCAATCTGCGCCAACGCGTGCGGACCGGACGCCGCCTCAGCCGTGGACTTCGCCCCCCGCCGCATGGCCACGATTCCCGTGCGCACCATCTCGATGATCCCGTAAGGACGCAGAACTTCGAGCAGGCCGTCAATCTTGTCTTCCGCGCCGGTAATTTCGATGGTCAACGACTCGGGCGCGACATCCACGACGCGTCCACGAAATACATTGGCGAGTTCCAGAACATGGGAACGCGCTTCATGTGTGGCGGCGACCTTAATCATCGCCAGGTCGCGCGTCATCGCCGGCTCATTGGTGATGTTTTCCACCAGAAGCACATTGACCAGCTTGTAGAGATTCGCTTCAATGCGGCGGGCCTGATCGAAGTCGGCTTCCGCAGTGATGGTCATGCGCGAGACTTCCGGCTTCTCGGTGCGGCCAACGGTCAGCGAATCGATATTGAAGGCGCGACGGCGGAAGAGCGAAGCCACGCGCGTGAGCACTCCAGGTTTATTTTCCACGTGAACAACAAACGTATTCAGCATAATGGTCCTTAAATACCGAAAAACTTCGATCTTGTCATTTCGACCCCGAGCGAAGCGAAGGCGGAGAAATCTGCTTTTCGGTTCGTCTCACAACAGCAGATTCCTCACCGCTAAAGCGGTTCGGAATGACAAGAAGTAAGAACTTACTCGTCCGCTGCAGTTTCTTCCAGCGGATTTGGACGGCGGATCATGTCGTTCAACGCTGATCCGGCCGCCACCATCGGATAAACTGTGTCTTCCTGCTCGACTCTGAAGTCGAGCAGCACAGGTCCCTTATGATTGCGCGTTGATTCCACAACCGGCACCACCTGCGACCGCTGCGTGACGGTCTCCCCGCGAATTCCGTACGCGCCCGCCAGCTTGGCAAAGTCAGGACTCAACAACGGCGTCGCGGCATAATTGCGCTCATAGAAAAATTCCTGCCACTGCCGCACCATGCCGAGGTACCCGTTGTTGATGATGGCGATATTGATCTTCAAGTTTTCCTGAACGATCGTCGCCAGCTCCGGCATGGTCATCTGGAAGCCGCCATCGCCGACGATTACCCAAACCTCTGCATCGGGACGCGCGACTTTCGCGCCAATCGCGGCGGGTAGAGCAAATCCCATCGTGCCCAAGCCGCCTGATGTAATCAATGACCGCGGCTGATCGTGCTTGTAATACTGCGCCTCCCACATCTGGTGCTGGCCAACGTCGGTCACGACCAGCGCATTGCCCTTGGTCTGACGCCAAATATCGTTGATGACATGCGCGGCATATAGATGTCCGTTGTCGGGCAAATTCTGAATGTCGCGCACCGCGGAGTCGCCTTTGAGCTTGTCGATGGAATCCAGCCATTCGCTGCGATCAATGGATTCAACTTTCGGCGTTAGCTTCTGTAGAACTTCGCGCAGATCGCCGACGAGAGCAACATCCACCTTTACGTTCTTATTGATCTCAGCGCGGTCAATCTCAACGTGGATTTTCTTCGCGTTGGGCGCGTAGGTTTTTAGATTGCCGGTTACGCGGTCGTCGAAGCGCATGCCGAGCGCAATGAGTAGGTCGGCTTCCTGAATCGTATGGTTCACCCACGCCTCGCCGTGCATGCCCATCATGCCGAGATTCATGGGATGCGAAGCGGGCAGCGCACCCAGGCCGAGCAAAGTCATGGCGACAGGAATTCCGCCGCGCTCTACAAGGTCGCGGACTTCGCGTTGCGCGCCAGAAATGATTGCGCCCTGGCCGAGTAGAATCACGGGCCGCTTGGAACTCTGAATCAGATCGAGGGCTTTTTTGTATTCCGCCGGCTCAGGAGAAAGGTCGGGACGATATCCGGGCAACTGCGGCTTGGCTGCTTCCCAATCAAATTCGCAGGAGGACTGCTGCGCGTCCTTTGTAATGTCGATCAGAACCGGGCCGGGGCGTCCCGAACGCGCGACATAGAAAGCTTCGCGAATCGTGCGCGCGAGTTCGTCGGCGCGCGTAACCAGATAATTGTGTTTGGTGATCGGCAACGTGATTCCAGTGATGTCAGTTTCCTGAAATGCGTCGGAGCCGATGAGCTTGCTGCCAACCTGTCCGGTGATGCAGACGATGGGAGAAGAATCCATCATGGCCGTGGCAATGCCGGTGACCATATTGGTGGCGCCGGGGCCGGAGGTGGCAACGGCAACGCCGACCTGTCCGCTGGCGCGCGCAAATCCGTCGGCCATGTGCGTAGCGCCTTGTTCGTGGCGCACCAGAATGTGATGGATCTTGCTGTGCTTCAGCGCGTCATACGCGGGAAGAATGGCTCCGCCGGGATATCCGAAAACGGTTTTTACGCCTTCGCGCTCCAGACACTCCCAAAGAATCTCAGCTCCAATTTTTTTCATAAGAAAAGGTCCTGCTAGCAGTTTGCTGGAAATTGGCTAAGAAAGTACAGTCCAGGCGGCGAAGAGATGTTTACCGAATGGGTAGCCTATTTATAGCAAACCGACCGACCGGTCGGCTTGCAAAGACTATAGCAAAGGGAATGGGGTCATTGCAAGCTTCAGGCTGAAATCGCGACCTAAGTGCAGGGTTTGTTTGAGGGCATTGTTATACCGCTAAACTGGGAGCACAATTGTCTGTGCAGGTGAATACTCATCAGAGGCCATCATGCAATCTCAATCTAAAGAAATCGAAACACCTCCTCAGCAAGTCGCAGTCAATCCGAACAAAGCATTGTGGGAGAAAGGCGATTTCACCGAGATCGCCGCTTTCATGCGGCAATCCGGGGAAGCAATCGCGAAGTCCCTGGGGATCGCGCCGCCGCTTCGGGTCGCAGACCTGGGCTGCGGAGATGGCACCACCGCCCTTCCCATTGCAACATTGGGGGCTGACGTTCTTGGGATTGATATTTCCAGAAACCTGGTTGCAGCGGGGAACAAACGTGCGGCACAGGCGGGCCTGAGCAATCTGAAATTTCAGGAAGGGGACGCGGGCAATTTGGAAGGCGTGGCTGACGGTTCGTTTGATTTGACCATTTCGGTGTTTGGCGCGATGTTTTCTCCTAAACCCTTTGACGTGGCTAAAGAGATGGTGCGGGTGACCAAGCCCGGCGGGCGCGTTGTAATGGGCAACTGGATCCCGAACGATCCAACATTTGTATCGCAGTTGCTGAAAGTCAGCTCGGCGTTCACGCCTCCGCCTCCGGAAGGCTTTGTCAGTCCCATGACCTGGGGTGTGGAAAGTCACATCGTCGAGCGTTTTGGCAAGGCGGGAGTTCCCAAGGAGAAAATCTCCATGGTCCGTGACACGTATTATTTTGTCCACGCAGACAAAACACCGGCCAAATTTATTGAGCTGTTTGAATCGTTCTATGGACCGACCATGAACGCCGTTGAAGCGGCGCGGAAAAACGGGAAGGCAGAGGAACTCCACAAACAACTCGTGGAACTGGCGAATGCGCATAACCAGAGCAAGGATGGCAGCACATATATTCCTGCGACGTATATGCGGGTCACAGTTTCGCTGTAGCGCTGGCGGACGCTGGCGAGGTCCGCTCCTTCCGGCGATGTAGTGAATCAGTACCGCCCCTGTGCTAGCCTACCTTTATGCCGGATTCAGCAATCCAGAATCAGACTGAAAAGCAATTCCTCAGCGACCGTATCACCTTCTTTACCGAATCGGCCATTCGTGAAATGACGCGCCAGGCGCTGCTGCACAATGCTGTCAATCTCTCGCAGGGATTTCCGGATTTCCCCGCGCCTCAGGAAATTAAGCGCGCCGCGCAGCAAGCAATCGAGCGGGACCTGAATCAGTACACCATCACTTGGGGAGCGCGAAACCTGCGCCAGGCCATCGCCGCGCACGTTAAACAGTGGCATGGGATGGACGTGGATCCCGACCGCGAGGTCACCGTCTGCTGCGGTTCCACCGAAGGCATGATCTCGACCTTGATGGCGCTCTGCAACGCCGGAGACGAGGTCATCATCTTCGAGCCGTTTTACGAGAACTACCGGCCTGACACGTTTCTTTCCGGCGCGAAGCCGCAGTTTGTGAAGCTGCGTCCGCCCACAGCAGACAAAGGCGATTGGACTTTCGACGAGCGCGAGCTGCGCGCCGCCTTCCGACCTCACACCAAGGCGATCATTCTGAATACTCCCAACAACCCCACGGGCAAGGTATTCACGCGCGAGGAACTAGAACTTATTCGCGATCTTTGCGTGGAATTTAATGTTCTCGCCATCACGGACGAAATTTACGAGCACATTCTTTACGACGGCGCCACGCACGTCTCCATCGCCACGCTCGACGGCATGCGCGAGCGCACCGTCACCATCAACAGCGTTTCCAAAACCTTCAGTGTTACAGGATGGCGCGTGGGCTGGGTGATTGCTTCCCCCGCCATGATGGACGCAATTCGCAAAGTCCACGATTTCCTCACGGTAAACGCCCCAACTCCGTTGCAGGAAGCCAGCGCCATAGCGCTCGCATTCCCGCGCAGCTACTATCAGGGGCTTGCGGTGGAGTATCAGGCGCGCCGCGACCGTCTTGTTCCCGCGCTTACAGAAGTGGGATTCCGCTGCTTTGTCCCTAAAGGCGCGTACTACGTAATGGCCGACATCAGCAAATTCGGGTTCTCCGACGACTTCGCTTTCGCCCGTCACCTGGTGGAAAACATCGGCGTGGCCTGCGTACCCGGATCAAGCTTCTACCATGACCCCAAGGATGGATCACAGCAGGTGCGCTTCACCTTCTGCAAAAAAGACGAAACGCTGGATGCCGCGGCGAAGCGGCTGCGGAAGCTCGCGTAACCTTCAACTAATGTAGGGACGGACGCCCTCGTCCGTCCGGCGGAGCACAGCTCGCTCCCTTGGACTATCCCCTCGCCTCTGTCGCTTTTAAAAACGGCGCGATCCAGCCGAAAATTTCGCGCATAAAGTCGTGGCTTTCAACGCCCGGCACGCCAGCAATCCACTACAATGTGGAGCGCGAAAAACTTTCGAGGACAACAAATGATCTTCCCGACAAAAGAAAAGTTCCTGGCTCGGAGGCTTGCAGCCATTGCGATTATCTTTACCCTAATCGCCAGCATCTTTTCAGCGCTCGCCCAACCAGCAATCGCTCAGAAAGATGTTCTACCGGGGCCGCGAACAGTCCATCCCACACCGCCCACGCGCGATCCGCACACGCCCGGTTATGTCATGGCCAAGGAATTGCCTGACGGCGCGGTCCCTCCCGCGGATGCGGACGGAAACTTCATCATCGGACCAACTCACAATCCCGCGCAGGAATTTGCCGTGCGCAAGGACGCCGACAGCAAAGACAGCGCTAAGGACCTACCGCTGCAAGGGGCCGTCTACGAATTCACCATGAGCTCCGCCGACAGCAAAATTTATCCCGGCATCGCGCGGGAGCCCGGGACATTCGGCACGCCCGATCCTGACAATCCCGCCAAGCTCATCGTTACAACGAGCCATCCGGCTCCCTACACCCGGCGCGTAACGGTTTATGTCCCTAAACAATATGTTCCCGGTACCGCCGCTCCATTTATTGTCGGCGCGGACGGGCCCGATCCGGCGCTATTCACCGCGCTCGACAGTTTGATCGCCGAGCGCCGCGTGCCGGTGATGATTGCCATCTCCATCAGCAACGGCAGCGGCGATGCGCAGGGCAGCGAGCGCGGACTGGAATACGACACCATGTCCGGCCGCTATGCGGAATTTGTGGAGCAAGAAGTGCTGCCTCTGGTCGAGTCGAAATACAAGGTGAAATTGACCAAAGACCCCGATGGCCGCGCGGCGATGGGTGGCAGCTCCGGCGCTGCATGTGCCCTAATCATGGCGTGGTACCACCCAGAGCTTTACCACCGCGTCCTCAGCTATTCAGGCACGTACATCAATCAGCAGTGGCCCTACAATCCTGAAACTCCGCACGGCGCGTGGGGGTTCCACGATCAACTCATCCCCAACACTCCACGCAAGCCAATCCGCATCTGGATGGAAGTCGGCGACCGCGATCTTTACAATCCCAACGTGATGCGCGATGGCATGCACGATTGGGTGGTTGCGAACGAGGACATGGCCAAGGTGCTGGCGGCCAAAGGCTATCACTACCAGTTCGTGTTTGCCCGCAACGCCGGGCACGTGGACCACGCCACGAAATTACAAACTTTGCCGGAGGCACTGGAGTATGTGTGGCAGGGATATGGAGACGGGAAGAATTGAATTAACAAAGGATTAAATTTCGATGTAGGCGCGGGCGTCCTCGCCCGTGCAACCAAAACCCTCGCTAAAATGCCATCCCGACACTGAGCAAACACGAACGGATTAAATTTTAATCAAGCATACGATGCCGATCCAAATCCAATTGTGATACAGGAAGACCGCCGCCCGTGCATTTGCAAAACCTTTGACAGGTAACAACGGATGTCCCGCCCGCAGAGCAGAAACCCGCGCAATCCTTACCGCCCAGTATCTGAATCTTCGAGCCACTGGGACAGTTCAAGGTTGAAGTGCATTCACTGGTGGCCTTGTTGCAGGCGTCTCTTGGAGTGGGACCGTCAGCTTGTCCGTAGTGGCCATGCCTGGGATCATCTCCGCTATAGAGCTGGGCATCGGTCAATCCAAGACGCTGAGCGCCCGTATCGGCGGGCATAGCGACATCCCCTGTTGGATCAAATTCCACCGAAAACGCGCCGACAGTCACAAATGAGCCGAACAGAGTTCGCGCGCCACCATTCCGCGCGGAATGGGCGGGCACATAAACTTGTATTTTCATTTTCGTGTACCCGTCGGGAAGATAGCGCACAAAAAATCCACCGGGGTGCGACGCCCATCTTCCACGTGGGACGCTGATGCCATCGTGATTGGCCGGGCCGGCCAGTATTGCGATCTTTTCTATATCGGCGAAGGACGAATCCGCGCTTGCCAATTTGCTCCTGATCTCTGCCTCCACCTGCAACAGGTTCCGTGCTTCCGGGGGCGCCGATTGCAGCGCTTTGTCCCACACGGCACCCGGAACAAGCCCCAAGGCCCCGCCGTTTAGGTCAAGAAGCTCTTTCTTGGTAAGCAGCTCTGCGGCAACCAACTGAAGCGTTGGAGATAAATTCTCAAGCTTAGCGCGGGCTTCAATCGCCCAGATCAGCGTCTGAATCTGCGGCTGCGGTACGTCACGATGCTGAGCCACTCCACGAAGGATGGACTGAATAATTTCGGCCTTCGCCCCTTTCAAGGGTGCGTATAAATATCCATCCCCACTGCTTGGGCCATGAGTTCCGGCGTGAAGGCAAAAGCTCTCCACAACCGCTTCATAAGCGCCCGGTTGCAACAGATAGCCACCGTGGGGACCGACGTTCATACTAGCGAGTGGCGTATAGGTTTGCGGGGAAAAGCTGTCGGGAAGCGAAACTTCCTGGTCAGTATCGGCAAAACTCGTTGAAATGGGCTGTTTGCCCATCAAGTCAAACGGTATGTCGTTCCCCAGGGAAATTTTTGGAATTGAGAAACGAGGGAATTGCGCTACGGCGGGCGCACAAAACAAACTGCTGATGCTTATCAGCAATACCACGAAAAATCGCATTTTCATTTTATTCATTGCTGGCACAGGCTTGACCTGATCGTTCTCTATTTAAGGTAGTGACAAAAAGGGCGTATACGTTTCACAACCAATGCGGAACGCCATTCGATATATATAGTTGTGACCACGGAGGAATATCTCCATGCCTTACATACAGCGCACGTGGACGCGCCACGAAATTACAAACTCTGCCCGAAGCGCTGGAGTATGTGTGGCAGGGATATCCGCTCACGGCGAAATAGTAAACCGAGCTACTTCTTGCCGGAAAGCCTGGCGGCTTTCGCCGCTCCCTGCGTAGCTCCGCGTCGCCCGGGCGCGTTGGCGAGTGCAATCTCGAATTCTTTGGACGCGAGATCCGGGTGATTCCGTTCCAGCAACATGTCTCCGAGTTGTTCGCGGGCGGGAACAATCGGCCCCGGCGTCACCGGAAGCTTCTCCACAGCGTCCTCGTCATCGGCTGCCGCACGCAATAAAGCTACGGCTTGATCGGGTCGATGGTTGGCCTCAGCAGACCATGCCATGAGCTCGCGCTTCATAATTCCCACCTGCGTGGCCCAGTAGTCATTGCCTGAGGCCTGCAGTTGGTCTTGGAGCTGCTGGAGCTTTTCTATTTCTTTGCCCGACTCCCCGGCCTGTCCGCTCCGGGCAAGTCCGATCCCCCGCGCCCAAACTGCAATCGCGGTCACATGAGGCGGCGCCGCAGTCGGCGGAACGATGTTGACCGCGTCCGTCCATTGACGCCGCTCGATTACATAGCGAACCGGCATGTCTATGGCGGCGTATCCTACTTTGAAGTCTGTGGCTTCCAGCGCCGGCATCCTTTTAAGTTGCGCAATCACTTCCGCTGCGTCCGCATCGCGTCCGCTCTGCAAGTAGGCATACACCAGATAATCCATTGCGTGCAGCTCTTCGCCCGTGTCGCCTTGCTGCAGCGCTGCGTCTCTTGCCGCGATGTTGGAAGCAATGGAGTCGTCCCATAATCCCAGGCGGGTAAAGATGTGCGATGGCATGTGCAAGGCATGTGGCGCTGAAGGCGCGATCTTTGCATAAGCCTTTGCGGCGGGCAGGCCTTGTGTGGCGAGTTCCGCATTGTCGCAGGCGTGGATGAGGTAATGAGGAATTCCCGGATGCTGCGGGTAAGCGTGATAGAGCGGTTCAAGCAGAGCAATCGCCTGTTTTTGTTTCTGGTGGGTCTTATCCGCCGGAGATGCGTTGGCCAGGAGAGCGAGCGCGTAAAATACCTGCGCTTCGACATCTTTTCTGTTCGCGGCCGCGAGATCGCGCATTGCATGCTCGTAGTTCAGCACACGCGTGCGGTATGGGACGGTAGAAGCGTCCTGGTAGATCAAGGCTAGAGCATCGATGAACCCACGCTCGCGTTCTGAACCCACCTTAATCCGCTGCGCCTGCTGGATCTCAGCCTGGGCCAGTGGAAGCTCAGTAGGCGAAATAGGCGGATCCCAAAGCTGATGAAAGTATGTCATGGCGATACCCCAATGCGCCATCGCACATCGGGGATCTTCATCCGCCACATCCTGAAACGCTTTTTCGGCGGCGGTGTAGGTGAATGAGTGAAGCAGTGTGACCGCCCGGTTGAACTCATGCTGAACGGCGGGGGAGCAGGAAATGGGAAACGAGACTTTTCCGAGCGTCTCGGGTGCTTCATGATCGTGCGTTTGTTGCGCGGCTAACGAAAAAGATAGAGAGAAGACGAATGCAAGCGTGAGGAGAATCCGCGATATGCCCAACGTATCGTTACCTCCGAGGAGCCGTGACACTGTTTGGTTTGAATTTTACATCGAACGATGCCAGGAGATTAATGCACTGTTCGAGGGACCACGATCCCGCGAACGGTGGCGGAGAATTTGGCTGTCGCAAGGTAGTATTCCCATGTCTCGCAAAAGCAGCGAGGCATGGGGCATCCGGTGCGACAATATGCATGACTGGGTGGTCGCCAATGAACAGATCGCCAAGGTGCTTGCCGCCAAGGGCTATCACTATCAGTTCGTGTTTGCCCGCAACGCCGGACACCTGGACCACGCCACGAAGCTCCAAACTTTGCCCGAGGCGCTGGAGTATTTGTGGCAGGGATATCCGATTCAGAAAATTAAATAAATTTTTCTCAGTTGGTGAGAGATTTCGATCTTTAATAAAGTCAACTTTGTATTGCGTTCTTGATGCTGTACTTAATTTCTTGCTGGTTCGTGCGCACGCATATACCATCACCGTCGGAGAGTTCTTGTG
>DASXFN010000101.1:0-2291 GCA_036489565.1 Terriglobales bacterium
CCGAAGACGCGCCCGGTGTCGGCACGCCGGTGCGCGGCGGAGCGACCTATCGCGAGGCGCACCTGGCCATGGAAATCATCGCCGATCATGGACGCATGTTGAGTTTTGAATTGGTTGAGGTCAATCCGGTGATCGACGAACACAACCGCACCGCGGATCTGGCCGTTGAGCTGATCTCATCGGCCTTCGGAAAAAAGATCCTATAGCAGCCGGCGGTGCTACCTGGAATTTACTGGTCCGGGCTGGTCTTGTGTTCCACCTTGCGCGCGCCTTCATCCGTTTTGTGCGCGGTTTTGTGAGTGACCTTCTTGGTCGTGTGCTTGGTGGCGTGCCAGGATTTCTTGGTCCCGCTCTTGACGCCGTGCCCTGTGTCCTTGGCCGCGTTCTTCGTGTTATGGCCCGCATCTTTCATGTCCTGTTTGAAACCGGGGTCAGTCGTTTGTGGATTCGTAGACGCGAGAACCGGGAAAGCTCCCAGGCAGAACACGGAGCCGAGAAGAAGTGTACCGAAGAATGGTTTTCTCATATGCTTCATATACATAGAGATTCGGGAAATCGTTTCCGAGTTGTAGCGGCAGGCGCGCTTTCGCATATGATGCTGGTTGTTCCTGTTTGACATCCTGCACAAAATGGAGAGTTGTCGTCCTGAGTGCAACGAAGGTGGAGTGAAGGATCTCGCGTTTTGCCGCCCAACCATTAAGATCCTTGTCGCCGCGGCGACCGGCTAAGGATGACAAAACAGATGCTGAATAAGACGTCAACAGAGTCACGCTGTTCCTCCGGTCCGACCGTCCAAATGCCTCAGAAGCTATGCAAAAGAATCGGGAGACCGCGCGGCTCGCGATTTCTCGGGGCTTTCGTTGACTCAAGCGGCTGTTTTGGTTATCCTTAAGTCCTTGTGCAGTGTTGCGCGGACCTGCTTGCACCCTCCGGTGCCCTGGCAGCGCGCAAAGCGTCTTTCGGTTTCATCGCCCCTCGACGCTGCAATGTGTCGCCCACTGTACTCCATTGCGTGATTTGCTGGCAGATTTCCGGCAGCTGAACGCCTGGTTTGCATTGGCGGTGTGCATTGGCTCGCGAACAGCGATTTACCATTTGAAGTTTGTTTGGGAGAACTGGAACCATGTCTACTTTTATTCCGCGTCCGCAGGATATTACGCGCAAGTGGTACGTGCTGGATGCCAGCGGAAAAACGCTGGGACGGCTCGCCACCGAAGCTGCGCGCGTGCTGAGCGGGAAAAATAGCCCGCAATATACGCCGTATATCGACACCGGCGATCACGTCATTGTCTTGAATGCGGAAAAGGTTCGCCTGACCGGGTTGAAGAGCCAGCAGAAGATGTATCGTCGCTACACCGGCTTCCCCGGCGGCGTGCGCGAAGAGTCGTTTGTGCGCCTCATGGCGCGCCGGCCAGATCGCGTGGTGGAGCAAGCCATTACCGGCATGTTGCCAAAGAATAAGATGGGCCGCCAGATGGCCACCAAACTGAAAGTGTACCGTGGCGATACGCACCCGCATGAAGCTCAGAAGCCGATTGCGATGACACTGAACGATTCAGCAACCGCAAAGAAAACTTCGTAACGGGACAAGCGAAAAACGTATGGCAGAATTGATTCAGTATTACGGAACCGGGCGGCGCAAGACGAGCATTGCTCGTGTATTTCTGCGTCCAGGCAGCGGCAAGTTCACCGTGAACGGCCGCGCCTTTGAGGACTATTTCGTCACCGAGCAGCAGCGCATCGCTGCCAAGCGTGTTCTGGTCGCGACTGACCTGGCAGCCACGTTCGACGTGTTGACCACGGTAAAAGGCGGTGGCGTTACCGCGCAGGCCGATGCCGTGAAGATGGGTACCGCGCGCGCCCTGCTGGAATACAACGCGGAATTGCGCGGCAGCCTGAAGGAACAGGGCTTTTTGACCCGCGATGCCCGCATGAAGGAACGCAAGAAGTACGGGCAGAAGGGCGCCCGCAAGCGCTTCCAGTTCAGCAAGCGTTAATTTTGTGGCTTTCGAACTGGCAGCTTCTTGAAATATGCGAAAGGCTGCGCTCCTGGCGAGTGCAGCCTTTGCACGTACAAGTTGCAACGCAACCGATTCGAAGTTTGGACGTAAATTTCCCCAAGGGGATCAATCCGGGCCAGTTTTTAACCTGGCCGGATGCAAATCACAAGGAGGTCGTTTGGCTACTATCACCATGAAGGAACTGCTCGAAGCGGGAGTCCACTTCGGGCATCAGACAAAGCGCTGGAACCCAAGGATGAAGGAATATATCTTTGGCGAACGCAACGGAAT
>DASXFN010000116.1:0-97647 GCA_036489565.1 Terriglobales bacterium
GAAGTCGAGCACCATCACGGCGCGATCGGCTATCGTGCCGACAAGCCGTACGGCAACGGAGTGTTGCTCTGGTTCGAGGTGGAGGACTTCGATGCTGTGATGCAGCGCGCCGCCGAGATGGGAGTAGAGATGGTGCATCCACGGCATCGCAATCCTCCCGATGGCGATGGTGGTCCCAATCATTGGGAATGCTGGATGCGTGACCTGGACGGCTACACTGTCGTTGTGGCCAGTCCTTATGGGACCGCCGACGGCGACTGGCGACCTGGTCCTGATTTATTTACGTAGTATTTGCCTCAGGGGCTAAAGCCCTTGGTCTTTGCGGGCTATACGGCACGGCTAAAAGCCGTGCCCTTCCCAAAATCGATTTATGCGATAGCTTGCAGGTAGAATCGCACAAGCTGCAAAAATTCATTTGATCGAGGTCATCATCATGGCTGAACCAAGTTATGAGGAGTTGAAAGCACGCTTGTCCGAGTTAGAGAAGCAGCAGGGAACGCGCCGTACCGGAAGCCTGGAATTCAAGGTAGGAGAAAAAGGCGGCGTAAGCGTTTACGGCCTGGGACGTTTCCCCGTGACGTTGTATTACGAGCAGTGGAACCGTCTGTTTGAAGCCACCGACCGTCTGCGCGAATTTCTGGAAGACAACAAGTCCAAACTTAAACTAAAAGAATAATGGTCAGGTCACGAGCAGGCGATCTAAGGCTTGTACTGAGTCATATGCATCTGTTTAAGGCAAACCGCGCGGATTCTTTCGGCAACTAATTTTCGTTGCCCGCCGAGCCTAAGGCTGTGAGGTAGATCGCTCCGGGCGAAGAATCGAGGAGGCACGCGATGAAATTGTTCGGCCACCCCATTCACCAGATGCTGATTGTCTTTCCGCTTGGTCTTCTGGCCACTGCGGTCGCCTTTGACGTTGTGGGATTAGCCAGCAGCGATCCGACCTGGTTTTTAATTTCTTACTGGATGATTGCCTCAGGCATTATCGGCGGGCTGCTGGCGGCCGTTTTCGGCACAATTGACTGGTGGGGAATTCCCGCCAACACCCGCGCCAAGAGCATTGGGCTTTTACACGGCGTGGGGAACGTCGTTGTTGTGCTGCTCTTTATCGCCAGTTGGTTCCTGCGTCCTACTCCTATTTCCATTCCCGGCGCTTTGGCATTGGCCTGCTCATTTGTGGGCGTGGCGTTGGCATTATTTACGGGATGGTTGGGTGGCGAACTCGTAGACCGTCTGGGAGTCGGCGTGGACGAAGGCGCTCACTTGAATTCTCCCAGTTCACTCTCCGGACAACCCGCCTCACGACGGAAATTGGAAGAGCGCAAAGCGGCATGAGTTTAAACAAAATCCACTCTTAGATGAAATGAGCAGTGGTGAACGGGGCCGCGAATCTCCATGCTACGATTGGAGACTCAGGCCCCGTTGCTTAAATGGATAAAGCACAGGTTTCCTAAACCTGCAATTCCGGTTCGATTCCGGACGGGGCCCCCACGTACATATTCTTAGCGCGCAGGGATTGATTGACGCGGTATGCGCACATCCGCGGTCGAACACTGCATCACTCCAAAAAATCACGCCTTGGTTTCGTTTGGATTTTGGGGCGTCTCTTCCTTAGGGTTCATGGCGGCCTTGAAGCCACGAATACTCTCACCCAATCCCTTGCCGAGTTCCGGTAATTTCTTGGGACCAAAGATTAATAAAGCGATTCCGACGATTAGTAATAAGTGCATGGGCTGAAACAAGCCATCAAACATGAGGGACTCCTTGCGCAGCGAAATTTATATAAATGAAAAGAACGAGGAGACCAAGCCGGTCTCCTCGCAAAACAAGTCTACTTGATGTTGCCGTTCAATCCCGCCGGATAGAAGCCGCCGGAGTGGGAGCCTCCTCCGTAAACGATACTCAGCACTTCAGAGGTGCTGCGTGGGATGCTCAACCCATTGCTATCCACAAAGAAGGGATGGCCAGTGGTGGGAGGAACGTCCTTGGAGTCAGCTGCCGGACTGGTGAGGCCGAGAGAGATGACTCGATCACGGATCGAGCCAGAGTGCTGGGCCTCGGTTGAAAGGATACGCGCTGCCGCATCGAGATAAGCAGAGCTCTTGATGAGAGGCGCGGCGCCCAGATAAGCGCTTACGCCGACGTCTTCAAAAACTCGAGCAAGGCGAAGGAAGTCATTCATATTGTCGAAGCCAAAGCCCAAAGCGTCCAAATTAATTGTTGGCTTTTTGGAGGCATATTGCCCCAACGCCTTGCGCAGATAGAGCACATGCTCCGTTTCGTCATCGCGGATGGCGCTGGCCAGGTAAGCGATTTTTGAGGAACCGAAATCCGAGACCATGTGGCCGCCCCGGGTGGGGCCGCTTTGCTGGTCGTTGGCAATGATTCCCCGCTGTTGCAGAGTCGCGCCATAGCTGGCGACTCCGTAAAATTCAGCTTCCAGGTATTCAAGATTCAGTGCAAAGTTGAGAATGTCGGTATCGGTTACGGTCGCAGCGGCATGGATCTTGCTGACGCTCCCGCCCATCATGGTCATGGCAGCGACGCCCAGGCCTGTAGCACCTGCGCGCTTAAGGAATTTACGGCGATCGGAGGGATTGTCCACAATCTGTCCGAGTAGTTCACTCTTTGACATGTTGATCTCCAGGTGTAGCTGGTGCCTTCCCAAGGCGTCTCAATCAAGACGGCTCAGGTCCAAAGCGGGATGGTAAGGCAAGCCGGAACCTTGCAGGAATGCAGAAGCTGGAAGGGACGTGACCAGATTCGCTACTCAGGTGCGGAACTCACAAAGTGAGTTGTCTATCTAAGAGTATTTTGCTGCGAGTATTTCGCGGGTGTTTTTCTGAAATCCGGATCGCGTTTTATTGCGTACTCATTAGAGAAACCAAAACTGGTTCTCTTTGGACCGGAGGTTAAGGGACAAACTGCACTTTCTCCAAAGCGGAAGTGCAGACCTCCGTCCAAAGAGTTTTTGATTTGTTGTTGCTCCTCTGCCTACCTTATTCGCCCGCGCCCATCATCAGAATCGGCATGGTTGGCGTTGCTGAACCTTCTTCCGGTTCCACCGTAATGGCAAAAGCCTTGGCTTCTGTTTCCGCGGGCAACGGGGGATTGATTACGGTTGCGCTTCCATGAGAGTCAGGCTTGAATACTCCCGCTGGAATCGGTGCGCCCTTCGTCGGAATCAACCAGAGTTCATAGGCTTTACGCGCCGGAGGTTCCGGCATGTTATTGGCAATGAAAATAAGGCTCGATCGATTGCGCACATAAATGGCTTTGCCCTGGGGTTGAGGCGGAGTGTTTGTCTTGACCACGGCAACAATCTGCGCATCGGGCGCAGTGAGTGTGGCAACGACTTCTTTCGCCTGCACCAGTTGAGCTTGCTGCGTGGCGGATTGCTTGAGCAGGTCCGCGATTCGTTCATGGAGCAGGTTGTTTTGGCGGATCAGGAGCGCGCCCATCAGAATGAGGGCAGCCGCGGCAAGCCATCGCACTACCGACCACCACTGGGGGGCTTGAACTTCGCGCGGGTGGGCTTCCTGCGCGATTGCATTCATCAGTCGTTGCCGGGAGCGTAGCGGTGGCTTAGGACCGCTGGCGGAGAAGGCAAGCAGGGCGGTATCTCCGCGCAACTGTTCCAACTCGCGGCGGCATGAGGCGCACTCATGCAAATGCTTTTCGAGAGCAAGGCGTTCTTCGCCCTCGAGCGCATTCATCGCATGAAGAGCGAGATCGTCCGCGTATTGTTCGTGCGTGCTCATGCCATCACGGCTTTCCGTAAGGTTAAAAGAGCGGAACGTATACGGGTCTTGATGGTTCCCAACGGTTCACCCGTTTTTTTCGCAATCTCAGTGTGCGTCATTCCCTGGAAATAGGCCATTTCCACCGCGCTTCGCTGTGGTGCTGGCATTCCTCCCAACACCGTTCTTACTTTTTCCATTGCCCGTGAACGGTCTGCTTCGCTGGCGAGGTCGGGTTCGACGGAGACAAAAACCTCGTCCACATCGGTTTCCGGATGCCGCTTGCGCAGCGCGTCAATTGCCCGATTCCGGGTAATGACCGCGAGCCATGGGGCGAGTTTGCCCCGGCTGGCATCGAAGGCCGCGGGATTGCGCCATAGCTGCATAAACACTTCCTGCAGGATGTCTTCCGCCACGGCCGCGTCGCCGAGCACACGCAGGGCGACGGAGTAAACAATGGAGGAATAGCGGTCGTATAAAACCGCCATCGCGCCCTGATTACCCGAGCGAATGGATGACACCAGCGAAGCGTCAGTCGCAGTTTGCCCTAGCTCAGTACTCGACAATCACCAATCCTGTTCTACGTTAAAGGTACGTTCCGGAACCGGCCCTGGATTGCCGATGCGGGCAGAACCGTTCCCCGGAAGTCGTGTTGAACATAGCAAAAGTACTCTTTTTTCACAAGAAAAGTAGCCCATTCAGGCTTGCTTAGACGTGGGTGCTCAAGCACGACTCAACGCAGCGTTCCGCAAATGGCCGCCAAGCCGCCAAGGGAAAAATTCACTCCTCTTTTTACCCGAAAGATGCGGTACACGTCGATTGCGACGATGATTACGCCGATTCCGACGATGATTGGGAAACTTCGTCCCATCCAGAGATTGATTGCATTGGTGATTTGCAATGTTTTTTCAGCTGGAACATTTTTCACTGCGATTTCTGCCACAATATTTGTCTTGCACAGCCATGCGAACATTGCCCAGCCGGCGGAATCGGTTAGAAGTTTCACGCTGGCTCGAAAGCGTGTCCAATAAGGCCGCAGCAGATTCACGCATGAAGTAGCGAGGGTTACCGCTATCAGGATCACAATCCACCAAAAGTAATAGTGCCACGCAGGGGCCAGGACAATTCGTACCTCGGGGCGATCCACCATTACCGGGGATGACAAAAAACCAATCCACAAGATGAATACCACGACAAGGGCGACGATTTCGCTAATGGAATTCGAACGCTTGATGCGGTTTGGGTCGCGAAGTGGCGGCAGCTTGCGAGGATTCCATTTTTCCAGAAAGCCTGTTTTGAGAGCGTATTTTTCCAGTACTGCAAAAGCAAATGTGACCGATGCGAAAGTGTAGACCAAAGCCAGCCACAAACCATGCAAGGCCCCGACCGTAAGGTTGCCCGCTGCCTGGGCGCGGTACGAGGGAACAAATGTGTTCAGACATACCCAAACCAGCAGCCATGGCAAAAAATAGAACAACCATGCGATCTTGAGTACGAGCCGATAAATGGGGAAGAGAACCGGGCCGATGAGGTGACGTTGCGGCAGGTAGCGGTTTGCAACCATGATAGGGCTGCCTCGCTGTTTGAGGATCTCTTCTACGTCGGCGTCGGTGAGCTTGCGACCGAGTTCAGATTCTTTGTCTTCCGCTTGTGAGCGGATGTCTTCGGAAAGCTCGGCGAGGATGTCCTGCCTTTGCGCTTTGGGTAGCCAGAAACCGACAGCTTGCAAATATCGTTCGATAAGTTCCATGACGATGCTCCTTAGAAAATGGTCGAATAAATGTTTCTATTGTGAATTGCTGTGCTAAACGATTCGCGCGACAGCTGGAATCCGCCGAATGGCGGCAACGGCCGACCAACTAAGCAGCAATGCACCGAGAAACACGATGGATCCTTTGGCGACTGCGGACACATGCGTTCGTAAAAGCGCATACTGCAGCCAGCTCACGAATGCGTAATGGACAAGGTAGATTCCGTAGGAATTGTCGGAGAGGCTAGTCCAGATTTTGTTGGGCGCGTTCATGAAACGCACAAAGAGGGAAAGAAACGCGAAGGACGATACGGCGCAAGAGAGAACGAATGCGACGTCGCTAGCCAGCCGCCAAAAATGCACACCAGGGTGAATCAATCCGGCGATAAAGCAAATGAGCGCCAGTCCGAAGGTCAGAAGCGCGGCACAAACCCAAAGGAACCACCGCTTCACCAGATTGCCGGTGGCGGCGAGTAGGCCGCGGTCAATGCCATAAGCGCCGATGCCAACTCCAATGATGAAATAAGCCAGGTAGTGGAGGATACGGGCGGTTTGGAAAGTGAACGGGCCGAAGGCTGTCCATCGTAACGAGTCAAAGACAAGTTCCATCGGCAAGTAAGCCATTGCTGAGATGACCGCCAGTCGGGCAAAAAACAAAAAAGGACGGCGGGACCCGCCTCCACAAGCGCGACCGATGATCTCTCCCCAGCGGGGCGCAGCGAGGAAAAGCAGAGCGGCGACACCATCGAATACCAGCAACACCCATACGAACCATGCCGGACCGGAAGGCCAATTTCCGAGAGTGCGCCATTGCTGCCAGAATCCTACGATGCCGGTGACTGATCCAGTCTGGAGATAAGCGGGGTAGTAGGCGAGAGGCGCGATGACGGCTGCCGCCACGACGAATGGAATTCCGAGACGTTGCAAGCGATCCCGCAGGAATACCTTGCTTCCTTTGCGTCGCAGGCTCTGCCAGACGAACAAGCCGGAGAGCAGAAACATAAGGGACATAAAGAAAATGTCATTGAAGGAGACGAAAATGGCGAACCCGCTCCAGTGCTGCGGGTCAATGATTGGAAAAGCCTGCCACCAGCGCGGTTGCGCAATCAAGGACTTCGGGGGAGGCGGCCCGTAGGGATCGTACGCGAGAGCTGCATGGTGCGCGACGACCAGGACTACGACGAAAGCGCGCAAATATCCAATTGCGAAGTTGCGCGTGGGTTTGGAGTTCGACTGGACGATAGGCGCTTTTACTCTGTCTAGCGAAACAGGAAATATGTTTGCAGTTGCCATAAATTATTCCTCACCAAGAATTTGTTCGAGTGAAGCGTTAATGCTTCGCCACTCTTCGAGCAGTTGCTTGAGGGTCCGCTTGCCCTCGGGCGACAATTTGTAGAAGCGCTTGTTGCGCTTGTCTTCCTCGCGCCATTCGCTGACCAGCAGGCCCTGCGTTTCCAGCCTGCGCAGCAGGGGATAGAGCGTGCTTTCGTCAATCACCAGGCCGTCGTCGGCCAGGGCTTTACGCAAGGTGTATCCGTAACGCTCAGTCTTTAACTGGGCGAGGACAGCGACAATGAGGCATCCACGGCGGAGTTCGAGGCGAAGGTTTTCGTAAACTTCGGCGTTCGCGTCATTCTTAGTACTGTTCTTCATATAGTGTACGCTGTACACTGTATAGCACACAGTATAGGTTGTCAACTGAAAATATTTTGTTTCCACTGGATGAACTTATTCATGGACGCCCGCGCCTCGCCGTCAATCTCAGGGCCGCGCTGACTACATGATTTCCTGTATTACTAGATTGCTACACGATTGACCCCACCATCCGGGTTTGTTAGTTTCCAAATATCGCGTGTCGTTGAGTTTCCTTTCGCTTTTGCCATGGGCCATTCTGATCCAGTTGTGTCTCCGCCGGCAGCTTCATCTTCCAGCCGTGCTTTTGTTCAGGCTGCGGAGGACAAAGGTTCGCTGCAAATGGTGGTAGAAGCCACCCGTGCGGTGCTCGCCGATCCCAGTTTGACTTCTGTCTTGCCCAAGCTGCTGCAACTGGCGCGGCAATATATTCCGGCCGATGCGCAGGCCGTCTGGCGGCACTATGAGCATGAAAATCGCTGGGCGGTGCTGGCGTCCACGGGGCTGTCCGAGGGCTACCAGCGTCAATTCGAGCCTGCCGGCCCTACGATCATGGATCTGGTTGCGATCTCTGATATTGCAGAGCTCCCTAAACTCGTGGAACATCGCCGCAAACTCTATGCGGATGAGGGCATTCGTTCACTGATTATTGCGCCGCTGCGATTAAGGAATGGCGTTCAAGGCACGCTGGTATTTTATTTCCGGCAGCCGCATGTTTTCAGCGAGCAGGAGCTTAAGTTGACCGACACGCTGGCGAATCTTGCCGCGCTCGCCGTGGACACGGCGGAATCCTACGATGCGCCGGAAAAAGAAAAACAGCGCTCTCAGTTTTTGGCTGAAGCCAGCAAACTGCTGAGTTCATCGTTGGATTATGAGAGCACCCTGGCTAGTGTTGCGAAGGTTGCCGTGCCGCAGATCGCCGATTGGTGCGCGATTGATCTTCTTCAGGAAGACGGCACACTGCGGCGGGTTTCCGTGCAGCATGTTGACCCGGCCAAGATTGCGATGGCGCACGATTTAATGAAACGCTATCCACCGCACGCGGACAGTAATATTTTCCTCGCGATGAAAGCCGGCGTATCCGGTTTTGCCCCGGAAATGACCGATGAGATGTTGCGCTCCGAACAGGTGGACGAAGAGCATGGGAAACTGCTGCGTTCGATTGGAATGAAATCCGCCATTATTTCTCCGCTGATCGCGCACGAACGCACGTTGGGGACGATCACCTTTGTTATGGCGGAATCCAACCGCCGCTTTGCCCAGCCAGACGTGCAATTCGTCGAAGACCTGGCTCGGCGCGCGGCCACCGCGGTAGACAATGCGCGTCTGCATCGTTCCGTGGAAGACCATCGCCGCGAACTGCAGACGGCCAATGACAAACTCGAGCACCGCGTGGAGGAGCGCACCAGCGAACTGCGACAGGCTGCTACTAGTCTGCGTGATCTTTCGACGCGGCTGCTGCAGATTCAGGATGAGGAGCGGCGTCGTATTGCCCGCGAATTGCATGACAGCCTGGGACAACGTTTGATCGCGGCGAAACTGAATATTGATATCGCCGTAGCCGGTACTGCCGACAGCAAGGCCAGGGAAAAGCTGGTCCGCGCCCAGGGGGAAGTGGAGCAGTCGGTGCAGGAGGTCAGGACGCTTTCTCATCTCTTGCATCCGCCGCTACTGGAGGAGGCGGGACTTCCTTCCGCGCTTGACTGGTACGTGAAAGGGTTCGCCGAGAGAAGCAATATTCCGGTAGAACTTGAACTCGATCCTGACCTGGGAAGGCTTTCACGCGAAATTGAAACGACGATATTCCGCGTGGTGCAGGAATCACTCACCAACATTCACCGTCACTCAGGGAGCAAGAATGCCAGTATTTGGATACTCCGCAAAGGGACAGACGTTTCTATAGAAATTTCTGACTCAGGGAAGGGAATGGCGACTGATTCGCGGCTGGGCGTGGGAATTCAAGGAATGAGAGAGCGGCTGCGGCAACTCGGCGGAAAATTGCAGATCGGATCACCGGGAGTAGGCACGCGCGTGCAGGCAATCGTGCCCATCCCGGCCGATTCCAATTCTAGTTTCAACACGACCGCCAGCGGTGAAGTAGGCACAGCTCGGTCCAATGCGGCGGGGGAGCCTTCTTAACCCACGGACGCATCTTCACCCTCTATCCCCGCATCTAAACATTGACAGCAACTCACTCAAGTATTAGCATCCTATTGTGTGCAACTATAATCTAATTGATTGTAAAGCACTTATAAGTTAAAAAGGAGCCAATTATGGCCAAAATTATAGGAATTGACCTGGGAACTACCAACTCCTGCGTATCGGTGATGGAGGGTGGAGAGCCCAAGGTTATCCCCAATGAAGAAGGTGGCCGCACGACGCCTTCGGTCGTCGGATTCACCAAAACCGGCGAGCGGTTGGTGGGTCAGGTGGCCAAGCGGCAGGCCATTACCAATCCGGAGAACACGGTTTATTCCATCAAGCGGTTTATGGGACGCCGCTTCGATGAAGTCAGCGAAGAAATGAAGATGGTCCCATACAAAGTCGTGCGCCAGGGCGACCACGTCGCAGTTTTGGCGCAGGGCAAGGAATATACTCCGCCGGAAATTTCGGCGCTGATTTTACAGAAGCTGAAGAAGGCGGCGGAAGACTACCTCGGCGACAAAGTTACCGAAGCGGTCATCACCGTTCCCGCGTACTTCAATGACGCGCAGCGGCAGGCGACGAAAGATGCCGGCAAGATTGCCGGGCTTGAAGTGAAGCGAATCATCAACGAGCCAACGGCGGCGGCGCTGGCCTACGGACTCGACAAAGGCAAGGACGAGACCATTGCCGTGTATGACTTTGGTGGCGGAACGTTTGATATTTCAATTCTCGAAGTTGGCGAAGGTGTAATTGAAGTGAAAGCCACCAACGGCGACACGCACCTTGGCGGTGACAACCTTGACCAGAAGCTGGTGGACTGGTTGATTGACGAATTTAAAAAGGATGAAGGGCTCGACCTGCGCGGTAAAGGAAACGAGATGGCGTTGCAGCGTTTGCGTGACGGAGCCGAGCGCGCCAAGATCGAGCTTTCTACCACGATGGAAACGGAGATCAATCTCCCCTTCATCACCGCCGACGCCAATGGGCCGAAGCATTTAGTGAAGAAGCTGACGCGGGCGAAGCTCGAGTCCATGGTGGAAGACATCATTCAGCGATCTGTTGGCCCCTGCAAGCAGTGTATGAAAGACGCGGGCGTGGACGCCTCGAAGATCAATGAAGTGGTGTTGGTCGGCGGGCAGACGCGTATGCCTCGCATTCAGTCGCTGGTAAAAGAATTATTCGGCAGGGAAGGTCACAAGGGCGTCAACCCGGATGAAGTGGTTGCGATTGGCGCGGGCATTCAGGGCGGCGTTCTGGGCGGGGAAGTGAAAGATCTTCTGCTGCTGGACGTGACTCCGCTGTCGCTGGCGATTGAAACGCTGGGCGGCGTGGCGACGCCGATGATTCCGCGCAACACGACGATTCCGACGAAGAAGACGGAAACGTTCTCGACCGCGGCAGACAGCCAGACGTCCGTCGAAGTGCACGTGCTGCAGGGCGAGCGTCCGCTGGCGGCGCAGAATCGCACGCTGGGCAAATTCCATTTGACGGGGATTCCTCCGGCGCCGCGTGGTTTGCCGCAGATTGAGGTGACGTTCGACATTGATGCGAACGGAATTCTCAACGTGACGGCGAAAGACAATGCCACGGGCAAAGACCAGAAGATCACGATTACGTCGTCTTCGGGCCTGAGCAAAGAAGAAGTGGAGCGCATGGCAAAAGACGCCGAGTCGCATTCGGCCGAAGATAAGGCGCAGCGCGAGTCTATTGAAGCCAAAAACCAACTCGACTCGATGGTTTACCAAATCGAGAAGATGCTGAAGGAGTCGGGCGATAAGATTTCCGGGTCCGAACGCGGCGATGTGGAGAACGCGCTGGCCGACGCCAAGAAGGCGCTTGAGTCGAACGATAAGGCGCAAATGGATAAAGCGCGCGAGACGTTGACGCAGGCTTCACACAAACTGGCTGAGCAGATGTATAAAGCTGCCCAGCCTTCAACGGCGGGAGCCGGTCCGGCCCCAGGCGCGGGTCCAGAACCGGGCGCAAACGGTGATGGTCAGAAGAAAGACGAAGGCGTAATTGATGCCGAGTACGTGGACGTGGAAGACAAGAAGTAATGTGTGGCGCGGACGCCTTCGTCCGCGCAGCTTGAACACGGATTGACGCGGAGCAAAACGGATCACGCTCTATGAGGCTCGCGCAATCCGTGGTTTGTTTTAGACAAGGGGGGACTCAATGCAATTCCAGGTGAAAGGGCAGGAATATTTTTTGGCGTTCGTGGAAGATGAAAAACGCTGGTGCTTGTTTGCTCCGACGGAGCAAGGCATAAACCGCGTTCCGGTGTATGTGGACGGAGCGAAATATGAACGCATGGGGATCATGGAGCATATAACTAATAAGCTGTCATCCTGACGGGAGTCGCCGCTGCGATGGCGCAGAGATTCTTCGACTTAACAAAACGGTTCGCAGTTGCGAACCGTTTTATTTCGCTCAGGATGACAATGTGTAGAATGATTTTTTCAAACAATGGCAACGACTGACAAAAAAGATTATTACGGTGCGCTGGGTGTGAAGAAGTCCGCCTCCGCCGATGAGATTCGTAAGGCTTTCCGTAAGCTGGCGCGGAAATACCATCCTGACGTCAATCCCGGCGACAAATCCGCGGAGGAAAAGTTCAAAACTATTTCCGAAGCAAACGATATTCTCAGCGATCCCAAAAAGCGTAAAGTCTATGACCAGCTTGGTTTCTATTCGGACAATATTGACCCTGCGGCGGCAGAAGCTTACGCGAAAGCTGGGGCTGGCGGCGCGGGGGGATATTCTGGCGGGTTTCCTGGAGGACAAAGCGCGGGCGGGCAAGGTGTGCCCTTCGACTTTGGCGGATTCGATTTCTCCGATATGGGAGGAAGATCAAGCGGCGGTGGCGCAGGAAGTGGCAGCTTCCGCGATATCTTCTCCGGAATGTTTGGCGGGCGCGGTGGTGGCGTTGCAACCGAAGAAGGTCCTGAGCCGGGCAGCGATCTGGAATATCAGGTTAACGTTCCTTTCTGGACGGCGATTCGCGGCGGCGTGATGCGGCTGAATATTTCGCGGCAGGACGTATGCCAAACGTGCCATGGAAATGGTTCGATCGAAGCGCCGGGAACGTGCCCGCAGTGCCACGGTACAGGACAAATCACGCAGACCGGCGGGCGGATGAAGTTTAATGTGCAATGCCCGCGCTGTCATGGAACAGGTAAAAACATTTCAACTTGCCCGACTTGTCACGGTGAAGGCACGGTAAATCGAACTGAACCGCTTGAAGTTCGTATTAAAGCTGGCACGCGCGACGGCCAGAGAATTCGGTTGCAGGGGAAGGGAAATGCCGGATTTGCGGGAGGGCCGGCAGGAGATTTGTACGTGATCATCCGGGCGGAAGTGCATCCCGTGTTTCGGCGCGATGGTGATGACATTTATATCAATGTTCCGGTGACTGCGCCGGAAGCGGCGCTGGGAGCAAAGATTGAAGTGCCTACGATTGACGGCCGCGCGCAGCTTAAAATTCCTCCCGGGACGCAGAGCGGACAAAAACTGCGTCTGCGCGAAAAGGGCGTGCCTTCCGCCACAAAAGATGGTTTGCGTGGAGATGAAATCGTTGAGATCAAAATCACAGTGCCCATGCCGCGGGACGAGAAGACGAAAGAATTATTGCGCGAGTTGGCGAAGTTGAATCCAGAAGATCCTCGGGAAGAGTTGTTTAAAAACCTTTAACCACAGAGGGCACTGAGGTGCACAGAGGAATCTCGAGAAAAATCAAACAACTTCTTGTTTTCGGCAGGTATCTATTCTCCCAGCCCTTACCATCCACCATGCGTTTGATGCCGTCACGCAGATGAGCAACGTGGAAGTTAATGAGCAACCCAACGTGTTTGCCGCTCAATCGCATATAGGAAAGCAATTGAGCTTCGTGCACGGGGTGGACTTTCTCGACACATTTCAATTCCACTACGACTAAGTCCTCGACCAGAAGGTCCATTCGTAACCCAACTCGATCACTTCACCAACGCCGAATGAACTTTCATCGCTCCCGTGATAGCGAGGCCTTATGAGGGTTGAACTGACTAAGAAATGTATATTTTCGGATAGAATACCTAACGTTCGCATTTGATGGCGACGTAGATTTTCTATTTGCCACTTTAGCGCAGCCCGCTTAAACGGTTGCTCAACTTACCTATGCCGTGTGAGCCAATGTGCGACTCGCATTTGCCGCAGGTAGCAAGACCTGAAATATCTGTCTATTCCGGAGAAGAATAATGGCCTTTAGACTTTCCTATAAATCAAAATTGACAATTCAGCATTGGAGACGCCAGGCCTCTGCCATTGGCTCGAATAGAGCTTTGTGCGTAGAACGCTCACTCAGGGGTCTTGCTCGGAACGCGGCGCTCGCATTGCTGGCAGTTATCGTCAGTTTCGGTTTGGTCAGTACAGTTTTGAGCTTACCTGCGCTGGCAGCTGACAAGGTCGAATTGTCGGTGGACGCGTCTAAACCCGGCGCGACAATCAATCGCGACATCTTTGGCCAGTTTGCCGAGCATCTTGGCCACGGCGTTTATGAGGGGATTTGGGTCGGTCCAAATTCCACGATTCCTAATACTCGCGGAATCCGCAACGACGTTGTTACTGCGCTGAAGGCGATAAAGGTGCCGGACATTCGCTGGCCGGGCGGTTGCTTCGCGGACGAATACCACTGGCGGGACGGCATCGGTCCAAAGCGGGTAGTAAGAGTCAATTCAAATTGGGGCGGGGTTCTCGATCCGAACACTTTCGGGACGGACGAATTCATGGACTTCATCAACCAGATCGGCAGTCAGGCTTATATTTCCGTGAATGTAGGTTCAGGCACTCCGCATGAAGCCGCTGATTGGTTGGAATACATGACGGCCGGGCAGCCAACGACACTGGAACAGGAGCGGGCTGCCAATGGTCATCCGGCTCCTTACAAGGTCGGTTTTCTTGGCATTGGTAACGAGAGTTGGGATTGTGGCGGCAACATGAGTCCCGAGTACTATCTGAGCCAGCTCAAGATTTACAGCCGCTTCGTCCATAATCTCAACCTGAGTGGGCCAGACCACACCGACTCGATGCTGAAGATTGCAGTGGGTCCTGGCGGGGACGGGCCCCGATGGACGGAATGGACTGACACCATCATGAAGGCTTACCAGCAACATTCGTGGAGCTGGGACATCAATGGCCTGTCCATGCACAATTACACAGTCATCAACTGGCAGAACAAATTTGATTCTGCACATTTCGGGGAAACAGAGTACGCGCAGATATTGAAAGAAACGCTAAAGATGGAAGATTTGATCAATGAGCATTCCGCCATCATGGACAAGTACGATCCGCAAAAGAAGGTCGCGCTCGTGGTGGATGAATGGGGCGGATGGTATGCGCCGCTGCCAGGGACCAATCCCGGCTTTTTGATCCAGCAAAATAGCCTGCGCGACGCCGTGCTGGCTGCGCTTAACCTGAACATTTTTGCACGCCACGCCGACCGCGTGCGCATGGCCAACATCGCGCAAATGGTCAATGTGCTGCAATCCATGATTCTGACTGATAAAGAAAAAATGGTCCTGACTCCGACCTACTATGTCTTCAAGATGTATGTACCGTTTCAGGATGCCACATTCGTGCCGGTGACTTACAACGCAGGAACCTACACGCACGGCGACATTACTTTGCCCAAAGTGGACGCAATTGCGGCGAAGGACAGCAGCGGGAAACTGTGGCTGGAGATCACCAACGTTGATCCTAATCAATCGGTCGAAATCGAGGCGGGCCTCGATGGCATAACGGCAAAATCGGCTACAGGACAAACCTTGACCGCACCAAAGGTTGACAGCGTAAATACCTTCGATGCGCTCAGCGTTGTTGTTCCGAAGCCGATTTCGGCGAAGGTGCAAGACGGCAAGGTCATTCTTCAATTGCCGCCCAAGTCGGTAACCGTAGTTTCGGTCGAGCAATAGAGTCGGAAACAGCAAGGGCACAACCCGAAGGTTGTGCCCTCGTTCACAAGTGTCGATAAATCACATTCTGCTATTTCGTGGATGTGGTGTCTGTTAAACCCTTCACATTCTTCTTTAGAAACGCCCGCACCTCGGCCCAGGCCTTCTGATTTTGCTCGTAGGTAAATCCGCCGTGACCCGCGCCCGGAACGGTGTACAGTTCGTTGGTCACTCCGGCGGCATCGAGCGCCTTGTGCAGACGCACCGATTGCGCATGCGGAACCAGGGTATCTTTATCGCCATGAATTGTGATAATCGGAGGAAGGTTGCTGTTGACGTAATTGATTGGCGACACGAGCTTTGCAATTTCGTCGGCGTTAGGTTGGCTACCGATCCATGCCACCGCCGCTGGCGCGAGCGACACCTGTGCCATGCGATATTCAACATTCACCGCCGCAAAACCCATCTGCAAATACGGCATCATTTCCAGGACGCGGTCTTCCTTGGTCCCTGCGATCCATCCGCCGCCGTGGATGACGATAACCACCGGCGTTGGCTGAGACGCGGCAGCTGGTTCATACACGTCGAGTTTCGCTTCATAGTTGTTGGCGACGTGATAAACAATCTTCGGATGGATTTCGTAGCGGAACAACTCGGCGGCGAAGGATGCCGCGTCATTCTGTGCAAGGTAGAGCGATCCTGAAAGGAGCAGGGCAGTCAATAAGAGTTTTCCATGGGGTCTTGTCGAATTATTTTTTAAGTGGTGAACGTAAGTCTGAAGAACGCCCATGATACTCCAGCGCAGCCTGCCAGAAAAGAAGAGGCTCATAGGTCCCGCCAAACCAGGCGGTGCTCACGTACCGTGCAGGAAATCTATTCTTGTAAGCGCTTTTGCATTCAGGGGTTAAGCTTTTCCACGTTCAAACGATTTATGATGAAGACAGACTCAAAAAGTATGGGGAGGAACGATGCCACAAATTCTTGCTCCAGGAACCAAGGCCCCGGATTTCACGCTGCCGGTGACGGCGGACCAAAAATTATCGCTGTCTGAGTTGCGCGGGCAGCCGGTGGTCCTGGCTTTTTATCCGGCGGATTGGAGTCCGGTATGTGGAGACCAGATGGCGTTCTATAACGAAATTCTGCCGGAATTTCAGAAACATAAAGCCGAACTGATGGGCATCTCGGTGGACGGGGTGTGGTGCCATGCGGCTTTTGCCGAGGCGCGGCATTTGCATTTTCCGCTGCTGGCGGATTTTGAACCGAAGGGCGCAGTGGCCAAAAAATATGGCGTGTACCGGGAGAACGACGGGATTACCGAGCGCGCGTTGTTCGTGATTGATAAGAACGGCACGATTGCCTGGAGCTATTGCTCACCGATCGCGGTGAATCCTGGGGCCGACGGGATTTTGCAGGCGCTGGAAGCACTGCCGAAGTAGGCAGGCTGCTGGGGCGGCGGAGAATAGGAGAAGCGCAATATGTCAGAGTTAAAGATTCCAGCAGGCACGGGCGACCATATTCAAGGTGATCCGCAGGCCCCGATCACGCTGGTGGAGTATGGCGATTATGAATGTCCACATTGCGGGGCGGCGTATCCGATTGTGAAGCGCGTGCAGAAGCATTTTGGCAAGCGGATGCGGTTTGTCTTTAGGAATTTTCCGCTGGTGCAGGCGCATCCCAATGCGCAAAGCGCGGCGGAAGCGGCGGAGTTCGCGGCGGCGCAGGGCAAGTTCTGGGAGATGCATGACGCCATCTATGAACACCAGCAGGAGTTGAGCATGGACTTTTTGCTGCGGCTGGGAGAAAAGCTTGGGTTGGAGGGACGGGCGCTCGCGAAAGCCTTGAAAGATGAAGCGTTTGCCGAAAAAGTCCGGGCCGACTTTCTGGGCGGCGTGCGCAGCGGCGTGAATGGGACGCCCACGTTCTTTATTAACGGTCATCGGCATGACGGGCCTTTCGATTATGGGGATTTGGTGGACGGGATTGAAGAGGCGAGTGGGTAAATGGTCGAAATTCAATATTACCGCAATATCTTCTTGTGGTAGGATATTAGTAGTATGAAAGAGAAGACATCTGTCACACTGTCGGCGGACGTTTTGTCGAGCATAGACCGCCTTGCGGGCTCGAAATTTTCCCGTTCGGCGTTTATTGAACAAGTATTGCGTCGTTATCTGAGCGAGCGCGCCCGCATGGACGTACAGGCCCGTGATCTGGAACGCATTAACCGGGCCGCTGAGAGCCTGAATTCCGAGGCTGCAGAAGTATTGGGCTTCCAGGTTTCCGAGGATTAAGAAAACGGGGAGTCGGAGTGCGCAGAGGTGAACTTTATCGCGTCTATAAGCCGGCAGGCGATCCCAAGTTATTCCGAGTCTTTGTAATTGTTAGTCGTCAGGCGTTGATTGATTCACGATTCTCTACCGTCATCTGTGCACCGATATTCAGTAGTAGCGAAGGGCTTTCAACGCAGGTCAACGTCGGTCCGGAAGAAGGTCTGAAACATGTAAGTTCGATCATGTGTGACAATCTGGTCAGTCTGCGTAAGGTTGATCTCACACATTATTTGGGCTCTTTATCAAAACCTAAGCTGTCAGAACTTGATTACGCGTTGAAAATGGCCTTGGAGTTATTTTAGCTAACTCGCATTTGGTCTCCGATCCCAGATAATCCTTACATTTTCCGTTGCCCGAATCTACGCGAATGGTTATGATGCGGGCCATTCCTCTATTTGGTCAGACATATCAAGTCATCGCTTGGGAGGGTGAAATGGACAGTTCGCAGGTACTGAGCATTTTTGTTTACGGAGTGGTTGGGATATTCGTGCTGGGCACGATTCTGAGCGGCTTCTTCCAGGTGCGGACGGCGGAGGCTGTGATTGTGCAGCGGATGGGAAAGTTTTTGCGCGTGGCCACTGCCGGAATTAACTTCAAACTGCCGTGGCTGGATCAGATTGCGGCGCGCATTGATTTACGCGTGCAGCAACTTTCGCTTGATGTGGAGACCAAAACCAAAGACAACGTATTCGTGAAGATTCCGGTTTCGGTGCAATATCATGTGCTGCCGGACCGGGTGTATGAGGCCTTTTACAAGCTTGCCAGCCCCAACCAACAGATTTCCTCTTATGTATTCAATGTGATCCTGGGGCATGTGCCCAAGATGGACCTGGACGATGCATTCCTGCAACAGGCAGACATCGCAGTAGCTATTAAAGACGGATTGAGCGATGTAATGAAGACCTATGGGTACGCGATTGACCAGGCCCTGGTGACCGATATTCAGCCGGATGAGAAGGTGAAGGCGGCGATGAATGAGATCAATGCGGCGCAGCGGGAGCAGGTTGCGGCCAGCGCGCGCGGCGAGACGGAGAAGATCCTGAAGGTGAAGCAGGCGGAGGCCGAGGCACTGAGCAAGGCGCTGCAAGGCGAGGGAATTGCCAACCAGCGAAAGGCTATTATTGAAGGGTTGAAAGTTTCGGTTGAGTCGTTTTCGGCGGCAGTGGAAGGAACCACTCCAAAGGATGTGATGATGCTGGTGCTGGTGACCCAGTATCTGGATACGATGAAAGATATTGGAGCACAGGACAAGAGCAACACAATTTTTGTGTCGCACTCGCCGGGCGCGCTGGGAGAGCTTTTCCAGCAGATGCAGGACGCAATCATGATTGGGCAGAAGGGCGCGGCGGTAGCGGCAACCGGACATTGATCCGCGCTTCCTGGGAATAAAACGGATGAATTTTTGGCTTCAACTTTTCCAAACTGCGCTTGATCTCTTGAAGAAGCCGTGGAAGGTAATGCTGGCTCTTCTCATCTTGTCGATTTGCGCGCTCTATGCGCCATATTCGTATAGCGATCCCTGGTTAAGGTCGCACGGTGCAATGGAATGGGGCTGCCTAATATTCGCTGCTGTGTATCTGTGTCTTACATCTCTAGCTGCGATCATTAAATATTTTTCGCTTCGACGCCGTTTCAACGACCTGTCGGGCGACGAGCGTCGCGTAATCCTGGCGTTTATGAAATGGAACACCCGCACCACCGGCCTGATCTCCGGCGCAGCAACCGGATTCACTATGGTTAAAATGGGAGTACTCGAAATCGCTGAGGTGCCCAATAAAAATAATTTAAAGACAAAACGCGGAGATTCTTTCTTCACCATAAAGCCGTGGGTCTTTCGCTACTTCAAAAATAGACCGCACTTATACTCACTTGAAAACGAGATTATTTCTGACAATGGAGTCAGTTTTCGGATCGATGGTGGGCATAAATAAGTACTACTCGAATCGCAGGTTACTGTAACAGTGCGTTCAAGAAAGCGCCCTTGCGTTTCCGCAAGGGCGTGAAAGATAGGATTGTTTCGAATTCAACGACGGCCGTGGAATCCGCCGCGGAAACCAGCGCCGCCATGAAAACCACCGCTAGATCTGGCTCCAGCAAAGCCATGAAATGCCGGCGCCGATCGCCGGGCGCGGAAGGCAGGCCTTCCGGCTACGTGGCCATACGATCCTCTACGTCCCACCGATACCGGCGCGCGATATCCAACACCGAAGTGATGGAATCTGCCGACAAAGACGGGGGCGCGGTAAGCGAACAGCGGGGAGTAGAATCCCCAGCCGAATGGGCTATACAGAACACCTTCCGCAGGGATGAAGGTATAGGTGCTGAACCATGGGTTCCAGTACCATCCGGCGCCGATCCATCCCGGCCCGTACCAGCCGTTGGCAACGTACACTCGCGCGGAGTTAACGTTCGCTTCGGCGAGGTAGGAAGAGCGCAGACTGCTAAAGCGATAAAGGTCGCTGTCTTCATATTGGTTTTTATCGAAGCCGTGCGCCTTTAGCTTTCCGGTCTGCAAAGCTTCGTTGAGCGAAACTTCGTGGCCGCCTTTCACCGTGACGTGGCGGTCGCCATCAAGGACTTCGGTTTTGCCGTCGAAGACGCGAATCTGGCCTTGCGTCGCATCGAAGGCGTAGAGTCCGGTTTTCTGGATTCGCGCCGTGGCGCCGTCTTCGTTAATGCGGATGTCGTTTTGGGGATAAATTTGCGAGACTTCGAGCATGGCGCTGCCCTGGTCTACCGTAACTTCCGTTGTCGCCAGATTCGGTGAAATCATTTGCACTGAGCTGTTGCTTCCTACGCGCAGAAAGACGCCGGGGGTGAGAAGCACTTCGGCCTTTCCGTTGGCGGTGGAAAGAGTTTGACCCGCCTGTAACTGTGCCGAACCGATGTCATTCGATTGCAGCGTTTGGTTGTCGATGGATGCCTGCCCTTCCACGTAATTTAACGTTCCTGGAATTGCGGCTCTAGTGTCTGTGTTCGTGCCAAACGCGGGCGCAGACAGGACCGCTGCCAGGAACAAGCTTGCGATTGCTTGAAACCTTGACAGCCTCATAGCTCCTCCTTTTTCTTTCTTCTTGCTCTGTTTAATTAGATGAAATGCGGGCAGGGATGATTCGCCGCGAGGGCCGAGATAACAATTCTTTACACGCGCATAACCGCTTGGTTTCTAGCGGTTTCCGCGATCGCGCGATGGGGTCGAAAAGGTTGTCTGAAAATCCAGTGATACGCGTTTTTAGCTTGGCTGGCTATTTGAGGGAAACCAGCTTCTCTACCAACTCTGAATAATCTTTCTTCTCCAGACCATGGACCTGTTTGTTGTATTCATCCACCTTTGAGGAGTAATTCATGGAGCAAAACTTGGGGCCGCACATGGAGCAGAAGGCCGCTTCTTTGTAGTAGTCATCGGGCAAAGTTTCGTCGTGCATGGAGCGCGCGGTTTCAGGATCAAGCGAAAGGGCAAACTGCTTTTCCCAGTCGAATTTGTAGCGAGCGTAGCTGAGGGCGTTGTCGCGGTCCTGCGCGCCGGGACGATGGCGGGCCAGGTCGGCGGCATGCGCGGCGATTTTGTAGGCGATGATGCCGTCTTTCACGTCTTTTTCGTTGGGCAAACCGAGATGCTCTTTCGGGGTGACATAGCAGAGCATGGCGGCGCCATGCCATCCAATCATGGCCGCCCCGATGGCCGAGGTGATGTGGTCGTAGCCGGGAGCGATGTCGGTGACCAGCGGGCCGAGCGTGTAGAAGGGAGCTTCGTAGCAGAGTTCCTTTTCTTTATCCACCTGCTCTTTGATCTTGTCGAGCGGCACGTGACCGGGACCTTCGATCATGACCTGAACGTCGTACTCCCAGGCTTTTTTTGTGAGCTCGCCTAAAGTTTTCAGTTCGGCGAATTGGGCTTCATCGCTGGCGTCGGCGATGCAGCCGGGGCGGAGTCCGTCTCCAAGAGAGAAACTAACATCGTGCTTGGCGAAAATTTTGCAGATGTCGTCGAAGCATTCGTAGAGGAAATTTTGCTTGTGATGGTAGGCCATCCATTGAGCGAGGATTGCCCCGCCACGGCTTACGATTCCGGTGATGCGTTTGGAGACCATGGGCAAATACTGAATGAGAACGCCCGCGTGGATGGTCATGTAATCCACGCCCTGCTCGGCTTGCTCTTCGATCACTTCGAGCATGACGCTTGCGGTCAGATCTTCAATGCGCTTCACCCGGGAAATGGCTTCGTAAATGGGAACCGTGCCGATGGGCACGGGCGAATGACGGAGGATGGCCTCGCGAATCTCGTGGATATTGCCGCCGGTGGAGAGGTCCATGACGGTGTCGGCCCCGTAGTGGACGGACGTGTGCAGCTTTTTCAACTCCTCGTTAATGTCGGAAGTGACGGCGGAGTTGCCGATATTGGAATTGATCTTGCAGAGAGAGGCCACGCCAATGCACATGGGCTCAAGCTCGGGGTGGTTGATGTTGGCGGGGATAATCATGCGTCCGCGGGCCACTTCATCGCGCACTAATTCCGGGGACAGTTTTTCCTTGTGGGCAATAAATTCCATCTCCTGGGTGGTAACGCCACGGCGGGCATAACGCATCTGAGAGAAGTTGCCGTCGGTGTTTTCGGCTTTGCGGCGAGTGATCCACTCCGCGCGTGGTTTGGGAGCGCTGGAGCCATTATTTCCATTGTTATGAGTGCCATTTGCGGGAGACACAACGTTCTTTTCCTGGGTTTCCATGATTGAAGAGATTATACGCTGAAGAAATGGGCGTCCGGGGAACGGGACATTATGTCTGCTGTCCATGGCTCGGGTTGAACGTCTAAGGGAATACAGCTTACACTTCAAGATCGTTTTGTGAGGCCAACCAAATGCGCATGTATCGTTTCTTGCTTGCCCTGCCTGTGTTGCTTCTTTTGACTTTTGCGCTTCAGGCGCAAACAACCCCTGAAAACCAAACATCGTCTGGAATTGATCTGGACAACATTGATAAGGCCGTTGATCCTTGCACGAACTTCTTTCAGTATGCCTGCGGGAGTTGGTTGAAGAAGACGGAGATCCCGCCGGACAAGTCGCGATGGGGAAGTTTCGACGAATTGCATGAACGCAACATCACGGTGCTGAAGAGCATCCTGGAAAAAGCTTCGGCCAGTGACGCCGGGCGCAGCGCCGACCAGCAGAAGATTGGCGACTATTACGAGTCCTGCATGGACGAGAAGACGGTAAACAGCGAAGGGTTGGAGCCGTTGAAGCCGGAGCTGGCGCGCATTGCGGCGGCCAGCGATAAAAAGGCGTTGATGGGGGTAGCGGCGCACGATTTTATGATTGGACCGAATCCCTTCTTCAGCTTTTATGCGAATTCCGACCTGCATAATGCCAACGAAGTGATTGCCTACATTGATCAGGGCGGTCTCACGCTGCCGGACCGGGATTACTACATTAAAGACGACGCGAAGATGGTGGAGATGCGGAAGAATTTCGTGGATTACATGACGCAAGTCTTCACGCTCACGGGCCAGACGGCGGAGCAGGCGGCGGCCTCGGCCCAGACCGTTCTGCGCATTGAAACCGAACTGGCAAAGGCGGCAATGGACCGCACGCTGCGCCGCGATCCGAAGTCGCAAGATCACAAGATGAGCAGGGAAGAGGCGCTGAAATTGGCGCCAAATTTTTATTTGAATACTTATTTTGAGGAAACCGGAGCGCCGCACTTTACGGAATTGAATGTGGCAAACCCTGATTTCTTTAAGCAAATGAACACGGTCCTCGAAAACGAGCCGCTCCAGGACCTGAAGACCTACGTGACCTGGCAACTGTTGAATACCGCCGCTCCCTGGCTTTCGCAGCCATTCGTAGATGCGGAGTTCAAAATGCACCAGAAGCTGACCGGCCAAAAAGAGATCCAGGCCCGGTGGAAGCGTTGCGTGAATTTAGTGGACAGCGGGATTGGCGAAGCACTGGGGAAACAATATGTGGACGCCACTTTTGGGGCCGACGGCAAAGCGCGGATGCTTAAGATGGTGAACGAACTGGAAGCGGCGCTGGGCGAGGACATCCAGACCCTTCCATGGATGACCGACACTACGAAGGCGCAAGCGGAAATTAAACTGAAAGCGATCAACAACAAGATTGGCTATCCGGACAAGTGGCGCGATTACAGCAAGCTGACGATTCAACGCGATAATTTGCTGGCGGATTATTTTGCGGCGGATAAATTTGAGTCGAGCCGGCAAATGGCCAAAATTGACAAGCCGCTGGACCGCAACGAATGGCAGATGACGCCGCCGACGGTGAATGCGTATTACGATCCGTCGTATAACGAAATTGTATTTCCGGCCGGCATTTTGCAGCCTCCCTTCTTCGACAAGAATGCCGACGAGGCAGTCAACTTCGGGGCCATCGGCATGGTCATTGGACATGAGCTAACGCATGGCTTTGACGATCAGGGACGGCAATTCGATCCGCAGGGAAACTTGCACGATTGGTGGACTCCGCAGGACGCGGCAGAATTTGAAAAGCGCACCGACTGCGAGGTCAACGAATACGGAAGCTTTGTTGCCGTGGACGATCTGAAACTGAACGGCAAGCTGACCCTGGGAGAAAATACGGCTGATAACGGCGGGGAACGGATCGCGCTGATGGCCCTGAAGAATGTGATTGCGAAGGACCCGAATGATCCGGCGGCGCGCACGATTGATGGATACACGCCGGAGCAGCGGTTCTTTCTGGGCACAGGCAATGAGTGGTGCGAGAAGCGCCGTCCGGAATACAGCCGCATGATGGTGACGGTGGACCCGCATTCGCCGGGGAAATTTCGAGTGAATGGCGTGATGCAAAACATGCCGGAATTCGAGAAGGCCTGGGGGTGCAAAGCAGGTCAGCCAATGGTGAGTGAAAACGCCTGCCGGGTCTGGTAAGCGGGCTAGTGTCTTGAGAAGCCGGGCCGAGTTGGCCCGGCTTTTATTTTGTCCGGCATATTTCTTGTGGAATGCTTTGCGAAACATCTCCACGACTATCCGATTAGATCGCGATACGATGATAGAACGATGTTGTTGCTTTGAAGGAATTCGCGCATTTCCGCTGCAGTGAGCATTTGCAGTTCAGTTTCCCGCGAGGCCAGCAAGCGCGTTCCCGCAGCGCGTAAATCGTCGTCGAGATATCCGGGATGGCAAACAAATTCCCAGGTGCCGGTAGGGATTGTCTTCAGAAGAAGCTGAAATAATTCAGCGGTCATGCTTCCAGTTCCGACTACTCCTATGGTTCCATTGGTGGTGCGAAGGCCGGACTTTGCTACCGCGCGTTGAAATTTCCCTGACAAGCTGTTCAGAATGCTTACCTGCGTCCATCGCTTCCAGGAAGAGGGTTGCGCGCGCAGATGCAATATCCTGACCGGGCCGAAAGGATTTCTGACCGCGGGCACTCCGCAGGCCTTGGCCGCGCGGAGGATGGGAGCCAGCACTTTGGGAAAGAGATGAACGTGCTTGTGAGTGTCGAAGTGGCTGACTTGAATGCCGGCGTTTTGCAGTTTGCGAATTTGGGCAGTTGCCTCGGCTGCAATTTCGTCCCCGGACAATTTCCCCAGCGCCGATGCCAGAGCGAAGCTGCTGAAAGCGGTGCGAAAGAGAGCGCTGTTTTCACTGGAATTATTGTCGCCAGCATTCTTTCCACTAAGAAGGGAAGGAACCTGAGTTGGCTTTAACACTGGGATTCCATCCACCAGAGTCACATGGCATCCGATGGCGAGGCGGGGCATAGCTTGCGCCATCTCGATAGCTTCTGAGAATGTGGGGCCATTGGCCATCAGGGTGGCGGAAGTGACGATTCCTTTTGCATGGGCTTCGGCGATGCCCCGGTTCACGCCGGAGGTCAGGCCAAAGTCATCCGCATTCACGATCAGGCGCAACACGCGGTCAGTCTAGCAGGTTGGGCTTTGCGACTTGCACCAATAACTGGCATTGCGCGATCCGTGAAGGCCTTTAGAATAGAAGGTTCCGAACTTATCTCATGTCTCAATTCGTTCATCTGCATCTTCATACTGATTACTCCATGCTGGACGGCGCTTGCGACGTCGAAAAGCTCTGCGAGCGCGTGGCGGAATTAGGTATGCCCGCCGTTGCCATGACTGACCACGGCAATATTTTTGGCACGGTGCATTTCGTGAACGCCGCGCAGAAAGCCGGGGTCAAGCCAATTGTCGGTTGCGAACTCTACGTCTGCAAAAAAGGCGACCACAATATTTCCCGCACGCCGCCGGAAGGCGACACCTACAACCATCTGCTGGTGCTGGCTGAGAATGAAGAAGGGTATCGCAACCTTACCAAGATCACGTCAGAGGCCTCTCTTCGTGGGTTCTATTACAAGCCGCGCATCAGTAAAAAATTTCTTGCGGAGCATTCCAAAGGATTGATTGGCCTTTCCGGTTGCCTCAAGGGCGAAGTTGCGGAATTTTTAACGGATGACAAATACGACGCTGCGCGGCAGGCCGCCGGCACCTATACGGACATCTTTGGCAAAGGCAATTTCTTCCTGGAAATACAGGACCAAGGTCTGGAGATGGAGCACCGCATCCATCCGGGCCTGTTCAGGCTGGAGAAGGATTTGGGATTGCCGCTGGTTGCAACCAACGATAGTCATTATCTCTGCGAAGACGATGCTCACGCGCAGGATGTGATGGTGTGTATCCAGACCGGTAAGTCCATTCAAGATACGAACCGGATGAAGTTTGAAGGCAAGGATTTCTACGTGAAGAGTCACGAAGAGATGCTGCGCGTCTTCAAAGACTCCCCCGATGTTCTTACGCGCACGCTGGGCATTGCCGAGCGCTGCCATATGAAGCTGGAGAAGGTGAGCAATCCCTTCCCGCAATTCGATATTCCCGAAGGCTACACGATTGACAGTTACTTCGAGCACATTGCACGACAAGGCTTTGCGCGACGGCTGGAGGTCCTGCGCGTACACAGCGAACAGGGGAAGCTGAAGCACAGTCTTGCCGACTACGAGCAGCGGCTGACGCGGGAGCTAGCCATCATCCAACAGATGAAGTTTCCCGGCTATTTCCTGATTGTGTGGGACTTTATCCGCTACGCGCGAGAGCGCAGTATCCCCGTTGGGCCGGGCCGAGGATCCGCTGCAGGGTCGCTGGTTTCTTATGCGATGAGCATTACGGATATTGATCCGTTGCAGAACGAACTTCTGTTTGAACGTTTCCTGAATCCTGAGCGCGTCTCCATGCCGGATATTGACATCGATTTCTGCATGAACCGCCGGGGAGAGGTAATCAACTACGTTACGCAGAAATACGGACGGGAAAATGTGGCGCAGATCATCACCTTCGGCACCATGCAGGCAAAGGCGGCAATCAAAGACGTAGGGCGCGCCATGGACATGCCGTATGCGGATGTGGATCGCATCGCGAAAATGGTGCCGACTGTCCTGAACGTAACGCTCGAGCAGGCGCTTACGGATTCTCCGCAGTTGCAACAGGCGTATGAGAATGACGTGCAGATTCGCGCGCTGCTTGATACGGCGAAGAAATTGGAAGGGCTGGTTCGCAACTCGGGAGTGCATGCCGCCGGGGTGGTGATTTCGCCGCGTCCGCTCGATCAGTTGGTGCCGCTGCACAAGACGAAGAACGACGAAATTGTCACGGCGTTCGACATGGTGGCGATTGAAAAATTGGGTCTGCTCAAGATGGACTTTTTGGGGCTGACCACGCTCACCATTCTTGACGACGCGCTGAAGCTTATCGCGCAGACTCGTGGGGAAAAGGTCACGCTCGAAGAAATTCCGCTGACCGACCAGGAAACCTACGAGAAGGTTTTTTACACCGGACTCACTTCCGGCGTATTCCAGTTTGAATCGGGCGGCATGCGCGACGTGCTGCGCCGTTACAAGCCGAACACCGTTGAAGACCTTACCGCCCTCAATGCACTTTATCGCCCGGGCCCCATCCAGGGCGGCATGATTGATGACTTTATTGACCGCAAGCACGGCCGCAAAAAAATCGAGTACGAATTGCCGGAATTGAAAGAGATGCTTGAGGAAACCCTCGGCGTCATCGTCTATCAGGAACAGGTAATGCAGATCGCCAACCGGCTGGCGGGATATTCACTGGGTGAAGCCGACCTGCTCCGCCGCGCGATGGGAAAAAAGAAGCTGGAGGAGATGGCCCAGCAGCGTGATCGTTTTGTGAAAGGGGCCACCGAGCGCGGATTCCCGGCAAAGAAGATCGTCAAGATTTTTGACCTGATGGAGCAGTTTGCGGGATACGGATTCAACAAGTCGCACTCCGCTGCTTACGCGCTTCTGGCGTATCACACGGCTTATTTGAAGACGCATTATCCCGTGGAGTTCATGGCGGCATTGCTGACGTCGGTGACGGGAAGCACGGACGACGTAGTGAAGTACATCAACGAATGCCGCGAGATGGGTATTTCGGTAGAAGCGCCAGACATCAATGTTTCAGACGCCAACTTCACGCCGCACGATAACGCCATACGTTTTGGCCTTGCGGCGGTGAAAAATGTCGGTGGCAACGCGATTGAATCCATCGTGGCGGGTCGGAAGAAGCTGGGACAGTTTCGCGGTATTTTCGAGTTCTGCGAGAACGTGGATTTGCGGTTGCTCAATAAGCGCGTTATCGAATCGCTTATTAAGTCCGGTGCAATGGATTCTCTTGGCCGCCGCGCGCAATTGATGGGCGTGCTCGACAAGGCCATGGAGCAGGCCCAAAAGGCGCAGAGGGATGCGGAGTCAGGCCAGCATGGATTGTTCGGAGTTTTCGCGCAGGAGGAAGTGCACACCAACCAGGAGACGCTGCCGAATATTCCTGATTGGGATGAGCACACACGGCTGGCGAGCGAAAAGGAAATTCTCGGCTTCTTCATCAGCGGACATCCGCTCGACCGCTATCGCGACAAGTTGGAGAGCCTGCGGGTATTAAGCACAGCAGACATTACTGCGATGAAATCTTCCACCGGTAAGGATGAAAACATCAGCGCGGCTGGGATCATCACTAACTTACGGGTGCTTAAATCCAAGCGGGGTGATTTTTACGGGCAAGCCAGCCTGGAAGATACGTCGGGCACAATTGACATGATTATTTTTCCGGAATCCTATAAACGGCTGGGAGAAAAAACCAAGCTTGAAGTGCCGGTACTTATTAAGTGCGGTGTGCGCATTGAGGAAGGCGCGAACCCTAAAATCACCGCGAATGAAATCATCCCGCTTGAAGATGTAAAAATCCAGCTGCCGCGTTCCATTCGCATTCGCATTGTGTCCAGCGATGCTAACGATGCGGTGGTGGACTCCCTGCATTCGCTTTTTGCGCGGAGTAAAGGGAGCGCCAAAGTATTGTTTGACGTGGAACGCAAGGACGATTTCATGGTGGTAATGGAAGCGGAAGGCTATAATGTACTGCCAGACCGCAATTTTATCGTCAGCGTGGAAGAACTCTGTGGACGCGGCGCCGTGCGAGTGATCGAGTAGAGCGTTGCTGCTCGACGTTGCGGGCGAATAGAGTCCACTCAAAGTAGTTCGAACGATAGGCTGTGTCTTTCCCCCATGAGCGAAGTATCTGTTAGCGTGCGCGGTACCGACTTCCTGCTCTCGATGGTGGAAGAACAGTGGGCATCAAGAAACGGCAATACGATGGAATTGGTCCCCAAAGCACAACAGGAGTTGGCAAAGATTGAGCAGCAAATCGCCACGCTGCAGGCATTGCCCGGCCAGAATGAGGATGTACATCGCCAGGTGCAGGAACTCAGCGCGCGGATCTCATCGCTGCGCGATGAGATGAACGGTTATCACGATACATGGCGGCGCATCGAATTAGCGCGGCATCCGCAGCGGCCTTATACGCTCGATTATGTTGAGCGTATTTTCACCGACTGGAGCGAACTGCACGGCGACCGCGGTTTTGCCGATGACGCGGCGATTGTCGGCGGCATGGCCCGCTTCCACGGCCAAGATGTAATGCTGATCGGCCATCAGAAGGCGCGTGAGACAAAGCAGAAGATTTACCGTAACTTCGGCATGCCCAACCCGGAGGGCTATCGCAAGGCGCTGCGGCTAATGCACATTGCTGAGAAATTTAACCGGCCAATCATCACGCTGGTTGACACTACCGGCGCATATCCGGGGCTGGGCGCGGAAGAGCGCGGCCAGGCGGAGGCCATCGCCCGCAACCTGCGCGAAATGGCCCGCTTGAAGGTTCCCATTATCACGGTGATTATTGGCGAGGGCGGCAGCGGGGGCGCGCTGGCGATTGCCATTGCGGACCGCGTGCTGATGCTTGAGAACGCGATTTATTCGGTCATCTCTCCTGAGTCCTGCGCCGCCATTATGTGGCGAGATGTAGCGAAAAAAGAGCTTGCCGCTGAGGCGCTGCGCATTACAGCACAAGACGTGATTGAACTGGGTTGCGTGGATGGCATTATTCCCGAGCCCGAAGGTGGAGCGCAGACCGATCATGAAGCCGCCGCTGCTCTGCTGGATGCGGCGTTGCAAGAACATCTTGCCAGCCTGAACAGTATTCCCATACCGCAGTTGCTCACCTCGCGTTACGAGAAGTTCCGCAACATGGCTCAGTTCTTCCAAATGCAGGATTAATTGCCGATTTCGACACTTGGCTGCTGAGAACTGCTTAAACCTGCTCTCTTTTCGTATAATAAAAGGTTCGCGAAAATCCTGATTTTCCAGTGGTTGCCGCTGGCGAGCGGCTGTAATTTATTGGGAAAGGAAAAGAATGGCCAGTACCGATATTGCGCTGCAGGGCGCGTCAGAAAACGCAAACCCGGAGCGCGTAGTAAATGACATGAGCATTCAGGTCGGCACCGTGAATGGTTCCGGCTCGCAAAGCTCCAACACGGTCCTTTTACGCAGCCTGTTTCAAATGGGCATTCCGGTATCAGGAAAGAACCTGTTCCCGTCGAATATTGCCGGGCTGCCGACGTGGTACACGATCCGCGCTAATAAAAGAGGGTACGTCGCGCGGAAAAAGGAAATTGATTTTCTGGTTGCGATGAACCCTGAGACCGCGCGCGAAGACGTGCTCGCGCTAGGGGCCGGAGCCGCTGTCCTTTATGACGAGCCGCTGAAGCTCGACGCGTTGCGAAATGACCTGACATTTTATTCCGTGCCTTACGACAAGCTGGTGGCTGCAGTTTGCCCCGAAGCCAAGCTGCGCAAGCTGGTCAAGAACATGATCTACGTCGGAGTTCTTGCCAAGCTGCTGGAAATTGATATGGCGGAGGTTGAAAAGGCGCTCCGCAAGCAATTTGCCAAAAAAGTAAAGGCCGCGAACTTGAATATGGCGGCGGTGCAGGCAGGCTACGAGTACGCCACTTCAAATCTGACCAAGCGCGATCCCTTTTACGTTCAGCGTATGAACGAGACCGCAGGCAAGGTCATTATTGACGGAAATTCCGCTGCGGCCCTGGGCTGCATGTTTGCCGGGGTCACGGTGGTGAGCTGGTATCCGATTACGCCGTCGTCTTCGTTGCCGGAGCACGTAATCGAGTACATGAAGCGCTTCCGCATTGGCCCCGACGGGAAAGCAACTTTTGCCATTTTGCAGGCGGAGGACGAGCTTGCGGCTGTGGGCATGGTGGTAGGCGCGGGATGGGCGGGAGCGCGGGCCATGACGGCGACGTCAGGGCCGGGCATTTCGCTTATGGCGGAATTCGTGGGCCTGGCGTATTACGCGGAAATTCCTGGCGTGATCTGGGACATTCAACGCGTGGGACCTTCCACAGGACTGCCCACGCGTACCGCGCAGGGAGATATTCTTTCCACCGCCGTTTTGTCGCATGGCGACACGAAACATATTTTGCTGATTCCCGCTTCCACTGAAGAATGTTTCACCATGGCCCTGGAAGCTTTCGAATTGGCGGAGCAATTCCAGACGATTGTTTTCGTAATGTCGGACCTGGACTTGGGAATGAACAACTGGATGGCTGATCCGCTGAAATATCCGGAAAAGCCCATTCATCGCGGAAAAGTTTTGAGCAGGGCGGACCTTGACCGGTTGGGTGGGTTTGCCCGCTACAAAGACGTGGATGGCGACGCGATTCCATACCGCACACTGCCGGGCAACGGACACGTTGCGGCTGCCTACTTTACGCGTGGCAGCGGCCATAACGAAAGAGCGCAGTACAGCGAGCGTCCGGATGATTACGAGAACAATATGGAGCGGTTGAATCGCAAGTTTGAAACGGCTCGTTCTTTCGTTCCACGTCCGGTAATAGAGACGGGCAAATCGAAAATTGGATTTATTGGATACGGCACGTCGCATTGGGCCTTGGTCGAGGCACGCGACCAGCTTCGCGAGGAATATAAGGTCGAGACTAATTATTTGCGGCTGAGGGCTTATCCGTTCACGCGTGAAGTGCACGATTTCGTAAAGCAGCATGACCGCGTCTATGTGGTCGAGCAGAATCGTGATGCGCAGATGTTGAGCCTGCTCAAGCTGGACGTGGAAGCGTCGCTGGCGACGCGACTGCGCAGCATGGCGCACATTCACGGCTTGCCCATGGACGCGCGTTCCATCACGGACGAACTTATGACTATGGAGGGAAAGTAAATGGCCACGACGCCAACTTCCACATCTGCCCCCACGCCTGGTCCCGCTCCCAAGACCAATCACATTGGACTTGCAGTGCTCGACTACAAGGGCGGAAAGACGACCCTTTGCGCCGGCTGCGGGCACAACGCAATCTCAGAACGAATTATTGACGCCATGTATGAAATGGGCGTGCAACCGGAGCGCGTGGCGAAATTAAGTGGCATCGGATGCTCGTCGAAGAGTCCAGCTTATTTCATGGGACGCGCGCACAGCTTCAACGCGGTCCACGGACGCATGCCATCGGTTGCGACCGGAGCGATGCTCGCTAATCGCAACCTACTTGCATTGGGGGTCAGCGGCGACGGTGATACGGCTTCGATTGGGCTCGGTCAGTTCGTGCACTTAATGCGGCGTAATCTTCCCATTATTTACATCATCGAAGACAACGGCGTGTATGGCCTGACCAAAGGCCAGTTTTCCGCGACCGCAGACCTTGGATCGAAACTCAAGACAGGCGTGATTAACGATCTGCCGCCAATTGATACTTGCTCGCTAGCGATTTCCATGGGCGCGACTTTCGTGGGGAGGTCTTTTTCCGGCGACAAGCGCCAGCTCTTGAGCATGTTGAAGGCTGCGATCTCACACAAGGGGACGGTCTTGCTAGACGTGGTTTCCCCGTGCGTCACCTTCAATGATCATGAAGGATCCACGAAGTCCTACAAGTATATGAAAGACCACGAGGAGCCGCTACAGGAGATTGATTTTGTGCCGGCGTTTGAAGATATCGCAGTGGAGTACGACCCGGGCACCACGGTCGAAGTGACCATGCATGACGGTTCGCGGCTGCGTTTGCGCAAGTTGGAAGAAGCGTATGACGCCACTAATCGGGCGCATGCCTTGAATCGTTTGAATGAAGCACACCAGAAGGGCGAGGTGCTCACGGGAGTTTTCTACGTGAATCCGCAAGCGCCTAATTTTCTCGACATGCTCAATATGACCGACCAGCCACTGGCAACCTTGCCGGAATCCGTGGTGCGTCCGGGCAGGGAAGTGCTGGAGCAGGTGATGGAAGAGCTGCGTTAGGTCATGCGCGCGCCAATCTTTCAGGTTGATGCTTTTGCTGCGCGGCGTTTCGCGGGGAATCCCGCCGCCGTGATGCTGTTGGATAAGTTCCTGCCCGATGCGATATTGCAAGCCATTGCCGCCGAGAACAATTTAGCTGAAACCGCGTTTCTGGTCCCGATAGACGGGGAATATCAGTTGCGCTGGTTTACGCCCGCCACGGAAGTACCGCTCTGCGGCCACGCAACGCTTGCCAGCGCGGCGGTTGTAATGGAGCGACTGGAGCCGGGACGTAAAAGCGTGATTTTCCATTCCGCAAGCGGTCCACTCGCAGTAAGGCAAGCCAATACAGGTTACGTGATGGACTTTCCCGTCCGGTTATCTGAGCGGGTTGTGACGCCGCCCTCATTAACCGAAGCGCTCGGGATGGTCCCAATCGAGGTATTCGTCAACGAGTTCAACTACATGGTTGTGCTGGAAAACGCGCAGGCTGTGCGTGATGTTGCGCCCGATATGGCCGCGCTTGTGCGGGTGGATCGCGACGGAGTGATCGTGACCGCGCAGGGAGATGGAGATTACGATTTCGTGAGCCGATACTTCGCCCCGGCAAAGGGCATCCCGGAAGATCCGGTGACGGGGAGTGCGCACTGCATGCTGGCTCCGTACTGGGCCAAGCGGCTCGGCAAGACTGCGTTTCGCGCCTTTCAGGCATCGCCACGCGGCGGAGAGATTGTTTGTCGGCTGGTCGGAGATCGCGTGGAACTCGAAGGCACTTGCGTGTTTTACTTGCAGGGCGAAGTGGAGATTTAAGGGTGCCCGACAGGTCTGATCAACGCGCTGACTCGGCTATCTGACAAAGGGTATGTAAGCAGCAACCCTGCTTCGGTAGCTGACAAACTCGTCGCCAAAACGCGAACCGAGCAAACTTTCTTCTATCCGCACGCGAATTTCCGTCCCTGCGATAAATAATGCCACGGCCGCAATAAACAGCCACTTTGAAGTGATCATGAATCCAGTCCCCAGCAGAATGGAAAACATGGAGGCGTAAATCGGGTGCCGGACGAAGCGATAAGGGCCGCTGGTCACGAGTTGGTGGTCGGAGTTGAGGGCCGCGTCCACGCGCCAATGCCGTCCAAGAGACTGAGCGCCGCTCCAGGAAAGAGCGCCCGCCGACACGAGAAAGCAAATGCTGAGCGCAAGGCGCCAAGGCGGAAGCTGAGCTAGCCAAAATTTTCCCTGCCACAAGAGTGAATACGCGATGGCGATCAGCAATAAGCCCCAACGTGCTCGGCGGTCAACGATGGCGGCTGTCTGCTTTTTTCTTTGAACTAGAAAAAACGGAATCATCCAAACGACCCATCCGACGGCGAGAATGGTGTATCCATAGTTGGGCATGCGGATTCATTCTAGTCGTCTAGGGCTTGGGGCTAACATGCGAACGTAGTCAAGAACGACGAAATCTTTATTTGATTGAGTATTCGGGGCCTCGCCGGGTCAGAGACCCGGCGCTACATGAGTAGGGACGCTACCTAGCAGGCGACGCATGCCGCATAGGCTTACTCTCCGGAGTGTTCTGGACTTTCTCCGGGCTCGGGGAAGTCAGTGTCGAGCGTGTCAAGATCGGGGGGCTTGTTTCTGTGGCCCATCTGTCCGCTCATGGAAGTGTTGTCGCTTTGGTTGGGCTTGTCCTGCTCCACCGCGCCTTCGTGGCAGTAAGGGTCTTTACTTTTATTTTTCTGTTGAGGGTTTTCCTCAGGGATAGCCTTGGTGCGCTGTTGTGGAACTTCTCCTGGCTTATTCGCAGTGCCCATTCTGATTTCTCCTGCTACTCAGATGGTCAAATTTGGCGCTGATTTGTCTTGGCTCTGCGCGAAAGAGGTCCTAAAAACCGCAAATTAACGCAAACCGGTTGCGGGTTGACACTCTCGGTACAATTCCATCTCCGTACAATTCATGTCAACGCACGCGAGAAGACTAATACAGGAGGAATATCTATGCAGACAGTTAAATCTGTAGGCGTGTTGTCCGTAGCGAAAATTCTTGGTTTTATTTACGGGACCATGGCGCTGATTTTTGTGCCGTTTGTGCTGCTCTTTGGCCTGTTGGGAGCGATGGGTGCCATGGCAAGCAGTGAGCACAGCAACCCTTTTGCTGCACTAGGGGTGATTGGCGTCATACTGCTTTCACTATTCATCCCCATCGTCTATGGGATATGTGGCTTCATCGGCGGGGCGATTGGCGCGCTGATCTACAACCTACTGGCGAAATGGGTTGGCGGGATTCAGATCGAGTTGCAATCACAGCCCGTGGGCCAGTACGCGGCGGCGCAGGACCTGTAAATTATAAAAACGGGACCGAAGCAGGAGCGCGGGTGTTTCGGCGGCCTGGCCTAAAGAGTCTCTGCTCGCAGAAGGTCGCGCACTGTTTCGCGCTTGCGAATTACTTTTGCCTTCGCGCCATCCACCAGGACTTCGGCGGCGCGGGGGCGGGTGTTGTAGTTTGAAGCGAGGACCATTCCGTAGGCCCCGGTATCGAGGATGGCGAGCAAGTCGCCCTCATTCACTTCTTGTAGCTCTCGATCGCGGGCGAAGAAATCCCCGGTTTCACAAACCGGCCCGACGATGTCCACCTTTTCCGCGGAGCTGGCGTTCGGTTGCACGGGCACGATTTCGTGATGCGCGCTGTATAGCGAGGGGCGTATCAGGTCATTCATGGCAGCGTCCACGATCACAAATTTCTTTGCGCCGTTCGTTTTTTTATAAATCACGCGGGTCAGCAGGACTCCGGCGGGCCCGACGATGGAGCGGCCCGGTTCCAGGAGCAGATGTACTTTCAAATCTCGCAAAGGCGCGGTGAGAGCCTCGGCGTATGCGGCGACGCGAGCGGGGAAGGCGTCGTTGTCGGATTGATCGTAAGAAATTCCAAGACCTCCACCCGCATCTACGTAGCGGATGTCGTGCCCTTCGCCGCGCAACTCACGCACGAGATCGGCAACCCGTTCCATGGCTTCGCGAAAGGGTTTTACGTCGCGGATTTGCGAGCCGATATGCACGCTCACGCTTGCGACTTTCAAAGATTTTTCTTGTGCGGCCAGCGTGTAAAGCTCGCGCGCCTGCTGAATGGGGATGCCAAATTTATGTTGATGCAGGCCGGTTGAAATGTAGGGATGCGTTTCCGCGGAGACGTCAGGATTCACGCGGAGAGCGATACGGGCCTTTTTCCGGAGCTTGCGCGCGCACTCGGCCAAGAGCTGCAATTCCGGCGCACTTTCCACATTGAAGGCCAGAATATTCGACCGAAGCGCGAGATTGATCTCGGCGGCGGTTTTTCCGACGCCGGAGAAGACAACGCGGCGGGCGGCTGCCCGGTTCGCGCGCAGGACTCTTTGCAATTCACCGCCAGAAACCACGTCGAATCCCAGTCCCAATCGCGCCAGCAGACGAAGGATGGACAGGTTGGAATTTGCTTTCACGGCGTAGCAGATGGTGTGGGGAAATCCGTGAAAGGCTTTTTCAAACGCTTTCACGCGTTCCCTGATCATGGAAGCGGAATAGACGTAAAGCGGCGTGCCAAAGCGTCGGGCCAATTCTGAAGCGGGTAATTTATCGCAATGCAAGGCTTCAGCGTCGCGCTGCCTGGCGCGCTTCGTTGCTTGATACACAAATGCTGGGGGCCGTTCCTGGGAAGATTGACTCACTTGCCTTTGCCCGAAGGTCCTTTCACTCGAATGGCGACGACAGTCTGGTCATCGAAGGTTTCTTCTCCGGCGGTGTGCTCATTGACCGCGTCGAACAAGGAGTTTACTACCTCCTGGGCGCTCATTTCCCAGCAGCGGCTGGCCACCTGTTCGGCGCGTTCGCGTCCAAATAATTCTCCTGCGGGATTTTGCGCGTCGAGAATGCCATCGCTAAAAAATACAAAAAGGTCGCCGGGCTTGAGGCGGAAAGTAAATTCATCGTAGGTAGCGTCGTCGAAAAGTCCCAAAGGCAGGCCGGTCGCATCAACTACATTAGGCTTTCCGCCCTGGCAATAGATTGGGCGAGGCAGACCGGAATTGGAAACCTGAAGCGTGCTCTGGCGCTCATCCCAGAGGGCATAGATGAGGGAAACAAATTGCCCATCAATACGGCGTTCACTCAAGGAATAATTTACCGCGGAAAGCATCTCTGCCGGGCTGGGTTCGATGGGAGTGTGCGAGCGCAAGATTCCACTTACCAGGGCCGCGTAAATGGCTGCGGGCGCGCCCTTGCCGCTGACGTCACCAATGACAATTCCCATCCTTGAACTGGAATAGGAAAAAAAGTCATATAGATCGCCGCCAATGGCGCGCGCGGGAACAAATTTGGCGGCGACTTCCAGCTTTGCCAGCTTGGGATTTTTTGGCGGCAGCAGGCGCAACTGGAGTTCGTGCGCCATCTGCATATCGCGCTCCAGGCGTTTTTCCTGGCGCGCGATTTCCTCATAAAGGCGGGCATTCTCCAGGGCGATTGCGATTTGCGCCGCCAGCGTGGTCATGGTGCGCTGATGGTCTTCGGTGAAGAATCCGCGCTTCGTGTGTTCCAGATCTAGTACGCCGATGACTTTATCTTTGTAGATCAGCGGCGCGGCCAATTCCGAGCGGGTTTCGGGATTCGTCATGATGTAGCGCGGATCTTTTTTCACGTCGGGAACCAGAACGGCCTGGCGCTGACTTGCCGCGTAACCTACGACGCCCTGATTCAGGGCGATATCATTTTTGAGGTGAATATTTTCCTGAAAGCGCAGCGAGAAGCGGTGCTGGAGTTTTTCGCCAGCGGCGTCGAGTAGCAAAATGCTGAACATCTGGTAATCAATCAGGCGGCTCAACAATTCCGCGATGTGGCGAAGCAGTTCGTCGAGATTCAAAATTGACGTTAGCTCGCGGGCGATCTCGTTCATCAGGAGAAGCGTTTTTGCCTGGCGGGTGGTGCGAGTGTGTAAGCGGGCGTTTTCAACACCCACAGCCATGCGGGAGGCGATGAGGGTGAGCAGTCGCGTGTGTTCTTCATTGAAATAATTCGGGCGCGCTGCTTCCATGTGAATGACCCCAATCACACGATTTTTATGGATGAGCGGAACAGCCAATTGAGAGTGGTTGGACGCGGTGAGAATGTACTGGGTGGATTCGGCAGCGTCACTGACCAGGACAGCTTCGCGTATTTGCGCGGCGATTCCGGTGGCCCCTTCTCCTACTTTGACGCGAATGCGCTCCGCGACGTCTGCGGTGTGGCCGATCTGAAAACGGATGCGCAACTCTTGCATCTTTTCGTTTAACAGAAAGATTGCAAATATCTGATAATCAACGACTTTATGGACAAGTTCGGCGACCTTGCGCAGCGAGGTGTCGAGATCCAGCGTGGAGCCGAGCGCGTCCGCCACCTCCAAAAGAAGAGGTTCCACACTCGCCGGAAGATCCATTTTGCTTAAAGATGCCGCCATTGTGTTCATCATAACAGCGGAAAGCGGGGCTCTCTATTGAGGAAAACGGAACCCACTTTCGCTTTGGCGCGATTAGCGTCCGCGGGGAATGATGCGGATATCGGGCAGATTGCGATGCTGCTCGGCGTAGTCCAGTCCATAGCCAACCACGAATTCATCAGGAATAGTGAAGCCGACATAGTCGGCCTGAATTGGTTGCTTGCGACGGGAGGGCTTGTCGAGAAGCGAAACGATGCGGAAGGATTTAGGCTCGTGGGCGAGGATTACTTTTTTCAGGAAGTTCAGCGTCATGCCAGTGTCGAGAATGTCCTCGACCACGATTACGTTCTGGCCGGCCAGCGATTGGTCAGGGTATTTGGTGACGCGGACTTCTCCCGTGGAATCCCAGCCATGCTTCAATTCATCTTCGGGGCTGGGGCGAGGGCCGTAGCTGGAGACGCCGATGAAGTCGAACGAGGTATCCAACTGAATGTTGCGCGCCAAGTCCGCCAGAAAAATTGCCGCGCCTTTCAACACAGCGAGCAGCAGGACGGATTCTCCGGCGAGTTCGCTGCTGATGTCGGCGCCAATCGCCGCGACACGTTCCGCAATCTGTTCACGAGTAATAAGAACTTTCAGTTCGTTCATTCTTCTACATGGTACTTGCTATTTTGATGACCGACAATTCATGGAGAGTTACCCGGCTGACAAGGTTATCCGGTTTGTTACTCTGCGCAGAGATCAATAGAATAATGCATGGAATATTGCTGAGGCATTACTTATATGGGAGTGTTGAAATCCTATGAATCTTAAAGGCATTGAAGTTACCTGGATGGGGCACGCGGCTTTTCGTATTCGAACCCCTGAAGGGCTTGTGGCGTTGGTGGATCCCTGGGTGATGGGCAATCCCATGTGCCCGGAGGGGGAAAAGAACGTAAAGAAAGTGGACGTCATGCTGTGCACGCATGGGCACTTTGATCACATTGGCGATGCGGTGGAGATCGCCACCAAGCACAATCCACAAGTAGTTGGGATTTTTGAGCTATGTACCTGGATGGGAAAGAAGGGCGTGAAACGGATTGCGCCAATGAATAAAGGCGGCACGCAGACCGTGGGTGGAATAAAAATCACCATGGTACATGCTGAACATTCTTGCGGGATTACCGACGGCGACCAGATTGTTTATGGCGGAGAGGCTTGTGGATACGTGATGGAATTTTCTAATGGGGTTAAGATTTACCACGCCGGAGATACGAACGTGTTTGGCGATATGCAGATCATCCATGAACTTTACGCGCCTGAAATCGTAATGCTACCGGTCGGCGACCATTTCACCATGGGACCGCGTGAAGCGGCGTATGCTTGTAAGCTGCTAAAGCCGAAGACTGTGATTCCCATGCACTTTGGGACGTTTCCGGCGCTGACCGGTACGCCGGGAGCATTGGGGAAGTTAGTTCCGGCAGTGGAAGTTTTGGAATTAAAGCCAGGACAAACCGTCTCATAAATTTGTTGAATGAAGCGCGGCCAGGCCGCTGAGGTGAATGACGTGTCCCAACAATACAATCGCAAGCCGCGATGGCTTATGCACGGCGTAACCGCCGAAAATGTCGAAGACTATCTGTATTCCATATTGCCCCATCGGGATGAAACGCTTACGGAGATGGAAGCCGAGGCGGCGAAAAGAGATATTCCAATCGTGGGGCCGGCGGTTGCGCGCGTGCTGCATCAGTTGGCGCTGATAATTGGCGCCAAGAAAATTTTTGAGATGGGCTCAGCGATCGGCTATTCCACGATCTGGTGGGCGCGGGCAGTGGGCGAAGGTGGGCGAGTGTTCTATACCGACGGCAATCCTAAGAATGCGGATGAAGCACGGGGGTATTTCAAACGCGCGGGCGTGGCCGACCGCATTACCGTTAAGACCGGCGATGCATTGGAAATACTTTCAGAGCAGAAGGAACAATTCGATATTATTTTTAATGACGTGGACAAGGAAGATTATCCGCGTGTCTTCAAACTCGCCATGCCGCGACTGCGCAAAGGCGGATTATTTATCAGCGACAATGTTTTATGGAGTGGCAAGGTCGCCGACAAGAACTCTAAAGACGCATCCACCAAAGCCATTCAGGAATTCAATCGTCTGCTCTACGAATCGCCGGACACCTTCACGACCATTTTGCCGATTCGTGATGGAATCGCCGTCGCGGTGAAGGTTTAACAGGCGACCCAATCATGCTGAAATTATTGTGCACCACCGCGCATCCCGACGACGAAGTATGGGCATTTGGCGGCTCACTTCTCCGCTACCAGGAACAGGGAGTGGAGACGCATGTGCTATGTCTTACCCGTGGGATGGCCGCGACGAATCGCGGTGGAGCGAAGTCTGGAGAAGAACTTTCCGCGATGCGGACGGAGGAATTTTACGCGGCTTGCAGGTTATTGAAGGTGACGCATCCTGTGATTCTGGATTATCCGGATGGTGGATTGGCGAACCTGAATTTTTTGGATGCGGCGGGAGAGATTACGCGCCACATTCGTGAAATTAAGCCGGACGTAATTCTGACGCTGGGCCTGGAAGGAACAGTCACGGCGCATGTGGACCACTCCATGGTCGGTTTGTTTACCACGGCAGCCTTTCATTGGGCGGGGCGCACAGATCGCTTTCGCGAACAGTTAAGCGGCGGAGTGGCGGCACATCGCGCGCAGAAGCTTTATTACGTAACCGCTTCGCAAACCTGGCCTGAGCGACAGCCGGTTTCGCTGGCTCCGGTAACTGCGCGGGTTGATGTGCGGAAGTATATTGAGACGAAGGTTGAAGCTTTTCGCGCCCATGGGAGTCAATTGCCGCTCCTGGAAAAGTACGGAGAGCGGAGCTTGCGGCAGGCTGAGGAGTTGTTTCATCTGGCGGCTACAGTGGTTCCGCAAGCGGCGGCGGAAGAGACGTATCTTTTTGCCGGGGTTGAGTAGCGGCGCTTATTTTGTGGGCCAAGAGTGGGACGGGCGGGATGCCCGCGCTTACTTCGGACTGATATTCGAATCACATCTAGCTCGACGTGGGACGGGGGCGTCCGCCGCTACGTGAGATGTGGCGCTACTCTAAATTTCCTTGCTCGATTACGATATTCTCGCGGACGATAAGCCGGTGGGCAGCCATCTCTTTTAGCTTGGGTAATACGCGGTTCACGTGCTCGTCCCGATCCACAAAGATGATGATCACGGGAAGCTTTCCGCCGGCATCCACCAGATGGCTACTCTTCACGCGTTGGCGGCCCAGGAATCCCGCCACGCAATGCAGGGCGGTCGCAGCATAGACATTTTCTTCGCGCAGGAAATTCAGGATTTCCATGTGCAGAGGACGTCTTTGCCACTTGTCGTCTTCCTGAAGGTAAATCGTGACTTGGACTGCCATGTTGTTTGCCATTATCTCACCCTCGCCAGCGCCATGCCTGCCACTGCACTGATCAGACACAAAATGTTATTGCTCAAAACATTAGTTACCAGCAGGTGCCATTGGCCTTGCTCGAAATAGGCCATGCTTTCGTAGGCGTAGCTGGAAAAGGTTGTGAAGGCGCCGCAGAAGCCGATGATGATCAGCAACCGCCAGCGCGGATCAATGAGCACGCGTTCGGTGGTCCAGATCACGAACCATCCCACGATGAAGCTGCCGATGACGTTAACCATCAGCGTGCCATACGGGAAAGTAGGACCAAGGATCTTGGCCGCGTAACGGCTCATGAAATAACGGGCATTAGCGCCGAAGATCGCGCCCAGGGAAATGATGAGTATGCTGCTTAGGCTTTCGCTCACGACAGAGTTCTCCCTACAAAGTTTGTAGGAGTTATCAGCCGGAGAGTCTATCCGTTCAGACCCGGCGGTTCGGGGCGAACTCCATCGCCTATCTATTTTTAACATAGAAGAGCGGTGAGAACACATGGAATTTGCGGCAATTGGTTACCAGTGGTTTTTATTGAAGAGGTGCTGGGTTGATGGGATGAATATTGAATTTTCCGTTTTCGTTGTCCACGGAGACTAAACTGCCATCCTCAATTCTGAGCATTCCCGCCAGCCACTCAGGAATTACGATCTTTAGATATTCACCCTCAACCTCTGAGATGCCACGTGAACATTCGATCAGTTCTCGCCCACCGGCTTCAAGGGGAATAAGCAAAGTGAGCTTACCATCTATTTTTTCTACAGGACCATGAAGAGAAGTGATTCCGCACATAACATCTCCCGCAACGATTTCTGGCTACTTCTTCCTCTCCACCAGAAACTTCGCTAATGATTGGAGAGTTTCCGCGCTGCTGCCAAAGCTCTCCAGCGCAACAAATGCGGCTTCTACCAGTGCATCCGCTTTCTTAATCGAGACATCAATTCCGAACAGGGCGGGATAAGTCGCCTTTTCCGCCGCAGTGTCTTTGCCTGCGGTCTTGCCCAATTGTTCAGAGGTCTGGGTTACGTCGAGGACGTCGTCCACAATTTGAAATGCCAGGCCGATGGATTGTCCGAATGAGCGCAATTTTGCAACCTGTTCCTCGGAAGCTCCGGCATACAGTCCGCCAGTCACAACGCTCGCGGTGATGAGTGCGGCGGTTTTTGAGCGATGGATGTATTCGAGCGTCGGCAAATCGGGCTTTGCGTGTTCAGACTCCAAATCCACAACCTGACCGCCGATCATGCCATCAACAGTTCCAGTTCCGTGCGCTATTTCCGCAATAATCCGTACTCGCGCCTCAGCCGGGCAGTGCAACCCCGCGAGGACTTCATACGCCTGGGTTTGCAAGGCGTCTCCGGCAAGAATTGCCAGCGCTTCACCGAAAACTTTGTGGCAAGTGGGCCGACCGCGGCGAAGATCGTCGTTGTCTAAAGCAGGAAGGTCGTCATGGATGAGTGAATAGGTGTGCAGCATTTCCAGCGCCGACCCAAGGTCTTCGATCCCAGCGGGCAGGGAAGCAGACACCATGCGCGCGGCTTCCATGCACAGGATGGGGCGGATGCGTTTGCCGCCAGCAAATACACTGTGCCGCATGGCTTTATGAATGGAAGTGGGCCGCTCGGTTTCCGCAGGAATTAAGCGCTCCAGCGCCAAGTCAGTGAGTTGCTGGCCTTGCTGTAGCGTTTCTTTCAACATTGGGTTGAGTATAGCAAGGCAGAAGGCGCTCGTTGCGCGGGAGCAGCGGTTCGTCCGTGAAACGCAAAGAAAAATTCAATGGCTGAGATTATTGGATGCGGCTGGCGAATCGAATTGTGGAAACGCGCCAAAATTATGCCGCTTCGGAACGACCGTTTGGACGTCCCAATGCAGCGTTCACAATTGCTTTGCGGTCCGATGATAGGCAACAGTCAGCCGCGCCAGCGTCAAGGGCGGCGATCCATAATTTTTCATCGGCAACCCTATGATTGCAGACGATCCTGGTGCCCGGCAATTCACGTGACAAATATCGGAGGTCGTCCAAGGATGCGGCTTCCATATCCAGAATCAAGGCTTCGGCCCGGTGTTTAACTACGTTACTGCGGGCATCTTCGAGAGATGTTGCCAATCGCACTGACTGAAAAGCAGCATTGAGAGAGGTAATGAATGCTTGAGCGAACTGAGGATCACTTTGAAACACCACGCAAGAGGTTTTCACGGCTTCCTCGGAATTCTACCGTCGCCGGGGCGGTGTGCGGAGCCGCGTTAGTTTTTCAAGCGCGGACGTTTGACTGGGATAACTAGCGCCGAGCTTTTTCAGCCAGCGGTTCGAACGGTTCCGCTTGCAGTTTTCCATTCTGCTTCAGCAGAATCTCGACTTTTCCTTCCGCTTCTTCCAATTCCTTGCGGCAGGACGAAGAGAGTTGCATGCCCTCTTCAAACAGAGTTAGAGACTTTTCCAGCGGCACTTCTCCCTTTTCGAGTTCCTGGACGATTTTTTCCAGCCGCTGAAGGCAATCTTCAAATTTAGGCAAGGGAAACTCCTGTGCACATTCTACTGCACTTCAATCGTCCGTATATCAGGGAAAAACAGTAGGACCGTTGGTTATCTTTATTGTCCCGGAACGACCCAGCGACGCTCTTTTGAGCTTTGGGCAATGGCTTCGCACAGGGCCATTTCTTCGTGTCCGGTTTCGAAAGTAGGGAACGTTCGTGGAGCTTTGAAATCTCCTTGGGCGATGTAGGTGTAAACATCCTTGAAAAGTTGGGCGAATGTGTCGGGATAACCTTCCGCGTGTCCGGCGGGATACTCCGCATAGCCGCGAGTGGCTGGCGACATTTGCGAGGGGTCCTTGGGAACCTCCTGGTTCGGTTCCCCGCGCTTGCCGATCCACAACGTGTTGGGAGATTCGGAATTCCACGATAGCGACGCTTCGCTGCCATCAATTTCAAACCACAGGCGGGCCTTGCGACCCGCGCTCACTTGGGAAACGGTTACGACGCCATGCATTGATTTCTCCAGATGCAGCAAAATGGAGGCGTAGTCGTCGGTGTCAATTTTTACTTCGTCGTAGGCAGTGCCGCTACGTTTCTGGAAGGTCTCGACACGTCCCTGCGGCTTTTGCCGGACGGGCAATACCGTGCCTAAGTCGGCGCACAGCTCGGTGACTTTGCGGTTGGTAATCCAGGTGATGAGGTCGAGCCAGTGCGTGCCGATGTCGGCGACAACGCGCAGGGGACCGCTAAACTGCGGTTCCAGCCGCCAGTTCCAGTCGGAAGGGAAAAGCAGCCAGTCTTGCAGAAAACTGCCGTGGACCAGTCGCGGCTCGCCTATCTTTCCACTTTGTACCAGCGCGTGGGCTTCCTGGCAGAGCGGATAGTAACGCAGGTTGTATGCCACCGCTCCGATGCGCTGGTGTTTTTGAGCAAGCTCGATAAGCGCGGCACTCTCGCTTGTGTCCATGGAGAGTGGTTTTTCGCAGACGACGTGCTTACCGGCTTCCATGGCAGCTTTTGCTTGCTCAAAATGAAAGTTATTGGGGGTACAAATGTGGACGACGTCCACGGTTTTGTCTTGCAGCAAATCGTCCAGAGATTTGTAGGCGTGCGCGACGTTTAGACTGCGGCACGCTTCCTGCGTCCGCTCCGCCGAGCTGCCGAGAATCCCCTGCACGGGAATACCGCCGCGTCGCCGCAGAGATTCCAGATGGGCGCGCCCAACAAACCCGACTCCGATGACCGCTGCTTTTAAATTGTTCAAGAGACTTATCCTACCTGCAAGTGTGCTGTAGCAGGTTTCAAGATTTCCAAAGCCTGCTTCAAATCGGCGATGAGGTCCTCGGTGCTTTCGATCCCCACGGAGAGACGTATCATTTGCTCGGTGACACCCGTCTTTTGCCGGTGCTTGGCGGGAATCATGGCGTGAGAGGTAAGCACGGGAATGGAAACAAGCGATTCCACGCCGCCAAGGCTTGGAGCGAGCGTAAACAGGCGCAGAGCTTCCGCGACGCGGCATGCGTCTTTCCCGGTTCCGTTGATTTCAAAACTGAGCACGCCGCCTCCGCCATGCAATTGCTCCATGGCGAGAGTGCGCTGCGGATGGCCTTGAAGAAATGGGTAGTGAACACGCTTGACGTTGGGATGCTCTGACAAGAACTGCGCGACGTGCAGGGCATTTTCGTTCTGCCGCTGCACGCGGACGGCAAGCGTTTTTATCCCACGCAGCAGCATCCATGCGGCGTGAGGATCCATGATTGGACCGGTGACGGTGCGCGTTTCCCAAAGTTTTTCCAGTAGTGATTTTTGTCCGGCAACGATCCCGCAAATTAAATCGGAGTGTCCGGCGTAGTACTTGGTGCCGGAGTGCATGATGAGATCAATTCCATAATCCGCGGGACGCTGATTGACCGGGGTGGCGAAGGTGCTGTCAATCATTGAAATCAAGTTATGCGCGTTGGCGATGGCGGCGACTTTTTTTAGATCAATCACCCGCAGCGTGGGATTGGTTGGCGACTCTAAATACAAAAGCTTGGTGTTGGGCCGGATGGCTCTTTCATGCTGACTATAGTCGGTAGCATCCACAAAGGTGGTCTCAACGCCGAAGCGCGGCAGCCACTGGGTAAGAAATTTTGTAGTGCCGCCGTAGATGTCACGCTGCGCGACGATATGATCTCCGGCGCTGACGAGCGAAAGGATGGCAGAGGAGATTGCCGCCATGCCAGAGGCAAAGATCAACGCGGATTCGGTCCCTTCCAGTTCGGCAATTGCGGCTTCCACGAGGGTGTGAGTGGGATTGCCGTAGCGCGTGTAGAACATGTCGGTGTGCGTGGCACGCAGTTGCTGTTCATGGTCCACCGCTTCAAAAGTAGAGGTTTGGTGGATGGGCGGCATTACGGGCCCATTCTTCTTCTCTGAACTCAGGCCGGCGTGAACGGCTTCTGTTTCCTGGCGGTGTTTGTGATTTTTCATGAGGCTCTCGCGCCCAGTGTTTGATTTCGACCGGAATTTACCGGGAGAAAGTGGGCCTTCTAAGCGTAACGTCACTGCAGGTCGAGAGCAAGAGGTTGATCTATCTTCTTGGCCTTTATAATAGTCACTTATAGCGTTGGGGATTAAAAGGCAGACGGTCTTGATGGATGCCGAACTTATAAAGCATTGTGAGAAAACTGATGGCGAAAATGAAACGTTCGAAGACATCCCGCACAAAAACATCTCCGAAGGTATCTTCAAAGAAGGCGCGAAAGGCAACCCAAAAGCCCGCCGTGAAAATCAATAAACGGAAGTCCCACCAATACTTATCCTGGTCAGGAGTTGAATTGGAAGAGATGAATCCACTGCTGCAGCGGCAATGGATTGTTGGCGACAGGGTGATGCTGGCGCGCCTGATCATGAAAAAGGGATGCATGGTTCCCATGCACAGCCATCACAATGAGCAGGTCACGCATATTCTTGAGGGCGCGCTGAAGTTTTGTATTGAAGGGAAAGAAATTGTGGTGCGAAAAGGCGAGGTGCTGACCATCCCGCCGCATGTACCGCACAGCGCGGAAGCGATGGAGGACACGATAGACCTTGATGTCTTTGATCCTCCACGAGAAGATTGGATCAACAAGACGGACCAATATCTGCGGGCTGTCAAGTAGCATATTCCCAGCGTTTCTCTTATCTTAATTAAGTTCGCCTGTGATCAGTTCAAAGAGCCTATTTTAGAAAGCTATGGAGCAGACAGCGGTGGTGTCGAAGCAGGAACTTGCGCAGTTGCGATGTATTGGGTGCGGGGCGATCGCGGGGAATCTGGCGCCCAATGCGCGCTGCGAACAATGCGGTGACTTGCTGGAAGCGGTGTATCCGGAGTGGGGCAAGCCCGGCACGGTTGATGCAGCATCGCTGAAGACGCTGTGGTTGCAGCGGCGTACGTCGTTTCTTCCCGAGGACCAGAGCGGCGTTTGGCGGTTTCGCGAGGTATTACCCTCGCTGCGGGAAGGAACCCATCCCATCACGCTGCGCGAAGGAAATACTCCGGTGTATGAATTGCCTTCGTGCGCGCGCATTGCGGGCGTGGAACGGTTGCGTGCCAAACATCAGGGAATGAACCCCACTGGATCGTTCAAAGATACGGGAATGACCACCGCAGCATCTTTTGCGCGGCAGGAAGGATTCCGCTGGGTGGCGTGCGCTTCCACGGGAAACACTTCGGCTTCCATGGCGGCTTACGCGGCGCGCGGCGGCATGCGCAGCCTAGTTCTGATTCCCGAGGGCAAAATTACCTGGAGCAAACTGTCGCAATCGCTCGACTATGGCGCGGTGACCTGCCAATTGAAAACGGACTTCGACGGTTGCATGAAAGTGTTGAACGAAGTTGTAAAGCGTATGCCCGTGTATCTGTTGAATTCGGTGAATCCTTACCGGCTGGAAGGGCAGAAAACCGCTGCCATTGAGTTGTTGGAGCAGTTCAACTGGGAGGTCCCTGACCACATCATAGTGCCGGGTGGGAACCTGGCGAACTCTTCGGCGATTGGCAAAGCAGTAGTGGAGCTTAAGAAACTGGGCTTTATCAACAGACTGCCGAAGATTTCGGTGATTCAGGCAGAAGGCGCGAATCCCCTGGTGCGTACCGTGCGGGAGAAATCCGGAAAAGAATTGATCGCTGTTACTGCGGAAACCATGGCTTCCGCAATCCGCATTGGAAATCCAGCAAGCTGGAAAAAAGCCGTGCAAGTGCTGCAAGCAACCGGAGGCGCGGTTGAGCAGGTCACGGAGGTAGAAATCGCGCAAGCCAAGGCAGAAATTGGCAGGGATGGCATTGGGTGCGAGCCAGCCTCGGCCGTGACATTGGCAGGATTGAAAAAGTTAGTGAAGCAGGGATTTGTGAAGCGCGGGGAGAGCGTGGTGCTCATTCTTACCGGGCATCTGCTAAAAGATCCAGAGTTCACGCTTAAGTTCCATCGCGGTGATTTATTCACTGGGACCGCCGAAGAGAAACAGGCGGCTGTTCTCGTCCCGCAACAGCGCTCTCCAATTGTGCTGGAAGCCAGCGCGGATGCGGTCGTGAAGACCCTCGAGTCTGTTGAAAAGGGTCGTGAAAATTAATATGGCGAAAGCTGTAGCAAAACGTTCCAGCGCCCTTAATTCACTCAAATTGAAGTTGCCCGCGACTTCGGCGAATCTGGGCCCGGCGTTTGACGCTGCGGGACTTGCGCTGGGAATGTTCCTTACGATCGAGGCACGGCCGGCGACGGAGTTCGCGATCACCGCCTCGGGACTTGACGCCCAAATCTGCGGGCGCGTCGAAAACCATTTAACGTTGAACACGTACCGCGAAGTGCTGGAGGCAGAAGGAAAGCTGGTGCAGTCCCTGGCGCTGAAGATCAACAACGAAATTCCTTTGGGCAAAGGATGCGGCTCCTCAGCGGCGGCACGGTTAGCGGGGATTGCGCTAGCAGTGCATTTTGGCAAGCTGCGCTGGAGCGACAGCCGGATTGTGGGGGAAGCGTCGCGGCGGGAACATCATCCTGACAATGCAGCGGCATGCTGGCTGGGCGGGCTCACCGTAGCGCGTCAAATTTCAGAGAACGAAGCGCAGGTTGCGGTCATTCAGCCAAAGCAAAAATGGCCATTGCTGGTGGCGATCCCTGCCGAGCCGTTATCTACAGAAGAAGCGCGGCGCGTATTGCCGGACCAGTATCTACGCGCCGATGTGGTATCGAACATTCAGAACTCGATGTTATTGCTTGCGGCGTTTGTGCAGGGTAAGCCTGCCATGCTGGCTTCAGCGCTGCATGATCGCATTCATGAGCCTTATCGAGCGCCCTTGTGCCCGCTGCTGCCGGCCTTGCAGGAGTTGGCTGGAGAGTCAGGAGTGCTGGGCGCGGTGTTAAGTGGTGCAGGGCCGTCGGTGCTAGTATTTTTGGACCCCAAAGCTAGTGTTATACGAAGCAAAGCAATCGTAGAACGCCATTTGCTGCGCAAGGGATTGTACGCGGAACTGGTTTTGACGCGCATCATGCCGCGAGGGGCGGCACAGAGTGGTAACTGGCAGCGGGGCAATCGAAAGACGGCTGGTTCCCGCTAGTTAGCGGGCTGAGGCGTAAGCAGGAAGGGCGCAGCTTTCGTCCGCGATCCGAACCATATGTTGCTCAAAGCTGAGCAAGGGATCTTCCTGGAAATGCGCCGGATAAGTACGAAGAGCTTGCAGGAATGCGGCTATTTCGCGTTGCGAGTTGTGGCTACGTGCGGTGTTCATTTCTTTCGTCCCAGGTAAAACCCTTCGAGTGTTACTCACCTCCGCTCCTATCCAGGGGATACAGCAATTCAGCGGTATAGCTCTTACGATATGGGCGTGCGAGCAAAGTGTAAATGGCACGGTTGTGCCACTCGTGGAAGGAAAACATCAAGGGCTGGTTCGCCCAACCCTTGATGGAAATTCGGCATCTACTCTCTTCATTCCAACCTATCGCGATCTATCACTTATCGTCGGCTGGCGGGCGGAACGATGCTGTTCGCACGAAGGTATTCCACCATTTGACCGTAATGGTCGAAGGGATGAGAGACCGCGATGAGGGCAATGCCCAAGCGAGTTACTGTGCCTTTTCCCCATGGGCTCTTGATCGGGGTAACCAGATTTTGCTCATTCAGACTTCCCAAAGCCTTGTGTAGGTAGGCAAACGAGTCCTTCAAATATTTAACGATTTCGTCTTTCGACTTCAGGGTGTCGGACCCATTTTCCTCGGAACCCATTTCAACGGGATTCTTTTCCCGCAGAATGACAGATGCAAACTCGTAGTTCACAGTCGCAACGTGCCGGACTTGAAGAGCAAAGGTGCGAACTCCCTTGAATTCTCCGTTGGTGGGTGCGAAAGCATATTTGTCGGCAGGCATCGCTTCCGCGGCGGAAACGAATTCGTGTTCGACATTAGAGAGGTTAGCGTTAAATGTGCCGGCGACCGTCTGATGATCGGAAGAATTGGTTTGTGAAAATGCGCTTACGCCAAACAACAGCAGAGAAAAACAGAGCAATACATATTTCGTCTTTTTCATCCAGGTATCCTCAAAAAGCATTGAATTTAATCGGGCAAAGCTGGTGGAGCAAATGCAAGTTCAATCGAGCTGAGGGCATAGTTTTTCACCATAAAGAGTCCGGCAAGTAACGCGAGCGCGGAAATCAGCATGGTTTCGGGAATCCCAACGCTGCTGGCGAAAGCCCCCCAAATCACACTCCCAACGGCCATGCCGCCCTGCAGCACGAGCAGGTACATGGAAAGCGCGCGTGCGCGAAGATGGGGAGGAGACATAATTTGAGCCGCTACATTGAGGGAGGCCAAAATGCCAATCCATCCCGCGCCAGCACCGAATAAAGCGAAATTGAGAGAGATGAATTCGTGGATTTGCCCAGAGGCAAAAATCATTCCCGCGAAAAGAAGAATGCAGGCCACAATAAGCCCATCCACATTCAGCTTGTTGCGAAGATGTGGCAACGCCACTCCGCCCACTAGGGCCCCCAATCCAAAGGACGCCAGCAGAATGCCGTACCCGGTTGCGCCGTGGGGACGCGCGATGACGGGAAGCAAGGCAAGCAGGGAGCTGGCCGCGAGGCTGAAGGCGCCGGTGCGGATAAGAACGCAATGGACAAGGTGTGTATCGCGTCCGTAGCGCAGTCCGGTGCGCATCGCATCTGTCATGCGTTCCTTGTGCACAACTTCAGGCCGTGGCCGCTTCCAGCGATATAGAAAGAAAATCACGCCAAAGAAGGAAGAGGCATTGATGAGAAACGCGGTACCGGAGCCGGCAGCCGCCACGATGAATCCACCCACGGCGGGACCAACCGCGCGAGCTACGTTGAAGCCGACTGAATTCAGTGCTACGGCCGGAGCGTGCTGCTCTGGAGAAACAACTTCGGGAGTGATCGCCTGCCATGCAGGATCATTCATGACTGCGCCCAGGCCGAGGAGAAACGTGAAAAGCAGAAGCGTCCATGGCGTGATGCGGTGCCAGAGCGTCATCATGCCCAATGCGGCGGAGGCCAGGACCATCCACGTTTGGGTGATGATGAGGAACCGTCTCCGGTCCACCAGGTCGGCCAGTACGCCTGCGGGGAGGATGGCAAGAAATACCGGTACTGTGGCGGCAGCCTGCACCAGGCTGATCATGAGAGGCGAGAGCGTGAGCTGGGTCATCAACCAGCCCGCGCCTACATTTTGCATCCACGTTCCGGTATAGGAAATGAGCGAGGCTGCCCATAGCGAGCGGAACAAAGGTTCATGGAGCGGGGACCACGCGGATGCGGTGCGTTTAAGCTGGAAGCCAGCGGACCCCGGCGAATTTGCGGAACCAGCCATGGCTAAGGGTTCTGCGCCTCCACGCTGGCAAGATGCATGTCCTCGGGAAACGGCCATTCGTGCCGCCGCCAGGAGCGAAGCAGATAGATAATCAGTCCGGTGATGAGAATGACCGCGGCGTAGCGGACCTCACGGGCGAAATTGCGCCGCGAAAACAAAACAAAAATAAATCCAAAGCTTGCCAGCAGCGCGGGCAGAGGATAGAGCCACATGCGAAACGGACGCGGCATTTCCGGGCGGCGAATACGAAGAACGATAAGTCCAATGGCCTGAATAAGAAATTGCAGCAGGATGCGAATGACAACCAGCGCGGCGATTACGTCCGCGAGAGAGAGAAAGCAACACAAAATAGCTACCCCACCCATGGCGAGAAGCGATACGTAAGGAAATCGCAGCCGAGGATGAACACGGGCGAAAGCGCGGAAATAATTTCCATCCAGGGCGGCCGCGTAGGGAACGCGGGAGTAACCGAGTATGAGCGAAAATACGGATGCAAATGCCGCCCAGATCACAAGAATGGTGACCAGGTTCGCGGCCCACGGCCCGTAGATTCGTTCCATAAAGGTGGAGACGACATACAGTTTGCTGGTCTGGCTGGACTTGACCATTTCCTGCCAAGGCACGACGCCCAGAATGCTTGCGTTCATCATCAGGTATAGACAAGCAACCAGCACGATGGATAGCAGCAGCGCGCGAGGGATCGTTTTGCTAGGCTCTTTCACTTCGTCGCCTAGAAAACACACATTGTAGTAGCCCCAATAGTCGTAGGTCGCGATCAGCATGGCCGAGCCGAGACCGAGAAAGAAATTGGGGGACAACTGAAATGCATCCGGTGGAAAGCTGAAGGCGCGCGCGGCGTTGAAGTGGGTGATTCCTGCGAAGATGATCCAGCCAATGGTGCCGATGACGCCCAACCACAGAAATTTTGAGATCCAGCCAATGCTAGTGATGCGGCGGTAGAGCAGGAGGAGCGCGATGAGAATTGAGCCAATGGCAACGAAAGTTGCGCTGGAAACGCTCCAGCTCAACTGCAACGCTCCCAGGACCGGCAGGGACAAAGCCCAATTGTGTACCGCATATTGCTGTTCAAGCTGAGGGAACAAATACGACGCGTAACCGGCAAGACCGATTGAGCCGGAAGCAATGGAGAGCGGCGCGCTAAAGGAAAGCTGCCAGATGAATAGGAATGACACCATTCTTCCTAAACGTTTCGAGCCATAAATTTCCCGCAAGTAGCGATAAGATCCGCCCGAGCCGGGCATGGCCGCGCCCAATTCCGCCCACACAAGCCCGTCACAGATGGCAAAGATTGCGCCAACAATCCATCCCAGCATGGCTTGCGGGCCACCCATGGCGCTCACGATCAGAGGAAGAGTGATGAACGGCCCCACGCCGATCATGTCAATCATGTTGAGGGCGGTGGCCGTGCCGAGTCCCACGCCACGAATAAGGGAGGGATTCGCGGCTTGGGAGGAATCAGGCATGGCTTGGAGAGAAGGCTAGTTTGAGTTTCCGGATATTCGTTGTCCGCTATTTGCCGTCATGCCCCGCGCTCACAATGTTTACAAACAAGCGGACAGCTCCGGGAACTCCCGCGGGCAGCTGGCGGAAAAATGAGTAGCCGGTGTAAATGTAAGTCCCTTTTCCGTACTGGGCGCGCAGCAAACCGCCCTTCTGCGGCGGCTCTCCGGGATCATTGCAGGCAAGCAGCGGTTTGAAGTGATTGTCCCACTGGTCCATGAAATTCAGGCCGCGTTCCTGCACCCAGCCATTGAAGTCGCTCTGCGTAATCTCATTCGGATAATGAAAAATGCTGTCGTTGGGGGCAAGGATTTCAACGGGAGCTTCTTCCACTGAAACACGGTTGCGGCTCAGGTCAGCAGGAAACGGTGTAACGTGTCCGCTGTTGAAATCGCCGGTGTCCGCGTTGTATTGCACAACCAGCGTGCCTCCATTGGAAACGTAGTCGAGCAGCTTTTTGTTATTGTTGGCAACGGCCTTCTGCGTGTCGTAGGCTCGAATGCCCAGCACCACGGTGCCATACTGGCTTAAATCTTCCGTCGCAAGTTTGTCCGCGGGAACCAGTGTCAGGTTTATTCCAACTTGTTTTAGAACGGTGGCAATGTCATCGCCAGCGCCGATGATGTAAGCAACTTTTAGATTTTTCGGAAGCTTGACGTCGACCAGGCTGACGCGTTGAGTTGCCGGTTGATAATAGTAGGCGCTGCCAAGGTCCGCGCGGGTGACCAGTGTATCGCCTTCACTATATTTTTTCCCGTGAGACTCGAGGACCGCATGGATCTCGGCTTGTCCCGGCTTGTGGTCTGACGGCGATACCTGAAAGACGAAATCCTGATTTTTATCCCGCACCAGATGCTCAACTCTTTGAGTGGCTGGCGCAGCGTGCCAAGCCGCGGGAACTTCGAGATGGAGAGTTGCCTCCGGAGGATTTTCTACGCTGGAACTTACGCGCACCGTTACATTCGAGGATGAGATGTTGTGAGTCGAGAGGATAAGTTCGCTGGGATTTAGCAGAACAGAGAACAGCGGAGTCACCGCTAGAGGCATCTCCCTTTGCGAGGCTTCCTCTTTGTACTTCGCCATCACCACCGTTTGAATCGCACCGGTTTTGCCCGCAATTGAATATATGGCATGCGCTTTGATCTGTGGCGGCGCAAAGGGCAGGGTCGCGAACTGCGGCTCGTCAATGGTGTTTAAGCTTTCCACATATGGATTGCTCCGGTGCCAGTACGGTCGGGTAAGCTGCGCATTCTCCGGAACAGTGACCCGGAATGTGGCGGAAGTTTCATTGTGCCGCAGTTCTGCGCTTTTCCAACCCGCAGGAAGATCAAGCGCGATCCGTTGCAGATCAGATTTCAATACGCTGGAAAAAGTTACATTCACGTCCAAATAGTGCCCCGGCACGGCTGTGATGGCGTCAGTCGCGGAAGAAGCTATTGGGCCAGCGGCGACGGCGGCTAAATTAACGCCAGCGGCCAGATTCGCGGCCTCTTCCAGTTGGGCCTGTTTGGTTCTCAAAACAGGCAGCACATCTTCTTGCGCGGCGGCAGAAAGTTTGGAGCCAATAACCTGGGAGATCAGCTTGCGAACAATGCCCAATCCTTCAAGAAGGGGAGTGGCGGCGGAGGCAGGATCGGATGCATGAGCGGCCTCCGCAATTTTGCTTTGCAATTCAGTCAGCGCGGGCTTGAGAAATGGCGCGTTGGCTTCTTGAGGGCCAATGTCCGTGGCTAATCCCGACAGTGTCGTATCAATTCCGTCGAAAAAACCGCTCTCGTGGTTGCTTTTGTTGGCCTCGGCGTTCTGCGGCAGGGTTGATTCGACCAGCTTGTAAAAACTGTAATGCGGTCCCGAGGGCAATGACCATCCGCCCGCTCCTTGAGACATCTGGTGCCGTAAGCCTTCCATTGCAAACTGGGCGTATGACATACCGAGCGCCGGATCTTCCGCGCCGGTGTTGAGCTGTACGGTCCAATTTTCGTCGGGGCATGTGGAAGATCTGAATCCGCAGACGTTTCCGATGTACAGCTTCTTTGCCTGCCAGGGCAGCAACCCTTCCTTAATTTGTTCGGGGAAACGGGTGGGATCAGCCGCGGCGTGAAAAGCCTCTTTGGTAAGGATTGCGGAAGCCTGATGATGTCCGTGACCATCACGCTCGGTGCCTGAAAATCGGGCCACAAGAACATCAGGCCGGAAGGTGCGGATGACGCGCACGATATCGGCCAAGGGCACGTCGTGGCCACCCCATTTTTGGAAAGTCTCGTCCGGGCTTTTGGAGAATCCGAAGTCGGCGACGCGGGTGAACCGCTGGTTGATTCCGTAGTATTGATCGGCCGCCGTAACCTCGAGAGTGCGCAACACGCCGAGCACATTCGTAAAATCGCTGCCTAATTTATTCTGTCCGCCCTCGCCGCGATTGAGGGTCAGCAATGTGACCGTCACGCCCTTGCCGCGCGATTCGAACGTCAGCATGCCGCCATCTTCGTCGTCGGGATGAGCGTCCACCTGCATCAGGCGAGCGGTGGTTTGCAGACGGAGAAGTATTTGCTTGAGCCCGGCGGTCCCAGCATCTTGCGGGAGCGGAGCGAGTTGTTGCGCTTGGGAAGAAAGGCAAAACAGCCAGAGCAAGGAAGCGGCGGACAAAACACGCACGATGTCCCATGCTGAAAAGCGGTGATTAGATTTTTTTGTCAAGTTCGTTAGACTAGCGGGAACGGAAAAAGATACTAAAATTGTTGCCCCAACAGTATGCCAGATTTGTCCTAGGCTTTTTCTGAGACCCAGCGAGAAATTGCGGTGGCCATTTTGCGCGGCGTAAAGCGGACCGTTTCGGCGACGATCCAATTTCTTACTCCCGAAATCACCAGCGTCTTGTTTTTCGCGAGTCCACGGTAGCCGTCACGCGCCACTTTTTTCACGCCCATGGGCCGCAAAGTCTTGAATAACCGCGAGTCCGCGTTTTCCGCGCGGTATTGGAATCCGGTGTCGGTGGCCCCGGGGCAGAAGCAGGTGATGGTGACTCCGGTACCCTTTAACTCATTGGCCAGAGCTTCCGAAAAAGAGATCACATACGCTTTGGTGGCGTAATAAACCGCCATGAGCGGCCCGGGTTGAAAACCGGCGGTCGAGGCCACGTTCATAATTTTGCCGGAGCAGCGCTCCAGCATGGGCCCGAGAAATAATCTGGTAAGAGCGGTCAGAGTGGCGATGTTGAGTTGAATTTGGCCGTTTGATCCTTCCAGAGGAACCGTAGCGAATTTACCGTACTTGGCATAGCCGGCGTTGTTGATAAGAATGTCCACCGCAATGCTTTCACGTTGTAGTTGATCAAATAGCAATTGCGGCGCCGCCGCGGTTGACAGGTCCATGGTCACGGCCTTGGCTGAGATATTGAATTGGCGGTGGAGTTCGTCCGCGACCTGGTTGAGTTTCCCGGCGCTGCGGGCAATCAGTACAAGGTTGTGCCCGTCATGGGCGAACAGTTTGGCGAGTTCGTAGCCGATGCCGCTCGAGGCTCCGGTGATGAGAACAGTTTTTGGATTGTTCATGGCGTCAACCGCGAAAGCAAGTTTCTAGAGACTATAGGCGGGGACGATTGAAAAGAGCAACTCGCGTGAATGGATGAACGGTCACAACTTGCAATTGCAAATATAAAAAGCGTGCTGGAATTCCAGCACGCCCATGATTATTCCAGAACTAGCTACACTCCGACTAGAGCGGGTTCTGTTTCGTAGAAAGAGTGCCATGAAGACGCAGCTTTCAACTTGTCATTGACGTTGTCAATATTCTTTACGCCTTCGGTCTCCAACCACTTGCGGAATGCGCCCGCGCCCTGCTTGGCGTAGATGGCAATGCCATCTTTCCATGTGGCGCGTCCGCAGAGAACGCCGTTGAACTTTACGCCGGTTTCGACGGCAAGTTCCAGCGTCTCGGCAAACTCAGCGTTGCTTACGCCAGCGGAGAGATAAATAAATGGCTTGGTGGCGACGTTCGCGGCTTTGTGGAACAGATCAATGGCTTCCTTTTTGCTGTAGGCTTTCTGGCCGCCGTAGGACTTCACGCCTTCCACGAACTTCATATTGACCGGAACTTCGACCTTCAGCACATCCACGCCGTACTTGTTCTTGCTGAATTCGCGCATGCTTTCGGTGACGATTTCCGGCTTCTTCTTCGCGTACTCCAGGCCTTTTTCGTCCGCGCCCTCGTCGTAGCCGACAAATTCCAGGAAGAAGGGAATATCGTTGGCGCGGCATTCGTCGCCAAGACGTTCCACCCACGCATGCTTCTGGTCGTTTACGTCTTTCGGATCGAAAGGAGTGTAATAAAGCAGGATTTTGATGCAATCCGCGCCAGCTTCTTTGAGCCTTTGCACGGACCAGTGATTCAAAAGATCGGGCAGGCGGCCGGGGCCGGTCTTGTCGTATCCGGTCTTTTCATAGGCAAGGAGAAGGCCGGCATTTTTGGCGCGGCGCTTCGATGCGGGCAGTCCCCACTCAGGATCGAGCAGAATGGCTGTGGCATGGGGGGTAAGGACTTCGGTGACCAGCGATTTAAACTCTTCCATTTCGGCGTCGCCGATATTGCCGCCTTTTTCTTTGGCAAGCGACTTCTGCAATGATCCGCGCTGGTCCATGGCGGCGGCCGCAATCACGCCCCGCTCATTCGATACTTTCTTCAGCCCGGCCAGTTTGCCAGGGGTAAGCTTCATAGATTCCTCCGAGTTAGTGCTCAATCCGCAGATTGAGCGCGTCCGCTCTGGTTATAGGTTTTATGGGACGCACCTATTGTAAATGCTTGGCGCGAAATTTAGAAACTGCTCATGCGGACGAGAAATCATTCTCTTACGTGGCACAGGTGGTGAGGAAGGAATGTTTATGCTGCTCTTGATCGGGGACCCCGTCCTCGAGATTTTGAGAAAATTCCTGAAGATTCTGCTCCTCCATAAGCGGCAAATAAATTTTGAATGTCGTGCCGCTTCCCAGCTTGCTCTCCACGGCTATATGACCATTATTTTGTGTCACAATGCTGGAAATAGTGGAAAGTCCCAAGCCCACACCGCGTTTGTGTCCTTTGGTGGTAAAAAAAGGCTCGAAGATGTGTGAAAGATTTTCTTCGTCAATGCCCTCGCCGCTGTCGTGAACCGCAAGCATTACATACTCGCCAGGGATTACATCTCCGTGCTGGAGCGCATAATTCTTGTCCAGGCGACCATTACTTGTTTCAATAAGGATCTCTCCACCTTGCGGCATTGCGTCACGGGCGTTAATCACCAAGTTCATGAGTATTCGTTCGATTTCACTTTTGTCGATTCTCACCAACCTGAGATCAGGCGCGAAGCGCGTTCGAAGTTTAAGCTGTTCTCCTGCAACCAAGCCGAGCAGCTTATCTGCGTCGCTAATGACCTGGTTTAAGTCCACCACTTGCGGCAAGATTTTCGTTTTCTGTCCAAAGTTGAGTAGTTGCTGCGTCAGAGAACCGGCACGCGCCGCAGCACGCCCGATCGCCCGGACTTGTGAATGGGATGGATTGTCTGCGGGAATACTGGCTTGCAGCAGATGGCAATAACCGTCAATGACCATTAAAAGATTGTTGAAATCGTGCGCCAGGCCGATGGCAAGTTTGCCCGCGATTTCGGTTCGCCGGGCCAGCCGTAATTCTTCTTCCAGTTGTGTATGGTCAGTAAGTTCTCGAATCACTGCAACGGCGTTACCGGAATAGGATGGCGCAATGCGCACTTCTACCAGATAGGAACTGGATGCAATTGTCATCTCGCACAACAGTACCGTGGGTTTTCCTAGAAGGAATACATTTTCGAGGTACTTAGTCACCGCTGCCGCGGATGCCGACGGCACTAAATTGCGCAACTTCTTGCCCAGCAAATCCTTCGTAGATATTTTTGCTTCCGCATTTCCACCAAGATGACTGTGGAAAATGCCGTTTTGATTGAGTCCGAAGACAAGCCCTGGCGTGGCTTTCAACAAAGCACGCTGTTCGGCGGCCCGCGTCTGGGCTTTCCAGCGTCGGATGGAAAAAATGTTGAAAAATTTCTGCAACACTATACCTCTTTCTTATTTCTTACAGATAAGCCTCGCATTAATTTGTAATGAGACGTGGTCCTGAAGGTGGCGCTTCCCGGTTTGGATCATTCACAACAACTGCTCGCGAATTCAGAATTTCGTCCAGGAACGCAACGAGCTCTTGGCGGGAGTGAAATTCCTTTTCGCCGCCGGTTTCAACGTCTTCGAGATGACCCTGGATCTTGTCTTGGGGGAGGGCAATCTTTGGGTCAATCAGGAGCACAAATGCACGCTTCATCTTGGTCAGCTTAGGGGAAAAGCCTTGGGAAGTTGTGAGCGAACGGTACCCATATTGTGAAATCTCGGGTCGGTGATTTCGCGCAACACTAGCGGACAAAAGTTAAACCACGGATCAGTAATCCTTTGTTATCTATGCCATAGAGGTATGGTAACCAGAACGCGATTGCCATTTAAGAAATCAAGTTAAGGTGTATCCTTTGGAGATTCTTTGCAGGGGTACGGCAAGTGAAAGAGTTTCCGCCATTCCGGCTGGATACTGATAACCAGTGTCTGTGGCGTGGGAACCAGCGTGTTGCTCTGACTCCCAAAGCGTTTGCGGTGCTTTCGTATCTAGTGCACCGTTCAGGCAGTTTGGTAAGTCAGAACGAGATGCTCGATTCGTTGTGGCCCGATACATTCGTCCAGCCAGAAGTTTTAAAAACTCACATTCTCGACGTTCGAACCGCTTTGGGAGACAGCGCAAAGAACCCCGTTTTTATTGAAACGATGCCAAGACGTGGGTATCGCTTCATAGCCAACGTTCAGGAAGTTAGTCAGGCCCCGCAAGTGGTGCTACCCAGACCCGGCCCAGCAAAATTCATTGGCCGCACGAAAGAGTTGCAACAATTGGGGGATTTTCTAGAAAAAGCCAAAGGTGGTACACGCCAAATTGTTTTTATCGCGGGAGAAATCGGTGTTGGCAAGACGACGTTGATCGATATGTTCGAGCAGCAGGCGTTCGCCACTAATGCAGATGTACGAGTGATCCGTGGCCAATGCGTGGAGGGTTTCGGAACCCCGGAACCTTATTATCCAATTCTAGAGGCCTTGGGACATCTTTTAAGCGGCCAGGATGGTGATCAGCTTGCCGAAATACTGGCCGCTCGCGCACCTACCTGGCTGGCACAATTTCCTTCGCTGTTGAAGCTACAGCATCGTGAAATGCTTCACCACGAAATTATGGGGGCTACCAAGGAAAGAATGCTTCGTGAGATATGTGAGGCCCTGGAAGCAATCACGGCAAACAAAACCGTGGTTTTAATTTTGGAAGACGTACATTGGGTTGAGTCGTCCACAGTTGATTTTTTTGATGTGCTGGCGGTCCGCAGAATTCGCGAACAGCTTATGGTAGTGGCTACATTTCGTCCAGTTCACCTGGCGCTGGTGCAACATCCTTTGAAAGCTGTGAAACAGCGGTTGTTGGTGCACGGCCTTTGCCAGGAGTTGGTCGTAGATACTTTTTCGGAGATTGAAGTTCAAGAGTACTTGGCTGAGAAGTGTGGACATGGACCATTGCCTGATGGATTTGCGGAGCTCATTTACCGTCATTCCGATGGAAACCCAATGTTTATCGTCGCGATCCTCGACTATTTGAGGGAGCGCGGACTCCTCAGCAATGAACAACCATGGCACCTGAACGTGCCTGTTTCGGAAATTGATTTAGAAGTGCCTTCGAGCTTGCGGCGAATGCTTGAACTGCATATTGATCGCCGCCTCACGGAGGAAGAACGTCTAGCTCTTGAAGCGGGAAGTGCGTGCGGAATTTCTTTTTTCCCCAATGTAGGAGCTTACGTTGCGGAAATGACCCAAGATAGGTTCGAGCACATCTGCGAGATATTTGCGGATCGCCGTCAGCTGATATATTCCCTGAGTGCTTTTGCAATGCCTGACGGCACGGTTACTTCTCATTATCAATTCGTACATACTTTTTACAGGGAAGTGTTCTACCGCCGCATTCCGCCTAGGCGTTGTGCCCGCATGCATAAACGAGCCGCGGAATGCCTGGAATCGCACTTTTCTGAGCAGTCTGTCACAATTGCCGCTGAACTGGCCTGGCATTTCGAAAAAAGTTTCGAATGGGCGAAGGCCGTTCAATATCTTCAATTAGTGGCTGAAAACGAGGCAAAGCGATGTGCTTATTCTGAAGCTGCTTCGGTTTTGCAACACGCGCTGGAGTTGGTCGCGAAGCTCCCCGAGCCTGAAAATATGGCAGGCAAGGCCCGGCTACTAGAGAAGTTAAACGCTTTGTAATCGAGAGAAAATATGCAGAGATTCTTTCAGATGTTTGGTTTTCTTGCTTTATGTGCGGCATCAATTTCTGCACAAGTCGTTGAGCCTCCAAGCTGGAGACAACCGGCTGAACCGTTTCGCATCATTGGAAATCTTTATTACGTGGGAAGCGCCGATCTCACTTCCTACCTTTTCGTAACGCCCAAGGGAAATATCCTGCTGGATGTCGGCCTGCAGGAGAATGTTCCGCTGGTTGAAGCGAATATCAAGAAACTTGGATTTCGCATGGAGGACGTGAAGATTTTATTGAACAGCCACGCCCACTTTGACCATGCTGGCGGACTTGCGGAAGTCAAAAAGCTTACAGGCGCGAAATTTATCGCCAGCGCGGGCGATGCTCCGGAGCTGGCGCGCGGAGGCAGAAATGATTTTGCATTTGGCAATCGCTATAACTATCCGCCGATTAAAGCGGACAGGATTATTACTGATGGCGGAAAAGTCGAATTAGGCGGAATGACACTGACGGCGCACCCTACGCCTGGGCACACGCGGGGCTGCACGACCTGGACAACGGAAATTTCTGACGGTGGCAAAACATACCACGTTGTTTTCGTTTGCAGCGTCAGTTTTCCTGGATACAAGCTTGTCAACAATCCGAAAAATCCGCACCTTGTTGCTGATTACCAGCACAGCTTCCAGGTGTTGCGGGCGCTGCCTTGCGACATTTTTCTGGCTTCGCATGGATCTTTTTTTGATTTGCCCGGGAAAATAGCGGAATTAAAACAAAATCCTTCACATAATCCATTTATTGATCCCGCAGGATACCGCCAGTTTTTGGACCGGTCCCAGGCGGCATTTGAGGCGGAGCTCAAGAAGCAAACGGAAAGCAGCCGTCACTAATCACTCGTCACTGTCGCCCCAGTTTAAGACCTTTGAGAATTTCCCTTTGTTGTGCGATCAGCGATTGCGCTCCTTGAGTTGCAAAGGCAATCATCGTTTGCAGCTGCTGCTGATCGAATACCTGGTGCTCCGCTGTCGCCTGCACCTCCACGAACTTGCCGCTTGCAGTCATCACAAAATTCATGTCCACATCCGCGTGCGAGTCTTCTTCGTAGCAAAGATCGAGCAGAATTTCTCCTTCCACGATTCCCACGCTGATGGCGGCGACAAAATCCTTCAGCGGCGCTACTTTTAGCGTTCCAGCCTCCACCAGTTTTTGGATTGCTAATCCCAGGGCAACGAACGCGCCGGTAATGGAGGCCGTGCGCGTGCCGCCGTCGGCCTGAATGACGTCGCAATCAATCCAAATGGTGCGCTCACCCAGTTTGTCGAGTTCGGTGACCGCGCGCAGAGAGCGGCCGATAAGTCTTTGAATTTCATGGGTGCGGCCGCTTTGCCGCCCGCGGCTTACTTCGCGCGGCGTGCGCGTCAGCGTAGCGCGCGGCAGCATGCTGTACTCGCTGGAAATCCATCCTTTGCCGGTGTTCCTTAAAAAATGCGGCACAGTCTCCTCAATGGAAGCGGTGCAAATGACGCGGGTATTGCCGACCTCGATCAGCACCGAGCCTTCGGCGGTGTTGATGAATCCGGGAATAATTTTTACGGGACGTAGTTGGTCGTGTGAACGATTGTCAGAGCGATAGAACATAGAGGGAGATTGTAAACTGCCGCAAGGACACGCGCATTTATTGCGAAGGGGATGGACTCGGGCCAACCATCTGATTCACGGAGGGAACGTCGTAAAGGATGGACAAGTCCGCATGGCCGGCGAGCGTATCGCGTTCCTGTCCGTTCACCAGAATCTTGACGCGCAGAATCCCGGGGATGTTTTGCGCGACCGTTTCCACCAGTGACGCCACAGTGAGGTCTTCGACCAGAATTCCGGAGCGATGGCCATCCGCAAATGCGGAATTCATATCAATCACCGCAATGCCGGGATCCACAAGGTAGGCGTCGCGCACATCCGAACCGGGCGCAATCGGGTGGGACGAATTCTTGTCTAAATAAATATTGAGTAGCGCTCGGACTAACTGCTGCGCCCGCTGTTGCCTGTCTTCAGACAACGGGATAGAAGCTTGTTGAGGCTGTAGCTCGCCCGAGCTGTCATCCGCAACAAAGAGGGTCGCTTGTTCAGTAGAGCCGGATGCAGGAGGAGCGACGGAACCGCTGTAAGCCGCGGGGACTGTGGTGCGAGCGTGCTTTTGCATGCGCCATGCGTACAGCGCCATACCGAGGGACGCCGCAACCAGGATCACTACGGTGATGACGAGCTGCCGCGGATTCATCGTCCTGCTCCCGGTAGTTGGTAGAGGTCTGCAACCCCCGCAGCGATGGAACTGGCTACGAATTCTTCGTACGCCGTCGAGGTCAGGTCGCTCGGGCCGGAGGCGGGAGGAGCAACCTCAACGGCCACCGCTGCGGCGACGATGTTGTTCAATGGGCGCAAGGGCGCCGCAAGCTGGCGAACCGGGATATGACTCTTCTCCAGTTCCACCGCGATTGCATTCGCCGCGCCCTGGCTTGAGGAAAGAAATGGGGTCTGGGCCATCCGCCAATCGAGGAACGGCCCGCGATTGGTATATCCGGAGGAGACCAGGGCCGTGTAAAGGCGAACGCCATGTCCTTGAGTTGAAGCATGAATGCAAAGATAAATCGCGGGATGAAGCTGGTTCGATGTGCTGGCCCGCTGATCGGTAGTCAAGGTGGCATCCGAGTCGCGCAACAGTATTACCGGCACATTGCGGACTTCAAGCTCGTCACGCAAGCGGCGCGCGAATGCGAGCGTCACGTCCTTCTCCGCCAATTGATTTCCCAGGGTCGCGCCGCTCTCGGCGCCGCCGTGGGCTGCATCCACAACAATGTAGTAGCGCGAATATACCGGGTGCGACGGTGAAGCAATGGGTTGACCGTTTTGCGCGGTTGGAGGCGGTTTGGGTGCTGATGTCACTGACGCCGTTTGTTGTGGAGCTGGCTGGACGCTAATCGTTTTGCCGTTGTTGCTGAAGCTCGCAAATAAGGGCACGGTGCCAGCGATTGTGATTTCAGCACTGCCATTATTTTCCGAGTAAGTGGCCGAGGTGATGGATCTACTAGAAAATGTAAGCACTGTCGTACCCGGCGGCAATACTGGATCGTGAGTAAAGACGAGCACCAGCTTGCCGGGCTCGGTGGAGATGGAAGGATTCACACGGGCCGTGAAATTGATCTCCAAAGCATCAGGAGGATTGTTCTTGATCTGCGCCGTGAAATGTATGCCAGCGTCGCCGATAAATAAACGTCGCGCGGCTTCGTGAAAATTAACCGGCCCGCCCAGCAACCTGGGCAGTAGAGTTGTAAGAGCGCCGACAGGAACCAGGCCGCGACCATTGCGCAAAACGAAACTCGTCCCAAGGGGAACAGGCTGGTTTTGCAGACGGGCGATGTCGCTTCCGGGTTGGAAATCGCATTCGACGTCGTTGTAGTGCAGGTTCCATTGTTTGCCGCTGGTTTTTAAACTTACCTTCCCTAACGGTTCCAGCAGTTCAAAAATGCCAACGTAATCGTGTCCACTTTCCGCGGTAACGGGAAGGGAATAGTTGGCCACGTTGGAATAGATGGAGATTTGCTTTTCTTCGGGCGGGGCGGCCGCACTAATGAGCAGTACAAGCGCAAACACAGCTCCCAAATTGACTGCCAACTTCACCAATGGAGAGCAGCGCGAGCTGGACCTGCTTACCGCCATGTCTTGGAAAGAGATATTGGCAGCGTAAACGACTTGCGGAGCGCGATCAATCCAAAGCGTAAATCGTGAAGCCACTCAGTAACTTTGGGAAAAAGTCCGTTGCTTTTTGCGGCATCACTTCGCTGGCGAAGGCAACGTCGCGAACCTGCTCAATGCGCGCGGCGTTGGTTAGGAAGGCCACGTTGCATTCGCCCGAGCGCACTTGTTCCATCGCTTCACCGGCATCGCGAATGTAACGAATATTTTCCTGGTTGCGAATGGATTCCTCTGACAAGCCAAGCGCGCCTTCGAGCATGCATTTATGCAGGCGGACCAGGTCAAGCGCCTGCTGCCGTGTCGAGAAGCCAGCAAAAACGCTTGCCCCGGAGGTTTTAGGCCTGTCCAGCAGGAATGCGCCGTCCTTGACGACCGCGAGAAACGCCGTGCCCGACTGGCCTGATTGGTGCAGTAAAGATGAGGCACGCGCCGCGTCCAGATTCCCATCTACCTTGGTTACGTTGAAATAAACGCCGGCGCTCGCACGTAACTTCTCCGCTGAAAAGGACTGCAGCCCGTGAACAACGCGGTGGGTGGGAAGAATGAGCAGCCCGGGGCTGTCCATATTGACGAAAGTCATCATCGCCAATTCGTAGGGCGCGATTTCGTCCTTTTGACGGTCCACAAATTCCTTCTCGGAGGAATACTGTCGGGGAAATCCGCGAGAGGAATCAGCGGCGGCGGTCGCGCGGCGCTCGTTGCGGTAATTCAGCGCAGTCTCATAGCGGTGGTGTCCGTCCGCGATAATGAGTTTTTTGTCGCGCATTTTACCTTGTACGAGATTCAGCAAAGCGGGATCGGAAATTCTCCAGATGCGATGCTGCACGTCATATTCGTCGTGAACTTCAGTGTCTGGTGGAGCGTCGGTGCTAAGCACGCCTTCAATTTCGTTTGCGGGATCGCTGTAAAGCATGAATATCTGGCCAAAGTGGGCGCGGGTGGCGCGCAACAACTGTAGCCGGTCGGCCTTCGGTTTGGAGAGAGTTTGTTCGTGCCGAAAGACCACGCTGGCGGAATAATCTTCGACTCGTCCCAAGGCGATGAATCCGCGGCGTTCCATTCGGATTGTTGTGCCCGGGGCGGTAAAGCTTTGTGCGTAGAGATAAATGGACGGCAATACGTCTTGCAGAAAGACGCCTTCTCTGCGCCAAGCATGGAAATACTGGGCTGCCCGGCTGTAGGGATTGCTGTTTGTATCGTCGGCGGCTTCTGGCTTGCCGAGAATAATGCGCGCCAGGTTGTAAGGGCTCGCCGCATAGTAGGCTTCACGCATTACTGGGGTGATTTTGTCGTAAGGCTGCGTGACAACATCTTGCGGGGAGACCCGTTTTGAGTCATAGCGAAGTGCACGAAAAGGCGTAATGGAGGCCATAGGAGGAAAGCAGAAATTGTACAGTAGCGGCGCAAACGAAAAAGTAGCGGGTGGCCCGAAAGCCGGGTCTATAGCGGAAATTAGATCAGTTCTGCCTTTCGCGCGCAGGTAAACTTTTGCGCAGCAAAAGCATCAAATAACGCGATAAAAAGCTGGTTCCATTTGGTGCAAGCTGTGTTAGCATCACGCTTATAGGGCGGAAAATGGCGGTTGTTTACTATATAAAGACCGCTAATTATCAGGCGTAAGCGCGGAACGCCGATAAGCCGTCGTATCCGGGAAGGTCAGTCATGAATGCGTCGCGACCATTCTTCATCACGCTTCTTCTTCTCCTCCTGTCAACTTCATTGTGCTGGTCGCAGGCGAGGCCTGACGATGTTCACATCAACCCTCCAGCGACACCGGCGGAAAAGCCCGTCCCTGCGAACTCTGTCGTAAATGCCGGACTTAAGCAACGCGACCCCATGAAGGTCAAGGTGGACTTGGTTCTTGTGCCTGTGACGATCACCGATCCGATGAACCGCCTGGTTACCGGACTGGACAAAGAGAATTTCGCGCTGTATCAGGACAAGAATCAGCAAGTAATACGCGATTTTTCCAGCGAAGATGCACCTGTTTCGATCGGGCTTATTTTCGATATGAGCGGCAGCATGCACACGAAAATCGAAAAGGCGCGGGAAGCGGTGGTTGAGTTCTTTAAAGCTGCGAACCCGCAAGATGAATTTTTTATGATCGCCTTCGCGGACCGCCCGGAGGAGATTGCTGATTTCACGCAAAGCGTTTCCGACCTTCAAGGCAAACTGATTTATACGGTCCCGAAAGGGCGTACTGCTTTGCTTGATGCTATCTATCTTGGCGTCAATAAGATGCGGCAAGCGAAATATCCCCGGAAGGCTTTATTGATCATTTCCGACGGGGGCGACAATCACAGCCGGTACACCGAAAGCGAAATACGCTCATTGGTCAAGGAAGCGGACATCAGCATTTATGCGATTGGCATTTACGACCACTTTTTTCCTACGGAAGAGGAGCGCTTAGGGCCTGTATTGTTGAGTGACATCACGGAAATTACCGGCGGAAGGGCCTTCGCCATTGATAACCCGAACGATTTAGCCGATGTGGCTACAAAAATTGGGATTGAGCTACGCAACCAATATGTACTTGGATACCGTCCAAGCAAATCTCAGCATGACGGCAAATGGCATAGAATCAAAGTGAAGTTGATTCCGCCCAAGGGCTTGCCGCCATTAAAGGTTTATGCGAAGACGGGATTCTATGCACCTAGTGAATAAGCAGAAGTTTGTCCTTTGTGCACTTGTTCTTTTGTTTTCAATAAGTTTGGTTGGGATAGCCGAAGCTCCGGCACAAACCCAACCTCAAGCCTCAACCTCAGCCGGTCAGTCCGCCGCGCCAGTTCAACAGGGTGCCAGCGCACCCGGCACCACCAATCCAGCGTCTATTCAGGGCGGCGCTCAGACTCAAAGCTCGACGCCCACAGCGACGCAGACGCCTTCTCAGGGGCAGCCGTCGCAATCTCAACCGTCCCAGCCCCAGCCACCCCAGGGGCAACCATCTCAATCCCAACCGTCGCAGGCACCCCCATCACAGGTACCGGCGCAAACAGGGACTGATTCTCAAACAAGCTCGGCGGATGACAATGGGACCTTTGTCTTCAAGAAGCAGGTCGAGGAAGTGGTTCTCCACGCGACCGTTGTCGATGACAAGGACCAAATGATCGTAAATCTGCCCAAGGACGCCTTTAGCGTTTACGAGAATGGTAAGTTGCAGCCCATTACCTCATTTCGGCGTGAAGACGTGCCGGTGGCCATGGGGATCGTGATTGATAATTCCGGCTCGATGCGGGAAAAAAGAGACAAAGTGAATACGGCGGCGTTGAATCTGGTGCGGGCCAGCAATCCGGGGGACCAGGTTTTCGTGGTGAATTTTAACGACGACTACTACCTTGATCAGGACTTCACGAACAGCTTGCCAAAACTTAAGCAAGCCCTTGAAAAGGTGGAAGCAAGGGGCGGTACAGCTTTGTATGACGCTCTGGTTGCGTCCGCCGATTATTTGAAAGGCGCCAAGCTGCAGAAGAAAGTCCTGTTTGTAGTTACCGACGGCGAGGACAACGGTAGCCGGGAGAACCTGGAAGAGGCCGTGGAGCGGTTACAGCAGGAAAACGGACCGACGGTTTACGCCATTGGATTATTGGGGCAGGAGAAAGAACGCACCGCGCGACGGGCCCTACAGGTACTTGCCGAGCGCACCGGTGGAATCGCGTTCTTGCCAAAGAGTCTCGACCAGGTGGATGAAATCAGCAGTACGGTTGCGCGCGATATCCGCAGTCAGTACACCATTGGCTACAAACCACTTACGCCCAAGACGGTCCCTGGCTATCGCACCATCCATGTGGATGCGAAGCAGAAGGGCTATAAGAAGCTCGTGGTTCGCACCAAGACGGGATATTATCCGGGCCAAGAACAGGCCTCGAACTAATTGAAACTGTGGCTTTGACATTCGGTCACATTGGCCGGATTTCTCCATTTGCATCTCTCCATTTACCATTAGTGAATGCCGTTCGATCCCCGGAGTTCTCTCGCCCAGCTCTTGAGTGACGTTGCCCGGCGGGCTGCACGCTATGCAGCCGAAGCGGAACAGCGGCATACTGCGCCTTTGCATGAGGATGTAGCCCGCCTGGAGACATTGGCGACGACTTTCCCACATGATCCGACCGAGCCCGCGGATGTGCTGGCTCTGCTTGATGAGATCGGATCTCCGGCGACGTTGGCCTCAACCGGCAGGAGATATTTCGGCTACGTGACCGGAGGAGTCCTGCCAGCTGCTCTTGCAGCAAACTGGATGGCTGGAGCCTGGGACCAGAATGCGTACCACTCAGCGTTGGTGGAGAAGCTGGAAGAGATCACCTTTGGCTGGATGAAAGAGATATTTGGCCTTCCTGCCTCCTGCGGGGCGGGTTTCGTTACCGGCACGACCATGGCGAGCTTTGCTGGCCTGGCGGCGGCCCGCCACGCTTTGCTGGAACGTGCTGGATGGAACGTGGAGGAAGACGGCCTTTTTGGAGCGCCACCCGTTACCGTGGTGATTGGGGCAGAGGTCCACGCCTCGCTGTTAAAAGCTTTATCCATGTTGGGTCTGGGGCGCAAGCGGGTGAAGGTAGTTCCGACTGACCAGCAGGGACGCATGCGGCCGGAGGCACTGCCTACGCTGGATGACCGAACTGTCGTCTGCATTCAGTCGGGGAACGTCAATACAGGTTCGTTTGATCCTGCGGGGGAAATCTGTGCGCGCGCCCGCGACTCGGGAGCGTGGGTCCACGTGGATGGCGCGTTTGGATTGTGGGCTGCTGCGTCTGCGCAGCGGAAACATCTGATTGCCGGCATTGAGGGTGCCGATTCCTGGGCGACCGATTGCCATAAATGGCTGAACGTTCCGTATGATTCTGGAGTGATTTTCATTCGCGAGCCGCAACACTTGCACAATGCCATGACGGTAGGAGCTCCGTATTTGAAAACCAACGACGGACGCATGCCTCCGGTATTTACGCCGGAAAATTCCCGCCGGGCGCGAGCGATTGATGCCTGGGCGGCTTTGCGATCACTAGGGCAAACCGGTCTGGAGAAAATGATTGAAGGGAATTGCCGGTTGGCCGCGCGCTTTGCCGAGGGTCTTCGCCGTGCCGGCTATACGGTGCTGAATGACGTTGTGCTGAATCAGGTGCTGGTGACTTTTGGCGATGAAGAAACCACCCGCAGAATTATTGATGCTTTGCAAGAAGACCGCACCGCATGGTTTGGGGGAACGCAATGGCAGGGACATACCGCCATGCGTATTAGCGTTTCTAACTGGTCCACGACGGAGGAGGATGTAGATAAAAGCCTGGAGGCGATTTTGCGGATTGCTGGTGCCAACGTTCCTTGCGAAATCGCCAGTAACCCGAAGCGCGATTGACCTTGCCGCCCAGCCTTCCGTACCCTGTAGAGTGCGAACCCTGACAGATGCTTCCCAACTGCGAGTGGCTGACGACATCACAAAGCTTGTCGGCAATACTCCCCTCTTACAACTCAAGCGCATTGCCCCGTCCGGCGCGGCAGACATTTTTGCCAAACTCGAGTATTTGAATCCCGGCGGAAGCGTGAAAGACCGGGCCGCCATCGGAATTATTCGTCACGCCGAAGCACAGGGAAAACTGAAGCCTGGCGGCACGATTGTTGAGGCTACAGCCGGAAATACAGGGATCGGGCTGGCGCTGATTGGTGTGAATCGAGGCTACAAGGTCGCTTTGTTTGTCCCCGAGAACTTTTCCGAAGAGAAGGTTGTACTCATGCGAGCTCTGGGAGCCAAGGTCACGCGTACGCCAGATTCTGAAGGAATGCAGGGAGCGATTGACCGGGCGCGAACGCTTGCCAAGGACGACCCTACGGCTTTTATGGCAGCGCAGTTTGAGAACCCATCGAATCCGCAATATCACTACGAAACCACAGGACCAGAAATCTTTGAGCAGATGGAAGGCCGGATTGACGCGGTTGTAATCGGCGCGGGCACCGCGGGAACTTTCAGCGGAGTAGCGAGATTTTTGAAAGAGAAATTGCCGCGCATTCACGCTGTAGTTGTGGAGACAGAAGGGTCCGTGCTTGCTGGCGGCCCGCCGGGCAAACACAAGGTTGAAGGAATTGGAGCGAGTTTCGTGCCGAAGAATTTTGACCGCGCGATTTGCGATGAAATCATTATGGTGCATGACAAAGACGCGTTCGGCATGGTGAAGCAATTGGCGGGAAGCGAAGGAGTGCTTTCCGGATCGAGCGGCGGCGCGAATGTATTCGCTGCAATTCAGATAGCGAAAAAGTTGGGCGCGAGCAAACGAGTGGCGACGATGATTCCAGATTCTGCGGAACGATATTTATCCAAAAAGATTTTCGAGGGTGGGGTGTAGCCGTGGCCAAACAGAATGAACGCCTGGGATTTTCCACTCGCTCCATTCACGCCGGGCAACCGCCTGATCCGACGACCGGCGCGGTTACCATCCCTATTTATGCGACTTCCACCTATGTGCAGGAAGAAATCGGCAAGCACAAGGGATACGAATACGCGCGTGTTTCCAATCCCACGCGGACGGCGCTGGAGGAGAATTTAGCGGCGCTCGAAGGCGGGGTTGCCTCAAAAGTGTTTGGCAGCGGCATGGCTGCGATCAATGCTATCTGCACGCTGCTCAAATCTGGCGATCACGTAGTTTGCGGCGACAACTTGTATGGAGGCGTTCCACGCCTCTTTAATCAGGTGCTGGCGAACTTCGGTCTGGAATTCACCTACGTGGATACGGCCGACGCGCGAAACGTGGAAAAGGCAGTGCGGAAAAATACGCGCATGGTTTACGTGGAGACGCCTACTAATCCTTTGATGGCTTTGAGTGATATTGCGGCGGTAAGCCGAGTGTGCCGCAAGAAAAAAATTGAGCTAGTCGTGGACAACACCTTCATGTCCCCTTATTTTCAGCAGCCGATTGCGCTGGGGGCGGACATGGTGGTGCACTCGACCACGAAGTTCCTGAATGGACATAGCGACGGCCTCGGCGGCGTGGTGGTCTGCACCACGCCGGAACAGGCAGAAAAGCTGGCCTTTGTGCAAAAGGCCGCGGGCGCGATTTTGTCTCCGTTCGAATGCTGGCTGGTGCTGCGCGGAGTGAAGACTCTCGCGGTGCGCATGGAGCAACACGACCACAATGGCAGGATCGTGGCGGAATTTCTGGCGCGTCACAGCAAAGTCAAAAAAGTTTTTTATCCCGGATTGATCGATCACCCTCAATACGAATTGGCTTGCAGTCAAATGAGCGGATTCGGTTCCATGATTACGTTTGAAACTGGATCGCTGACGAATGCCAACAAAATGCTCAAGCGAGTGAGGATTTGTTCGCTGGGGGAATCGTTGGGCGGGGTTGAAACATTGATTTCGCATCCGGCAACCATGACGCACGCGGCCCTAGGCGAAAAAGGACGGCGGAAAATTGGAATTACTGACGGATTGGTGCGGATTTCAGTGGGAATTGAAGATGTAGAAGACATTCTGGCCGATTTAGAACAGGCGCTCGCTGCGATTTAACCGTTGCTGCAAATTAATCCTACAAATCATCTAGGACGCGATCGAGCCCGCAATCCAATTTAAATATTCCTCGCTCCCATCATCTACGGACAGCGAGAGGCACTCGGGCAACTCATAGGGATGCAGTTCTTTGATCGCGTTCCGCACTTTTTCAAATAGCGGCGCGGTAGTCTTAATGAGGAGCAGCCATTCTTCCGCTTCCTGTATTTTGCCTTCCCATCGATAGATGGATTGCGCTTTTGAGATGATATTCACGCACGCTGTCAGTTTGCGTTCCACCAGGGTGTTGGCAATGCGACGAGCTTCATCCTGCGATCCTGCGGTGGTAAGGACGATTCGCATGTCCGTCATATAAAATCAGCCTTTCTATGTTGAATTTCCGGCAACCATTTTCCGGCATCCAAGGTTAGCACTGCCGGGGTTAGCACTGCGAGGCTCAAGAAAATAATGGCAACCCAAATTAAATTTGGCACTTCAGGCTGGCGGGCAATTGTCGCGGAGGAGTTTACGTTTGCCAACGTGCGACGTGCAGTAAGCGGAATTTCCCGGTATGTGGCTTCGCAAAAACCGGTCGGTGCACGCGTGATTGTAGGGCGCGATCCGCGGTTCCTGGGCGAAACATTCTGCTCGCTGGCAGCGGACATCCTGGCTTCCCACGGAATAGCGCCGATGGTGATTGCGGAAGCTGCTCCTACGCCGGCCATTTCGTACGCAGTCACCAGTGAGCACGCGGATGGGGCGATTAACTTTACCGCCTCGCATAACCCGCCGGAATATAACGGAATAAAATTTTCCACTCCTGACGGCGCTCCCGCCCTGCCCGAAGTGACTAAAGAGATTGAGGCGGCTATCGTTGCCTATGATGCCGCTCCCGAGTCATCACCCCACAAAGCGCTTGCAAAAGACACGGATCTTGAGCCGAGGGAAAATTACCTGAAGCGGCTGCGGGAAGTCGTGGATCTCGCAGCGGTCAAAAAAGCCGGGCTGCGGGTGGTGTTCGACCCCCTGTGGGGAGCCGCGCGCGGGTATTCGGATTCGCTGTTAAAAGATGCAGGCGTGCAAGTCGCTACCGTTCATGACTACCGCGACGTGCTCTTTGGAGGCCATGCGCCTGAGCCAGATGATCACCTGTTGAATGAGTTACGATCGGCGATGCGGCAAACTAAGGCCCACATCGGTATTGCCACTGACGGCGATGCGGACCGCTTTGGCATTGTGGATGAAGACGGAACTTTCCTTCAGCCGAATTATGTAATTGCTCTGCTGTTCGATTACCTCGTGGAAAGCCGAGGCTGGAAGAATGGGGTGGCCAAGTCCGTGGCCACCACGAACCTGGTGAATGCGCTGGCGAGCCATTACAAAATTGAATTGCACGAAATGCCGGTAGGCTTCAAATACATTGGTGAATTGATCAAGCAGGACAAAATTGCCATCGGCGGGGAAGAAAGCGCTGGACTTTCCATTCGGCATCACGTCCCTGAGAAGGACGGGATTCTTGCCGGATTGTTGTGTTGTGAGATGGTGGCGCGTCGTGGAAAGTCATTAGGAGCACAATTGCAAGATTTATTTGGCAAAGTTGGTTCCTATTATCCGAAACGTGAGAACTTCCACTTGACGCAGGAAGTGAAAGAGAAGTTCACTGGTAAGTTGAAGCAGGAGCCAAGGGAGTTTTTTGGCCGCAGTGTGACTCAGGCGGTACGCACCGATGGCCTTAAGCTGGTATTTGAGGATGGCTCCTGGGTTTGCTATCGCCTTTCGGGGACCGAACCGGTTGTCAGGGTATATTCCGAGGCGAGAAGCGAGAATAGTTTGGAAAAGTTGAGCGCGGCAGCGAAACAATGGATCTTCGAGTAAAGCAATTTTCAAAAATTCGGACGTTCCCCAGGCCCGGAGACAGAATCCGCGCGTTGATGGATCGCGCGCCACAAGCCGAGGAGTTGGCGGAGCGGACGGCAGAGAAATTTCGTCCCGCGCTTTCCTGGTTCTTCGGTGCACGGCGGCGGCTGGCTACGGCCGGGGTATGCATTTTGACGGCCTGGATGTTTGTTCACATCGTGTTCGGCTCAAACGGCATGGTGATGTACCGCCAGAAGCACGCCGAATACCAGGCGCTGGAGAAGGACTTTGTCCGGGTGCAAAAAGAAAACCAACAGTACACGGAGCAAATTAAGGCCTTGAAGACCGATCCTGCCGCAATTGAGCGTGAAGCCAGGGAACAGTTGCACTATGCCCGTCCGGGAGAGATGGTTTATGTGTCCCCTGCAGGCGCTCCCGTGCAAGCGCCTGAAAATAAAGCTGCGCAAAAATGAGATTTCCGAGTAACTTTTTTTGGCCCCGCCGATCTATGGTATAGTTTCGCTGCAATCCAGAAGTGTAGTCAGTTTCGTACGTAATTTGGAAGCTGGACAAATCGAAATCCACTGTGGCGTGGTTCTCTTGCAGCGGAAGGACCCCAGCGGGTGGGATGTGGCCAGCATTAACTGCGGCTTTGCCGCTATCATTGGAGGATTTTGTATGAAGAAGCTGCTATCGGTTTTAAGTTTGTTTGCCTTTGTGTTTCTCATGGTAGGTGTTTCGGCGGCGAATGCTGAAACGGTTAAAGGATGGGTCAGCGATTCGAAGTGCGGCGCAAAAGGCGCGAGCGCAAGCCATGCTGATTGCACCAAAAAGTGCGAAGATATGGGCGCGAAACTTGTCATCGTAAACGACAAGGACAAGTCCATTGTTAACGTTGACAACCAGGACGCCCTCAAGGGTCATGAAGGCCATTACGTCAGCGTTTCCGGCGCGATGTCCGGCGATTCCATGCATGTGGACAATGTGAAAATGTTGAAGCAACCCAAAGCGGCAACGCAAATGGGCGAGCACATGTAAGTTTTGCGATTGCAATGTTTGCAATCAATGAATTGAAAGGGCGGCCTGATGGCCGCCTTTTTGTTTTGCGTTAAGGATGTTTCGGTTAATAAATTAGCGGACTACCCCTTCCAGTGGAGAACTCGCCGTGGCATACAGTTTCTTCGGCATGCGCCCGGCCAGGTAAGCCTGTCTGCCTGCGAGCACTGCGTTCTTCATGGCTTCCGCCATCAGCACAGGCTCCTGAGCATTGGCAATGCCAGTATTCATTAAAACCGCATCCACGCCTAGTTCCATGGAGATCGTGGCATCGGAGGCTGTTCCCACGCCCGCATCCAGAATCAACGGCACGCTGGTAATAACCTCGCGCAGAATACGGATATGAGCGGCGTTCTGAATGCCCAACCCGCTCCCTATGGGCGCGCCTAAGGGCATTATGGCGCTGGCGCCGGCATCGAGCAATCGCTTGGCAAAGACAACGTCATCCGAGGTATAGGGAAGGACGGTAAATCCTTCTTTCACCAGCACGCGGGTGGCTTCCAAGGTGGCTTGAACGTCAGGATAAAGCGTAGCTTCATCGCCAATGACCTCCAGTTTGACCCAATCGGAGATGCCTACCTCGCGACCCAGGCGGGCCGTGCGAATCGCTTCATCGGCCGTGTAACAGCCTGCGGTGTTGGGCAGCAGAAAATATTTTTTTGGATCAATATAGTCGAGCAGCGACTCTTTGCTCCGGTCCAGGTTCACGCGGCGCACCGCGACAGTGACCATCTCTGCACCGCTGGCCTCCAGCGCGCGAGCGTTCTCCTGGAAAGATTTGTATTTTCCGGTGCCTACTATTAGACGCGAGCGGAATTGGCGTCCAGCGATAATTAACGGATCAGACATGACTCTATTGTAATGAAAATAGAAAGCGGGTGCCGGGCCGCTTTGGTTGGAGCTATGCGCCTGCCGCACCAGCGGGCGCAGCCTTTTCCATCAGATGTTTATATTTTTCTTCGACAATGCGTCGCCGCAATTTCATGCTGGCTGTAAGCATTCCGTCCTCGACGCGAAGTTCTTCAGGAATCAGGAATACTTTCCTGAGCTTTTCGAAGTCGGCAAGCTTGGCATTTACCTGGTTCACGATACTCTGGTATAGAGTGCGAACCTTAGGGTCCTCGACCAACTCCTGCCGGGACGCAAATGGTACGTTGTTTTCAGAAGCCCATTTTTCCAGCATCGGAAAACTGGGAGCAATCAGAACTCCGGCGGACTTTCGCTGATCGCCGAAGACGACTGCCTCGGCGACGAGGGAATTGTGCTTTAACGAATTTTCAATCGGCTGAGGAGCGATGAACTTTCCACCGGATGTTTTGATCAGGTCTTTCTTGCGGTCAGTTACCGAAAGGAATCCGTCCGCGTCCAGATTCCCCACGTCTCCGGTCTTGAACCATCCGTCTTCAAACGCTGCCGCAGTTTCTTCCGGCCTCTTCCAATAGCTCTGGAAGATGGAAGGTCCGCGGACCAGAATTTCTCCGTCTTCCGCGATGCGCACTTCCACATTCCCCAGGGGCTTGCCTACTGTTCCAATTCTGTGGGCGCCGGGCGTATTTACAGCTATTACGGGAGAAGTCTCCGTGAGGCCATAGCCCTCGTGAATTCGAATGCCCATGGTCGCGTACCAATTGGCCAGGTTGTAACCCAGCGGGGCGCCTCCGGAGATAAAAACCTTTACCCGGGCACACAGTGCGGAGCGAAGCTTTGAATAAATCAGCCGGTTGGCAAGTTTCCAACTGACGGAGCCAGGAACTCTGCCCGCAAGAATTTCTTTTTTATGGGAACTCCCAACGGCTTTGGCCCAGGCGTAAATCCATTTCGCGGGGAAGTTTTTAGTTTTGACTTCAAGTTGCGCGTGTACTTTTTCATACACTCGCGGGACGGCTACCAAAAATGTCGGCTGCATTTCCCGCAACGCGGCGGGCAATTGATCCACGGATGAAATGTATGCCAAGGTCCCTCCACGGTAGAGCACGGCAAAGTCCACGTGGCGCGCCGTGATATGTGAAAGTGGAAGGAAAGACAGGCTAATGTCACCGGGGCCAATATCATATTCGCGGAGTGAGAAAGCTATATTTGTCGCCAAATTCTCATGCGTGAGCATGACTCCCTTGGGAACGCCCGTGGTGCCAGAGGTGTAAATGATGCTGGCAAGATCGTCGGTAACGATGCGGCTGGCCGCGCTCTCAAACTCGGGATCAGGGTATGTCCCGCGCTCCATGATTTCGTGCATGGATGCGGCGGGGCCAGTGCCAGATAGATCTTCGTTAGCTTGTTCTTTTTCTGGCTTATCCATCATTACAATTTGTTCAATACTGGTTTCGCCCGCAATGGCCAGGATTTTTTTAAGCTGTTTTTTTGTGGAAACGAATGCCGCCCGTGCGCCGGAATCTTGCAGCAGAAACTTGGTCTGGTCCGCGGGCAGCGTTGGGAACATGGGTACCACTACTGCGCCACTCAAAGCGATGGCAAAGTCGGCGATGGTCCATTCCGGCCGGTTTTCGCTGATGATGGCGATTCGGTCTCCCTTGGAAATCCCCCAATTGCGAAGCGCAGCCGCTACTCCAGCCGTCATGCTGTAAAACTTGGTTGCCGAGATAGACTTCCACTCTCCCGCTTCCTTGTGCATGAGCGGTCGAGGGCCGTTTCGCTCCATAACGCCAGAAAAGATTTCAGCGAGGGTGCGAGGAATGGATGGCTGGGCTGGGGACAAGGGATTCGACATCACCGAGAAGAATGTAATTTGACGCTAGGGCAAATGCAACTGGAAGAGTTAGTTCGACGTTCGCGGGACATACATCGCGCCAAGGCGGTATCTGTATTCTCAATATGCCGCAGGTTTTCGCGCAACTTCCATAGGGGAATTCGGGTTAGCATAATCGAGCGCCGGGAGTGCGCCGACTATGAAACGTATCTTGTTCGCTTTCTTACTGATTTTCGCGTTTGCGGTAGCCGGATTTGGGCAAAGCGCTCTTACGCCATCCTCTTCCGGGAGCGGTAATGCCGTCCTACAGAATGCCGCGATGAATGAACATCCACATCATCGGCATCATGGTAGGCACCATCGTCACACCCATCATCATCATCACGTTCGCTAAAAGCTGTTTGTTTATATAAAGTGTGGCGTCGTTTGCGACGGTTAAGACCGGACTACCGCTTATAGATGGACGTTTGCAGCGTGGGCGAAGCAAGCTGATTTTCCATTCCACAGCAGGCTCCCGGAGGAATGGGAGCGCCGTGCGGGCAAGTGCGCGGATGTCCGAGGAACGTGCAGATTTTGTCAGTCGCTTCGTGCGACAGAATATGCTCAAACTTGCAGGCCTGCTGCTCAATTTCCGTCTCGCTGTCCATCGCCAGGCTATCGGTAAATAAACGTTCCGCCAGCCGGTGACGGCGGATAATATCGGCGGCTTTTTGACGTCCGCGTGCGGTAAGCTCCACGATCATGCTGCCGTCGCCGGTGGACATCGCCATCGGCTTCAAAGCGTCGTGGCAAGGATTTACGAACGGCTTGTGATTATGTGCTTCGGGCGGATGCGGCCGCGCCGTGACCAATCCCATCTCAATCAGTTTTTCTACGGCAATGCTGACCGGCAAGGCCCCATGAACTTCCATGCGCCCAACTTCGGCGATCTCGGCGTGTTCCTCTAACACCCAAAGCTCTTCCAGTACCTCGTCGAATTGTTCTTCGTCGGCCATGGAGAAAATTTCCTGAGCAATCTTGCCGTGGTGCAGTTCGAGGCGGCGGTCGGCCAGCCGCGCGACCACAGGGTCATGCGTGACCATGATGATGGTGCGCCCTTGCTCGTGCAGTTCGCGCAACAAGCGCAGCACGATTTCTTCATTGACGGCGTCAAGATTCCCGGTTGGCTCATCCGCCAGGACAATTTTAGGATCATTGATCAGCGCCCGGGCAATGCACACCCGCTGTTGCTCACCGCCGGAAAGCTGAGCGGGCGTGTGATTGGCGCGATCACGCAGGCCAATCCGGTTGAGGGCTTCAAGCGCCTCCTGCTCATCGGTCATGCTGTGAAAATATTGCGCCAGCATCACATTTTCCACAGCGCTGAGATAGGGAATCAAATGAAACTGCTGGAAGACAAAGCCAATTTTCTCGGCGCGGGTCCGGGTCAAATCGCCAGAGGAAAGATTGGCGATGTTCTGACCATCAAGCCAGATTTCACCGGATGTCGGGCTGTCCAGGCATCCAATTAAATTTACAAGCGTGGATTTTCCAGAGCCCGACGGGCCCATGATGGATATCCATTCGCCGGGAGCGACGGCAAGAGAGAAATCATTGAGAGCATGAATCTTTCCGCCGCCAGCCTCTGCTTGCGCAGGGTAGGATCGGCTTACATGTTTCAGCTCGATGATGGCATTCTCCGCCACGCTCATTCTCCCCTCAGAATGTTAGCAGGTTGCACTTGCTGCAAGAGAAGAATAGGCAATAGGGCCGAAGCCAGCGAAACAATAACGCTGCCCAGTAAAACGATCGGAAATACGCCAAAGCGGGGAGCGACCGCGGTGTGGAAGTTGGCATGGCCGATCCAAATAGCGGCACCGACGCCAAACCCGAATCCCACGACCGCGCCAATGATTCCGAGCAAGGTTGCTTCTCCGGCAAAGAAGCCATTCATTGCAGCCGAGGAAGCTCCCAGGGCTTTCATGATCGCGAAGTCACGACGGCGGTCATAAACCCAGCCGATCAGTGTTGCGAGCAGACAAAGAGCGGCGGTGGCAATAATCAGAACGGCCGAGTAGAGCATGGTGGAACGGGTCTTGCCCAGTACGTTCGCTTCGCCCGCCATAATTTGGCGGATGGGAGTTACGTCAGCGGAGGGAAGTCTCTCCGCCAGGTTTTGCATTGCCGCATTGATTTCCGCAGGCGAGCCGGGAATCGCAACTTCAATTGTGGACGCTCCAACGTCGGTCCACTTTTCGAAATCGGAAAGCGAAATATAAATGCGACTGTCCTCGGAGGCGCCGGTCTGCAAAGTTCCCGCCGGGGCCAACTGGATTGTTTTTCCCTGAAAACTTAGCGAGAACGGTTGGCCGGAAACATTCAACGATTGCGCGGCGCGCATTCCGAGCAGCGCCTGTTGCGGTTTGCTCGGCCATGCCGTGACCGACCACCAGTGATCGAGTTTTTGCACGGCAGAAAAATCTGTTCCTGCGACAACGACAGCTTTCCCTGAGGCCGTACGCGCTACAACGTAGGCGAAGGGAACCGCCATGCCGTGGCCAGCGAGAGTGGATTCAACTGTGCTGAGAGCATTCGGTGGAAGCGATTGCCCGTCTTTCGCCACAATGATGACGTTCGCGCCATAATTCCGAAACTCACTGTGCAGCTTGGCTTGCACATCTACGAATAAATTCAGCATTGCCGTGGCTGCTGCTGCCGCTACAACGATCGCCAGCAATGCCGACAAAGTGCGGCCTCGTCCGCGGCTGACGGAACGCAGCAACATCCGCATGAGCATGCGGCGTTTTTTGGGGCGTGAGTTCATGAAATTTTAGGTACCTGTCGAAATGAAAGCTTCATCAGGCGTTTCCCCGCAGCGCGAATACGGGATCCAGCTTAATTGCGCGTCGAATCGCCACCGCGCTTCCTGCGAATGTGACTAATACCGCGATCACCAAAACGATGGGGAACAGCACAGGAGAAATTCCGATCTGCGAATTGAAGACCAATTTCCCGATGCGCTCAGCTAGTAGCGCCCCTCCGGCAAAGCCGGCAGAACCGCCCAATAATGCCAGTAGTGCCGCCTCCACAAAAAAGATGGCGGCAACGGAAGTTTTCCCGGCTCCGAGCGCCTTCATTAATCCAATTTCTCCACGACGTTCGAAAATTGCCGTGGCCATTGCGGCTGACACAGCCAGCGCGGAGGCAAGCAAGGCCGCTAACGTCACCAGAAGCATCAATCCTTCAATGCGAGAGAGAATTGTGCCTTCAGTTTGAGAAATTTGCCGAATCTGCTCTGCATGAGCATTGGGAATCGCTTGCTGCAACTGATACGCGATGGATTGCGGATACGGCGAGCAGTACCAGCGATCATAAACATCGGGGCTCAATGTTTTCGGATCACTTCGGGCGAAGGCGTCTTCCGGCTTTGTGACCGCGCTCACATACACGCGCCTGACGACGCCGGGGCGTCCCAGAATGTGTTGTGCCAGCAGCAAGGGAGCGACAATCTGGTCATCCTCAGTTGAGCCCGTGGAAAGAATTCCGGATATACGGTGCTCGGTTCCGTCAATTTCAATTTGATCGCCGGCGTGGCTACCAAGTTTGGCGGCAAGCCGCTCGCCCAGCAGTACATCTTCGGAATCATCATTCGGCCATGCTCCATCCACCTTCCACCAAGGGTTCGTGGTGCGCACGCCGGTCACGAAGTTTTGTTTGCCAAAGGAAAGCGTTTTAGAAAAGTAAGTCCCCACTAGCGTGACATCGCCCTCTTTTGGCAGAGTAATATTCACCGGCAGCATGGGCGCGAATCCCACGATATTATTCGCCCAGAACATGCTCTTGATGTTCGGAAGATCAGATTCCTGGAGGTAGGCACCGTCCGTTGGAGGTTTCAGGTTCACGCCGCCGATTTGCAGGTCCAGAGTATCTTCCTGAGGAGTGACCACGAGGTTCGCGCCATAGGTGCGCAACTCGCGGCTCATTTTATCGCCAATGCCTGTGGCTACGGCAATCATCGCCGTGGCCACGCTCACCCCCAGAGCAATGGCAGCGCAGGCGAGAAGCTTGCGCCGCTTCTGCCGCCGGAAAGATTCGAAAACTAGGCGCACAAACATGAGTTAGAACTTCGGTCCGAATTGAAATCAGATCGGTTGAAAAATCTAACGGTCGTAAAGCAGGCTATTTCTCGAATAAGTGAACGCCCGCATCGAGGTCTGCTTCGTGAATCACGATTGCGTCCGCAGTAGCTTCCGATCGCAAGGGAACTGGATTGCAACCGCCCTTCGTTCCGATGGACTGGGCGTTAATGGGAGAAGCGCAATTTTTGCAGACTACGCCGTTTGCTCCTTTGTAAAAGCCGGCCGCGCCGCAGATTTCGCAAGCATCGAATACAGAGGCGATTTTTCCATCCGGTTTCTGGTAAAGCCAAAAGCGAATTTCCTTACCGTTCTCTTTGGCCTGATAACGGTGCAGGTCGCCATCGTAAAGCTGTTTCAGCGGAATGCTGACCTGTCCGTTCACAAAAGTGATCTCCGTGGCTGGCGATAAGGCGCTCACGCTTTTCGCATAGATAAACTCTGCCGTGACCATGAGGATAAAAATGAAGGAGCTGGCATAGACCGAAGCCATCCATAAACGCTCACGGCGCGCGCTCCATTGCGCTTTGCGGCGCTCGGCGGGAGATGTTGGCAGTTGGACGGGCTGACGCCTCTTGAATTCAAACAGAACCATCAAAGCGGCCAAAGCGACAATAGTGATAAAGAAAAACAAATCATTACGAACGATCGGGCCGATAAGCGCCATCTCTTCCTTGGACGAAGGGATTACGCCGCTCTCGGAAAGTTCATGCAATCCGCTGACGATCAACTGTGCAGCAACAAAAAACAGGATGACGGTAGTGACGCGGAAAAACTTCTGCAGGTTGATGCGCACACTGCCTTTGACGAACATCACTCCGAACAGAATAGCAACTCCTACTCCCAGCAACGTCCCTAAAAAACTAAGCAATTCCGTGGTGTTGAGGGAGACGCCGGCGAGGATAAGCACTGTTTCGACGCCCTCGCGCAGGACCATCAAAAACACAAAGGAAAATATGCCGATCCACGACCCTTGACTCGAAACCGTGCCCAGTTTTCGCTCAATTTCCCCCTTCAGCTTGCGGCCGGTTTTCATCATGAAAATGATCATGGTGACGACAAAAACCGCAGCGGCCAGCATGACCCAGCCCTCAAAGCTGTCCTCATTCAGCTCGATACGCGAAAGCACAATTGCCAGGCCGATGCTACCGACAAAAGCTGCGGCTAGTCCCGCATAGACGGGTTTGCGCAAGTCAGGACGGCCAATCTTGGCAAGATAGGCGAGGACAATGCCGACGATAAGGGCGGCTTCCACCCCTTCACGCAGGGTGACAATAAAGGCTTGTAGCATCGAAAAGCGGGGCTCCGGAGGGAAGTTTGATTTTGAAAATGAATTTCAATTTCAACTAACAATAGGATATTCGCCGGACGGCGATATCGTCAACGCGCTCTATGGCAGGCGCTCCAGCGTAATGCGGGGCCGGAGGAGACGGCTAGAGTTGCAGCAGGAATTTCTTGGCTTGGGCAGCCGCTGGGAAGAGTTTTTCTTCAGCCTGGAATTCGGCGGAGTGCACGCAGCGCCGACTGCCGCGCAATTTTACGGGATGCTTTAGATGAAGCATCTCATGATAAACAATGTATTCGAGCACTGGTTGCGGCACGCGGGGATGATCGAAAGCACGGCTGATGACAATCGCGTTATGCGCCGGATCGTAATGCCCCAAGCGGTTACGGGCATGGCTCTGACTCCAGCTCATTTGGGGGCGAGCAAGCAGACCGTGGAAAAATCGGATATTTAAATCGTCGAAGATCGCTTCGAGATTGTAAGTGCGGCCTTGCGGCGTTTGCATACGCTTTCGGCCCCTGATCTGCCGGATCAGGTGGGCCTTTTCAATCACATGTCGCGACGCGGTGTAACGGCGATATCGTAGGGAAAACTCTCGCCCGATGGGCTTGCGGTACATTTTTGCCAGCAGGATGTGGGCGAGGGCCTCAACTACTTCTTCCGGCGCGCCCTGCAAGAGATCAGAGACTCTAACGTACAGCCGCCCTTCGCGCATGCGGATGGTGTTGTTGAGGCTGGCGAAAGCGTAGAACTGAACCTTCAACTCCGGAACTGGAGCGCCGGGACGAAGGCCTTGATACGCCTGGTGAAAGATGGGCAGCAGTTGCTCGCTCACGCTATGGTCAGATTAGCATGTCTTGTTTTTCAGGCAATGTCAGCCTGGGTGCGCGGAAGAACGCGCAGGTCTTCTACAATACGAGGGTGAGGACTTGGGAAGTAATTATTGTCGGCGGCGGAATCATCGGCCTTTCGCTGGCGCTTGCCTTGCGCAAACGGGGAATGCGAGTGCTCATCGTCGAGCGCGGTGAAGCCGGACGTGAAGCCTCATATGCTGCCGCCGGAATGATCGCGGACTTCGCCCCTGAATTGCCTCCCTCGCTTTTACCTTTGGCTATAGCGAGCGCCGGGATGTATCCCGAATTTGTCCACGACCTGCAAGATGAGTCAGGAATGAATGTCGATTTGCGGGATAACGGAACATTGTTGCTCTCGGCGCACGCGGCTTCCGGACCAGGTTGGAAATCTGAATCAGAAACGCAAAATGGCCTTGAACCCGTTTCGCTGGAGGCCGTGGCAAAGCTGGAACCTGAGTTAAAACTTAACGAGCATGCGGCATTCTTCCGCAAGGAACGGAGCGTGGATCCCCGCGCACTGACGGCTGCGGCAATCCAGGCAGCCAAACATCGTGAAATAGACATTGTTTCCGGCAATCCGGTGGAGCGCGTCATGATTTCCGCTGGCCGCGTGAGCGGCGTCTCCACAGGCAAAACTGCTTATTCTGCTCCGGTGGTGGTAAATTGCGCGGGGGCATGGGCGGGAAACATTCCTCCGTACCAATTTCCCACGCGGCCTGTGAAGGGGCAGATTCTCGCGGTGATTGGCGCACCTATTCTGCGGCACGTGGTGCGCGGAGGCGAAGTTTATTTGGTTCCTCGCACTGACGGACGAATTTTGGTTGGGGCGACTTTGGAAAATGTCGGCTATGACAAGCGTGTGGATCCGGATGTGGTGCAGCGCCTCCAGCAATCGGCAATTGAGATGGTTCCGGCCTTGCGCGGGGCCAAGCTGCATCAGGCCTGGGCGGGATTACGCCCAGGAACCGCGGACGCTCTGCCCATCCTTGGGGAAACCGCGGCACGCGGCTATTTTGTAGCGAGTGGCCATTACCGCGACGGAATTTTGCTGGCGCCAATTACCGCCAAGGTGATGGCGCAAGTCATCTGCGGCGAGAAACTTGAGCTTGACCTGAGCGCGTTTTCGCCGCTTCGTTTTGAAGAAAAACAAATGGCCATGGGATGAAGAAGGCCGGCAAAAGCACAGCCATTTCGCTCAGTTATACTGAATTCCGGTTCGGTATCTCCGATTCGGTTGCAGAAAGAGGAGACCCTCAATGGCATCAGCCGCTGTAGAGTACGCTCGTCAGAATCAGCAACGCTTTCTGGATGAATTAAAAGACCTGCTCCGTATTCCCAGCATCAGCACGCTTGATGAACATGCTACTGATGTCCGGCAAGCCGCAGAGTACGTGGCGAACGACTTGCGACGCATTGGGATGCAGAATGTCGAGGTCATCGCGACCAAGGGCCATCCTCTTGTCTACGCAGACTGGCTTCATGCGCCGGGCAAACCGACCGTCCTGATGTATGCGCACTACGACGTGCAGCCTCCCGATCCATTGAATGAATGGATTTCTCCTCCCTTTGAGCCGACGGAGCGCAACAACAATGTTTATGCCCGTGGCGCAGTGGATGACAAGGGCCAGCTCTGGATGGAAGTGAAAGCTCTTGAGGCGCTCATGAAGGCGCATGGCGGTGTGTTGCCGATCAATGTAAAGGTACTGTTTGAAGGTGAGGAAGAGGTCGGTGGGGAAGCCATTGCGGAATATATCCGCAAGGAAAAAACGAAGCTGCGAGCGGATTTCGCGTTGGTATGCGACACGGAACTTTTCGCCGACGGCCTACCCACATTGTGCGTTGGCTTGCGTGGCTTGGTGTACACGGAGATTGAGGCGATCGGCCCCAAAACCGACCTGCACTCCGGAATGTACGGAGGCGCCGCGCCGAATCCATTTTTTGCGTTGATTGAAATTCTGAGCAAATTGAAGGACGCCAAGGGTCGGGTGCTGATTCCGGGTTTTTATTCCAAGGTGAAAGCTCCGAGCGCGGCGGAATTGAAGGCCTGGAAGAAACTTCCCTTCAACGAAGAACACTATCGCAAGACTGAAGTTGGTTCCACGAAACTGACCGGCGAGCCCGGATATTCCGTGCTGTACCGTACCTGGGCGCGGCCCACGCTGGAAGTCCACGGCATGCCGGGAGGCTTTACTTCGCCCGGCGCTAAGACTGTTATTCCCGCCCGAGCGGCGGCGAAGGTTTCCCTGAGGTTAGTCCCCAACCAGGACCCCGACGATATCCTGAAACGCTACAAAAATTATGTAACCAAGCTGACGCCTAAGGGTATCCAGATCAGTTTTAAAATCTGGAGTAAGGGGCCTGCCTGCGTAGTCGGGACCGACAACAAGTTCATTAAGGCCGCAACCGAAGCACTGCACGAAGTATTTCGAAAGAAAACTGTTTTTATCCGCTCTGGCGGCTCCATACCCATTGTGACGGATTTCCAAGATGTTCTGAAGATTCCCAGCGTCATGATGGGATTTGGTTTGCCTGATGACAATCTGCACGCTCCCAACGAAAAATTCCACATCCCGAATTTTTACCGGGGGATTGAATCCATTTGCGTGTTTTTCGAGCGGTTGGGCGCCAAAAGCTAACTAATTACATTGTCTTCGCTATCGCTCGTAGCGCGTTTGCCACGCATTGCGAGAGTTCGTAATCCGTATCAATTACGACTTTGGGAAGAAGAATCTCCTGCCAGTTTGATTTCATTTTCAGGTACAACTGGTGGTCGCGATTTGCCGCCACGTGCGTGGTTTGTTGTTCTTCGAGGCGGATTCGGGCGGTTTCAGCCGTGCAAGTGCACTCCAGAATTCTCCAGTCCTGCCTCAGTTGATCCGCTGCTTTGATCACTTGTTCAAGTTGCTGAGTTTTGGAGAACGGTCGTCCGTCAATCAGGACCGTGCGAGTAGGATTGTTCTTCAACAAATACGCAGCCACGTCGAGAAGCACCGTCATACAGAAATCATCCTGCGCGGTCGAGTATTCAATTTCGTCAGGAGGGAAGAGCGCGGCGCGAATTTCATCCTTGTTGAGGAGTACACCTGAGATTTGCAGGGCCAGCGCGCGCGCAAGCGTGGTTTTACCGGTGCCGGGTAATCCAGCCATGATGACAATCATGTCTGGATTATTTTACCGGGTGGGAATGTTTCGTTCTTGCTGAGTCGAACTAAGGAGGTCGGGAATGATGGCGTCTGGGCGGAGGATGCCGGCGCTCTCATCGTTTCGATCATTCGCGCTATTCCGATTGCCTGCCAAAATCTTTGACTCGCGCCAATCGTCGTAGTGGTCGGAAACCATGATGTGGAATACCCACTGGTGGCGCTCTTCTTCTGGTTCAATCAACCCCATTTCTTTCAACGGAACCAGATATTGCTCGACCCATCGGATCTGGTCATTGGTCATGCCGCGGCGTTGAATGTCCACCGTGATTCCCGCCAAATGGGATGAGGCACGGTCGCCTTCCGCGGGCGCCGCATTGCGATTATGACGGCGAAGCTTCTTCTGTACCTTCACAGTGCGCACGGCGGAGTTGACCTGGATCTGCGCGCCGAACTGGCTGTAAAAATCATCACTCAGATCGTTCAGAAAATCTAATGTCCATGGGCGGCAGTAGCGCCGGTCCTCAGGAAGCTGCGGAGCAATGCGCAGAGCTTCACTGGGAACAATCTCCAGCAGATCGCCGCTCTCTTCCAGGGAAACTAACTGAGTATCATCCTGAATGCGCGGCAAATCCAGACGGTCAATTTCTTCATTCTGAATATAAAGAGACTCGGGTGTTGGCCGAAACAGTGGATGCCACAAGACCCAGTTCAGGCGCAAATGACGACGATGGCTGACACGGCGACTACGTGGACGGGTTTTGTGCACCGCGAACGCAGACCCGCAAAGGGCAACACTCAGCGCAAACAATAAAATAAAGCTTTGGCCAGTTCTTCTGATCACGAAGTGGTTCCGATTCCTTGAGCCTGACTGCAAAGACAGCAGGCGGTTATTGTAAGGCATCATTAAAGAATTCCAATCTAAAAATCTGCCCTCGGTGTTACCGAAGGTGTCCAATGCTTTTGGTTACCTTCTGGTTACTCTGCCTAGGTACACATGGAATGAAGCAATCGAGAGGCCGCATCTCCGGGCCGATTGGATGGACCCTAAAACCTTACGAATCAGCACGGGCACGCGGGCAAAGTGGTAAGTGAATGCCCTCCAGCGTCAGGGCGGGGAAAACACTTTCCCAAAAGGTCATTTCGGATTTTTGGGAATTTGATGGAACCGTTGCATCCCGATCTAAATCTTCCGGTACCATTCCAAAAATTTACGGAAGGCGGCGCCGCGATGGCTGTATTTTGCTTTTTCCTCAGCATCCAATTCCGCAAAAGTTTTCTGTATTTGCGGGAAAAAGAAAAATGGGTCGTAGCCAAAACCATTTGAGCCTCGCCGCTCATCCAGAATGATGCCGTCGGCTTTTCCGTGGAAAACGGCCAGCGTGTGGCCATTGCGCGCGGCGGCGATGACGCAGACGAACCTTCCGGTGCGTTGGGTCGCAGGAACGCTCTTCAAATTGCGTATCAGCTTCTCGTTGTTCGCTTCGTCGTCCGTGTTGCTGCCTGCTTGACTGGGATCATCCGCCGCGTAGCGTGCAGAGTGAACGCCGGGCGCGCCGTCCAGCGCGTCCACTTCCAGGCCGGAATCGTCGGCAAGAACGATTTCATCATTCGCGGCGAGGCTGTATGCTTCTGCTTTCTTGCGGGCGTTGGCTTCGAATGTAAGCCCATCTTCCACCACAGTAGAAAGCTGAGAAAAATTCGGGACTGGCTCGATCTTTATGTCGAGAGCAAGAGCGGCGCCTGCGAAATCGCGCAGCTTACCGGGATTGGAAGTTGCAATCAGTATTCGCTCAGGGATAGACATGGCTTCGGTTCTCGATGACTTCTTTTCGCGAAAGTTTCCTTTGATACACGACCAACAGCAAAAGGAATATCGCCGTAATTGCCGAAACGATTTCCCCCAGCGTGCGGTCCCACGTTTTGATGAATTGGATTTCGACGCGGTTCGTTCCTGCCTGCACCGGAACCATCATTTGCCCTGTTTCGGGATCAGTCTCGGAAGGCGTGATGCGTTCATTCACGCGGACTTGCCACGCTGGAAAATTGAATAAACGTATCGCCATCTTCCCGGGATCATTCGCAATTACAGTAAATGCCCTTGTCTCAGGATCCCAGCGGTGCACAGCAATCTGCGCCGATCCTGCACCTTCACCTTCATATCTGACGTCTGGAGCGCCTGGTTTGGCCGCTGACGCATCTGCGCCGGCTGGGACATATTCATCCGTGCCTTCATAGCCAACGCCGCTCGTCTGGTTATCAAGCATTTCCGCAATGTCGGCGGCGTTGTCCCACCATGGAGCTTGCACTGTGTGCCAAACATATCCGACGGTCGCCAGAAGGAGTAAATATAGCGCGATGCGAGGCAGCCATCGCCGGCCCGTTCGCGCGGCGAAAATGGCAAGGGGTACGTTCAGACAAAGCAGCCAGCGCCAGGGGAACTGCATAAAGCGAAGTTCCGGCAGATAGCGCCAAAATATGCTCGTCACCGAAAACATGGAAATAGAGAGAGCGATTCCCCAGATTGCCAGAAGAGAAAAAAATCGCGCACGGGGCTTGTGGCGCAACACCAGAAAGGCAGCGGCGCAGAGGGCGATCACCTCGGAAAGGGCAATAATGGAAATGAGGTGATTAAAAAGATTGTGGTCAGGGTCTGGTGTTATCGCGAAAAGAAAATTGTCCTGCGCGCGATATCCTTCAGAAAGGACTTGAGAGACGCTGATCCATTTCTGCTCGTAAACGGCTGGTACAAGATAGAACCCGGCCAGCAGTGGTCCCAGCAGGATTCCCGCCGCGCCTTCTGCTAGACCTCGAAGGGCGCGCCGGGAAAGCGCGAGCATCAAAACGAAGAAGGCCGCCGAGTAGGTAACCATAACCGCCGAGGGGACATTGATAAGCCATGCAGCGGCGACGATCAATGCCAATGGCAGGATTATTTCCTTTGGCCTTTCGCGAGGCCGAAAAATCACTAATACCAGCAATGGGAGCAGCGCGCCTGCCACAAGCTCCGCGAATGCGCTTCGCCAGTAAACGATCACCAGGAAATATGGGTTGGCCGCGTAAAACACTGCCGCGCAAATTGCTTCAGTTCTGCCTAACCATTCGCGCGCCAACAGGAACATACAAAAACCAGAGGCGGTGAGCCCGATCCACACATAGGCTCCGGCTACCAGTTTCCAGGGCAGGAATGATCCCAGGAGCGTGCCGAGCGTCCACGAGACTGGAGGATAAAAAATAAATCGTGCCTCCCCGTAACCGTAATGCGCAAGCGCTGCCCACTTTGGATGCAATATCCCAAGCTTCCATTGTCTAAGTACTTCCATCCATGAATTCATGTGGAACTCGAAGTCATGTCCGGAAGGAACGCCGCGAAAGAAAAAAGGCACAATGACTAAAAACGCAGCGCAGGAAATAATCAAAAGAGGAACCAGCAATCCTCGGGGAGCAGGAAAGGGCTGATCGGCGGAGTTTACTTTCGCTTCGGCCTTATGTGAAGAAATGGAATCCAGTTGGGCTCGCTCCAAATGTGTTGGTTGGGCAGAGAATACAAGAAAAGCGGCGATCGCTCCACCTATGCTTTTGAGAGTAGCCGCGGCGGCGAAAGCCGTCCTAGATTGTCTGAGCAAGTGCTTTGAGCCCGCTCCGTAAATATGGGAATTTCATAGCACCGGCGGCCGCAAAAATTCACCAAGATTTCATTGTCTGAAAATCTTGTAACTCGACGATCGGCCTAGAGTGTTTGCATACGAGGTGGGAACACAAGCCCGCCAGGGCACAAATGCCTGAGTTAGAGACGGCACGCGGGCATTTCTATTGTGTGAATGATGTTAGGAATTTGTGACAGCTTCAGAATTGCGTTGTTTGCGGAGTTGCTCGAGGAACTCTTCTTGTCCGAACGATTCATGTCCGCGTAAAAGTTCGAGCAAAGGATCGTCAAAATCGTCGTGGGCAGAGTGATCTTCAGAGGTAGTATCTTTCGCTCCCGCCAGCGCACGAGGTGTAATGGAAAGCTCCGGCAGGGTGCCAGGACGACTCATAAGCAGATTGATGAATCCGCTTACTTGCTCACGCTGTTGTGGTGTCCGCGAAGCAAATTCAATGCCCATGCCAAAGCCCGGATGCATGACACGCACCGTGCCTTCGGCCTGGACCTCGACATTGGCTACTTTTAAGTTCAATACAATCTCGGAGCGTTCAGGGAACGGTGATTCCGTTTCCACGTAGCATCCACCCGTACTTAAATCGGTGAGTTGGCAGTGGGCCACAGGCTCTGGTTCATCCGGCGGCATTTCAGGCGCGTGCGTGCTGAACCAGGATTTCAGGGCCTCGCGGGCGCTCTCGCCCATATCAACGAAGCGTACACCGGACTGCCCATTGGGATTGGCCCAAGCAACTTGACTCTGGACTTCGAATTGAAAGTCAGATTCGGGAAGCTGAAACCGCGCGGATATCGGCGCAGTCGGATAAAGCGTTTGCGCGGAGAGCACGTCCATGCCTTCTTCACTGATGTCGAGCAGAATGCCTTCCATCTCGGCCCCGCCCTGCACGCGAAGCTGCACCGCAACTTGCACCGGCACGCGGAAGGAACTGCGCCGCTCCCGTTTAATAAGCGCGATGGCAGCGCGCAAGGTGGCCTTTGCCTTGGCAGCCGATAAAGGCTTGTAAAGTACAAAGTTCGCCCCGGCACCAAAAACACTGCGCACTCTTTTTTTATCGTTCAACAGAGCGACGGTGACCACGTGACCAGCGGCACCTGCATTTTGAAAAACCAGCGATGCGTTGTGCGGATCGTCAAAGTCAACGATAACAGCGTCAAATTTTTGCTCCGTCAGACGAGTAAGAGCGTCCGTGTAGCTACAGGACTTCGCCTCCAGTTCAAACTCCGCCAATACCGGAGCCAGAACCGAAGACGTTTGCTCGTCCTTTGTGACTAAGAGTGCCTGGAAGATCATGGGATAACTTTATGGGTGAATTCTGGTTAGGGCCAGCGAGGAGCGCGTGCTCCCTTGGCTCCCGGGTTTGACGCCGAAGCGCCTGCTTTGGCCGACATGGCGTTCGCCGGCTCGTCTACTTCCGCCAGCACGGCACCGTCATCTTCTTCCATTTCGGCGAGTAACGGAGCAACTTCCCGCAATTTCTCCGCAGCCTGTTGCAGCATCTCTATCTGCTTTCCCAACTGGGCATACTTGGCTTGCTTGCGTCGCAAGACCTCATGGATATCTTTCATACATCCCCCTGTGGTGACTGTAAAAAGCTAGGTGCAATAGCGTCAACGCGAATCCAGATTTCGCGATTACCGCAGTAACTTGGAAAGCCAGTTACCGTTAGGGAAACGGCAAAAGATCCTGGGTGGAGGACAAAGACTGGTAATGGACGCGGGAAGGCGTTTGTAGTAGCAAGTCCATTGTTTATCGTGTTTCCAATGTGGATGGCGATCAGGCTGCCAAGGTGTGGGAGAACTCCCTACCCGCTTTGTGCCACCGATATAGCACGAAGGTGGAATTTACTGTACGGGGGTATCAACGTATCTTGGCAATGAGCAGTTCTGGGGGAGGGCTGTTCGGGCGCTCTTGATCTGAAAAGATCCGGGGCGCTTCTTATTTGCGCGGGTGTTTTCGCAGATTGCCATTCTGTTTATCAATTCCGCCTTATTTCACCCGAAGCCAGCCCCGCCAACCCAGATTCGTCTGAATCCAGTCCGCTTAGCCCAGTACGTCCACGCGTTTGCCCGGCTGTTGCAAGGATTGTTGAGCCTTCTGGGTGGCACGCGCGTCTTGAGCAGGGGTAGTCTGTTCGGTTTTTTCGGGCGTAGAGGTAGAGCGTCCGCTGCTTCGAGTGCTCTGCTGTGGGGAACGCACTCCTGCCTGCTTATCAGCGGTTGTGCTCCTCGCCTTGGATACTTGGGAGGCTTGCGCCGCTTCGCGCGATTTCACCGCGTCTTGGTTTGATATTTCTGCCTGCTGGCGGGCTGTGGACTGCTTCACGCTGCTGACACTCATTTGGTTCCTCCTGTTGGCCTGCACGCCGTCCGCAGGTCTACAAGAGCTGTATCGGCAGGCTGTCGGAGAACTTGAGACGCCAAAAAGGCGTAGTTGAGGAGGCTTGGAAGGCGAGAGCGGGAAAGTGCCCATTGCGGAAATCCTGCACCGAGCGAAGGATCTCAGGCGACTGAACACTCATGGTGGACCCGGAGAGACTTGAACTCCCAACCCTTGCGTTCGAAGCGCAATGCTCTATCCAGTTGAGCTACGGGTCCACGCTCGGTAAGTTTACGCTAACTCGGATTTCTACGGTTGAACAGTCCGCCAATAAATACTTTTATCAGAGGCCATCAAACGAGCATACCTCGCACGAAGGTAAAATGACTGAATGCGCATCCTCCTGATAGGCGGCACACTGTTTATCGGCAAACGTCTGGTCGCCCGGCTGTTGAATGCCGGACACGAGATCACGCTGCTGCATCGAAGGGTTGAGCATCCCTTCGGGCCCGAAGTCCGCAGCGTGGTTGCGGATCGAAACGACGCAGTTTCTGTGCGAAGCGCGCTGGTGGGCCTACATTTCGATGCAGTCTATGACATCGCCTACGACTGGGCGCAGGGGACAACCGGGCAACAAGTCGAAGCTACCGCGAGGGCCATTCCCGGAGATATTTCGCGGTATGTATTTATCTCGAGCGTGGCAGCTTATGGTAGTGGTTTGGACCATGTGGAAGATGATCCGCTGGCCCCTGACACGCATCCTGAGAGCTACGTTCGCAACAAAAGCATGAGCGAGCGGGCGCTGTTTCGTATGCATCGCGAAGAGAATTTTCCTGTGGTTACGATGCGGCCTCCGTTTGTGTATGGCCCGGAGAATCCGTTCTACCGTGAGGCATTTTTCTGGGACCGCATCCGGCGCGACCGGCCGATTATTGTCCCAGGCGACGGCCAGCGGCTGATGCACTTTGTTTACGTGGATGATTTGGTGGCCGCATGTTGCAGTGCTCTTGAGAATCCAAATGCTGTGGGTTTGGCTTTTAATGTGGCCAACGAACGTCCGGTTACTCAGGTGGAACTAGTCAACGAATTTGCGAAAGCGGCGGGCAAGAAGGCGTCAATCGTATCCGTGCCGCGCGAAATCATTGAGCGAAATGGAGGCAACGTGTTCGGTGATCCTTTGTATTTCGGGCAGTACTACGACCTTCACTCAATCACCGAAGTAGTGAATAGAATGAAGGCCGTGCTTGGCGTGGAACCAACGCCATTCGCCGCCGGACTTCGAGAAACGTTTAAGTGGTATGCCGAACACGCCGAAGAACGAAACTCTGATTTTTCTTTTGAGGATAAGCTGATTCGAGACGCTGAAGCGGCGTAGCCTAAGGGCCCTTGGTGTACTTTTCCAGGGCTTCAAAATCAGGAATGGTTATCTGTCTTTTTTTTATCGCAATTAGTTTATCCTGCTGGAGCCGCGCAAGCGCCCGCGAAACCACATCGCGGACAGATCCGATACAGGTTGCGATTTCGTGATTGGAGAGTTCCAGGCGGAATGTAACGACGCCTGAAACGCTGCTTTTGGATTTGTTTGCCTCAGCAATCAGGAACAGCGCGAGCCGCTGTCCTACTTCGTGCAAAGATAAAATTCTTACCAGTCCAGCGTGCTTTCGCACACGTTCGGCCATGAGCTTCAGAGCTTTCAGAGCAAAGCGTGGATGCTCAAGGCAAAAGGTTCGAATGTCCTGTTTCGGAATGAAAAGCACTTCGGTGTCTTCTTCCGCGATTGCTGAGGCAGGATACGGGCCATCATCGAAGACAGGAACATCTCCGATGGTTGCGCCGGTCGTGTCCACGTGCATCACCTGCTCGCGCCCTTCGGCATTTTGCTGAAACGTTCGTATTTTGCCGCTAACAACTACAAACAGTCCGGTAACGTGCTCCCCAGCGATAAATAACATTGTTCCGGCGGCGAAATGCTTTTCATTGGCGAACTTGGCAATCTGGGCAAGTTCCGCCTCCGACAATTCACCGAATAATTTTGTGCGCCGTAGCGCCACTCTCTTTTGCACCATTGCTCCGAAAATTTCTGTGCTACGACCGAAGTCATAGCACATCCTCTCTTCGGAGCATAGCCTGATGCAGAGAATGGGTTGGATGGCATGCCAGGCGGGGTTGGATTGGCTCTTGTATCACCGCTAGGAGCGGCCTTCTCATGGAACTTTCCTGAAAGGAAAACACCTGCATGAACAAGAAGAATTTGAACGAACTGATTGAGTTCGATGAAAACAGATTTAGGCCGAATGTGCTCATCAATGACCCTGGATATCGTATGGTTCTGCTTACCATGCGGGCGGGGCAATCGGTCCCCGAGCACGCGACTGCAGGAAGGGTAACTGTTTACGTAATTCGCGGTCGCGTCAATTTCTACGAAGGACAAACTGCATGCGACCTTCAGCAGGGAGAAGTTTTAAGTGTTGCGGCGGCGGCGAAACACCGAGTGGAGGCGGTGAAAGATTCGGCATTGCTTGTCCTTGCAACCCTCACGTCTCCCAATGTTGTGGACAGCAGCGACAATGTTGATATTTCCTCGGTCAAGAACTTGCGGCCAGCAAACGACGAAGAGCTGGATCTGCGCGAGGTCCCGCGCCCGCAGCGGCATCCGATGATATTTGCGAAGTTTGACGCGCTCGCCGCCGGGGAATCGCTGCGTCTGCTGAACGATCACGATCCAATCCCGCTGAACCGGCAGTTTGATAGCATCCGTCCGGGCGAAGCCAGTTGGGAATACATTGAGCGCGGGCCGAGCTTGTTTCGTATTCGAATTCGGCGTATCGCGCCCGCTGGGCAGCGAGCAACGGGCTAGAACCTTTTCCCCAGGCGTGCCATGCTGCGATATTCTGTTAACCGATAGATGGCTATTGTTGATCTATGACCTCGCAGGAATTCCGCGAATCCCAGCTACACCACGAAGTCCCTGGAGAGTTGACTTTTGCCTTAGCTGCCTTGTGGTGGGATGCTAAAGGTGACTGGACGAAGGCCCACGAATCCGCGCAGCAGGATCAATCTGCGGCGGGCGCATGGGTACATGCATATCTTCACCGCAAAGAAGGAGATTCCTCGAATGCGGCCTATTGGTACTCTCGCGCGGGCAAGCCTCCGGCGCGCGGATCGCTGGAAGAAGAATGGAACGAGATCACAGCTGCGCTTCTTAAATAGAGCAAGGGGAGCAGGTGGCTATTACGGAAAAATTGAAAGACACAGAACCACCGCTGAAGAATTGGTCGGGAAATATTGAGTTCGGCACGA
>DASXFN010000121.1:0-8881 GCA_036489565.1 Terriglobales bacterium
AGCAGTACGCCTTCCACCACGCTGAAGATTGTGGTGTTCGCGCCGACTCCAATGGCTATCGTGATCAGAATGACGGCCGCAAAAAGCGGCGCACGCCTTAGCCGCCGAATGACCTGCCTAAGTTGGCTGCCAAAACTCCCCATACTTCCTCCTGGCCTGCTTGCTGCCTTAAAACGTCGCCTTCGGGACCACTCCGCCAACAACACTCATACTTCGACCCGCCCGTGGGTACTTCGCTTCATTGCAAGCGGGATGCCATGCCAGCAAACTCTAACCGAAAGATTCTTTTGGGAAAAAATCCAGATGGCTTTCCAACCTCTGTTCGTTTTCGGACTCAACTGTACATTCGTGAACAGTGCGGACGATGGTGCAACTTAACGATGTGCGGACGATGCCCTGCAGACGAGCCTCACCGCGCTCCCACGCCAGGAGATACGTCAGGCCCTCAAAGGAAAGTTCAATTTGAGCTGGTTTAATTGAGCAGGCTCATTACACTGTGGGAGCCAGCACCGGCTTCACTTCCATCCCGGCCCACTTCTCCAGCAGATTCAACGTCGCGGCAAAGTCCAAATCCTGATGCCCGTCTTCAGTGGCCATTTCGTAGATTTCTTCTACTGTCTCAAGGGCCGGGAGTTTAACCCGCGCTTCTTTCGCGGCCTCAAGCGCCAGCCGGATATCTTTGTGCATAAGGCGCAGCGGAAAGTTCGGAGAAAAGTCGCGCTTCAACACAAACGGCGCTTTGTATTCCACTACTCCCGAGTGCACCATGGAGGCATTAATCAGCGGTATCAACGTTCCCGGATCCACGCCGAGCTTCGCGGCCAAAGTGATCCCTTCGGCGAACCCTTCATAAATCAACGCAATTTGCAGATTCATCGCCACCTTGGCCGCATGGCCCTTCCCCACATCTCCCATGCGGAAAATCTTTTTACCCATCGCGGCGAATAACGGCTTCAGTGCATCAATGGTGCTCTCTTCTCCGCCCACAATAAATATGAGCGTACCGGCCTCCGCGCCTACTTTGGATCCTGTTACAGGCGCATCCACGTAACGAGCACCCAGCGCTTGCACCCGGTCGGCAAACTTCCGGGTCGCAGTCGGAGAAATCGTGCTGGAGTCCACTACGATCATCCCTTCCGTCAGCGCTGCCTCCACGCCACCCGCTCCAAACAAAACGCTCTCCACAGCGTTGGTGTCGGAGACGCACATCCACACCACCTCCGCGCCGCGCGCCGCTTCCTCGGGAGAAGCAGCAGTACGTGCTCCTTCCATGGTCCTGCCGGGTGTGCGGTTCCAAACGGTGACTTCATGACCGGCTTTCGCAAGGTTCGCGGCCATCGGGCCGCCCATGATTCCCAATCCTAAAAATGCAACGCGCATATGAATCCTCTCTCCTGATCGAATTAGAAATGAGCCGGCGCGAAGGGTCAAGCAACAGGAGTACACCGGGAAAATCCAGTATGCCACTGAGTCATCAAAAAGTTAGGCCGCGATAACTACTTATATTCCTCAACCAGATCAACAGGCCGCGCGGGCCACAGCTCATGTTAGATTGCGGCCAGAAGAGGCCCAAACATGAAGGTCACGGTCATCGTCGCGGTGCACAATGCGGAATTCCATATCGGTCGCGCGGTTCGCAGTCTTCTGGACCAGAGCATGCCCCGCAACGAATTCGAAATTCTGGTGGTGAATGACGGAAGCACCGACAATACCGCGCGGGTGTTGGAATCTTTCGGCAGTTGGATTCGCGTCATTAACCTCGACCAGCAGATCGGCCTCCCCGCCGCCTGCAACATCGGCATTCGCAACGCCCACAGCCGCTTTGTCGTCCGCGTAGACGCAGATGACTACGTGCACGAAGACCTTTTGCGAATCGAATATCTTTTCCTGACGATGAATTCCCGTTATGACGCTGTCTGCTGCGACTATACGGTCGTCAACGACCGCGAAGAAGTCGTCCAGCGCCTCGACTCCGAAGAACATCCCATTGCTTGCGGCGTTATGTTCCGTCTCGATTCTCTGGTTTCCATCGGCCTTTACGACGAACAATTCCTGCTGCACGAGGACCTGGATTTGCGCATTCGCTTCCTGCAGAAGCATGCCATTAAACACATCGAATTGCCGCTTTACCGTTATCGCAGGCATGCACAGAACATGACCAACAATAAGGAAAAGCAGTCCTACTATTTCGAGCTTCTGGAAAAGAAGCATGGAGAACTCGCGCGATGCATGACACCTCAGTAAGTACTCCCATACAGATCATCGCTGAAATCGGACAGAACCATAACGGCGACATGGCACTGGCGAAGGAGTTGATTTATGCGGCCAAGGAAAACGGCGCCGACGTCGCCAAGTTCCAGTTCTACGACGTGGACTCCATCTTCCCCAAAGATTTCGAGTGGTATCAAGAAACAAAGAAGTCAGAAGTCAGCAAAGACCAGGCCTTCGAACTGGCCCAAACATGCCAGGCCGCGGGAATTGAATTCATGGCCTCCGTGTTTGATCTGGAACGCGTCAGTTGGTGTGAAGCGATCCGGATGAAGCGCTACAAAATCGCCAGCCGCAGCATTCGCCATCGCCCCTTAATTGAAGCAGTCTCCGCCACGGGAAAAGACATGATCGTTTCACTCGGCATGTGGGACGGCCCCGACTTCCCTTCCATTCTGGCCCGCGCCCGTCTGGACTATCTCTACTGCGTGGCCAAGTATCCCACCCATCCCGAGGACTTGGATTTCAATTCCGTTGACTTCGCCCGCTACTCGGGCTTCAGCGATCACACCGTAAATATTGACGCCTCACTCATCGCCATCGCCCGAGGGGCCAGAATCCTGGAAAAGCATTTCACCATGAGCAAAGCCATGCACGGCCCTGACCACTCCGGCAGCATGGAGCCTCAGGAACTGGCACAGATCAGGCGCTTTGCCGATTCCTTCGCGAATATCCTGTATCACCCGACAATTGCGGCTGCAGCAGCTTAATCTGGACGGCGGTTATAACGAAGCCTTGGTGCAACTTTAGCCGCGCTTTATCATCAAAAAAGTGGGTTGGATTGCGGGCGCGCTTCGCTGTAATTCAATTTAGAGCCGCGTATGCTTAAAAAAGGAAGCCTTCGCAATCCCGCATTGCGCAAGCGGGCACAAGAGTTTGGCCGTCTTGTGCGCCACTCCGCCGTTACTCCTCGTACAGGAAGCAGCCACAAACCCCGTTTAGTGACAAATGGAGAGATGGGCGTCACCTTCATTGGCCACGCCAGCTTTTTTATTCAGCTCGGCGGCCAGAACATTGTCATTGATCCCAACTTTGCCGATTGGCTATTCATCCTGAAGCGATTGCGGAATCCCGGCATTCGACTTCCTGATTTGCCCCCAATTGACCTTATCCTGGTAACGCACGCGCACTTTGACCATCTGCATCGCCCATCTTTACGCTCCATTGTCCAAAAAACTTTTCGCCGCCGCGGCGAACGCCCCGTAATCGTTGTTCCCCACCATGTGTTCGATTTGGTTTCCGACCTGGGATTTGAAGACATCGTGGAACTCGACTGGTGGGGTTCGTACAAGCACCGCGGATTGACCGTAACGCATGTTCCTTCGCGACACTGGGGTGCGCGTGTCCTGAAAGACGCCCACCGCGGCTATGGCGGTTATGTTCTCAAGTCCGGCAAGCACTCTGTTTATCACGCTGGAGACACCGCCTACTTTCCCGGCTTCCGTGAAATCGGCCAGCGTCTCAATCCCGAACTCGCGCTGCTTCCCATCGGAGCCTACAATCCACCTTCATTTCGCAACGTCCACACCAACCCCGCCGACGCCACTCGCGCCTTTCTCGATCTCCATGCCCGCTGGATGGTCCCCATGCACTACGGCACATTCCGCCTCTCGCACGAGCCGATTGACGAGCCATTGCAATTGCTCGAGCATGAAGCAAAGAAAGCCGGCATCAGCGACCACGTTCTCGTCCTCAAAGAGGGCGTGACAAAATTCTTTTGAACGGCTGGGTCGCATCAGGTACCAGCCTTTAGTCCGGCATACGCGCTCGTATCAGGTAGGGCTTCAGCCCCGAGGTACTCAATACGCAAGCAGAATCCGCAAATCGCGGAGATTATTACCGGTCGGCCCGGTTTCGATGGCATCCCCCAGCTTCGCAAACAGCGGATAGGCGTCGAAACGTGCCAGGCAATCTTCCAGATCAAGACTTTCGGCTAAGGCCCGGGCCAATGTGGTTCCGTCCACAACGGCCCCAGTTGCCGGACTATTGCCGTCAATTCCATCTGTGCCACCGGAAAGGACAGTAATGTTTTCTCCAGCGATTTTCCGCGCGCAAGCCAAAGCGAATTGCTGGTTGCGTCCGCCCCTGCCGCCACCCTCGGTCACTCTTACGGTAACTTCTCCGCCGGAAAGCAAACATACGCGTTTGTCTTTCTGCCGAATCTCGCGCAACTTTTTAAGCAGATAATCCGCGGCACAGGCATAATCCCAATCGTCACAGCCATTGTCCACATAGACGGTGAATCCGTTACGCTCTGCCTCTATTCTCGCCGCGTCAAGCAACGATTGATTGGAGAGCACCGTCCACCATCGGGAATTAAGGAATGCAGGATCATCGGATTTCGGCGTCTCCTCCAGCGCGTGCCGCTCGAACAGTTCGCTCACCGATCTGGGAAATTTCGAAATCAGGCCATGCTTTGCGGCGATGGCATAACAATCTTCCGTCGTAGAAGTGTCCGGCATGGTAGGGCCGGAGCCGAGCGCGTCTGGAGTAGCATCGGGAACGTCAGAAACAAATATTGAAACCTGCCGTGCTGGAGCTGCAGCCTGCGCCAGCCTGCCTCCCTTGACCGCTGAAAGATGTTTGCGGATGGCATTGATCTCGGCGATCGGAGCGCCCGAATGCACCAGCGCCTCGTACGTCGTGATCAGTTCTTCGAGCGAAATTTCATCGTCAATGGGTTTCTCAATGGCTGCGGACGCTCCTCCGCTCACAAGATAAATCACTAATGAGGCGGCGCTCTGCGCATTCAGCGACTTCAACACCGCCTCAGCGCCGCGAACAGATTCCGCATTCGGCAATGGATGGCCCCCGTGAAAGTAACGGAAGCCGCGAATTTGCGAGGGCGGAAGCACCGGGCTGACCACAATGCCCTCAAAACGCTCCCCCGCTTGAGCGATCAGCGCCTGCAACATGGTGTGCGCCGCTTTGCCAACAGAAACAACAAAGATGCGGCTGAACGCATTCAGATCGTAAAGATCCGGTCCAATGCGCAGCACCCCGCGCTCACACGAAATGTGCCTCTCAAAGCCTCGAGCAACCGCCGATTGCGCCAAGCTATGCGCAAACAGAGCGCGCGCTAAATCACGCATTTCCCCCGCCCCTTCCGTTTTTTCCGTACCGTGGGTCATTGTAAAAGCACCCTGTGCGCAAAAGCACTCCGGTTATCATGCTTGTACCTGGCCATGGCTCGACTCAAAACTATTCTGATCATAACGGCGGCAGTGGTGGTCGCAGTGCTCATATTCGCTTGGAATCGCCCGCTCATCTCTTCCCTATTGCCATTGGCCCGAGTGTCGCCTTCGCAGCATTCGGTAACGCTTACCTGGAAGGCCGTCCCAAGCGCGAAATCTTACAATGTTTACCGCGCGGAAGACGGGACGCAATATCGCCGCATTGGAAGTTCTCCCATCACCAGCTATAAAGACACGCCTGTGCCCAGCAAAGCGATTTTTTATTATGTAGTGACAGCGGTAAACGCCAACGGCGAAAGCAAATATTCAAATGAAATCAAAGCGGTAGTCCCCTAGAGGCAAAACGCTTCGCGATTCAAGACCTCTACTCACACCTCGCGAAGTGTCCATATCGGGCCATAAGCGGAGTGCGGATACCGGACGTAAGCTGAATATCCTTACCGGTCGTATCAGGTACGGGCTTTAGCTCGTACCTGACAGCACAGAACCAATAGGGCTATAGTCCCCGAGGTTCGCTCTCCTTCACCCAACGGCGGACACCCTATCCGATCCCCGTCTCCCTGATCCAGCCTTCAACCGCTTCGCGCATCTCGCGCAAGCGCCCGGCAAAAAAATGATCGGCGGCGGGAATGATCACCAGCTTTTTGGGTTCGGGCAACGAATTCACCATCGCCTCCACCTGCGCCCGCGGCCCATACTGATCACGATCACCGCTCACAAATAATTTTGGTTTGCCACAATCCTGAAGAAAGCTTAGATCATAGTTGCGGTCCTCGATAGGAACAACAGGCACACCGAGCCCCACGACGGCTTTAACGCGATCATCCTGGCAGGCGGCGCGCAATCCCACCGCCGCGCCAAAAGAAAATCCGGCAAACACAATTGGCAGATGGAATTCAGAATCAAGCCAGTCAAGCGCCGCGCGGACATCATCTTCTTCCCCAATGCCGCGATCGTGCTCTCCCTCGCTCAACCCCGCCCCACGAAAGTTGAAGCGCAATACCGGAAAACCAAAACCATTCAGCGCCTTCATGGCATGGAATACAACCTTATTGTGAAATGTCCCGCCATACAGCGGATGAGGATGGCAAACCACCGCCGCATGGGTAGCATTTGCTGTTCCCTCGTTGAGCAGAGCCTCCAGACGGCCCGCGGGGCCATCCAGGAAAAATGATCGAATGGAGTTAGGCGCGTCCATGCGCATCCAGCATAGCAGCGAGTCATGTATAAAGCCGAAGCCCATATAGCGCGGAATCATAGAACCAGCGCTACACAAACGAGGCGGCCACACGAGTAACCTCAGCGTCCTCACAAATAACGTGAATGCCGCCCATCAAAAGCATGAATTTCCCGCTCTCGCACGCGGTAGGTTATTCTCTCTGCCATGGATGTTGTCGCATTTACGCGCCAGTTAGTGGACATCGAGTCCATCACCGGACACGAAGCGCCGGTAGGAGACTTCCTCCACGGCGAACTCACGCGCCTCGGCTACCAGACCCAGAAAATTCTAGCCGCGCCGGACCGTGCCAACATCCTTGCCACGTCTCCGCACCAGCCAAGACCTGAGATCGTCTTTTCCACGCACATGGACACCGTGCCTCCCTTCATCCCTTCGCGGGAAGATGCCGACCGTGTCTATGGCCGCGGCTCCTGCGACGCCAAAGGGATCATCGCCACACAGATCGCCGCTGCTGAAAAGCTTCGCCAGCAAGGCATCCATGTCGGACTTCTTTTTCTGGTTGGCGAAGAACGCGACAGCCTCGGCGCGAAGGTCGCCAATGAAAAGCCGATTGGCTGCAAATTCCTCATCAACGGAGAGCCCACAGAGAACCGCATCGCCGTCGCCTCCAAGGGCGCATTGCGCACCGAACTAAACGCGCACGGCCGCATGGCACACTCGGCCTATCCAGAACTCGGTGAGTCGGCAATCGACAAGCTGCTCCAGGCGCTCCGCCAGTTACGCACGATGGATTTGCCTTCGACCGACGGCATTGGCCCCTGCACTATGAATATTGGAGTAATCGAGGGCGGGCGCGCGCCTAATGTGATCTCCGATAAGGCGCGGGCGCTTCTGCTCTATAGGTTGGTCGGCCCATCCGAGCATCTCCGCGAAAATATTCGCGCCACAGTGGGCGATCTTGCCAGCGTGGACTTCACTCTCGAGATTCCCTTCACACGCCTGCGCAGCTTTGAAGACCTGCCAACTATGGTGGCCGCTTTCACCACCGATATCCCCGCGCTCAGCAACTGGGGCGAACCGCTTCTAGTTGGTCCAGGATCCATTCACGTGGCCCACACCGAAGGCGAATACGTCGAAAAAAAGCAATTGCATGACGCCGTGGACTTATACTGCTCCATCGCCAAAAGGCTGGCGGGAATGCAGAAGTAAAAGGCAGAATCGCCAGACCCAGCGTGATCTGTTCGCTCAGTCGCTTTGGTGAGTTCTAGTCCTTCGGTTTATGCCTGACGTTGTCACTTCTGCATTCTGCCTTCTTACTTCTGCATTCCACTAATGCTATTACACTAGTTGTATGACCACCCACACCCTAAACGCCCTCTCCGGCGCAGCCTCTTCCTACCTTCGTTCTGCCATGCAGCAGCCAGTCCAGTGGAACGAGTGGAGCGAGGAGGCCTTTGCCATCGCCAAGCGCGAGAACAAGCCCATCCTTCTGGATATTGGCGCTGTGTGGTGCCATTGGTGCCATGTGATGGACCGAGAGTCCTACGACGACCCGGAAATCGCGCAGATCATCAACGAGCGTTTTGTGGCAATTAAGGTGGACCGGGATGAGCGTCCGGACATTGACAGTCGTTATCAGGTCGCGGTGCAGGCCGTGAGCGGCCAGGGCGGATGGCCATTGACGGCTTTCCTTACGCCCGACGGCAAACCTTTTTACGGTGGAACCTACTTTCCTCCCGGTGACAATTACGGTCGCCCCAGCTTCCGGCGTGTGCTCCTCGCGATCTCCGACGCCTACAACAACAAAAATGGCGACGTCCTCGAGCAGGCCGCCATGGTGGGAAATGCTATCGCGCAATCCGAATCTCACGAGGCTGGACGCGGGCCAATCTCTTCCAGCATGGTGGATGACATTATTCAAGCCGCACTGAAAATGTTCGACTCAAATTTTGGCGGCTTCGGCAGCTCTCCTAAATTTTTCCATCCCTCCATGATTGACGTGCTGATTGATCAATACGTGCAGACTAGCGACCAGAAACTGCGTGATGTATTTGTCTCCACGCTGGAAAACATGGCGCGCGGCGGCGTCTATGACCAGCTTGCCGGCGGCTTTCATCGCTACTCCGTGGATGAACGCTGGATTGTCCCGCACTTCGAAAAGATGGCTTATGACAATTCCGATCTACTGAAGAATTACGTTCATGCTTACCAGGCCACTGGTTCGGAGTTCTTCGCCAGT
>DASXFN010000006.1:0-3714 GCA_036489565.1 Terriglobales bacterium
CAAGCCTGCGCAGCCAGTCGCAAATCCGCTCGTAGAGGCCGTTCCTGGAGGTCAACTTCCTTGATCGCGCCAGCTTCATGAATCAAGAATAGCATAGAGGTAATAGAACATTTATATTGATGGCATTCTATTCCATGCTATCCTTAAAATCTACCCACTGGATTTCGGAGGACTTAGCCGAGTGACGATTGCCGACAAAATTCGGACGCACGCAAAAGAGAAATATGCGCTGCCCGCGCGGAAAAGGAAGGCGAAGCGTTTTTCCATTAAGGCCGGCGACATTGTCCATGAACTAAAGATGGCTGGCTATGCGCCCGCGGTGTGTAGCGCTTTGAAGACGCGTGAATTTCTGCGAGAGAACGAGTTGCGGTTGGTTGGAAGAAGCGGCCCACCCTCCGGACAGAGCACAACCGTTACGTATACCTATGAATTCATCGACGCCAATCAGTCGCCTGCCCCAACCGACGACTCGTGGAAACGACTGCGCGGCGCATTAAAGGATGTGTTCAAAGAATTGGGAGGCGGAGAGGCATATCTCAATGCCGAGCGCAGCGGCTTTTACAAGCGAGCGGAGGACAAGTGAGCCGGGTCTATTGGGACACGATGCTCTTCATCTACTGGTTGGAGGATCATCCGCAGTTTGCGAAACGAGTGGACGCCATTCACTCCCGGATGGAACAACGGCACGATCAACTAATTACCGGAGCCTTCACGTTTGGAGAGGTATTAGCCGGCGCCTATCGCAAACGCGAATCGAAGTTGGCTGACGAGTCGAAGCGCATGTTGCGGAGTGTGGTTGCGGAAGTGATTCCTTTCACAATCGAAACCGCGGATCGCTATGCACAGATCCGAGGAAGTCTGGGGATCGCTCCGGCGGATGCGATTCACCTGGCTTCGGCCGCCGAGGCGCGAACTGATCTCTTTTTGACCAATGATAAGAGTCTCCTGGGCAAGATCATTCCTGGAATTCAATTCATCGCTTCTCTTGACACGCAATTCTTCTGAAGCGCAACGCCTGGATGTGTCCCGAACTTATGGTTCCTCCGCGTCTATGATCGAAATTGGCGGCCCTTGCGCCGTGCGTTTTGGCTTTTTTGTTTTGGCGGCGCGAAACGTGCCTGCGCTGTAGTGTCCCTCTCGCTCCACATCGTACTCCTTTGGCACTGCGGTCAGCAGCTTGGCGTCGTCACCTAGTTGTTGCGCGCGGCGCAGGACGATTTCAGCGCGGTCATCGTATTCTTCAATCCTTCCCTGGATCTTAACCACCCTTCCCTGAAGCTGATGGACATTGCCGATTCTTCTCAGGTCTCCGGGGAAGACGACCACTGTGAAAGGGCAGTTGCGGTATTCCGGGCAAAAATCGAGGAATGTCACGCCGCGGCCGCCTTCTTCGGCGCGGATGACGGTTCCGGTAACACAAGTCTTTTTGCGCACGTGTTTACTAGCTTCGGCGATGGACAGGCAGTCTTGCGGCATCGCTTTTACGGATGAGGAATTGCTGGACCAAGGGGCTTTTGATGCGTGGCTTCCCCCCGAGCAGACCGCGCTCGTAAGCACGGCTGAGACAATTAACAGGGTAAGAATGCGCATAAGCGCGCGACCGCCGTCGAGGGCAGTCTCAGCTTTGATTGTAGGAGTGAGCAGCGCCATGGGACCGCGCGAGCGGGAATTATTTGCTGAAGGCCTTCCCGAAAAAGAACAGGCGACCAGGGGGAAAGCTCGAGCCTATTGAAGGGGACTGATGGCGCGGCCGGAAGCCGCGCCCTTTCCCAAGTCCCGCTCCATCGCGCCCCTCGCTTCCACGCGCAAGCCAGTGCGACAAGGAAGAGCGCCTCAACAAACTTATTTCGTGAAAGCCTTGATGGCGTTTGCCTCATCGTCCTTCACGTCGAAGACGGTGTAGAGCTTGGTGATCTGGAGCAGGTCGTGAACTTTTTTCGTCAAGTTAAGCAGCTTGAGTTCGCCGCCCTGATTCTTGGCGGTGGTGAAGGCGCTGACCAGTTCGCCGATGCCGGAGCTGTCGATGTAGTTGACGTCGCCCAGGTTGAGCAGAATTTTTTTCTGGCCTTTGGAAAGCAGATCGCGAACCGTGTCGCGCAGAACGACGCTGCCTTCGCCGAGGGTGATCCGGCCGCTAAGATCAACGATGGTGATGCCATCCACCTGACGAGTACTGGACTTCATAGTCACTGGGGAGCCTCCTCCTTGGAATCCGCGTCGCCGCGGACGTGCTTAATCATTTTAAGTTCGGTGCCCGTTTGGGAGGGGTGGATCTCCACCTCATCCATGAACGAGCGGATCAGGAAAATTCCGCGGCCCGATGTTTTCAAAAGGTTTTCCGGCGCCAACGGATCCGGAATCTTGCTCGCCTCGAGTCCCTTGCCCTGATCGCGAATAATGATGACAAGATTGTCGGGCGTTCGCTCGAACGCGAGCGTTACCTTTTTGTTCGGGTCGTAGGCATTTCCATGCAAAACCGCGTTGACGGCGCCTTCGCGCACAGCCATGGAGATCTTCATGATCTCCTCGTCGTCAAAGCCCGCCTCCGCCGCCATGCGGCTCGCCGTCTCTTCCGCGTTGTTCACCGTCTCTAGCGTCGAATCGAGCGTATAAGAGACGCGGTCATGAGACATAAAGCAATTGGGTCCTGAGCCGGCCATGGCCGCGCTACAACTTTTGACACCGCAGCCATGATAACAAGGCTTGGCCCGGCGCGGGCGAATTGAAAAGTGTGCCTGTCGGGAGGGGAAAAGTCAACGTGGGCAGCCGATGGGTAGTGGTCTGTTTTGAGAATCCCTCCCAAAAGTGTACTCTTCCGAGGTCGGATTCCTCCCGACACTCCGATGGACAAATCCATCCAAATCAATATTAATCTGCACAATCTATACATCGCTTTGGGTGTACTGGCAACCGCTCTGCTCATCTCGCTTATTTTTAGAAAAACGCGTAAGTGGTTTAAGCGGCGATACAAGGAACTGGATTTATTGGGGGTGTATTTCACCCAGGCTGGACTGCAATGGCAAGCTCTCATATGGGGTAGCAGCGTGCTAGCGCTGGCTTTCGGTTGGCATTTTGTTACTGCGGATTGGCCCTATCCAGTAAAAGTAACGGCATGCGTAGTCGCTTTGTTTTTTGCGGGCTATTACGTCTGGCGTGAGAAATATATTCGACTAGTTCCAAGACTAGAACTGTCACCTCTGGTTATTACATCTGTTCCGTTGGACAATCCAACCCAACAATTTGTCCTGATCACCGCAAAGTGCGCGACAGATGGAACCATTAAAGATTGCAGGGGGCAGCTACTGAAAGTGTTGAAATGGTCTGTCCACAAACAAGATTGGGACTCTACGCAAATCAGCAGCACAATAGACCTGTTATGGTCTGAATTAGACGTTCCCAGCGTACTCTTGGAACCGGGAGCACCTCGGAGATTGGTTATATTTTCAGTGGAGAAGAACACTTGGCAGATCAAAGTTTGGGATGAAAAGAGGAGTGTGAGGATTCCCTTGAGCTATTCTCCGAAATCTGTATTTAGATTCGATATTCGCGTCGGAGAACCATGCTTTAAACCGGAGTTCGCCTCCATAAAAATCATATTTGGTCAGACGTGGGGCGATATTACCTGTGAGGAAATTAAAGTGTCCGCTAGCGATCAATCCCCAAACAGGTAAAACAGGAAATGAAGCTAAGCCACCATCGTAAGCTCGCTGCATT
>DASXFN010000023.1:0-4744 GCA_036489565.1 Terriglobales bacterium
TACTCCTTTCGCAAACTCTATCAGATTAGAGATGCATTTGTGAGTCATTTCAGTTGCGGAAAACTCGTACAAAATCTGAATTCTGGGGAGAGGCGTCTTTTCAAGAATTTGCATAGGCTCCTTTTACCGATGCGCAAACGAGTGCACACCGTTCGAGCCCTCAATTTGAGATGCAATTTACGAGGCGCGCGAGTGGCAACGAATCCACTGAGACCCTCTCCACCCATAGATCGCCAAATTGGCAACGCACACGGCAACGCCACAAACTATTAGAAGTGTCACCGAAACATTGGGATAGACAAGCGAGCTAATGTAGTGCTGCAGGAAATTTCCGCCACTTGAAACCAGGCCGGCACGCTGTTGAAAAAAATCTTCAGCCAAGGTGAGAGGACACGGCCACGGTCCAACCTCGACGAATATTCCCCACACTAGCGATGCAATATGGAACGCCGTCAGCCAGCGCCGTCCAGAGGTCCAGAAGGCGCCGAAGATTACCCACAGGATCCACGCAAGATGCACCACCAGTACCAGCACCACGGCCGCGTTGTCGAACTCTAACAACTTCATTGATCTTCGCTCTACGCTCGTTAGACTGTGCGATTTTGCGATTCGACGGTAGTTGGGGCTTTAGAAATTGGGGCTTTAGAAAAAGGGAGCGACACGCCTGTCGCCCGTCCACGCTTGCCGCATATCTGCCGCTCTGCTACGCTCAGGCGTTGGAAATTTTCGCACGAAAAGGACCCACTATGAGAATCAAGAGTCTGGCCGTACTCTCCGCAGTTCTGGCCGTGGCCGGAATGTGGACCATGCCTCCGATTGAGGCACAAACAGCCATGAGTGCCGCTCCCGCAGCGACGACCACGCCGGCGCAGGTTGTGGATCAGTTGCTGAACACGGTGGAGGGGGAGATGGTTCCGCTGGTGGAAGCCATGCCTGCCGACAAATTCAATTTTGCTCCGACCCATGGAAATTTCAAGGGCGTCCGCACCTTCGGACAGCAGGTGCAGCACGTCATCATGGCCAACTACTATATGTTTGGCGCCGCCGCTTCCATTCAACCTCCAGATCGGCAGACTTTCAAAGATATGAAGACCAAGGACCAGCTGGTCCAGGGATTGAAGGATTCGTTCGCATTCGCACATCGCGCCATTGCTACACTGACGCCCCAGAACGCAATGGAGACGGTGAAACCGGTCGATGGAATTTCCACACGCGCGGGAATTATGGTGTTCGCCATCATTCATATGAACGATCATTTCGGGCAAATGGTGGAATACCTGCGTATGAACGGGATCGTGCCGCCTTCCAGCCGCCCTCGAGCCAAATAATAATGAATGCGATCGATTGATTCCACGCGGAGTGAGGATCGTAGAGGTTCTCACTCGGTGTGGAAAAAACCCGTCCTTGATTTCCTTTTGATTCCGTCCCCTGCGTAGCAAAAGACTCATTCCTCGTTTGTTTCATCGCCGCAGAAATTGACCTTCGCCAGCTCCGCTCGATCGTATCTGGGACGAGCAATGCGAAGAACCCTGCGCCTGATTTCCAGCATCCAATCACATAAGAAAGACAGTAGAAGTTCGAGGCAGAATTACTTCGGTTCGCTTCACAAGATGCTGTTCTGAGGTTTCCTACCTACTTCTCCCCTACATCGAAAACGTCGAAGGAGTTCGCTCGGCATGTTGAGTCATTGCGCCAATCCGAATTGCAACAAACCGCTCCAATATTTGCGCGAGGGTAGGGTTTTTCTTTTCTCTCGGAAAAACAGCCCAAAACAAAACTCCAAACCATTTCAGCTTTTGGAGCATTACTGGCTTTGCGGGGAGTGCGCCCGCGATTGGACGCTCACAATGGACAGCAATCAGGGCGTTCAATTGTCAGAAAGGAAGCTTCGTCAGTTCCGCACCACACATCGGAGACAATCTCCAATACCTGCGCACTGAACTTTTTCTCTTCGAGCTGGCCTAGCCGGATCGCTTGAAAATGTCTTTCAGGTTTTGGCGACGGGTGCTGCGCTCTTTTTGCTACAGCCGCAGCCACCAACACCGTCTTCCTGATAAGGATCAGCGCGATAGTAACCGGCCAGCGAGTAGAAGCGGACCTTCAGCAAGTCCTCGAGCATTTTCAAACCGTCTTTCAGGTAGCTGATGCGCGAGCGCTCATCGTGCCCCCAGGTGACGGGGACTTCGTCAATACGCATTCCCAACCGCAGGGCAATATAAAGAATTTCGGGATCGAATCCCCACCGTTCAATGCGTTGCCGGATAAAGATGGTTTGCGCTGCTTCTCTGCGAAACGCCTTGAATCCACATTGGGTATCCGCCAATGGAAGGTTCATGATCAACCGAGTGAGCCAGTTGAAACAGCGCCCGAAGAATCGCCGATACAGGGGTTGGCGAAGAGTCTGGCGAGTCCGATCCAGCCAGCGCGACCCGATGGCGACATCGGCGCCACTGGCGATGGCGTCAAATAATAACTGAGCTTCTTCAATCGGCGCAGACAGATCGGCATCCGTAAACAGCGCGATGTCGCCCCGCGACTGCAGCATTCCACTGCGAACGGAGTAGCCCTTGCCGCGATTACCGGGGTTTTCGATCAGCCGGATGTTGGGGTGCTTCAGCGCGGCCGCCGCTACAATGGCCGCCGTCTGATCACGAGAGCCGTCATTCACCACCAGCACCTCAGCGGCCCAGCCTTTGGTTTGAATGCATTCCATGACGCGATCCAGGGTCGCGCCAATGCGTGCTTGCTCATTGAAGGCGGGAATCACGAAACTGTATTGCGGCTGTTCCATTTTTGCTTTATTAATGCCAGTCGTCAGTTGCCGAATTCGGGTGGTGCAATGTTCAGGATAAGAGGAGAACGCCGCATGCTAGCGCGAAGTCTGCACCAATTATGGTGGAACTCCGCCAATTCTGCAATCTTGGATGCGCCCCTCGGGATTTTCGATGGATGTAATCCAGCGCCCTTGCGGTGCTACACTCCCCGGTATGGACGTGCAAACCGAGACGGCATCCGGACATTCCTTCTGGTTTTGGCTCAGCCTGGTTGGCGGGCTCTTTCTGCTGTTTGTTGTGCTCTTGTGGACCGCGGCATGGCATGTCATGCGATCCTCCGGCGGCTCCGCCTCAGGTTTTGATGGATTCGGTTCCGGCAGGATTGCCGTGGTGGACCTGAAGGGCGTGATCCTTTCGGCGGACAAAACCGATGAGCAATTGGAGAAGTTCGCCAACGACGATTCCGTCAAAGCGATCATTTTGCATATCGATTCTCCGGGCGGCGGCGCGGCAGCATCGCAGGAGATTTATCACGAGGTTTTGCGCATCCGCAATCACCACAAGAAACGCATTGTCGCCTCTATTGAGAGCGTCGGCGCGAGCGGTGCCTACTACATTGCCACAGCCACCGACAAGATTTACGCAAACCAAGCCAGTATTGTTGGCAGCGTGGGCGTCATTATGGAATGGATCAATTACGGTGACCTGCTGAAATGGGCGAAGCTGAAGAATGTGACGCTGAAGGCCGGTGCCCTGAAGGATGCCGGATCGCCGACGCGAGACCTAACGCCGGAGGAGCGAGTCTATTTCCAGGGCTTGATTGACAACATGCATGCGCAATTTATCCAGGACGTGGCGACGGGGCGGCACCTGCCGGTAAAAGACGTGCAAACTCTGGCAACCGGGCAGGTATGGACCGGCCAGCAGGCACTGCCATTGCATCTGATCGACCAGTACGGAGGCTTTCGCGTGGCGCTATTGGACACGGCTCGCGCCGTGGGTATAAAAGGGGAGCCTGTGATCGTTCGCCCACGGGAACCACATCCCGGCCTGCTCGACCTGATGCTCGGAGCTGACTCCAAGCTGGCTTTTCCTAATCCGGACGAATTGCAGTCCCTTCTGGAGAAAAGTCCTGGGTTTTATTTTCTGTGGCAATAAGTTGTTGTGATATCGATGCGCAAACCCCGGCACGCATCCTATACTCTAAAGGAGAAAGGGCCTGTTCATGACCAAAGCCGATCTTGTAGTGGACGTAATGCGACTGGGGGATCTGACGCGCACTGACGCGGAGACGATCATCGAGACCATCTTTGATTCCGTCGTAGCTGCTTTGCGCTCCGGCGATAAGATCGAAATCCGCGGATTCGGCAGCTTCCGCACGCGGCAGCGCAATCCCCGCATTGGCCGCAATCCGAAGACCGGTGCGCGCGTCGAAGTTCCTTCGAAACGAGTACCCTACTTCAAGCCCAGCAAGGATTTGCGCGACCTGGTCAACCATCAGGCAGCCAACGGCGAAGAGAAAGCGGCTTTGCCTGCCTCGGAACCAAAAGCTGAAGGTGCTGCTACACCGTAGCGGCACCTTCGTCAAACCGCAAGGCATCGACAAAAACAGATTCAATTCAGCCAGGGTCTGAGACAAATTTCCGCGAGCTTCGCGGGATAGCGTTCGCGCTTACACAGCTACGTTGGCTGGATTCGAGGTCACTTTCATAAATGACTGGCGGCAGCTGGAATCGATGAGGTTCCAGACCTTTTTTGCGGCAGCGCGTTCCTCTTCTTGAATCGCGCGGGCCAGCCGCTCCGTTTCTGTATCGCCTGCGAAGGCGGCGACCACCGCCAGTTCCTCGTACATCGCAATTTCACTGTTCTCAATCGCGAAGGCGATGATCAAATCCTGCGAGCTTTTCTCGGACGCGTCGTGGCCGATTTGTGCCGTCTTGGGCGCGAAGTTAAAGATATGCGCCAAAAAA
>DASXFN010000067.1:0-3427 GCA_036489565.1 Terriglobales bacterium
GACGACGCGCGCCTGCAGCTATGACCGCGCGGGCTACGGATGGAGCGATCCAAGTCCTAAGCCGCGCGACGCCAAGACAATCGCTCAAGAACTGCACGCGCTCCTTAGCTCTTCGGGCGTCAGCGGTCCATTAGTTCTCGTCGGACACTCTCTAGGCGGCATGCTCGTCCGCGAGTATGCCGGGCTTTATCGATCGGAAGTGGCGGGAATGATCCTGGTCGATTCTACTTCCCCGAACCAGTTCAGGCGCATGGTTCGCACCGGTCATGCTAACGATGAATTCATCCGTAAAGAAGGATACTTTCAGGACACGATGATGTTGGGTTGGCCTCGCCTAAGCGGTTGGTGCGATCACTGGCCCCTTGCAGAGCGAGACGTGCGCCGCGCAACCGAGTGCCGTCATCGGCCATGGATTACTCACGTGGACGAGTACAAGGCGCTTGACAAGGATTCGACCGAGGTTCTGGAAGCAGGCACGCTTGGCGATATGCCCCTGATTGTCCTGACAGAAGGCGCAGCTACGACCAATGACCCGCCGAACTCCTTCGGAGCAATGCAAAAAGAGCTGGTAGGTTTGTCCACTCGGGGGTCTCAGGTGTTTGTGCCAGGCGGGCACATGATCCAGGTCGACCACCCTGAGGCAGTTAGTGATGCGGTTCTTAGGGTTGTTGCCGCAGTGCGACTGGCTGATTCGAAGCCATAACATCAATGCCAGGGTTGATTTGCTTCAAGCCATTTATTATCAATTATTTGCAGAAATTACTTCGGTGGTTCTACACCCCTTTGGGAGATTGCCCAGCCCTACCCATACGCCTATAATCGGGTCACTCTGGTTTGTTGGTTCTCCTAAACAGGTTCGGTGCGAGTAGGTGCACAGGTGTTTCTACGCCTTTGCTGACATCTGCCGACAAGAACGTATATGCGCCGATACCTGCAATTCATACTTATGGCTATTGTTGCCGCGGCCTCCTTTTCTTCCGCGAAGTTCGCTTACGCAGAGAGCAATTCCGGCAAGAGCGACGGTTCCATCACTACAACCACGGACGGCTCAGGCCGCACCGTCTATGTGAATGACACCGTCGCGCCCGCAAGTAAGCGAGGGAGCGGAGAGGCAATGCGAGGAGACACCATTCCACGCAGCCGGTTGGCGTATTGGAGCGCGGCCGAACATCGCTGGAAACCGGTCCCTTCGGCAAACGTCCGCGCCGCTCAGTCTGCGGCGGCGGAAGTAGGGCCGCAATTCGCCGGCCTGAGCCGGAACAGCACATTCAACCAGGCGGATATTGACGCTGCCATTGACCAAGCCGCCGCTCGGCATAACGTGGACCCGAATTTAGTGCGCGCTGTCATCAAGGTGGAATCAAATTTCAACCCCAACGCGGTCTCCCGCAAAGGGGCCATGGGACTGATGCAGCTGATGCCCCAGACGGCACGGCAGCTCAATGTGACCAATCCCTTCGATCCCGAGCAGAATGTGGACGCGGGCGTACGCCACTTGAAAAAGTTGATGGAAAGCTATGGCGGCAACGTGAAGTTGTCATTGGCCGCATATAACGCAGGCGCGGCCGCGGTGGCGCGCAATGCGGGAATTCCGCGCTTCGCGGAGACACGTAATTACGTGAAACGCATTACTCAGCTTTACTATGAGGGCTCCGACCCAGGCTCTCATCTTTTTGCAAGTCCGGTGCATGAACCGCTCCATGTGGAGAGAGACTCCCAGGGCGTTCTGCACATTAGCAATACGGATTGAGTGTGAGCTGGCCCAATCCATAACCGCTCGTATTGAAGTGCACGGTAGGGAACGATAGAAGATGTTATCTCCAGGTTCAGGCGCGCGGCGCTCCAGCACCGTCCTATTGCTATTGCTGTTTTCCCTGCTGCCCGCTTTCGCGCGCGTTCATCACAGCGAAGACTGGGCGGATTCTCAATATTCCGCCGCGAGCGGACTGCGCGACAGCCTAAACGCACGCCCGCAAACCCAGCGCACGAGACACCAATACCAGCGAGTAATTGAGGCTTATCGCAGCGTTTACCTGGGCGCTCCGGCCTCCGGTAAGGCCGACCCCAGTGCGGCCGCTGTTGCCGACTTGATGATGGGCATGGGACGGCAGTTCAACGATCAGAAAACTCTACGCGCGGCCATAAAGCAATATGAATTCCTGCGGCGGGAATATCCGGGAAGCAAATCGCGCTTCCAGGCTTTGCTCTCCATTGGGCAAATCTACAAAGATGACCTGAACGCACCTGAACAGGCCACCGACACATTCCAGGAATTTGTACGCCGCTATCCCCACAATGAATTGGCCGGAGATGCGCGCCATGCATTGACCGAACTCGCGCAAACCGCTAGTACCCGCAAAAAGACGGCGATTGCGGAAAAGAGTAAGGGACACACGGCAAGCGAAAACAAAGCACGGACAGATGACGCCGCCGAGAACATCGCGTCAAATGATGGAGGGAACGGGAACGACGGAACCGAGGAAGCCACCACCGATGTCTCCACCGTTACGCCCGCGAAAATTACGGCGATCCATTACACGCCCATTGCGAACGGCGCTCGGGTTGTCATTGATTTAGGCGGGAAAGATTTGAGCCACAAGGTGCGCTATAACGCGCAGCGGCTCAGCAATCCAGACCGCATTTTCTTTACCCTGTTCGATGCCAAGCTGCCATCTTCGCTCGCTGCGAAAAATGTAAAGGGCGATGGCCGCCTGGTAAAGACCATCCGCGCCGCCAATTTCAAACCGGGTCAGGCCCGCGTGGTTTTGGAGGTCGAAGATAACGTCGAATTCAAGGCGGCGTTTTCCAGCAACAGGCCCAACCGCTTAGTGATTGACTTGCAGCACGCGGAGAACACCGTCGAAGCCACAGCTTCTCCCAAGACCATCGTGGACACGGACCACGCAGACGCCCCTGCGGTAACCAAAGCGGCGGTTGTCACGCGGGCCGCCAATCCGACTGATGATACCGACATCGTGGTCCCGGAAAAAACGGCTTCAAAACATTCAGCCAGAAATGGTCGTCTGGTGGTTAAGGATAACGCAGTCCCCATACGCGAGGCCCAGCCCACCGCCGAGGGAGACCGGTCATTGATACGGGCACTGGGACTAAAAATCGGGAAAATCGTGATTGACCCGGGGCATGGCGGTCACGACACTGGCACGATCGGTCCGCACGGACTGCTGGAAAAGGATTTGGTGCTGGATGTCTCCCGGCGATTAGGCAAGCTGCTGGAGTCACGATTGGGCGCGGACGTCGTTTACACGCGCAGTGATGACACATTTATACCGCTCGAAACCAGGACCGCGATTGCCAATCAGGAGCAGGCTGACCTGTTCATTTCCGTGCATGCGAACTCCAGCCACGATCAAGACGCGCGCGGCGTTGAAACTTATTATCTGAATTTCACCTCTTCACCAGAGGCGCT
>DASXFN010000072.1:0-36738 GCA_036489565.1 Terriglobales bacterium
ATGCCACGGAAAATCGGCAGACGGCGGTAAAACATGTGGTTTCGGATGCGGAGCTTTTATTAGTCGTCGGTTCTGAGAACAGCTCGAACTCGAACCGGTTGGTGGAAGTAGCGAGGAACCTGGGGCGGAACTCGCATTTGATTGACAGTTGCAAGGACATTCAGTCTTCATGGCTTGAAGGCATCAAGACGATTGCCCTTACCGCTGGAGCGTCGGCGCCCGAATGTCTGGTGCAGGAAGTAGTACAGTTTTTAAGCACGAAGGGCTTCGATAACGTGAATGAAGTTGAGGTGATGCCGGAAAATGTTCGTTTCGGCTTGCCTCCGGAGATTGTAGCGGCGATTGCAAGTGCGCCTGCTGTCTCGGTTGCGGAGTAGAAGCTGTATATGCAAGATACATCCTCCCCTGTGTCTGTAGCTGCGTCTGCATCAAGCGGGCCGCAGTTGCGTTTTGGCAAGATTGACGACCTTAGCAGTCGGGTCGCAGTCGCCGTGGACGCAGCGCGCAAAGTCCTCTTTTCCCAGCAAAGTGAAGAAGGATATTGGTGCGGCGAGCTGGAAGCCGATACCACGCTGGAATCCGATTACATCCTGCTGCACACGTTGTTGGGCACGGGCAATCCCGAACGCTTCCGTAAGTGCGCCAATTACATCCTCAAATATCAAAATGAAGACGGCGGCTGGCCAATTTATCAGGGCGGCCCATCAAATGTCAGTGCTTCGGTCAAAGCGTACTTTGGCCTCAAACTGGCCGGATACAAGCCCGATCACCCGGCCCTGGAGCGTGCCCGCGAAAAGATTCTGCAACTGGGTGGCGTCACCAAGGTCAACACTTTCACCAAAATTTATCTCTGCTTTCTGGGGCAGTACGACTACGACGCGGTCCCCGCAGTTCCGCCGGAGATTGTCCTGTTTCCCAACTGGTTCTGGTTCAACATCTACGAAATTTCTTCGTGGTCGCGCGCGATCCTGGTGCCGCTTTCCATTTGCTACGCGAAGAAGCCCTTCAAAAAGATTCCCGATGAAATGGCCATTGACGAGCTTTTTGTCGGCGGACGCGACAAAGCCCGCATGCGCCTGGAGTGGAGCGGCAAGCTGATTTCATGGCGGAATTTCTTTTTGGTGCTCGACCGTCTTACCCACTGGTTTGAGGCCGTGCACATTCGGCCTCTTCGATATCTCGCGCTGAAGAAAGCCGAAAAATGGATTCTGGAGCGCTTTGAGATGAGCGATGGGTTGGGGGCGATTTATCCCTCCATGCTGAACGCGATCATTGCGCTTCGCTGCCTGGGATATTCCCTCGACGATCCGCAGGTAATTCGGGCGATGGACGAATTCGAAAAATTGGGAATTGAAGAAGCAGACACTTTCCGCATGCAGCCCTGCAAATCTCCGGTATGGGACACGGCCTATGCGCTGTTTGCGCTGGGCGAAGCCGGGGTGCCGGCGAATGATCCCCGCATGGTGAAGTGCGCCGACTGGGTATTGCAAAAACAGGTGCGAAAAGCCGGCGATTGGAAGGTCAAAAACAAAAAAGGCCAGGCCGCCGGATGGTACTTCGAGTTCAACAATGAGTTTTACCCCGACGTGGACGACACGGCCATGGTTTGCCTGGGTCTGTCCAAAGTCGAGCACCCTAATGGGCGGTATCAGTTGGAATCTGTGCAGCGCGCGATTGACTGGATATTCTCCATGCAGTGCAAAAATGGCGGCTGGGCGTCGTTCGACAAGGACAACGACCGCATGGTCTTCGAGCATATTCCGTTTGCCGACCATAACGCCATGCTCGATCCGCCGACCGTGGATATTACGGGTCGCATCTTGGAGATGTTGGTGGCGTATGGATACGACAAGACGCACCCCGCAGTGAAACGGGCGCTTAAGTTCATCCGCGAAGAGCAGGAAGTGGATGGATCGTGGTTTGGCCGTTGGGGCGTTAACTACATCTATGGGACCATGCAGGTCCTTAGGGGCTTGCAAGCCATGGACATTGATCATCACGAGCCTTACGTGCAGCAAGCGGCGGAGTGGTTGCGCATGGTACAAAACTCCGACGGAGGCTGGGGAGAAACTTGCGGCTCTTACGATGACCCAAGCATCAAAGGAGTGGGCCCAAGCACTCCGTCCCAGACGGCCTGGGGAGTGATGGGATTGTTGGCGGCGAATGATATTCGCAGTGATTCGGTGGCGCGAGGAATTGCGCACTTGTTGCGAACGCAGAGAAAAGATGGGTCGTGGGACGAGCCGCCGTATACCGGAACCGGTTTTCCACGCGTGTTTTATTTGGCGTATCACTTGTACCGGCAGTATTTTCCGATGATCGCGCTTACGACGTACGCCAAAGTAATGGCGGAGAGCAGCCGAAACGCGCCTGTAGCGGAACGTTCCAATGCGGGTCTGGAAGTGGGAGCTTAAAAATATGGCAGTGCCGATTTCACAAGGTTGGACAGTTGCCACTTACGTCCTGAAGCAGAAGTTGAAGGGACGCAAGCGCTATCCATTGGTGTTGATGCTTGAGCCTTTGTTCCGCTGCAACCTGGCGTGTGCCGGTTGCGGAAAAATTCAATACCCGGCCCACGTGCTCAAAATGCAGCTTACTCCGGAAGAGTGTTTCAAGGCGGCGGACGAATGCGGCACTCCGATGATCTCCATTCCCGGTGGGGAGCCATTGCTGCATCCGCAAATCGGCGAAATTGTTGAAGGGTTAGTCGCGCGCAAAAAATATATTTATCTGTGCACCAATGCGCTTTTGCTCAAGCAGAAAATTGATCTGTTCAAACCCAGCAAGTATCTGACTTTCTCTGTGCACATGGATGGACAACGCGAGCACCATGACTTCTCCGTTTGCCAGGAAGGCGGATACGACCAGGCGCGCGAAGGAATCAAGGAAGCAGTAAAGCGCGGCTTCCGCGTAACGACAAATACAACTCTGTTTGACGGCGCTGATCCTAAGAGCGTGCGTGATTTCTTTGACGAGATGATGGAGCTTGGAGTGGAAGGCATGATGCTATCGCCGGGATACTCCTACGACAAAGCTCCCGATCAAAGCCACTTCTTAGGCAAAGCGCGTACGCGGCGGTTGTTCCGTGGCATGCTGTCGAATCGGAAGAAAAATTGGAAATTTAATCAGTCATTCTTGTTTCTCGAATTCCTCATGGGTAAGCGTGAATACTCCTGCACTCCCTGGGGTATGCCAACCTACAATGTTTTTGGCTGGCAGAAGCCCTGCTATTTGTTGCAGGACGGCTACGCGGATACGTTCTCCGAACTGTTGGCCGCAACCGAGTGGGAAAAATACGGGACCGAATCGGGCAATCCCAAGTGCGCGAATTGCATGGTGCACAGCGGCTACGAAGCTTCCGCGGTGAATGACACCTTCGGTTCCCTGCGCGGCTTGTGGGGTGAAGCGAAGGCGCGCTTGTTCAGCGGTTATCAAGATCAAGCGGCATTACGGCTTCTCGATGAGCCCACGCGGCCCGTCCACGCTTTTGATCCTCTGGTGCAGATTGAAGCTTCTGCTGGCAACCAAGTCGCCGAGGAAACCCGGGCTTAATCATCATGGATACCCACCAGGCTCCCACGGCTGTAAACGCCGATACCCTTGAAGTAGCTCCGGGAACAGTCCACGAAAAACTTGAGGGGTCTGTGCCTGCGCTCGCCTCCGAGGAAGACCTGCGCACGGCGCTGGAGAGCGCCTTCGATTATCGCGGCGATGTGCTCATCACGCGCAAGGACGGAAGCAAAGTTGAAGGCTACATTTTCGACCGCCGAAATGGGCAAACTCTTGCCGATTCCTCTGTTCGGCTTCTCCCCAAGGACGGCAGCGGCAAGACGTCAGTTTCGTACTCGGAAATAGCGGCGCTCGCTTTTACTGGCCGGGACATGGCCGCGGGCAAAAGCTGGGAATCCTGGGTGAAGAAATATTGGGAAAAGAAAGCTGCGGGAGAAAAAGACATCTCCATTCAGCCGGAAAAGCTGGAGTAATTCGCGCGTGGCAAATGCTAACCGCCGATCATGAAAGCTTTCGTCACAGGCGCGACAGGATTTTTAGGAAGCCACGTGGCCCGCGTGCTGGCGGAAAGCGGCGCCGATCTAAGACTGCTGGTAAGGCCGAGCAGCGATCTCCGCAACATTGAAAAACTGAATGCGGAGCGTGTAGTAGGCGATCTGCGGGACGCTGCATCGCTTGAAAAGGGTATGGCCGGTTGTGAAGCTGTGTTTCACGTGGCAGCCGATTACCGCCTTTGGGTGCGCGATCCGGAAGAAATGTATCGCTCGAATGTGGAAGGAACACGCGCGATTTTGCAGGCCGCGAAGAAAAACGGCGTGAAGCGCGTGGTTTATACCTCGAGCGTCGCGACCATGGGCTTCACATCAAATGGCGATTTTGCCGATGAAGATTCGCCGGTTACATTGCAGAACATGATTGGGCCGTACAAGCGATCGAAATTTATGGCGGAAGAGGTTGCTATCCAGGCGGGACGCGAAGGAATGAATGTTGTCGTAGTCAATCCGACAACACCGGTTGGGGAACAGGACATCAAACCAACGCCGACGGGAAGGATTGTGCTGGATTTTCTCAAGCGGAAGTTTCCGGCGTATGTGGATACAGGATTGAATTTAGTAGATGCTACGGAATGCGCTCGCGGACATGTGGCAGCGTTTGAAAAAGCGAAGCGCGGGGAGCGGTACATCCTTGGCGGAGAAAACCTGACTCTGAAGCAGATTCTGGACAAACTCGGGCAGATCGCCGGACTGTCTTCTCCGCGTGTTAAGGTGCCGTATGTAGTGGCGCTGGCTACGGGAGTTGTGGACGAAGTTTTTACTGGACGCATTTTAGGACGCGAGCCCCGCGCCACCATTGACGCAGTGCGAATGGGAAAGAAAAAGATGTTTGTTTCGTCGGTGAAAGCGGAGCGCGATTTGGGATGGAAGATCGTTCCCGTGGAGGGCGCGTTGCGCCGCGCGGTGGAGTGGTTCCAAAGCAACGGATACGTTTCGAATGGAAGCAAGGCTTGAGGGACGAAGTGGCCCATGATTACAGAATCGCGCTGGTGGCGGCGATGGAAAGAGAAATTGCACCGTTCGTTCGAGGCTGGAATCTATCTGAGCGGGAACACGACGGCCGCAAATACCAGTTCTTTGAAAACAAGGACGTAGTTGTGGTCTGTGGCGGAATTGGTAGTGAAAGCGCGCGCCGCGCAACTGAAGCGGTAATCAGCCTTTACCGTCCGGCCAGCATGCAGTCGGTAGGACTGGCGGGAGGGCTGGATCCAAAGCTGAAGGTGGGAGCGATTTTTTCCCCACGCTGGGTGGTGGATGCGCGCGATGGCAGCCGGGCCGATACCGCGAAGGGTGATGGAGTGCTGGTAAGCGCCGGTGAAATTGCGAGCGTCGCGCAGAAGGCGAGATTAGCCCACGCCTATGGTGCTCAGGCCGTGGATATGGAAGCTGCGTCGGTAGCGCAAGGAGCGGAGGCACATGGGTTGCCGTTTTCCGCGCTCAAGGCAATTTCAGATGAGAGCGATTTCGCGATGCCTCCCATGAACGAATTTATTTCACACGACGGCGTTTTTCGCACCAAAAGTTTTGTTCTGTTCGCGGCATTCCGTCCGTGGCTCTGGGGCAAGATGATCCGCTTAGGAATAGATTCAGCCCGCGCGGTTCGTGCCCTTTGCGCCGAGTTGGAGAAAGAAGTTGAAACGGAAACCATGTCGCGGGCTTCGACTTTACATCCGGTAAATTTGTAACGCGAAAGGTAGCGAGGAATTTTGGCGACAGCCAGACAAATCGAAGCGGACGAAACGCTGCTCACCATCCCTGCCACCATGCAGGCGGCGGTTTATCGCGGCGTGGATGACGTCAGACTGGAAACCGTTCCGGTCCCAAAAATCGGCCCAGGCGAACTGCTCGTCAAAGTGAACACCTGTGGAATTTGCGGGACCGACCTGAAAAAAATCCATACTGGCTCGCACTCCGCGCCCCGCATCTTCGGGCACGAAACTTCAGGAACGATCGCGGCGGTCGGCGAAGGCGTAACGCAATTTCGGATTGGTGACCGGGTCATGGTTTTCCACCACATCCCGTGCCGCGAATGTTTCTACTGCCGTCACAAAACTTTCGCGCAGTGCGAGACGTATAAGAAGGTGGGTTGCACGGCGGGATTTGAGCCTTCCGGCGGAGGTTTTGCCGAGTACGTCCGCGTGATGGATTGGATCGTGCAGCAGGGAACTGTGCGCATTCCGGACGGCGTTTCTTTTGAGCAGGCATGTTTTGTGGAGCCTGTGAACACCTGTATGAAGGGAATTGACGCCTTACGGCTCGAAAAAGGCGAAACTGCACTGGTAATTGGGCAAGGGCCAATCGGTATCATCCTTTCGGTACTGGCCCAAAGGTCAGGAGCTAGGGTAATAACTTCCGATTTGTATCCGGAGAGGCTTAAAATAGCCTTAACATTCGGCTTGGGGAACAGTGTTGACGCTTCGTGCACGGATGTCCTGAAATCCGTGCGTGAGCAGACCGAAGGTCGCGGCGCTGACGTCGCTATTTTGGCGGTCGGCGGCAACACCCTGATTAAGCCAGCCATGGATGCGGTTCGTCCCGGCGGGCGGGTTCTGTTGTTTGCGCAGACGGCGCGGGGAGAAGCGATGATTGACCCGGCGGCGGTTTGCGTGGATGAGAAGACGTTATTGGGTTCCTACAGCGCTTCTGTGGATTTGCAGGAGGAGTCGGTGCGATTTGTGATGAATCGCGAAATGGATCTGGAACGATTGATCAGTCACCGTTTTCCTTTGAGCAACAGCATTGAAGCTCTAAAGCTGGCTGCCCGTCCTCAGCCTGATTCATTAAAGATCGTGATTCAGCCGGGCGGCCCTAGGGAAGGAAGTCGAGTGTGAACGGAAAGATGACGGCGGCTGTCCTCTACGGTAAAGAGGACGTCAAAATTGAAAAGGTGCCGATTCCCCGCGTGGGAGAAGGCGAAGTCCTGGTCAAAGTCCACGTTGCATTGACCTGCGGCACGGATTTGAAGGTCTATCAGCGCGGGTACCACGCGCGCATGATCGTTCCTCCCGCGCTCTTTGGACACGAACTGGCCGGAGTGATTGAAGAAATAGGCCCGGGCGTCCGCGGCTTCCGCAAGGGCATGAAAGTTGTGGCGCTGAACTCCGCGCCTTGCCAGAAATGTTTTTATTGCTCCAAGCACCAGGAAAATCTTTGCGAAGACCTGCTCTTCAACAACGGAGCTTACGCGGAGTACATCCGCATTCCGCGTCGCATTGTTGAGCAGAATATGCTGGTGGTGCCGGCCTCGGTAACATTCGAAGAAGCTGCCATGATTGAGCCGTTGGCTTGCGTCCTGCGCGGATTGCACGAAACCAAAGTAGAAATCGGCGACACCGTCACGGTGATTGGCGGCGGCCCCATCGGCCTGATGTTCGTGCAGGTGGCCAAAGCCACCGGCTGCAACGTAATTTCGGTCGTCAAGCGCGACTCGCAGGTGGAAGCCGCGAAACGAATGGGCGCGCACGACGTTGTACAAATTACCAAGACCCATGATCCGATTGAAGCAGTGCGAAGCTTGACGCCCAGCAAGCGGGGCAGCGACGTTGTGATTGAGGCAGTGGGCCGTCCCCAGGCATGGGAGTGGTCCATTGACATGGTCCGCAAAGGCGGCACTGTGAACTTCTTCGGCGGATGCGCCAACGGGACCAAGGTCCAGCTTGATACGACCCGGCTGCACTACTCGGAGATTACGCTGAAGGCCACATTCCATCACACGCCGGAAACCGTGCGAAAAGCTTTTGGATTGATGGCGGAGAAAAAAGTTCGCTCCACCGATTACATTACCGGCGAAGCGCCGCTTTCGCGTTTGCAGCAGGTGTTGCGGCATATGCTAAACCGCAACGGCGACATTAAGACCGCAATTATTCCGGGCCACTGAGGCTGGGGCGGTAATCTTTCATTTTCGGCAATTCTGAACTGACAATGTCCCCCACTGCCAGTCACGATACCGCTACGACTTCTGCATCGGCTGGCTGGAGCCGCCTGCCGGCGGAATACGCTATCCCTGAACGCACTCCTTCTCTTGCTGAAGCGCAAGAGTACTGCCGAAAGCTGGCGCACACCCACTACGAGAATTTCTCCGTCGCCACCTGGTTCCTGCCCAAACGCTTGCGGCAGCACTTTTGCAACGTTTACGCTTATTGCCGCATTTCCGACGATCTAGGCGATGAAGTAGGTGATCCTGCGGCCTCGCTCGAATTGCTCAGTCAGTGGGAGAGTGAATTGGATGCCTGCTATGCGGGACATCCGCGCCATTCTGTATTTGTAGCGCTGGCAGAAACTGTGCGCGAGTTTGCCATTCCCAAACAACCCTTTTCTGATTTGCTCAAGGCCTTCCGGCAAGACCAGACCATTACTCGGTTCCCCACTTTTCAGGATGTGCTGGACTATTGCCGCTATTCGGCAAATCCCGTGGGCCATCTCGTGCTCTATCTTTGCGGATATCGCGATGCCGAGCGGCAGGCGCTCTCGGATTTCACCTGCACAGCCCTGCAACTGGCGAATTTCTGGCAGGACGTAACACCGGATTACGCAAAGGGCCGGATATATCTTCCGCTTGAAGATTTGCAAAAGTTTGGAGTAAGCGAGTCGGACATTGCAGGCGAGAAAAACACTGTTGCGTTCTGCGAATTGATGCAATTCGAAGTGACTCGCGCGCGCGATTGGTTTGAGCGTGGCCTGCCGCTCATCACACAGGTGGACCGGGAGTTGGCTGTTGATCTTGAGTTGTTCAGCCGTGGTGGGCAGGAAATTCTGAACGCCATCGAAAAGCAACAATTCGCCGTCCTTGGCCGTCGCCCCGCTATTTCCAAACCTCGTAAGCTGGCGCTCGTTCTTCGCGCGGCGGCAGGAAAATGGTTATGAGTTCCGCCGCGGAGCAAATGGGCCAATTCCCAACATTTTCACCAACCGATTCGCAAATTGCGGTCGCCTACTCGGTTTGCCGCAGCATCGCCCGTACTTCCGCCAAAAATTTTTACTATGCATTTCTGGCGCTGCCCAAGCCCAAGCGCCAGGCGCTTTGCGCGGTCTATGCCTTCATGCGCAAATGCGACGATATCGCGGACAACGAAGGAATGCCCATCCGCGAACGGCGACAGAAGCTATACACCTGGCTGGATGACTTCCATCGCGCTCACGCAGGCCAGCCCACCGACGATCCTGTGCTGATGGCCCTGACCGATGCGCAACGCCGCTTCCTGATTCCCGTCGGCTGGCTCGATCAACTCGCCTACGGCACAGCCATGGATATAGAGGAAGATCCGGAAAAAGAATTGGAAGCATTTCGCCCCGGCAGCGAACCTTCCGCGCAAAACGGCATTACCGTCCAGTACAAGACTTTCGAGGATTTGGCTTTCTATTGTTACCGGGTGGCTTCGGTGGTCGGCTTGGTATGCATCAAGATTTTTGGCTATCGCGATCCCGCAGCGGAGCAGCTGGCGGAGCGCTGCGGTCTGGCGTTTCAACTTACCAACATCATTCGCGATGTAAAAGAAGACGCCGCGCAGGGCCGCGTCTATCTCCCCGATGAAGACCTGGCGAAATTTGGAATAACCCCGGAAGAGTTGCTCACCGCTTCTGACGCAGCGCGCTTTGAGCCCCTGCTGAAAATGGAAGCCGACCGGGCACGAGAGTATTACCAGTCTGGCGAAGAGTTAATCCCTTACATTGATGAAGACAGCCAGCCCGCGCTCTGGGCGCTCGTCACGATTTACCAGCGGCTGCTGGAAAAAATCGCCGTCCGGCGATACGACGTATTTCACGGCAAGGTCCGGCTTGCCACCAGGGAGAAGCTGCTGATTTTAGGGAAGGGCGTCGTAAAGCGCCTTTTGTGATGAGCCAGCAACGGACCCCTACAGTTGCCGTGGTCGGCGGCGGTTTGGCAGGATTGGCCGCTGGTTGCGCCCTTGCGGGCAGCGGCTTCCGCGTCTCGCTCTTCGAGAAGCGTCCCTACCTTGGTGGCCGCGCTTCTTCCTACGAACATCCCGGCACCGGAGAAGTGGTGGACAACTGCCAGCACATCCTGCTCGGCTGCTGTACCAATCTCATCGAGTTCTATAAGCGCATTGGCGTGGAAGACAAGATTCGCTGGTATAAGCCGCTCACTTTCATTGAACCTGGCGGCCGCCAGTCGGTCATCAAGCCATCTTTTTTACCCGCTCCATTTCATGCCTCCTTGTCATTTTTATCTGCGGATTTCTTGAACCTGCGTGACAAGCTGGCGATCGGGCGCGCGCTGTTAACTTTGATTCCTCGAACTCCGGCCGAAAACGGAGAAACATTTTTGTCCTGGTTGCAGCGGCATGGGCAGACATCCCGCGCCATCGAGCGCTTCTGGCTTCCCATTCTAGTGAGCGCGCTGAATGAGCAGCTGGATCGGATGTCGGTTCCCTACGCAGCACAAGTGATACGCGAGTCATTTCTTAAATCACCCGGTGCTGGGAGGTTCGGCGTTCCCATGGTTCCGCTTACGGAGTTGTACAACCGCGCGGGAGATTACATCAAAACTCACCACGGCGAGATCAATCTGCGGTCAGGAGTGGAGTCGTTTGAGCTGCTGCCGAAAGGAGTCGGGGTGCGGATCGCAGACAGCGTTGCCAATTTTGACTTTGCGGTCATCGCGGTGCCTTTCGACGCTCTTGCGAAAATCCTTCCAGATGGAACAGCGGAAGAAGAAAAGAAAAAGTTAGAACGATTCGAGTTTTCTCCAATAACCGGAATCCACCTGTGGTTCGACAGGAAGATTACTGACCTGGAACATGCCGTGTTACTGGACCGCACGATTCAATGGCTTTTCCAAAAATCTGAATTTCAGGAAGGCCGCCAAAATGGGGAAGCTGGCAGCTATCTCGAATTAGTGGTGAGCGCTTCCCGGTCGCTCGTGGAGAAATCGCGCCAGGAAATTATTGACCTGGCGCTGGCTGAACTGGCGGAATTCTTTCCTGATGTTCGTAACGCAAAATTAACCAAAGCGACCGTTATCAAGGAAATAAAAGCTTCGTTTTCTCCATTGCCGCGCGTGGACGAATATCGTCCAGGCTATACGACGGACTGGACAAACATATTTCTCGCTGGCGATTGGACCGCTACCGGCTGGCCCGCAACCATGGAAGGCGCCGTGAGAAGTGGATTTGGGGCTGCTGAATGCGTAGCGAAAGCGATGGGAAGAAAGAATACAAAATTTGCTGCGCCGGACTTGCCGCCAGCGGGATTTATGAAGTTGTTTGGCTAGTAGGAAGAGCGAAACAAGAGTCGTGATCGCGAAAACATTCGCCGGGTCAAAGACCCGGCGCTACATAAGCATTTGCTACACAGCCAGCAGCACCACGCCACCCGCGATCAGCAATGCGGCAATCCAGCGGCGGCGATCCACGCGTTCGTGCAGGAATATTTTCGCGGCGATTGCGTTGGTGACAAATGTAAGCGCGGCAGCGGCTGGGCCGATAAGGCTGACGTCATTCCAGGAAAGACCGAAAAGAAGCGCGTAGAAAGCCACCGCCAGCGCAACGATGCCCACAAAGAAAAGCGGATTTGCCAGGATCTTCCGCAGAACCGACAGAAAGCCGCATTGTCGCGCGGCTGAATGCACGTCGCCAACCTGCTTCATCACATGCGACATAAGTATGTCGCCGGTGGTGGACGCCAGCACAATCAACAAGATTGCTCCCCACGTATAGAGCGGCTTCATGATTTATTCCCCGTAGCCACCGTTTCGGGCGCGGCTTCCAGGTTGGCCGCTTCCGGGCCTGCGGTAAGCGCCGGTCCCTGGGTCACGAATCCCACGCCTGAAGAGATCAGTAGAATGCCAATCCAGCGGGTCGCACTGATCTGTTCATGCAGCATGAAGCGAGCGATAAATGCCAGCAGCACATAGCTGAGGGAAGTCGCGGGAAGAACATAGGTGAGGTCGGCCCACGAGAGGGCAGTGTTGTAGGTGACAAAAAAGCCGAGCAAAAACAAAATCCCCAGAGCCACCCAGGGATTGGTAACTGCGAAAATGACAGACGGCCAGTGGCGCAGGGAGATGTTTCCAATCTGTTTCATCCCCCGCGAAAGCAGTGTTTCACCCACAGCCGCGCATATGGTAACGCTGACCAGCACCAGATATTTTCGTAAGGTCACGCGACTTCCTATGCTGGTTGTGTCTCTACGGCGGTGGCGTCTTTTTCTCGTTTTTCCTTGACCCACTTGTTCCGCTGAGACCTGGTCTTGAGGAACGCTTTGGCTTCCTTGTAAAGCCGTTTGCGGTCATTGCTGTCGAAAGCTGCTCTTCTTAAAATGCGAAAGACCGCCTTCGGCCGGAAGTAATATTCATCGTAGAACCGGTGCACGGAACTGAGGATCTCTTCCGCCGGAAGACCCGGATATTGGACGTGGGCCAATTGGTGCCCGCCTTCGTCCACCATCTTGTTGTCCCCCACCATAAAGCCATTCTTTACCGCATAGTCGTACAGTTCCGTGCCCGGATAGGCGTGGGCCACCGAAACCTGAATGGTTTCAACGTCCAGCTCCTTGGCGAAGCTAATCGTGTTTTTGATGGTCTCACGGGTTTCACCGGGAAGGCCAAGAATGAAATCGCCGTGAATTACCAGACCCAGCTTGTGGCAGTCCTTGGTGAACTGACGCGCACGTTCCACGGTCGCGCCCTTCTTGATGTTCTTTAATATCTGCTGATCGCCTGATTCGTAGCCAACAATCAGGAGACGGCATCCCGCTTCTTTCATGGCTTTCAGGGTTTCAAAGTCTGTGGTCACGCGCGAAGTACAGGACCAGGTCAGATTCAATGGCTTCAGTTTTGCGCACAACTCTACAGTGCGCGCCTTCTGAATGTTGAAGGTATCGTCGTCGAAGAAAAACTCTCTTACGTTAGGCCAGTATTCTTTTGCTTTGGCCATTTCGCGGGCCACGTCGTCAGTCGAACGCTTACGCCACGGATGTCCGCTTAGCGTCTGCGGCCACAGGCAGAACGTGCACTGCGCGGGGCAGCCGCGCGTGGTGTACAGCGACACGAAAGGATTAAGCAAAAACGGGACGTTATAGCGACGCACATCCAAATCGCGATGATAGATGTCGGTGACGTGCGGCAGAGCATCCAAATCCTGAATCTGTGGAGCGTCGGGATTGTGGACCACCGCGCCGTTTTTCAGATACGAAATCCCCAGGATCTGTTCCAGCGGTTTGCCATGCGCATAGTCCACCACGGCATAATCAAATTCCTTGCGGGCAACAAAATCCAGGGCTGGGCAATCTTTCAGCGACCGTTCCGGCAGCACGCTGACGTGGGGGCCGACAAAGGCAATTTTGATTTTCGGATTTGCGTCTTTAATGGTTTGGGCCAGGCGAATATCGCCGGGGAAGCCGGGAGTACTGGTGAATAGCACGAGAAATTCATAACCACTGGCGATCTTGATGGTCTCTTCCGCGGAAACATAATGCGGCGGCGCATCGAGCAGGCGCGCTCCCTCAATCATGCCGGCCGGGTAGGCCAGCCACACCGGATACCAATAGGACTCAATTTCGCGTGTCGCGGGCCAGCGTGATCCGGCACCGCCATCAAAGTTCTCAAAAGACGGGGGGTTTAGAAATAGTGTCTTTAATGGCATATATTTGAATAACTTATACTAACATCTCTCCGCTAAAACATTGTCAAACAGGTACTCCTCAGAGTACTAACCGAAGGCACTACACCGATGCTGCTTATGCCTCAAAATGAAGGACATAGCTCATCAAGGCTTTAGATGCCGGCCGTTCAAAAATGCTTTTATATAAATTGACGGGTAATCATTTTGAGCGGTCTTCTAAGTTGCCGCCCTTATCAGGGTTTCATTCCCAACCAGGAGGACAACTGGCCAGTAGCCCTTAGCAGGCCGATTCGCGCCTTCTCCAAGGCAAAATTTGCGTCTTGCAGTGTGCCGTAGCGGCCATTCAGTTCAGTGCGTGCGTCTTCCAGGTCGTGGATGTTTACATTGGAGCTGTTCATGCGCACCTGAATGCTTTGCAGGTTGGATTGCGCTAATTGATATTGCAAGTCGGCGACCTCCTGGGCTGCCGCCAATTGTTCCACCGCCCGTTGCATTCGTAATGTCTCTTCCGACACCTGGTTCTTGGCGGCTTTCACATCTTGCTTGGCATGAACCGCATCAGCTTCGGCCTGCTGAGCGCGCGCGTGTTGCGCGGGACTGAAAAAAGGAAAGCGGATGGAAACGCCAACCGTGGCATTATTTCTTTCGAAGGCGTTGTAAAACTCAGCGTAATTGTTGTAACGAGCAAGCACTGCATACTGCGCGGCAAAATCAACCGTTGGAAGAAGTCCCCGGCGTTCGCCTTGCGCGCGCAAGCTTTGTGCATTGGCCCGCAGCTCCGCCGCACTTATCGCCGGGTTGGACTGTACGGCCATTGTGACCACGTCGTCGTCCGGCTTAACTTCCGGTAGCGCGGGGATGGACGTGGCATCGGACTCTATGGACGAAGCCGGAAGTCCGGTAAGCTGCGAAAGGTGCTCGCGCAGAACGTCTGTAGCCCCCTTTGCCTGGGCCAATTGCAGCCGCGCCTGAGCGGCTGCGAGTTTGGCTTTTGTACCATCTATTGAACTGTCCACTCCAGATTGCACGCGCTCGTTGATAAGGTCCACCGCCTTCGCAGCCTCTGCGGCGCTTTCTTGCAACTGCCCCAGCATGGATTGCCATTTCACCAACTCCGCGTAAGTAAGCACGGTATCCTGTATCACCTGCGTGCGCTGATCCTGCGCCTGCAATCCTGCCGCTTTGGAATCTTCCCGCGCTGATTTCACGAACGACCGCAATGCTGGGTTGAAGATAGAAGATTGCGCGTTCACGTTGAACACCGACGGCGCGGAACCTTCCAGGCTAAGCGGAAATCCCCACGACGCGCCCAATCCCGCGCCCGCAACGATCTGCGGCAGGAATTGATCGCGGCTCTCGAGATAAGCGGCCGCCGCACGCTGCTGGTCCGCGGCAGCGCTCGCCGCCACAGTACTGTGACTCAAGGCCAACTCCACCGCGCGTTTAAGAGGCAACGGTTCAGCCAGCAAGGGAACCGCCAGCAGCAGGCCAGTTAGGAAAATAGAAATACGCGTCACAGAGCAATAGAAAATTCTCATCGCGTCACCTTGTATGAGGATTGCAAGGTGATTGTAACTGAGCAGGAATTAGCAGAGGCCACTGTTCAGCTGGGAGATCGCCCAATCAATCTTCTATGCTCTGATCAAAAAATTCTGTTGTATTTTCGCAGCATGGGGGAATTCGATTGAAGAGAGAAAGGGAATTTAATGCGCATGACAACCGGCGTTGCGAATGGAATGATTTAATCCTTTGTGGGAAGACGGCTCAGGACCCTACTTCACTGCCATGGCCGTCAGCAGAGACTCGAAAATCTTAAAGCCCTCAGTGCCGCCAAGTTCCTGCTCACTGGCGCGCTCCGGATGCGGCATCATTCCCAACACATTACGGCCTTCGCTGCAAATGCCGGCGATGTTTTCGAGCGAACCATTCGGATTCGCTTGCGCCGTGATTTTTCCATCCGGCGTCGAGTAGCGGAACACAATCCGGTTCTGCGCGCGAAGTTCCGCGAGCGTCACCTCATCACAAAAATAATTTCCTTCCATGTGTCCAATGGGAATCGTCAACACTTCACTTTGCTTGCACGCTGCGGTGAAGGGCGTGTCCGCATTTTCCACACGCACGTGCACCGGCTTGCAGACATATTTCAGCCTCACGTTGCGCATAAGCGCGCCGGGAAGCAAGCCGGATTCACACAGGATTTGAAACCCATTGCAGATTCCCAGCACCAGACCGCCATTCGCCGCGAATTTTCGCACCGATTCCATGACTGGAGAGAATTTCGCAATCGCCCCCGTCCGCAGATAGTCGCCATAGGAAAATCCTCCGGGCACAATAATGGCGTCGCAATTCTGCAGATCAGCCGAGTCATGCCAGAGGAATGTGACCGGCTGTTTGGCAATATTCTGGATGGTCCAATACGCGTCGTGATCGCAATTCGAGCCGGGAAAGATGATGACGCCAAATTTCATGGAAGCTCCAAGGGAAGAAGCTAGTCAAAGTTTAACATGCACGGAAGCTGGATTATTTCCCTGGAAACTTCCTCAATAGGCCGTTCTTAAGTGTCCCCGCGTTCATTTCGTGCCATAAGCCACTCAACATAGGGGTTTGGTTCCCGGAATGCCGTTCCGTAAACCATAAGTGGTCATATCCAAACCGTGCCATGTGGATATTGTCTGAAACCACCCGACGCGTCATTGTTGTTGTTATGTTGCGCGATCCGGAAGCGACGGATCAGCCGGAAAACTGGCCGAATGATATTCGGATTGGCGGAAGGCGCTTTGGTCTCGGCGGGAGGTCTGTCCAAAGAGAGCTCAAGAGCTTTCCGATTGCTCCGCGGAGAGCAGCCCATCGTGCCGCGGATACGCCTTGGATGGAGTGATTGCTGCTCGTATGAAATCAAGGCATGGTTCGAACATTGAGGAAGTTTTTATGACTCGATACCCGGTTGTTACGGTTCTGGCCATCGTCGTTCTTAATATCATTCCAATTTATTCGCAGGTTATCGCCGCTGAGAAGGTGCAGGCGGCGCCGTTGTCCGTTCGCGGCCGCGAATCAGTCGTGGCGAACACCTCTGCGGCGGCCCTTGAAACCAGCGGGGATGAATCGCGCGCCGCTAAAGCCTACTTCGATGCCCATGACTATTACGAGGCGGCCATCAGAAAAAATCCTGACAACGCCGAGCTCTATAACAAACTGGGCATTACCGAGCTCTTGTCTGCGCGGTTGGGGGACGCACGAAAAAATTTCGATCGCGCGGTCAAATTGAATCCGGGCTACGCCGAGGCTTACAACAATCTTGGCGTTGTCGAATATGTGCAGAGGCGATACGGTAAGGCGACGAAGGAATACGAAAAAGCCATCCGCTTCAGCCCTGACGACGCTTCTTATTTCAGCAATCTGGGCACAGCGTACTTCTCCAGAAAAAAGTGGGACAAAGCGACGAAAGCCTATGCCCGCGCCGTACACCTGGATCCGGACGTCTTTAGCCAGGTCTCGCATGTGGGCGTCGCCGGGCAAATTTCCTCACCCGGAGACCAGGCCCACTTCTCGTATCTTCTGGCAAAGCTGTATGCCAAAGATGGCTTGACCGACCGTTCTCTGGAATGCCTGCGGCGAGCGATGGAAGAAGGATATAAAAACGTGGACGAAGTCTATAAAGACGCCGAATTTGCCTCGCTGCGCAAAGACCCACGCTTTACTCAACTCATGGCATCGCGACCGGTCGCCATCTCTGAATAGCGCGCGCGGATTCTTTGACTCCACGATTATGTTGAGTTCAGCAGATCCCGAAATTTGCGCACCTTCTGCGGCATCTCTTTGACCGAGGTACTCCCAAATCCGAGAATGAACCCCTGTCGGGATACTTCGCCTAAATAGGTTGGAGAGAGTGGCAGCAGCCACAGACCCTGTTCACTGGCGTTCGCGGCAATCTTGCGGTCATCGGTTGTTTTCGAGACCGTCACGGAAAGGTGCATCCCGGCTTGGCCCCCCACAATATCCACGGCGAAACCAAGTTCCTCGCGGATGCATTCGATTAATGTGGCACGCCGTTCGTTATAAAGAAGGCGCATTCTCCTGATATGTCGAGAAAAATGTCCTTCCTTAATAAAGTCCGTGAGAATACGTTGATGAAAATCCGGCGGTCCAATATCCATGGGGATTCGAACCGCTTTGAATCGCTCCACCAAATCGGAGGGCATCACAATATAGCCGAGGCGCAAAGACGGAAACAGAACTTTACTGAAGGTTCCGATGTAAATCACCCGACCATTGCTGTCCAGACCTTGCAATGAAGGTATGGGCATACTCTCATACCGGTATTCGCTGTCGTAGTCGTCCTCAATGATCCACGCGCCGGAGTTTTGCGCCCAGTCCAGCAACTGAAGTCGCCGCGAGGCGCTCATTGTCGCGCCCAACGGGTATTGGTGGGAGGGTGAAACAAAAGCCGCACGAGCTTTGCGGTATCGCTTAATGCCCCACGCAACGTTGAGCCCCTCGTAGTCCACGGGCACGGGCACAAGTTTGCAACCGTTCATGAGAAAAACGTCTCGGGCAAAACGGTAGCCCGGATCTTCCACCCACACACGGTTACCCGGATCAAACAGGACGCGCGCCGTCACCTCGAGCGCCTGCTGCGAACCGCTGACAATCATGATCTGCTGTGCGTCGCAGCGTACTCCTCGCGCGGTTCTCAAATACGTGGCAATGGTTTCCCGCAGATCTTTGGATCCCATCGGGTCGCCATAATCGAGCGACTTCGGCCCCATGTTCCGGGCATGCCGGTTGATGAGGCTCGACCAGATTTGAAATGGAAAATGTTCGTAAGCCACCTGGCTCACGCCGAACGCGCCCCAACCGCGCAACCATGGCGCGGACCGCATGGGCGCCAGAAGAGTGGAGCGTCGCGAGGTCGGCCGCGGACCGGAGCGAGCTTTCACCGGCCGGCGTAGGGACGAATCCGCGCGTGCTATCTGGTCGGGCAGGGAAGTAGAAACGCAGGTTCCCGCTCCAATGCGGCTTTCAAAATAGCCCTCCGCCAGAAGTTGGGCATAGGCATTTAAAACGGGAATGCGCGAGATCCCAAGATCAGAGGCAAGCGTTCGTGTAGATGGAATTCGCTGCCCCGCCCGCAAGCTGTTGTTCAGAATCGCAACACGGTAGGCGTCATATATCTGTTGATGAAGGGCTTGCGGCGCTTTCCGATCAATTCCTACGATCGGCATAATTCCAGTGGGTACTCTTCTCATTTCAAAAATCATAATGGTCATATCTGAAGCACGTCAAATGGATATTGTGTAATACCACTTTTCGGGCGAAGTTATCTCTGCAAGGTTCCTTCGCGCAGCGAAATCACGGGCAAGGAGTATTCCCGGAGGGTAGTAAAAATGAAGTTGTTATATGAGTACGCAGAGCTTTTCGTAACAAAAGGCCGCCGCATCGGTTACCTGGCAATGCTGGGCGCGGTTCTTTTAATGGCTTCTTCACTTGCGTTCGCCCAAGAGGCGACAATCGTAGGCACGGTTACCGATCCATCTGGCTCGGTCGTTCCCAGCGTCACCATCACAATTACCAGTACGGACACCGGTCGAGTTTCTACTTTCACGACCAACGACGCTGGACAATACGTGGCGCCCGATCTGACTATCGGCCATTACACGATCAAGGCGGAAGCCTCAGGCTTTAGTACCGCCGTGAAAGATGGCGTAGTCCTCAACGTTGGCGACCGCGACCGTCTCGACTTTGCAATGAAGGTCGGAGAGGTCTCCGAAAAAGTGACGGTCGAAGCGAACCCGATTGCCGTACAGTCGGATTCCAGCGAAGTCAGCAGTGTCATCAATGGACGGCAGATCACCCAGCTTGCTACCAATGGCCGCAGCGTTTACAGCCTGTTTGCTTTGACGCCTGGGGCCTCCAGTGTGCAGGGCGATTTCATGGCTCCGACCGCGGTTAGCGGAGACGCCAACGTCAGCATCAATGGCCAGCGCGCCGGTCATAACCTGCAACTCATCGACGGCGGCGAGAATCTTGATCGCGGCGGCAGCAGCGGCAGTGTTATGCCTTCCATTGACGCGATTGCCGAATTCCGCAACATGACTTCCAACTACAGCGCTGAGTACGGCCTTTCTTCCGCCGCTACCATCACGCAAGTCATCAAGTCCGGCAGCAAGCAATTCCATGCTTCCGCCTGGGAATTCAACCGCAACGACGCTCTCGATGCCCGCAACTATTTCAATCCCGCGCCTCAGAAAGTTTCTGAGTTGCGTTTCAATACTTACGGCTTCAACGTAGGCGGTCCGGTGGCGTTCCACCACAGCGACAACCCGAAGACGTTCTTCTTTTACAACATGGAATGGCGCAGCCTAATTCAAGGCGGATTGTTGAACCAGACTGTTCCATTGACCAGCACTTACGGCGGGAATTTCGCAGCTAACTTACCGTCTGATTCCAAAGACGTGAATGGCGCGGTCATTCCTAATTCAGGACTCCATGTTCCTTGCCAAAATCAACTCTCGTCTACCCAGCAAGCGGCCTTTACCGCGGCTGGCATCACGACCTATAGTCAGCCCACCGCAAGCGGTTCTTGCGCGGTGGACACTTCAAAAACCGCCGCAGCGAATCCACAATTCGTCGCGTTTCCCGGAGGCGGCGCGATTCCGGCTGGATTGCTTAACGCCAACGCCCAGACACTCCTCGGTGCGGGTATTTTCCCGGCTCCTACCAGCGGAAGTCAATTCCAGGGCGGCAACAATTCTCCGACGACAGTCCGTGAAGAAATTGCCCGCGTGGACCACACCTTCAACGACAAGTTCTCCGTTTTCGGGCACTGGATCTCGGAGCAAACGTCGCAAACCTATGGAACAACCCAATGGAGCGGAGATAACGTCCCGACGGTTAGCGACGTTTTCGGCAATCCTTCGTACAGCGCCGTCGTGCACACCACCTATGTGGTAAGCCCGACACTGCTCAACGAAGCGGCGTTCAACTACAACGGCAACCGCATTCACATTGTTCCTCAAGGTCTGTTTACCGCGCCTTCGAGTTTCACCTTCAACCGGCTCTTTACGGGTCCGAACCTCGACACGCGTATTCCTTCCATCTCTCTGCAAGGAAGCACGGGAGCGACTTACACATCCAACTGGACGCCGTGGAACAACAAAGCGGACGATTATCAGTTCCGCGATGATATTTCCTGGACCAAGGGTGCTCATCAAATTAAGTTGGGCGGCAGCTGGGCGATCTATAAGAAAACCCAGAATGCGTTCGCAAACACACAAGGTAATTTCTTCTTTAACGGCAACTTCACCGGCAATGACTTCGCGGATTTTCTGCTTGGTTATACGCAGACCTATAACGAAGACGCGGTGAAAATCAACGGACAGTGGAACAACAACTCCTACGCGGCTTACATTCAGGACAACTGGCGCGCAACGCACCGCTTGACCCTGAATCTTGGTTTGCGTTGGGACATCGCTCCCCATACCTACGAAGCGAATCAACAGTCCTCGAACTTCTATCCCAATCTATATAACCCTGCGAATGCGGCCACCTTCGACACCAGCGGCAACATTTGCTCAGGGCCTCAGACTGCTACCACGAATATCGGTTGCGCCGCGGCAAGCCCCGGTTTGAGTACTAGTCCGAATCCGATTCTGGCAGGTGTGCAGTTCTACACCAACGGCATCGGAATAGGCGGCCAGAACGGGATTCCGAGCGGTCTGGTGCCTACTCAGTGGGGTGACGTGGGCCCGCGTATCGGTTTCGCGTATGACCTTACCGGTCAGGGCAAAACGATTCTCCGCGGCGGCTTCGGCACCATGTACGAGCGCATTCAAGGCAACGACATGTACAACGGAGCCGTAAATCCTCCTGGAGATTTGAATCCATCGTTGCATAATGTTTCGCTTTCAAATCCCGGGCTCAATGTCGGAACGGGCGCCACGATCACTGCGGCGGCGTTGCCAGTTCTTCCTTTGAGCGTCTCCGGCATTAACTCCAACGATTACAAAAATCCTGTGAGCTATCAGTTCAGCTTGGGCGTTCAACAGGCGTTGAGTTCACGAACCGTTTTCTCGTTGTCCTATGTTGGCAGTCAGAATCGCCACCAGAACGACTATCAGGAAATCAATCTTCCATCGGCGAGCCTCCTCCCATCATTGGTTGCTTCTGGTGGAGCTGGTATCGCCCAGGACTATAACTATCTCGGCTATGGCGGAATCCGCCTGGCCCAGAACGAAGCCAATGGCAGCTACAACTCGTTGCAGGTTGACCTGCACGGAGACGTAGCAAGAGACTTGCAGCTTCAATTCGGCTATACCTACGCCAAAGCGACGGATGCGACCACCAGCAATGGTGCCGGTGCTGACCTGAATAACGACACCAATCCGTATGTTGGATGGAGATACGACGAAGGTCCATCAGTATTCGACCGTACCAATGTCGTTTTCACCAACTTCGTTTATCAAATACCACTGCTCAAGAACAGTGACAGCCATCTGCTCAAAACCGTTGCAGGCGGCTGGTCACTTTCGGGAATCGTCACGATGGAGTCGGGCGCGCCACTGAACATGGGAGTCAGCGGTAACAACGTCTCCAGCGTGATCCCGAATTCTGGCAACCGTCCGGACCTGGTCGGCAAGATCGCCTATCCCAAGACGGTTGCTGAGTGGTTCAACCCGGCAGCTTTTGCGGCTCCGGCACTCGGCACTTACGGTGACCTCGGACACGATGCAGTGCGTGGCCCTGGCCGTGATGACTGGAATCTCTCGCTTTTCAAGAGCTTCGTAATCAGCGAAGCGCGTGGAAGCCGGTTTGAGTTCCGCGCCGAGAGTTTCAACACCTGGAACCACACTCAATTCAAGGGCGATTACAACAATGGCGGAATCAGTACCAACGTTGGATCCAGCAACTTTGGTCAGGTTACGGCAGCGTTCGATCCTCGTGAATTCCAACTCGGAGCGAAGCTGATCTTCTAAGTTCACTTAGTAAGATCACTTTCAACTCCAAGGCCTGCCCCACTCGCCCCGCTGCGCGAGTGGGGCATTTCTTTTCCAGGTGGCCCATTTTCCGACCGTACGCTGAGCTTTTTCCTCGCGGACCCAAACGCAGACCTAAACGCAGACCTTTAGTTGTCGTGCTGAGCGGAGCATTGCTCGCTTTGCGAAGCAATGCGTAGTCGAAACATCCCTATGATCTACCATTCACTGCTTATCTTCGGCGGGTGCAACAAAGTTTGCAGAACTACGCAATATTGTTCCGTCTTTTCTTGCAACGCTTTTAGTTGCTCGGCGGTTGCTTGCGGAGCGTCTATGTCAAATTTCACGCGAATAGTTTCAAAACCCACGGGCACTTCTTTTGAGACTCCCAGCGTTCCCGATAAATCCATGTCGCCGTCCACCGTGACTTCAATATGCTGCGTGGGAACATTCATTGCTGTCGCGACAAGTTGGCACGTCAGTTGGGCGCATGCCGCCAGCGCACCAAGTAAAAGATCGCCCGAGCAAGCAGCGGCCCCGGTGCCTCCCACGCCTTTATGGGCTTCAGCCGCGTAAACTGCGCGACCAATATCCACGGAACAGGAAAGCGGGTTGTCCGTCTGGCCGCCTTTCGCGGTAAGCGTGATCCGTGAGCTGCCTGGATCACGGCGGTATTGTTCCTTCAGCGGTTTTTGGATTGATCGAATGTCCATGAAGTCTCCTGAATTTATGATTAATTAATCTTTGTCTGCGAAACTATTCCGAATCTTTCCCGGTACGCGCTTGGTGAAACTCCTGTGTGCCGCTGGAACAGGCCGCGGAAAAATGCGACATCCTGATAGCCGACCGCGTCGCTTATCTCCTGCATCGAGCGATGATTGCTCTCCAACATGCGCTTGGCGGCGGCGATCCGCAATTTCTGCAAATAGATCAAGGGACTGTCCCCAGTTGCCCCTTTAAAACGGCGAACGAAATTACGCACACTCATGCCCACCCGTCGTGCTGGATCTTCCAGAGGGAAGGTCGCGGCGAAATTCTTGTGCATCCACTCCTGCGCGCTGGAAATCGAGTCGTCAGTATGGTCGGTTTTTAAAGGAACAATGGCGAACCCCGATTGCCAGGCGCGAGGCGTCTCAATGAGCAATGCCTTGGCCGTTTGCATGGCGATCTCGTGTCCGCAAAACCTCTCTACCAGATATATGCTCAGGTCAAGCGAGGCATTCACTCCGCCACCACAATAAAAGCCGCGGTCTTCTGTCACCATTAGCTCCGGCATCCATTTCACCTGCGGGTATTTTTCGCGGAAGCGCTCTGCGAGTCCCCAGTGGGTGGTCGCGCGTTTGCCGTCGAGTAATCCAGTGGCCGCGACCAGCCCGACCCCGGAGCAAACGCTGGCGATGGCTACTCCACGAGTGCTCCGACGCTGTAGCCAAGGCACGATCGTGGCATTGCGCTCCACTACATCGTCAACACTTAACCCCGTGGTTGGAACAAAAATGAGATCGGTTTTGCCAACATCTTTCAGCGCGACATTGGGCTGAATCTTGATTCCCCCATCGCAGTGAACCGCGCGTCCATTGGCCGAGGCCGTGGTCACATGAAACCGTGCGTCCTGCTGCGCTCCCGTGAGGATGTTCCATAGTGTGCCGGCATGCCGGAACACTTCCATGGGGCCGATGGCCGTTGAAGAAAACATCTGATCCAGAAGAAGAACTGTGATCTCTTTCATCGCTCCGCCTTGAAGCCGTCAGAAATGCATTGTGGCTTAAGTACCTATGTAGGATGGCAAATATGCCATCTTGTTGCAAGCATAATCTGCGGTTACCTTCAGTCCATCGAAAGCAAATTCATTTGAAACGAAAAGAAGGGTAGGAGAACATATGGCAACTGCACAGAAGTTTTCAACAATTGTGAACGGGGTGATGGTGGACGACCTGTTCACGACGATCGATCACATTAAAGCGACACCAGCCATCGCGAAATTCAAGTTTCGCGTTCATAACCAGTGGCAGGGAGCCGCCCGGAACATATCCACGGTGGACAAGTTTTACGGAGCAACGCAGGAACTTTCGCATCCCAAACCATTTGTGCTGGAGGCGGATGAGCCGGCCGTCCTGTTGGGTAAAGATGCCGCGGCCAATCCGGTCGAACATCTGCTCCACGCTTTGGCTTCCTGTTTGACCACATCCATGGTTTATCAGGCGGCAGCGCGCGGTATTGAGATCGAGGAAGTGGAGTCATCCCTGGAAGGCAATCTTGATCTGCATGGATTTCTGGATCTCGATAAAGATGTTCGCAAGGGCTTCCAAGGTATACGGGTGAATTTTAAAATCAAAGCGAATGTGGCGGACGAAAAGTTACAGGAAATCGCAAAGTTGGCCTCTGGATACTCGCCAGTTTTTGACTCGCTGACCAATGGAGTGCCTGTGTCAGTGACCGCGGAGCGGCTGTAAGTGCCGCGAAAATTCAAAACTTGTGGAACAAAGAACGATTGAAAACAACAGACCCCAGGGAGAGAACCACAACGACAAGGAGATTGAACAATGACGATACGAGGTACCACTTTTTTTCTTAAATCAACCGCTGGCGTCCTGCGTTTGGCGTTGCTAAGCACGCTGATACTGGTCGCGCCAATTCTTGCAGTCGCAAACGATAGTCATGAGCACGCCACATCGGCCAAGCTTGTGCAGATCGTTCGGGCGAACACAGCCCAGTTCATCAACGTTAACAATGCCGCCGGGGCAGGTTACGCGCCGGCTTTTGGCTGCGTCAGTGGGCCGGACCATGGGGCCATGGGTATTCACTACCTCAATGGCTCGCTGGTGGGAGATGGTCAGATTGATGCCAAGTACCCCGAAGCGCTGATCTACGAGCCGATAGGAAACAAACGGCGACTGGTAGGCGTGGAGTACATCGTGGACGCAACCACGTGGCTGACCGCTCACGACAATAATCCGCCGCAACTTGAAGGTCAGGATTTTCAGTTCGTGGATGCTCCCAACCGCTTCGGCATCCCCTCATTCTTCGAACTGCACGTCTGGGCGTGGCGAGACAACCCCAACGGCGCCTTCGTGGACTGGAACAACAATGTGACCTGCGAAGGTCAGTAACTTTCAAGATCCAACAAGGTCAGCAAAACATTAAATGCTCACCACGATGTCATCCTGAGCGAAGTAGTCGGTGCGCCGAGCGCACCGGCTACGAAGTCGAAGGACCCCTGCAATCTAAAACCGCATGAACTCTTAGCGCCAATGCAGCTAATTTGCTAGAGTGAGAACAATCCAATCTGAAATCCAAACATCTAATAATTAATTGTCGGGAATCAAACATGGCCGTTTCGAAAAATGTCCGTCTGACTGATAAGCAGTTTGCTCAGATCGCTCGCGTTCTGGCCGAACCCCGCCGCGTCGAAATCCTCAGGCAGATCGGTGAGTGCGAAAACTCCATGCAATGCACGGCGTTGCACAAGACGCAAAAAATCAGCTATCCCACGCTGTCCCACCATATAAAGGAGTTGGAAACTGCGGGCCTCATCCAGATTGTTCGCGAGGGTAAGTTCGCCAGCCTCATCCTGCAACGGGAAATCCTTAACGCCTACATCGCGCGGCTCTCAAAAATCTAAGAATATTCCTGAATCGTATTCCCATCGCCTCCATCTCATAGTTAGATGTTTATCGAAATATCGAAATGATGACAGGAGGGCATATGAGTAAGCTGACGGGAAAGGTAGCCGTGGTTACGGGAGCATCGAAGGGAATCGGCGCTGGGATTGCCAAGAGTCTGGGAGCGGAAGGCGCCGCGGTGGTTGTGAATTACGCTTCCAGCAAAGAAGGCGCGGAGCGCGTGGTCAAAGAGATCGTGAGCAAGGGTGGCAAAGCCATCGCCGTGCAAGCGGACATGTCGAAAGCGGACGATGTGCAGCGTCTTTTTGCCGAAACCAAGAAAGCCTTCGGCCCAATTGATGTCCTCGTAAACAATGCGGGTGTCTATCACTTTGAGCCGCTTGAATCTGTACAGGAAAACGAATTCCACCGCCAATTCAATACCAATGTTCTGGGACCGATTCTGGCAACTCAGGAAGCACTGAAGCATTTCCGGCCTGAAGGGGGAAGCGTCATCAATATCAGCTCAGTGGCAAGTGCGAATCCGCCGGCGCTGTCCGTCGTTTACTCGGCGACCAAGGGCGCTTTGGATGTCGTGACTCGGGTACTCGCGAAAGAATTGGCCGCAAAGAAAATTCGCGTGAATTCCATCAATCCTGGAGGGACCGAAACGGAAGGGCTTGTTTCCGCCGGAGTCAAAGGGAGTGATTTTGAAAGGGACATGGTTTCGAGAACTCCGCTGGGCCGACTTGGCCAGCCCGAGGACATCGCAAAAGTTGCCGTATTCCTGGCCTCCACAGATTCCAGTTGGCTTACCGGAGAGGTCATCTTCGCATCGGGTGGCCTGCGATAACGAGCCATGCGATAACGGATCGCTTATATTCGGCGGGCGTGCATTGCCAGCGCGCCCGCTTCTACTTCCCGCCAAACATTTGCCAAGCTCCGACCCGCACAAGACACAACCCGTGAAGATGCTTTAATCTAAAGAACAATTCCATGCTCCTTAACGGCATCTTCCCCCCTATTACGACGCCCTTTTACCCCGACGGCAACGTGTATTTTAAAAAGCTCGAGTACAACGTCGAGTGCTTTTCCAAAACTCCCATCGCGGGCATCGTCGTCCTCGGCTCCACGGGCGAGTCTCTTATGCTCTCCGATGACGAACGCCGTGAGGTCCTGAAAACAGCCCGGGCAGTGGCGACGCCCAACAAAGTATTGGTCGCGGGCACTGGGATGGAGTCCGCAGTGGAAACTTTGCGGCTCACCGAATACGCCGCCGAACTCGGTTACGACGTGGCCCTGGTGCGCACACCGCATTTTTATCGTCAGCAAATGAAGCCCGCGAGCTTGCTGGCGTTTTACCGCTTTGTGGCGGACCGTTCGCCGCTGCCGGTAATGATCTACAACGTTCCTCCGTTCACCGCTTATGACATGCCCGTGGAAGTTGTCATCGAACTGGCGGGACATCCCAACATCATTGGGATTAAAGAGTCGAGCGGAGACGTGGAAAAAATCCGCAAGATTGTCGAAGCCACGCGCCACATCAAACGCAGCGCCACCGTAACCGAAATTTTTGAAGCGGTAACGCCACGTATGTTGAAGGCAGCCGCGGGAAACGAAAATCAGGGCGGGGAACTGGTTTCAGTCGCATCGCTATCAGGCGTGCCGGATAAACCTTCTTCCGCGGCGGTTAAAGTCACCGGGAGGATTAAGACTCGTCAAAAAGAAGTCGGCTTCCAATTGCTCGCGGGTGCCGCGCAGAAGTTCGATTCGTCTCTTCAGGCCGGAGCGGTCGGCGGAATTTTGGCATTCGCCACCTGCGCTCCCACCGCATGTTTTGAGGTTTATGCCGCCCGCAAGGAGGGCGACGCGGAACTCGCCGCATTAAAACAAGAACGCATCTTCAAAGCCGCCCAGCGTGTGGCTGGCGAACTAAGCATTCCCGCCATTAAATACGCAATGGACCTGAACGGCTATTTTGGCGGCGCGGCCCGCCTGCCTCTGCTTCCCCTTACCGCTGATTTGAAGGCTGAAGTCGAGCAGCTTATGGCAGACATTCGCAACTAGGATTCTGGGCGGTATTGCCTCAAGGGCAGCGGTGTGATTAGATAATCAGCCATGATTCGCCGCGTCGCTTCAGGTTTCGCTCTTCTTCTCGTCTTTCTCTCAACCGCATTCGCAAAAGATCACCCAGCCCAGGCGATTACCTGGCCCGAAGCTGGCGCGCCTGTAGTCCGCATCACATTCGGTCGTTTCAAAGAGGTGGGCAGCGTTGGCAACCAGCATACTTACATGATTGATACGACCGCAGAAAATTTGTGGGACAAAAAGATTGGCAGCATAAGTTTTACGCTGCATGTTCTCGACAAAGACAAAGTGCGGATTGGTAACGGCTATATCTCTCTTGACGACGTCGCTTCTAAGCAATTAGTTAAATTTTCTACGACGTTAATATTATCCGGGCATCCGGATTCCATCGAACTGGTGGCCCAGCAGTTGCCCGCCGAGTTGCGATCATTGGCTCCGCCAAAAATGATCCGAATGACTGTCAATTCTGTTCCGCAGGATGCTTTGTTGAAGGTGGACGGGACGGAAGTGGGCGCCACTCCAAAAATGATACAGATCGGCGTCGGTAAGCATACCTTAGAATTCAGTAAGGAAGGCTTTAACGACGGGAAATTCCCGCTTGAAATCGGTCCAGATGACGCTAACGGTGGCAGTGTGAGCTACGAACTGGGCACCTCAGCTCACGACACAATCGAGTTGCGAGACGGCAGCGTCGTGAATGGTGATTTGGAATCCGTTTCCGGCATGGAGATCGTCGTCCGAGCCGGCGGAAGTTCGCAACATTTTGATCGTAACCAGGTTAAGAGGATCATGTTGGTCGAACGCGACGCGTTACCGCCGAGTTCTGCCCTTCCGGCGCCAAAACAACAATAGAGTCTTCACCTAATCCCTACAAAAATTCCGCATATTGCCACGCCTGGCAGCGTCTAATGATTAGGATATCGAAACGCCTACGTTCCGATATCCGGAACACAACCCCTACGTCTCACGTATCATAAAATTAAGGATATTGAACTTTTAGTTTCTTATGCGGGCTGTTCTCGAAATCTTCGCGCAAACCTTCCGCACCCTATGGGCGCATAAACTGCGTTCATTTCTCACCATGTTTGGCATTGCCTGGGGGGTCGGTTCCTTGCTGCTTCTCGTGGGACTCGGCGAAGGCTTCCGCTCCGGCAACAAGAAGCAATTCAACGAGTTGGGCGAAAACGTTATGTTTATCTGGGGGGGGCGTGCTCCCGTTCTCAATGGCAGCTTTACCAGCATGAAGTGGTACTATCTGACTTACCGAGACTACCTCGATATCGCTTCTTCCTGTCCCGACGTGAAGCTGGTTGCTCCGCTCATCCAGCGAAACGATGTCCGCGCCGTCAGCGATTTTTTCCAGAGCAGCGGGCAGTTAATCGGGGCCCCCGCCGACATTCGACAGATTCGCTACATTCCCATCTCCGAGGGCCGTTGGCTCAACGATCTTGACGACAACCAGAAACGTCCCGTAGTGGTTATTGGAGACGAGGCCCGCCGCTTGCTCTTTCCCGGCCGCCCCGCCGTAGGCAGTTTCATTTTGCTCAATGACATTCGCTTCCAGATCATCGGCACCATCAAACGCACGGGACGCGGCGACAACAGCACGGAAAACCTCCGCATGTTCGTTCCTTTTAGCGTCATGCGCCAGTACTTTCCTCCCATCAACGTCGGAGAGTTGACCGATGCCATCAGTTATCTCAACTATCAACCTGTCTCGCGCGAACTGCATGAGACCGCCAAGCTGGAAGTTCACAAAGTCATCGCGAAGAATCACGGCTTCGATTACAACGACGTGGACGCTTTCGACGAGTGGGACACCATCCGTAGCGTGGACCAGGTCGGAAAGATTTTCGACGCCATGAATGAATTTCTCGGCAGCGTGGGGCTGGTCACGCTGGCCTTAGGAGCCATCGGCATTATCAATATCATGCTGGTCGCGGTCGCCGACCGCACCCGCGAAATCGGCCTGCGCAAAGCTTTGGGCGCGACCAAGCGCAGCATTATGTTCCAATTTTTTGTGGAAGGCGCATTCCTCACCATCGTGAGCGGGCTCATCGGGATGGGTGGCGCATGGGCCATCATGGCGGGGTTGGCCACTTTGCCGCAGCCCCCCGGATTTGACACCCCGCGCCTGGTCGCTTCGACGGCGATTTTAGCAATTGGCTCCTTGGCCGTAGCCGGAATTGCCGCAGGCCTTTATCCGGCGCATAAGGCCGCCGTTTTGCAACCCGTGGAGGCACTTCGCAAGGAGTAGATCCACAAGAATAAACGCAAAGGAATAATTATGAAGCGCGATTTGCTACAGCAAGCCTACGGTGCCATGCGCCACGATATGCGCAAGACCATCCTGACCATTCTTGGGATGGCCTGGGGCATTGCCACGGTTGTGCTGCTTCTCGCGTATGGCCAGGGTTTTGGAAACGCAATTCATAACATTTTTGAAAGCTATGGAGATCGCGCCGTCGGCATCTTTGCCGGGCGCACCTCGCAGCAGGCGGGCGGCAACAAGGCCGGTACGCCGGTGCGGTTTACCAATAAGGACGTTGAACTCCTTACCAACGTAGTTCCTCTGGTGAAGCATGTTTCAAGGCAGTCCAATTTAACTGCCACAGTTCAAAATGGAGACCGCTCTTTCAGCCTTTCCGTCACGGGTGTTGATCCCGCTGTAGAAACGATCTGGAACCTGGAAGTGGATGACGGCCGTTTCCTCAACGATCAGGACAACAGCGCGCACTCCCATTTTGCGGTGTTGGGTTCTGAAGCAAAAGACAAACTGTTTTCCGGCGAATCGCCGCTGGGCCAAACCATTCGCGTGAACGGAGTTACTTTTGAAATCATTGGCGTAATGCATCCACGTATGCAGGAACCCGATGACGACGATAATCGAGTGGTTTACATCCCTTTCAATTCCATGGATGCCTTACAGAATAATTACTACCTGGGCGGCATATGGCTGGATTTTGAAGGCCTGGACCACGCTGCTCTTACAAGAACAATTCGCGGTGCGTTGGGCGCTGAGCACGGATTCAAGCCAGAAGACGAACGTGCGGTATTTATTTTTGACGCGCAAAAGCAGCTTTCACAATTCAGCATTATTAGTCTTGGCTTGAAGATCCTTCTTGGATTCATCGGCACCATTACTCTGGCCATCGGCGGAATCGGTCTGATGAATATCATGCTGGTTTCAGTTACACAACGTACGCGCGAAATCGGAGTGGAGAAGGCCTTGGGCGCGCGCAAGCGCGACATCTTGTTTCAATTTCTTGCCGAAGCCATGGTCATTACCGGAATCGGCGGCGTTTTCGGAATCATACTTTCCTACATCGTCTCGTTTTCAGTAGGACGGCTGACATTCTATAGCGCTCTCGCTAAACATGCCGAGGCGGGAGACATTCGCCTGATCGTAGCGCCCGAAATTCTGATTATCGCCATCGTCATTCTTGCCGTCGTTGGTATTTGCAGTGGAATGTTTCCTGCCTTGCGTGCGGCAAACCTCGATCCTATCGAGGCCCTGCGCTACGAATGATTAGATTTTTACCGTAGGGAGAAACTGAGGAACTTTTCTTGCCTTTGTCATCTGTTCGAACGCATACGCAATCTTGATCAGCATGGGTTCACTCCACGCCCGTCCGAAAAACGAAATACCCACCGGCAGCCCGAAGATGTATCCAGCCGGCACGGAAATGTCCGGATACCCGGCCACCGCTGCCGCATTTGAACTTCCACCGACAACGTGATCGCCATCTACTAAATCGGTGATCCATGTCGGCCCCGCGGTCGGCGCAATAATAGCGTCAAGCTTGTACTTATCCATCACCGCATCAATCCCCTCCTGGCGAGAAAGGCGATGGTTCGCGGCGAGCGCGTCCAAATATTCCTTGCTGGTAAGCGGACCTTTTTCTTCAGCCTTCAGAAATAAATCCTGTCCGAAATATTGCAGCTCTTTCTCTTTGTTCCGTTCATTGAACTCAATAACTTCTTTCAGAGAATGCACCGGCGCGTCAGGCCGATTTGCCAGATATGCATTCAAGTCAGCTTTCAGCTCATAGAGCAGCACGGTCAATTCGCTGTCATCAAATTTTCCAAACGAGGGCAAGTCGGCGGGGTCCACAATTACCGCTCCCTCCCGTTTCATCTCCTTGATGACTTCATTCATCAGCACTTCAGTCGCATCATGAAAGCCAAAATATTTTCGCGCCACGCCCAGCCGCGTCCCGCGCAGTCCCTTCGCATCCAGAAATTTTGTGTAATCCAAAGCGGGCTTTGATTTCATCTCCGCCGTGGCTGGATCGTGTTCGTCGAATCCCGCCAGCGCGCTCAGAAGAATCGCCATATCCGTTACAGTACGGGCCATCGGCCCGGCCGTATCCTGGCTATGCGCGATAGGAATAATCCCAGAGCGGCCAATCAGTCCCAGCGTCGGCTTGATCCCTGCCAGTCCATTGGCGGAGGAAGGGCACACCACCGATCCGTCCGTTTCGCTTCCCACTCCCACCACGCAGAGATTCGCCGACACCCCTGCTCCCGTCCCGGAACTTGATCCACACGGGTTCCGGTCGAGCGCATAAGGATTTTTCGTCAGGCCTCCCCGCCCACTCCACCCACTGGTGGAGTGGGCGGAGCGAATATTGGCCCACTCGCTGAGATTGGTTTTACCCAGAATGACGGCGCCAGCTTCGCGCAGCTTCCGCGCCACAAAAGAATCTTTCGCGGCATGCGATCCCATCAATGCCAATGACCCAGCGGTCGTTTGCATTCGGTCGCCCGTATCAATGTTGTCTTTGATGACGACGGGAATGCCGTGAAGCGGCCCGCGCGGCCCCTTCTCCTTACGCTCTTTATCTAATACGTCGGCAATGGATAAAGCGTCAGGATTCAGCTCAATCAAGCTGTTAACCGCCGGTCCGTGCTTATCTACTTCGTCTATGCGCGCCAGATATTTCCGCGCCAATTCCTGGGCTGTGAACTTTCCTGAAACCATCCCATTTTGCAGTTCAGCAACGGTGACTTCATCCAGTTCAAAGGGTTGGACTTCAAAAGACTGGAGCTGATTGCTGTCCGCCGATCGAGGGCCTTCCACGCCCGTTGCGAGCGCGGGAAACAGTGCCGCAGCCGACGCGCCCAGCGCGCCGGTCTTAAGGAATCTCCTTCGCCCCTCGGACCTGCATTGATCGGATTGTTCTAAAAAATCAGTCAAGCGTTCCCCGCGCGACTTCTCGAACCCGACCCTATTGTTCGATGAGATCTCCTACCGCCCTGACCTTGCCGTAATCTACGCGCATGGTGCATTGTTTGGGCGCGAGATGGCCGAAATAAATATTCAGGTGGGGTTCTGCATCGTCCAGCTTTTCCATAGACATTTTTTTTCTCGCAATGTCATCTTGCTGGTTATATGGGGCCCCCGCAGTTACGTCCTTATTGATCACAAACGTCCACGCGTCTTTTTCAGGAATGAAATAGAAGGAATACGCTCCGGCGGGGATGGTCGTATTTGAGATATTCAGCGCCGTTTGGGTAAACAAGTCCATACGCACACCATCGGGCGACCATGCCTTGCCCATGGGCGGCTGGTCTTTGGGAGAATACTTCGCCTGGTTGTAGCGAAGGCTGATTTGGTTTCCGTCCGCAAAGGTACAAACCGCGGACGAAGCAGACGAATTCTGAGCGAAGATGGCGGATGGATAGATTAAAGCTCCAGCAAGAAGCAGAATCATGACGACGCGGCGCATTATTGTGGTCTCCGGAAATGAACTGTCTTGTGATTGATTGTTCCACATCTCATAACGCACACGCGCAGGGAATGTGGAAACAAACCTGCCATGTTACGACTCGCCATCGCAACTGGCAAGGTGATCTTTCTTTCCTCCAGCGCACAAACGTTGAGCGTTCCATCCTGCGCTATCATGGCTGGGCTTCATCATCTGATTCACTACGGCTTGCATTCCGGGATCCACGCTTGCCACCTGACGCCAATTCGCGCCAATACCCCACCCCCCCGAACACCTCGGACATTCCGCGTCCGCCCCGCTCACATTTGCCAGGACGGATTGCGTTCCTCCTGCCTTCCGTCACCGACACGATCTTCATTCTGCTCTTGTTGGCTATGACATGTGGCGCGCTCGCTCCGCGCTTGTTAGGCGACGCTGATATCGGCTGGCACATCCGCAACGGCGAATTGATATTGCGCACACACTCCATCACTCGCGCCGATCCTTTCTCCTCCGCCATGCAGGGCAAGCCCTGGTATTCCTGGGAATGGCTATACGATGTGGGCATCGCGGCCGTCCATCACTGGGCGGGTCTTAACGCCGTCGTCTTTGTCTCCTCCATTGTTATTGCCTTTACTTTCGCCCTTTTGTTCCGCCTTTCCCTCGCGCGAGGGGGAAATGTCATCGCCACACTTGTTTTTCTTGTTCTGACCTTCGCTGCGGCCGCCATCCATTTATTTGCCCGCCCGCACATCCTGAGTTGGCTATTGCTGATTGTCTGGTTCCAGATTCTCGACTCCGCCCAACCAGAACGTTCGCCATCCGTGATCACTCCACATACTGATAAACAGAAGCATTTGTTCTGGCTCCCATTCCTTATGCTTTTCTGGGTGAATGTCCACGGAGAATTTTTGCTGGGCTTTGTGCTTCTGGGGATTTACCTCATCAGCGGCATCGTTCAACTCTTTTTTGCCAGCGGAGCATCAGCCGGCGAGCGGGGAAAAATATTAAGTTGGTTGCAGCGGTTGGCTGTCGTTACCACCATTTCTTTTCTCGTGACATTTATCAACCCCTATGGATATCGGCTCCATCTCCATATTTACAACTACCTATCGAACCGTTGGCTCATCGATAATATTCAAGAATTTCAATCGCCTAACTTTCATGGCTGGGCGCAGCAGAGTTTCGTGCTGCTGGTATTGCTGGCAATCGCCACGCTCGCAGTCGCGCCCAAAAAATTAAACCTGGCGCGCATATTGGTTCTTCTCTTCGCGGTGCACAGCGGCTTTTACGCTGCCAGAAATCTACCCACATCCTGCATGCTGTTGACGCTCATTCTTGCTCCCGTGCTCTCGCAGGTGGTACTGGTCGATGGGTCCTACGAAACATCTATTGCGCTGAAGCTATCCGCACTCTCAAACCGCTTCCGCTCTTTTGCGGAGCGCATGGGCGCTCTTGAGTTCAGTTTACGTTGGCATTTATGGCCGGTTATCGCAGTTCTTTGCGGCGCGGCGCTTTGCGCGCATGAAGGCCGCTTCGCATCCACGCAAATCATGCAGGCCCATTTTGACTCCTCGCGTTTTCCCGTGGAGGCTTCAAACTTCATTGCTGACCAGAAAATCGCAGGTCCGGTGTTTGCGCCGGACGCCTGGGGCGGCTACTTGATTTACCGTCTTGCCCCTGATACCAGGGTTTTTCTTGATGATCGGCATGACCTGTATGGCGAGAAGTTCCTGCAGGACTACGTAAAGGTGGTCAGTGTTTCGCCGGAGTGGAAAACAATTCTGGATCGCGAGCAATTGCACTGGGTGCTCACTCCTGTGGATTCATCCCTGGCGAACATTCTGCGGCAGACGCCGGCTTGGAAACTCATTCACGAAGACCACACCTCCTTATTGTTCGAGCGAGAGTAAGTTGCGCATAAGCAGGATTCTCGATTGCCCACATTTTGCGCAAATGCGCGATTCACGCGCTGCTTCTGCCCTAAGGCGAACTCATGAACCAGCTAAGTCATTTAAAAAAATACACTTATACGTTTTATGTGGATTTTTTAAGGAATTAGGCTATGATCGCTTCCGTCTATTTGATCTCTACTGGGGAGCTGCAAGAAAACAAGTTGCGGCGAGAACAATATTAGATATCCCAACAATAAATCTAAGTGCTTTATTTTCAATTAAGAAGACGTGGCTTTGTCGGTGGCTGATTTAGAAAATCGATTGTCTGTCGTTTTGGCTTGACAACGATTTAGAGCCCACGATAAAAGCTACCCACAAGCATATCTTTCCCAAAGGTAGTGTATTTCGTTTAGCTAAGGGCAGGAAACTTCGTTTGGAGGCTGGTAAATGAAACATTGGTACCGATTTGTTCAAAGCATTCTCCCTGCAAAGACCCGCGGATTAGCGGTTCTTTGCGTGTTGTTGTTTGTAGGTTCATTCGCGTTCGCCCAAGAGGCGACGGTCGTGGGTACGGTTACTGATCCTTCGGGTTCGGTGCTCCCTAACGTTACGGTCACAATTACTAGCTCCGATACGGGGCAGGCTCACACTTTCACAACCAATGACGCTGGCCAATATGTTGCTCCCGGCCTTGTGATCGGTCACTATTCGGTCAAAGCGGAAGCCGCTGGTTTCAAAACTGCGACAAAAAGCGGCGTCGTCCTTAACGTAGGCGATCGCGACCGTGTCGATTTCGCCATGAGTGTTGGCTCGATCTCCGAAAAA